>NZ_JBIWMV010000034.1:0-55548 GCF_044766845.1 Streptomyces sp. NPDC101776 | reverse complement strand
GTCCTACGAACCCTTCACCCGTCCCCTGCACCTCCTCGGCATGACCCCGTGACCAGCAACTTCACCCACCCGGCAGGACTTTGGAACAGCCCTGGGGCCGCAGGTAGGTGCCGGGCTTGTTCATCAGACGCCCGGCAGCCTCGGCGGTTTTGAGATTGCGGACCATGTCGTCGAGGCTGGTGAAGTAGATCGAGTAGCCGGCCCGGCAGGCCGCGACCGCGAGAGCGACGGCGATGTGTGTCTTGCCGACCCCGGGCGGCCCGAGCAGAGCGGCGTTCGCCTTGCCGTCGACGAACGAGAGGGTGGCCAGGTCCTTGACCTTGCGCGGGTCGAGGTCAGGCTGGAAGGAGAAGTCGTACTCGTCGAGCGTCTTGTGGTGGGGCAGCCGGGAGAGCCGCAGGCCCTGGCGGAAGCGGCGGTCGTCGCGGACGGCGAGCTCCTCGGACAGCACCAGGTCGAGGAAGTCGAGGTAGCCCATCTTGCCCTCGTCGGCCCGCCGGGTGTACTCGTTGATCGTTTCGGCCAGGTGGGGCAGGCCGAGCTTTCCGGCCGTGTTGCGGATGCGGGTGGAGACCAGCTCGCTCAGGACGTTTCCCTCGTGCTCGGACGGGTGGTGAAGGGGCGGGTTCCGGTCAGCTCGTCATAGACGGACAGCGGACGGCGGCCGACCTCGATGCGGGTGGCCGCGGTGCGGTTCAGCAGGGCCTGCAGAGGCCCTGTCTCCTCGCCCCGAGAAGGCTCATGGCGAGGCCGTGGCAGGACATCGCCGGTGGTGGTCCGGCGGCCCTTGCCGGTGGGCAGACCGTTCCAGTGGGCTTCTTCGACAACGCGGGTGCCGCGGCCAACCGCCCGCAGATGGGTGGCCAGCAGCGTCTCGCCGTCGGCGTCCGCGATGGTGGAATGCAGCATGACCTGCGATTTCGTGGCCCGGATCTCCACCAGTTGACGCGGTCGGACCCTGCGTGCGGGCACCGAGTAGAGATTGCCGCCGAAGGCGACCAGGCAGTCCTTGCCGACCGGCCGCAGATGCCGTTCGGCCACCAGATACGGAGTTTCCGGCAGCGGTTTGAGGGCCACGTGATCGCGGGCGGCCCGCTCGCCAATGATCTGCTGGTGAGTCCTGTGGGCCTGAGCCCTGCGCCGCGGCACCCAGGCGGCGAAGGCGGCGTCCATCTCCTCGACGGAGGAGAAAGACCGGCCGGACAGGACGTGGTCACGGACGATGAGGACCTGCCGTTCGACGCGTCCCTTGCCGGTGGGCCGGTAAGCGGCCAGGACGTCGATATCGAAGTCGTAATGGCCGGCGAACCCGACCGCTTCCGGATGCAGCGGGACCGCCTCGCCCGGAGCGACATGCCTGCGGACGACGGTCTTCGTGCGGTCGTAAACGATCGCCATCGGGACGCCGCCGAAGTGGGCAAAGGCCCGGCGATGGCAGTCGAAGAAGCTCTGCAGGTCCTGGCTGGTGGTGAAGCAGCAGAACGGGTCGCGCGAGTACGACAGCGTCATGTGGAAGGAGTAGACCTTCGGGATTCCCATGTGGGCGAGGACCTTGCCCTCGTCGCCCCAGTCCACCTGGGCCTGAGCGCCGGGGATCACCTCGAAGCGGCGGTGCATGCCGGCGAGTTCCTTCGGCGTGATGCCGAGTTCCCCGGCGATGCGAGGCCGGGCGTCCTGAACGTAGAGCTTGACACGCTGGTAGTTGCCGGTGAACCCGTACTCCGCGGCCAACCGCCCGTGGATCACCGCGGCCTTCATCAAGATCTCCGCCCGCAGCATCGAGTCGACCAACGGCGCGAACTCGTCGATCACCCTCGCCTTCGACCGCCCGCTCGGCGACCGCCGCGGTGGGGTCACCGGACCCGGCGCAGACAGATACTTACGCACCGTCTTGCGGTCCAGCCCGGTCTCCCGGGCCACCTCCGACAGGCTGATCGCCCCAGATTCCAACAGACTCCGGAAGCGCCTCAGTTCCAACCAACGTTGCGGATCCAAGACCACCGTCGACCGCCTTCCGCCGCCTCTCACCGACCAAGCAGCAGAGTGCCGAGCAGCAGGTCTCAACGCATCAACAACCGTCCCTTTTCATCCGTACGCGGGTGGGGACGTTCACGTGTACGCCGACAGGGGCCAGCACAGGAGTCTCGAACCTGATAGGCGGATAACGGATACAGCGGCGGGCGGCGTCACAGCCGCCCGCCACAGCTTCTCAGCGCAGGGAGATTCAACCGTGGGCGAGCTTGGTCCATCTGCGGAACAGCAAGGTAAGTCGCGCATGTTCTACGTCTGGTCGTCAATCGCATCAGCAGTCCTGGTGATCGCCGGAGTGGCACTCGCGATCATGGGTAACGGCGCAGGCTGGGTACTGGTTGTCTTCGCTGCCGTCAGGTGGACAGGACTCTTCCTCACTCTCAGGTACACGAAGCAAGCGCAGCCCTGAGCAGGTCCCTGGCCTGGAATCGAAGTTCGGCCGCATAGAAGCGGAGCAGCCTGCGGCCCCTCGTCGGCATTCACGAATACCTTCCACCAGTGCAATTACAGGATGAACCGCGCATGGGGACGCCGACCTCCATGACAACCGACTTCCCCGACGCCGTCACTGGCGTCGGGATGCAGGCGACCAAGCCGACAGTGCCGCCGACAGCCGTCGCGGCGTCCACCGGGGAAGTCATCGCGGGGCCTCCTACCTGGTGTCGGTGTCGGCGGCTGCGTGGGCGGTGGCGAGCGAGATGAGCAGGGTGCGGACGTTGGTGACAGGCGTGCCGGCCAGGGTGAGGAGCTCTGGTGGCGGGGCCGCAGGTGTCGCCGTTGGTGGTGCAACGGGGAATCCGATAGCCGGCGGCTGTGCCGGTGGAGCCGTTGCAACTGCTCTCGGCGGTGGATCAGCAAGCGATGACCTGGAGTCCTGTGCGATCTGGGGGGTAACTGCCGGTATAGGCGCGGCCCTCGTCGGGCTTCTCTGATCAGGCGAAGGAGGACGACTATGCAGATGTATGGCGCTCGCAGAATCCGGTGGGGCACTGTCAGTCTTGTAATGTGCGTGCTCGTGGGCCTGGGCGGAGCGATAAAGCACTATCCAGTGGCGGCGTACGTGGTTCTCGCGCTCATTGCCGCACTCGCTCTGATCGCCATAGCGAGGGGATGGCGAGAGCAAGGAGTTCGTAGATGCCGGCGAAATTATCCTGAGGCTACGGACGGGTCCGGCCCCGCCTCGCGTAGATAGGACGTTCGGACGGTTTCGGCCCTACTGGTCCGCGAACCACGGCGGCACCACCATGGATGATCGGTGGTGCCGCCCCGACAGAGTCGAGCTGGGGGAGCAACCCGGTCTCGCGGGGGCCTGGTATGGGGCCCGCCGCGGGCATGGGCAGGGGGAGCCCCGGCTGGACCGGGGAGACCAGTTGGGGCGCTGAAGTGGAATGACGACGATGAGCGCAATCTCGCGCGTGGGAATTTTTGTGGCCGTGCTCTATCTGGCAGGCGCACTCGGTATCTTTATAGGAGTGAGCGGTGGGGGTGCATTTCCGCTGTTCCCTCTATTGGCTGGAACAGTGTGCGTGTTGATCGGGATGACCCTCACGGTCGTTAATTCGAAGATCAAGAAATCGCGCCTAGTGCTCCAGCTGTAGATCGCGATCTTGCTGGTGGAGGCGGCTGACCACCCAGCCCGCTTGCACCGACTGGCCGTCTTGGGTTGTCAGATGACGCTTCGGACGATCGTGACGTCGATGGCACGAGCGTCCGCGCCTGGAGAGTCCACTGTGACTCGCACTCTGAACTCGCCGCGGTCTCCCACTCGATATACGAAGCGGGTCAGTTGCTCCACGTCGCCGACAGTAATGCGGCCGTCAGGCAGTAGCAGGGACCCGTCGAAGACCGTGATGAACGCGGGGTCGGCCCCTTCGGGATCCTCAGACTGCGGCTGCACGAAGAGACGTACTTTGACGAGTCCCGTCTGCGGCCGCACCCGAACCGCTACGTGGGTATCGCAGCTGGCTGCGGGTGCCTCTGCCAAGGCGAGGGAGAGGGGAACCCAATCGGTTGCCCCCAGGTGCAGCACGGCGTGGTTCACGTAGATGTCGACTCCGGCGACCTGCACTGCGCTCCATCCTCATTCAGCTCAGACCGCCGATCCTGCTGCCCTCGGTGGCTGAGCGGCCGGCCAGTCCCGTAGGGGAAGCGGCCACCGTTGATCATCGTGAGGTGTGTGGACTAACGAAGAGACGGTGGCCGCGGGCCACAGCATAGATCCCGTCCATTGGCGGCAGTCTTTCGAGGCTGTCTTGAGTCGGATCGCGGGCCGGTTCGCGCGAGTCGAACCCCGTCGGCGTGCGCGGAGGCTGATCCTGGGCCTGTTGTCGGACCTGCCCCGCAAGAACTGCTGGACGATCGCCGAATGGGTTGGCGAGGCGAGCCCGCACGAGATGCAGCACTTGTTGTGCCGGGCTTCCTGGGACGCCGATGTAGTCCGTGACGACATACGGGAGTACGTGGTCGAGCACCTACATGACCCCGACGCCGTACTGGTGGTCGATGAGACCGGAGACCTGAAGAAGGGGATCCGCACCGTCGGCGTCCAGCGCCAGTACACGGGCACAGCCGGACGCATCGAGAATGCCCAAGTCGCCGTCTACATGATTTACGCAGGTCAGCACGGCCACGCTGCGGTCGACCGGGAACTGTATGTCCCTCGTTCCTGGACCTCGGATCCCGAACGCTGCCGCGCTGCAGGTCTGGCCGAGGAGACCGTCATGGCCACCAAGCCGGAGTTGGCCGCACGCATGATCACCCGGTTTCTGGATGCCGGCCACCAGCCCGCATGGGTGGCCGGCGACGAGGTCTAGACATGCAGGTACTCGTAGTCCTTCGACAGGCGGCGGCACCGTCCCAGCCAGGCGAACGTCCGCTCAGCCACCCAACGCCGCGGGACCACCGCGAAGAGGGGCAGTGCCGGTGGCGGTGCCCCTACTTTCGCCCAGGTCGAGCGGAATCCACCGTCGCGGTGCTGCACGACCTCCACGGTGATGCCGGTGGCTTCTCGGGCCCAGCTGTGGAAGTCGGCGCCGCGGTAGCCCTGGTCCGCCCACAGGTGTTGCAGGCGTGGAAAGGCGTCGGCGGCCCGGGAGAACAGCACCGCGGCACCGTCGCGGTCGCCGACGTTGGCCGGGCTCACGCAGGTGACCAGGACGGTGCCGCGGGTGTCGACGAGCAGGTGACGCTTGACGCCGCTGACCTTCTTGCCGCCGTCGTACCCGTGCAGGCCACCGCGTTCACTGGCCCGGACGCTCTGACTGTCCACGATGGCAGCGCTGGGGGTGGGTTCGCGGCCGAGCTGTACCCGTTCGCGTTCGTGCAACGCCGTCAACATCTGCTCTCGCACGCCTTCTTGCTGCCATCGCCGCCAGTAGTGATAGACCGTCTGTCATGGCGGCAGGTCATACGGCAGCAGTCTCCAGGCACAGCCGGCCCGCAGCCAGTACGCCAGCGCCTTGAGGATCTCCCTCCGGGTGTGTTTCGCCGGCCGACCACCGGACTTGACTGCCGGAACCAACGGACGGAGGATCGCCCACTCCGCATCGGACAGATCCGTCGAGTAACGGGTACGCAGCCCGCACACCCCAGCCCCCGAAAGTGCGACGCCACCCCGCTACCAGGCAACTTGCCCGCTGGGCAGGCTTTTCAGACGCCCTCTAACCAGCCTGACCGAGGAAGCCCTCGCCGAGCTGTACCTCGCGCTCGCCCGGCCCGTGGCATCGGAAGCTCTGGACCCGCCCCTGCCCTCCGGGTGGGTTGGCGAGGACCACTTCGGTGAGCTGATCCGATCCATTCCACCGCTCCTTCAGGCCAAGAACACGCCGCAAGCCGCCCATCAATTGCGCCGTCTGGCCTCCCGGACAGGGGTGCGGCGCCTACGACTCCTCGCCCGGCAGACCGCCACCACAGCCGCGCAATCCCTGCGCACCCCGGTAACACCCCCTCAGCTCAGGGAACTTGCCGAATCGAGCCAACGTCGCTGGGTCACTGACGAAGGACATCTCCTGGCCCTCGTGCCGGAGGCTCTCGGCCGCTTCCAACATGCCCTGCATCGTCCCCACGGCCTGAGTATCGCCTTGTGGAACCGCTCGGAGTCCTCTGCAGCCCAGGCCGAGTGGTGGCCCTGTTGGGGGTTCTGGCCGCAGTTCCGTGAAGCTCATGGTCGGGTGAGGATGCGGATCCGGAGGAGCCGGAAGGATGCCCGGTTGTACATGCTCCTCTTGATCGTTTTTACGCTGTTCACGCTGCCCTCGACGACGCCGGAACTCCATTCCAGGGTGAGGCCGGCGGTGACGGCAGCGAGGTCTCCTCCTCGGCATGTTTCCGCAGGCAGGAGCGGTGTTGATGACAGGTCTTCTCCACGGCCGCGCCGAGGTTCTGCAACAGGTGCCACCGGTCGGCGACCTCCAGGGCGTCCGGCGCGGCCTCCTTGATCGCTCTGCTGTAAGCGATGGCACGGTCCCTGCAAATGATCTCGGCGCCGGGATGCGCGGTGAGCCGGGCGGCGAAGGTGTCGCACTCGTGGTCGGACAGGACATCGACAACGCGGCCGGATTCGACGTCGACGAGCAAGGTGCCGTACCGCTTCCCCTTCCGGAAGGCGAAATCATCAACACCGAGCACGCGCGGCGCCCGTTCCGGGACGGCCGGCTCCGTGAGCAGGCCCAGCAGCCGCGTCCGGCCCGCCTTCAACCGCAGCCGCCGACACAGCCGTTGACCGGGACGACCACCGAGCTCGACAGCGACCGCGTGCTGCCACTGCTTCAGTCCGAGGCTGGAGCGGCGGTACCGCTCGCTGAGCTGAGCAACCTGCTCGACGAACGTCCGCCTCGGACACCGGCCGCGGTCGCAGAAGAACCGCCGGACCTGTAACCGCACGGTCAGCCTCCGCCCGTTCACCGGCAGCCCCGCCAGGCCCCGCTCGTACGACGAACGCACCCTCGACGCCTGCGAGTTGCACCCCGGACAACGTGGTGGCGGCCCGCACGCGACCGCCTCGACGACCAGCACCTCGGCGTCCTCGGTGACGCGCGTCAACCGCACATCGAAACCGGCGAACAGAACATCAGCGAGCGATTCGACCCTCATGCGCAGGATGCCCCACAGGGGAACGTTCTTGCATGCCGCCCCTGACCTGGGCATTCACGGAACTGCGGCCAGAACCGTTTTCAACGGGCGTCATCAGCTGCCCGCCGACATGTGGAAGCGTGGGGCGACGGAAGCGACTCCGAAGCTCCGATCGCGCTACGTCCTGGGACCGGGCCCGGCACATGTTCACCCATGACACCGCATACGCCGATCTCACCGGTCACCACTTCCTCGAACTCACCGGCCGGGCCAGGCAGACCCGACGCCTGGTGAGTCGGCTCAACCAACTCGGCCACCAAGTCACCCTCCAAACGAAAGGTGCTGCCTGACCAGCGGCTACGGACACGGGGCGGGGGATTATCGAATCAGGCCACCGTGAACGCGTCGAACGTGGCAGTGCCCCGAGTGCCGGTCCAGCCGTTGGCCGCGGTCATGAAGACCCCGACGTCCTGTGCGGCGGCCGTGCCTCCCGGAGTGGCAGTGCCCACCGTCGTCCAGGTCAGGCCGTCCGTGCTGGCCTGGCCGGTGTACGAGGCGCCGGACCTGGTCAGCCGCAGCCGGACCGGCGCGGTGAACGAGCCCGACAGTGCGATCGAGTCGAAGTGGCCGTCGCCGTCGGCGTCCCAGCTCAGTGCGCAGCCGTTGGACGGCGTGACCGCCAGGTTCACATAGCCCGCGCTCCCCTGGGTGCCCAGGTCGTTGCGGACGACGAGGCCCGCCCGCGCCCAGCCCCCGGTCGCGTCCTGCGACGTGACCGTGACCTCGGCCACGGTCCTGTCGCCGTATGCGCCCGCCCGGTACACCGCCCCGAACTCGTCGGTGGCGCCCCACAGGTCGGCCCCGGCACCCTCGACGGCGAGCTCGTCGCCGGCCTGGCCGAACACGGCGTCGTTGTAGGAGATCGTGCGGTACGGGTCTCCGACCCCGGCCGCGGCCATCAACCGGAGCGGCGCGACCGCCTTCCCGCCGCCCGCGTACGCCGCCACCGCGACGAGCCGGCTGAGCAGATGTGTCGGCTTGCCGGTCAGTGAGACCTCGAAACGGGCGGTGATCTTCTCGCCGGAGGCCACCGACCTCGTGTGGACGGGATCGAGCGGTTTCACCGCCAGGCCCTCTGGGGCGGCGACGGAGAGGGTCACGTCACGTGCCGTCGCGAACCCGTTCCTGTTGGTGAAGGTGACCGTCACTGTTGCGGGCCTGCCCTCGGCCACCGTTCCCCGGTCGGCCGCCGCGCCGAGGGCCGCCTGATGGGGAGTGCCGGCGAGCAGGTCGCGCACGTGGCGGGCCAGGGCGTACGGGGAACCGTGGGGCACGGTCGGGTGCGTCTCGTTCCCGTGCGCCCAGCGGTCCTCCACGGCGAACCAGTCGATCGTCGCCGGGTCCTTTCCCGTGGCGAGACCCGCGGCGAGCGCGTCGAAGTACGTCTTCCAGCGAGTCCGGTACAGGCCGCCGACCAGCCCGGACCACTCCCGGTTCGCATAGTCGTGCAGTCCCTCGTCGCTGCTGGCGCGTCCGCCCCAGGTGGTGAGGAGGGAGCGGACGTCGTATTCCAGGCGGTCCTTCTCGGCCCGGTCGGCGCCCCAGGAGCGGGCGTCGGCGAGCCACCGCCCGAGCAGATGCTGCCCGGAGGCGCCGAGGAGGTCGTCGAGGAGGTCCATCCAGCCCAGCCAGGCCCCGGCCAACCTGCCGAACAGGGCCTTCTCACCGACGTCGTACGCTGCCTTGATCTGGGGCAGCAGGACCCGGCTGCGGTTGGACAGGACCTGTCGGGCCACGTCGACGACGTCGTACCGGTAGGCCGAGCTGTCCCTCAACTCCGCGCGCACGGCGAGGAGTTCGGTGAGTGCTCGGTCGAAGACCGTGGTGTCGTAGCGGTCCTTCTCCGGGCCCCACGAGGCGGCCTTGTTCGCCGTCAGGCTCGGCCGGGCACCGAACAGGCCGTCGGGTGCCTCGCTCCAGGAGTCCGCGCGGGACATGTTGTACGCGGTGTCGCGGATGGTCTGCCAGGCCGCGGCGGCGTGCCGGTCGGGGCCGCCGTAGCGGGAGACGGCGTACGCGGCGAACCAGTCGTCCAGATCGACGGTGCCGGGAGTCCAGGCCAGGTCGGTGAGGAGGGCGAGGGCGGGCGCGTTATTGTCGGCGCCTTCCGGCATCGCCGCAATACCGGCGAGTGAACTGCCCTCCCTGTCACGCCACTTGGGGTACTGCTCCACCCAGTCCGGCGCGTTGGCGCCCATCGGGGTGTGGCCGCCGAAGTTCCAGATGCTGCCGAAGGCGTACGGCGTGCCGCCCCAGTCGCCCTCCCGGTCGGTGACGGTGGTGTAGCGGTCCGAGAGGCCGTCCACGATCAGCATCCGGCTCTTGTCGACGCCATCGAGCAGCGCCTTGGACGGGTTGGTCTGCCAGCCGAGGATCGCCCAGACGGCCCCCGGGTGGGCCTTCTGCAGTGCCGTCTCCACGGCCCTGGCGGCCTCGTCCACCGGCACGTTGCCGGGGTTGCCGCCTTCGTGCAGCAGATCCATCTTGTACATCGTGCTCGCACCGAACCGCTGCGTCTGGGCCCGGTAGAAAGCGGCGGCCACGTCGTCGAAGGCGATGGTGCGCGGGTCGAGCCAGTCGGGGCGTTCGAAGGCGCCCCAGGTACCCTGCGCCACCACCGCGGCGTCCCCGCCGTGCTTGGCCGGGAAGTCGTCCGGGACGGTGCCGTAGTAGCCCGGCAGGACCGGCGTCATGCCCAGGTCACGGACCCGGTCGACGATCTTCTCGGCGAGCGCGGCACGTCGCTCGATGAGCTGCCGGGAGACCGGTTCGCCGAAACCCGACATGTTCTGCAGCAGCCACCAGGGCTGGTGGGCGGGGGTCGGGATCCAGGCGCGCAGCGCGGCGTCGGAGTAACCGAAGCGGCGGAAGGTGTCGTAGTACACCGCGTCGCCGCCGATGTAGAGGAGGACCCGGTTGACTCCGTGCACGGCCAGCACGTCCAGTTCGCGCTGCCAGGCGTCCCAGTCGCGGTAGGCGCCGGTGTAGCCCTCGTTGGTGTCGTTGAAGGCGAATCGGTGCGGCACATTGGCCGTTCCCGTGATCTCCTCGGCGGGTGCGGGCAGGGTGTGCGGCAGGTTCAGTTGCTCGCCGGTCCAGGAGACGGAGGCGTGCGCGGTCCGCCGCAGGTAAGTGTGAAGGCCTGTCAGCAGCACGCCGGTGCTGGTGCCCGTCACCGTGATGTGCCCGGCCCGGCCGGTGACCCGGAAGCGGTCGGTGTCGTCGTCGACCACCCGCATGGTGATCTGCCGGTGGTGGTCGGGAAGCAGCCGCCGCAGTGCGGCCGCGGCGGGAGCGGTGTCGAACAGGGCGCCGTCGGCCGCGTACGCGCCCTGTGGGCGGGACAGCAGCGCGGCGCCGCCCAGCGCGACCGCACCCGTGAGGAGCCGTCTGCGGGTGACACCGGCGCTGCCGAGGTCGCCTCGGTTGTCGAGCATGAACGTCCTTCCGTCAGAGCTCAGTTGATCGACATGGCGAAGATGTGCAGGGCGGGGACGCCCGGCTGGAGGCCGTCGCCGACCTTGGGCAGGACCAGGGAGCCCAGCTCCTTGCCGGCCGTCAGATCGACGCCGAAGGTGAACAGGCTGACGGGGTTGTCGTCCTGGCCGGTGGCGATGTGGCGGTACGGCACCACGACCGCGGCGGAGGGGCCCGTCCCGTACCAGTCGTGGACGGCGACAGAGAACCCCTGCTCCGTGCCGTCGGCGTAGACGACCCTGCCGTCGCCCCTGCCCTCGCCCCAGGTGCTGGTTCCGAGGAAGGACAGCCGGGAGCCGGAGCCGGACAGCAGCATGGTCTGGCCGGTGGAGACGACGTTGTCGAGGTTGCCGGGTGCCGTGTTCGGCCAGGTGAAGGTCACGCCGTCGTAGGTGACCTCGGCGCCCGGAGTCAGTCCCACCGACGCCAGCGCCTCGGCGGACAGACTGGAGTTCGAGCCGTCGATGTCGGCGACGGAGAGGGCGTCGTCGGAGGCGATCCCCGCGTTGTCGAAGGCCCCGGGAAGCGAGCGGTACGGAAGCACGACGGAGGAGCCGGCGCGGGTGCAGTCGGAGCCGTGGCGGTGCACGTCGAAGAGGGCGTGCGCGGTGAACACGATCCGGCCCTCGGCGTCGTCGGCGAGCCGGGTCCGCCAGGTACGGGTCACCGACCGTCCGGGCGCGAGCCTGCCCAGGTCGGCCGGTTCCCCGGTGTCGTCCACGGCGAGATACAGCACGGTGCCGCGCAGCGCGATCCCGGTGGTGTTGGTGAGGGTGGCGGCCAGGGTCACGGACCCGCCCGGCTCGGGTGCGGGCGGGGTGACGGTGAGCGAGACGGGCGGCGGGAGGAAGTCCTCCTCGGGGCCATAGGCGCTCTCGGGCCGGTGGGCGTTCACGACTCCTCCACGGTGAAGTGGTCGAACACGGCCCGGACCGTCGTGCCGGGGTAGTTGAGGTTCACGGCGCTCGCCACCACGCCGGCGTCCAGGGCGCCGCTCGCGGAGGGCACGGTCACCCTCGCGATCTCGTGCCAGGCGAGGCCGTCGGTGGTGGAGTACGCGGTGCAGGTGGTGCCGGCGCGGACCAGGCGCAGCCAGGCGGGGTGGGTGGAGGCGCCACCGCCGGCCCAGGTGTCGAGGTGTCCGTCGCCGTCGCTGTCGGTCATGAACTCCACGCCATAGGACTGCGACATGGTGAGCACCGCGTAGCCGCCCTTCTCGGGCGCGGTCAGGTCGTTCGCTACGGCGATCCCGTACTTGGCGCTCGGGTTGCCGCTCCCGGTGAGGCCGACCGTCTTGACCTGCACCACGCTCGACGCGGCGGCGGAGCGGGGAAGGAGGATGCCGGCCTTCTCGTCACGGCCGCCGGACAGGTCGGCGCCGCCCGCCCAGATCACCAACTGGCTGCCGTACTGGCCGAATTGGGCGCCGTCGGCGGTGGTGAACGTCCGGTACGGGTCCCGCACCCCGTTCGGCTCGTAGGGCACGCTTACGGTCTTCGCGGCCCGCGCGCAGTCGGCGCTGCGTCCGTCCACGTCGAAGAGGGCGTGCGCGGTGAACGCGATGTCCCCGGCGACGTCGGCCGGCATCGACGTACGCCAGCTGCGGGTGACCTTCGCGCCGCGGCGCAGGTCACCGAGCGGGATGGTGCGGTGGGCGGTCACGCTGCCCGGGTCCACCAGGTACAGGACGGCGCCGCGCAGCGGGAACGGGCAGTCGTTGACGAGGACCGCGGTGGCGGTGACGTCGTCGCCGCCGACCGGTTCGGCGGGTTCGGTGGTGACGGTGAGGGTGGGACCGAGGGTGTCCGTACGGGTGTTCAGACTGCTCATCGCCTCTCCCAGTCGACGGTGAAGGTGTTGGCGATTTCGCTGGGCAGCGTCTCCGGGACGCTGATGTGGACCCTGCCGTCGGAACGCGTCCATCTCAGCGGTCTGTCGTGGCCGAGCAGCCGGATCCGTGAGGTCGCGGAGAGGGGGATGTCCGCGGGCACGGAGAGGGTGCCGCTGGGGGCGCCCAGCACGATGATGTTGAACTTGCCCGGGCTGACGGTGTAGCGGATGCCGAGCGGACTTCCCTCCTCCTCGGCCCGCAGCCAGGGCGTCGAGCCGTAGATCGCGGGCCCGTTGACCTTCAGCCAGGCGCCGATGTCCCGCAGCCGCCGCTGCATGACGTCCGGGATGGTGCCGTCCGGCTTCGGCCCGATGTTGAGCAGCAGGTTGCCGTTCTTGCTGGTGACGTCGGCCAGCAGATGGACGAGGAACGCGGAGGTCTTGTAGTCCTCCTCGATCTCGAACTTGTTGTAGCCCCAGGAGTAGCCCATGGTGATGCAGCACTCCCACTTCTGGGCGTCCATCGTGGGGTTGGTGCGCTGTTCGTAGGTGGCGTAGTCGAAATGCGTGTCGAAGCGGTCGTTGACCACGACACCCTTCGGCTTTCCGCGGTTCTTGGCCTGGTTGTAGAAGTGGGCGATGGGCTCCTCGCTGCGCCACGGCGGTTCGCCGGCGGGCCGGAACCACTGGCCGTCCGCCCACAGCAGGTCCGGGTCGTAGCGGTCGATGATCTCGTACAGCTGCTTCAGTTCGTAGTCCCCGATGTAGTCGTCGACCGGCTTGTAGCCGGTCATCGGGACCTCCGCACCGGTGTAGAAGTTCTTCATCGGGCGGCCGAGCGCGGGGTTGAAGAACTCGCCGAGCGAGTAGTACAGGCCGGGCCGCACGGTGCCGCGTCTGCGGGCGGCCGTCATCAGCTCGCCGACCAGGTCGCGCCTGGGGCCGTACTTCCCGGCATGACGGTCCGTCACCTCGCTGGGCCACAGGGCGAATCCGTCGTGGTGCTTGCTGGTCAGCGTGAAGTACTCGGCACCCGCCTGCTCGAACAGCCGCACCCAGGCGTCCGGATCGTAGTTCTCGGCCGTGAACTGTGGGATGAAGTCGTCGTAGAGGAAGTCCTGGCCGTAGGTGTCGCGGTGGTACTTCCAGGTGGGATCGGTGTCGAAGCTCTGGTACCAGAGGTACCACTCGGCGGCCATCTGCCGGGCGGAGCCGGCCGGGACCGAGTAGACGCCCCAGTGGACGAAGATGCCGAACTTGGCGTCCTTGTACCAGCGGGGCACGGGATGGGTGTCGAGGGATGCCTTGGTGGCCTGGTAGTCGGGGATGGCGCCGCCGATCGCCCGGGCGGCGCCGGGCGGGGCCAGGAGCACTGCCGAGCCGAGAGCAGTGGCCGTGGTCAGAAAGCGTCTACGGCTGACGTTCACGGGAGGCCCTTTCAGTCGGTGGTCGAGAAAGAGTCGAAGACGGCTGTGGTGGTCTGGCCGGGGAAGTCGAGGTTGACGGCGCTGGCGACCATCCCGGCGTCGAGGCTGCCGTCGCCGACGGTCGGCACGGTCGAGGCTCCGATCCGCTGCCATGTGGTGCCGTCGGCACTGGCGTACGCGGTGTAGTCGGTGCCGTCGCGGGTGAGCCGGAGCCACGCCGGGTGGTACGAGGCGCCGCCGCCGGCCCAGGTGTCGAGGTGTCCGTCGCCGTCGCTGTCGGTCATGAACTCCACGCCGTAGGACTGCGACATGGTGAGCACCGCGTAGCCGCCCTTCTCGGGCGCGGTCAGGTCGTTCGCGACGGCGATCCCGGCCTTGGCGGAGGGCCCGCTGCCGGTCTGGCCGACGAGACGGACGGTGAGGCTGCCGGCAGCGGGAACGGCGTCCAGCCGGTAGACCGCGGCCTTCTCGTCCTTCCAGCCGGCCAGGTCCTGACCGCCCGCCCAGATCGCGAACTGGCCGTTGTTCTGGGCGTATTGGGCGTCGTCGGTGGTGGCGGTCGTCCGGTACGGAGGCTGGACGGCGGACGGAACGGGCGTGACGTCGGCGCTGACGCTGTCGGTGTCGTGGCGTGTCCGGCTGCCCTGCCGGTAGGAGGTGCCCACGCCGATGTCGTACGGCCCCCATGGCGCGTCGGCGGACGGGGTGACGCGCCAGGTGACGGTGGAACTCCCGCCGGGGGCAAGGGAGTCGGTGCTTGTGGGCCCCTCTGCTTCGGCGGTCCAGCCGTGCGGCAGGCGCAGCCCGGTGGTGACCCGGGTGACCACCTTGCTGCCGGAGTTGGTGACGGTCGCGGTGATCTCCGTGGCGCGGCCGGCCGGCAGGCCCGGGCGGTACGGGGTGAGCCGGACGCGGGCCGAGGGGCAGTCGCGGGCCACGTGGAGGCCGGCGAGGTCGACCGCGTCGGCGAACGCCTTCATCCCGCTGTCATTGGGGTGCAGATGGTCACCGGAGTCGAACGCGGCGGCGTAACGGGTGGGGTCGCCCGGATCCCGTATCGCCCTGTCGAAGTCGGCGTAACCGTCGAAGACGCCACCGTCACGCACGAAGGTGTTGACCTTCTGCCGGTCGGCCTCCTTGGCCTCGGTCCAGTAGTCGCCCCAGCCCCGGTACGGCACCACGGTCGCGCCGATCACCCGCAGCCCGCGGGCGTGGGCCCGGCGCGCGATCTCCTTCATGCCGCCGATCACCTGGTCGCCGGTGGCGCCGCCCCAGCTGAGGTCGTTGACGCCCTCGAAGAGGATCACCGTCCGGGCGCCCGGCTGGGACAGCACATCGCGCTCCAGCCGCTCCAGTGCGGAGGGGTTTCCGTCGGTCCCGGCCGTGATGCGGTTCCCGCTGATGCCCTCGTTCAGAACTCCGGCGGGGGTGGTACAGGCCGACAGCCGTGCCGCCAGATAGTCGGGCCAGCGCCGGTCGGCGTCCGAGGTGGAGGCGGCGCCGTCGGTGATGGAATCGCCGAGCGCGACCACGGAGCCCCGCGCCGGACCGCCGCGTACGTCGACACCCGTGAGGAACGGGAAGGTGGAGTCGGTCCTGGTGAACGCGTTCCCACCGGCATCCCCGGAGTGGTCACCGCCGCCGTCGGGCGTCCAGTAGACGGTCTGCAGTCCCATCCAGTGCTGGCTGATGTGGGTGAGCCTGCCGGGGAAGTACAGGCTGACCACCAGGTCGCTGCGGGCGGCCACGGGAATCCGCACCCCGTCGCTCGCCGCCTGACCCCCGGCCGGGATCGTCACGTCGCGCTTCCCGCCGAACGTCAGATCGCGCGGGCCGGACACGGACGAGCCGCTCGCGCGCCGCCCCACGGTCGCGTGCCCGATCGTCACCGGCTGGTCGGTGAACTCGTTGGTCAACCGGATCCGCACACTCGTCCCGGCCACGCTGACGCGCACCGGGATCCGCACGGTCACCTCCGAGGTGCCCGGGTCGTAGGACGCGTGCTGCGCGGTCGCCCAAGTCCCCGTCCAGCCCTGCTGCCGGCCCTCGGCTTCAGCCGGAGCCGCCGGAAGCAGAGCCGCCACAACAGCCACCACCGCCGCCGTCAGGGCGGCGAACCTTCGGCCCCCAGCCGGGTGTGCACGCGGATGTCCCCGCCGGTGTCCAAGTAAGCCGAGCACAGATCCTCCTCAGGAACAGCCGTGGCCGAGGCCGACGGCGGTCAGGTCGATGGAGCAGGCGAAAGCCCGGGTGAAATGCGCCCTACCGTTTCGCGCCGGGGCGCGCGAGCGCCCGGTACGCCTTGGCGGCGCCCTCGGCCCCGAGGTGCACGAACGCCGGTGTCACTCCGAGCGGGGCCGCGTATTCCTTGAGCGTCACGGGGCCGTGGACGACCTTGCCGTTGGTGACGTCACGCCATGTTCCGGTCGGCAGGAAGACGTCCCGGGTGGTGCCCTCGTCGAGCTTCGGCGCCGCCAGTACGGCCGGCCCGAGCAACCACTCGTCGGCGACCGTGTAACTCGCCTGGTCCTTCGGGAAGTCGAAGAACAGCGGACGCATGATCGGATCGCCGGTCTTCAGCGTCCGGCGCACCTGGTCCCAGATGTACGGGGCCAGCCGCTCGTGCGTGGCGATGGCCGACCGGTAGAGGCCGACCGTCTCCTTGTCGTAGCCGACCCACCGGCCGGTCGTCGCGTCCCGGACACCGGTGGGTGAGGTCGAGGCGTACATCAGCGGCATCAGGGACGCCGCCTGCGCCCAGCGGGCCAGAACCTCCTTCGTGGGCGGCGGGTAGCTGAGTGAGCCGCCGATCATGTCGGTCTCGACGAAGGGGTATCCGATCGTGGAGACCGCCAGGTTGGCCGAGACCGCGGCGCGCAGCCCCGCGAAGGTGGTCGGCTTGTCGGCCGTGCGGGTGGCGAAGCCCTTGGCCTGCGCGGCGTTCCACGCGACCCGTAACCCGGCGCCCTGCAGGTCGAACTCGTCGGCCAGCTCGGTGCCGTACCGCACGTAGTCGGCGCGGGTGGCCCCCGGGTAGGGGGCGCACCGGTCGTCGAAGAAGGCGGTGTCGAACTTGAACCCGGCGACGCCCGACTCGGTTGTCTGCGCCTTGAGATCGTCGGTGTACCACTGGCGCGCGGCCGGGTTGGCCAGGTCGATCAGCCCGGTCTGCCGGCCGTTCCACCAGGTGAACAGGCACGGTTTCGTGGGGTCGGACGGGTCCTTGAGCAGGTACCCGTGGTCGGCGGCTTCGGAGAAGTCGGCGGCGGTCTCGGGCACGTACAGGCCGGTCCACATGCCGAGGTCGAAGCCGAGGCGCCTGAGTTGCCCGGACAGGGCGGGCAGATCGGGGAAGCGTGCGCCGAAGTCGGCGGCGATCACGCTCTCCTCGACCTGCACCGCGTGCCCCCCGAGCCCGGCGCCGGCCAGCGCGCGGGCCCAGGTGAGGACGTTCTGCTGGGTCTGTTCGCCGTAGAGCTGGGCCCAGGAGTTCCACAGCGGGGTGGCGTACTGCTCGTAGGGTGTGTCGGAGCGTTCGGGCTTGCCGACCAGTGCGATGTGGTCGCGGTACACCTCTTCGGGGGTGTTCTCGACGAACACGGTGGAGGCGGCCGGGCGTTGCCCGGTGACGGTGAACTCGCCGAGCCCGTTGCCGCCGGAGTTGATCCGCACGTCCATCGGGTCGTCCGTGTCCGCCCACAGACCGGTGGCGGTGGAGGTGTACCAGAAGGGGGAGACCACCTGGTACGACGCCGGGCTGAACGCAGTGTCCACGATCTGACCGGAGTCCAGCGGCCACGGCTGGACCGTCTGGTCGCTGTTCTCGCCGTGTCCGTACCAGTGCCCGGCGCTGCCGAGGTCGTAGGCCGTGCTGAGCGCGTCGGCCCGGGCACCAGATAGAGACCAGGTCACGTCGTACCGGTCGGACCGCAGGGTGATCCGGAGCTCTACCGTGACGTCCGGCAGATCGGTGGCGGCGGTGACGCGCACGGTGTCGCCGTCGCGGGAACTGCCGGTGACCTCCCGGACGATGTGCCAGTCGGCACCGATGCGGAACCGGAACGCCCCGGGCGCGGTGGCCAGGACGGTCCGGTCTGCCCGTTGCGTGGTGAGGGTCAACCGGTCGGTGTCGACGCGCAGTTGGTAGCCCGGGGTGCTGAGGGTGATCGGCCCAGACACTGCGGCCGTCGCGGGGGTCGCACCGAGCAGCGGGGCGGCCAGCAGCAGCGTCGCGGAGGCGCGGCGCACCGCTTGTCCGTGTCCGGGCATCAGACACCGCCGCCGCAGGTCGGCTCGGCGCCGGCCCGGCCGGCGTGGCCGCCGGCGTTGCCGTCCCCGGCGTCCGAGACGCGGGTCGCGGAGCGGGAGCGGCCCTTCTGTGTCATCAGCCGACCGGGGAAACCGCCGCTGTCCGCCTCGGCGTGGATGTCCGGGCCGGGTCGCGTACTGACGTACAGCCCGGCGTCCTGGGCCATGCCGAGCAGCTTGTCGACGTCGCGGACGCCGGAGAAGTCGTACTTTCCCGGCGCGGACGGATGGTAGGCCCGGTCGAGGAGCAGGGCGCGTCTGCCGTCGACGGTGACGGAGCAGCGGTCGTAGGTGACGTCGTGGGTCGGCACCTGGCTCGGGGGTGCGGAAGACGGGCGTTTCACGGGCCTCATCCGGTGCCTCCCGTACAGGTCAGGTGGGCGCCGGCCCAGTCGGAGTGGTCGGAGGAGATGTCACCGCCGCCGTTCACGCTCAGGTCGAGCCATCGGGCGCCGGTGACGTCCACGTCGACCGGGGTGCCGCCGTCGGAGCCCAGCAACGTCGGGCTGGTGAACAGGTCGCGCCCGTCCGCGGTGACCTTGAAGGAGACGCTGCCTCCGTCCCCGACCTCGTCGTCCACACCGACGGTGGCCGTGAACCGGGTGCACACGCCGCCGAGGTAGACGCGGACCTGGCTGTCGGCGTGCACACCGAGCCCCTTGGTGTAGGGGGTGCCGCCGATGCTCAGGGGTCGTCCGTCGCCGGCCGCGTTCTCGCCGTTGGAGGTGTCCTTCTCGACCGGGCCCCAGCCGTTGACGGCCCGCACGAGCGGCAGATCGCTCACGTACGCGTCCCCGGCGGGCGCGGGCGGCGGGACCTGGACGGCCCGCTCACCGGTGGTCCGCGCGGTGCGTCCGCCCTGCCGGAACGCGGCCGTCGCCGACAGCAGTGCGTACGGCACCGGATCGGCGGGCGGAGTGACGGTGTACTCGGCGGTGACCGTGGCACCCGGTGCGACCCGGGCGAAGTGAGTCGGGCCGGTCGCCTTCGCCGTCCATCCCTCGGGAGCCTTCAGCGACAGGTCCACGTCGCTCGCCGTCTTGCCGGGGACGTGGAAGGAGACGGTCGCCCGGGCCGCCGCGCCCGCGCTCAGGAAGGGTTCGGCGTCGACGGTGATCCGGGCGCCTGCCGGCGCGTCCGTGTACGTCTTCGCGTCGTACGACGGTGCCTTCACCGTCCCGATGTTGATGCCGCCCGCGCTCGCGCCGAGGTCGACGAGGCGCGCGGTGCCCGGTCCGGCGCCGGCACGTGTGGACCAGACGGCGAGGGCGATGGTGTTGCTGCCGTGCGCGTCGAGCAGACCGCTGGGGATGACGAACCGGGACTGTGGGCCGGTGTCGGCGAGATAGCGGCCGATGAGCCAGCCGTTCACGAAGATCTGGGCCCGGTAGTCCTTGCCGCCCGCCCCGTCGGTGAGTTCGAGTGCGAGGGGGGTGTCCTGTCCGCGCGGCAGGTCGAGTCGGGCCGTGGTGCGGTACCAGCGCACGCCGGTGCCCGACTTCGCGGACTGTGCGGAGAGAGTCGTACGCGGCCAGGAGGCGTCCGGGTAGCCGGGCAGCGACCAGCCCGAACGCTCGCCGTACAGACCGCCGTTGTTGTACCCGCCGCGTGCCGTGTCGACGGGCTGTTCGCCGCCCCGGTCGCCCTGGATCTTCCAGGTGACGGTGGAGTCGGCGCCGAGGAGGTCGGCCAAGAGCAGCCCGCGTGGTTCCTTGGAGTAGTCGTGGCCCCATTCCTCGTTGTCACCCGCGTTCTCGACGAGGACGGAGAGCACGTTGTCGCCGTCGCCCGCGAGCGCCCCGTCGGGGATGTCGAAGGTGTGGCTTCCGTCGCCGCTGCTGCCGAGGTAGTAACCGTTCAGCCAGGCCGCGTACAGGCCGTGCGGGCCGGTGTTCGCGTTCAGGGTCACCCCGGTCGTTCTGCCCGTGGTGCGGAAGCGGCCCCGGTACCAGACGTCGCCCTGGTGGAAGCCGTACTCGTCCATGGCGAGGACGGGCGTGTACCCGGCGAGATCGGGGTTGGTGGCGGCGAGGTGGTCGGCAGTGGTCCACGACGAGTCGTCGAAGTCCGGTGCGGCTTCGGGGTTTTCACCCCGGGTGCGCCAGTCGGTGAGGGCGGGTGGTTCGACCGGGCGGGGTGCGGACGTGACGGCCGTGCGGCGCCCGTTCCAAGTCACGTCCGTGGCGGCGGCGATGACCTCGATCTTCGCGGCCTTCGTCGAGTCACCGGTCAACTTCAGTGTGCCGTGGTCGACTTGGGCGGTGCGCAGGAGGGACGGGCCGCGTACGAGCACCAGCCCGGCGCTCGTGTCCTGGCGCCACCAGTGCGCGGTCTCCTGCTCGTCCGCGATGAGCAGGACCAGGTCGCCCACGCGTACGCGGATCAGGCCTTGATGGGTGTAGTTCAGTCGCAGGTCACCGCGTGCGGCGTCCCAGGTGACGTCCGCCTTGCCGTCCAGGACGGTCACCTTCGGCTTGGACGAGTACCGCAGCACGGTCTCTCCCGCCTCGCCCCTCGTCCCGTACAGCAGTGCCACGTCGTCGGCGCCGACACGGGCATGGGTCATGATCTCGGAGGTGGAGTAGACGAGCCGCTGCCGGCCCAAGTCATAGTCGGCGACCAGGAGTTTGGCGTCCCGGCCCGCGATCGTGATCGCGCCCCGTTGCGGGACGCGCGGGTAGTCGCCGTCCTTGCCGGACAGGGACAGGGTGGTGGTGTCGGTGTCCTTCACCCTGGTGTCACTGTGCCGGACGGTGAAGAACTGGGTGCCGTCGTCCGGGTTGACCCGGCGGTCGATCCGCAGGGCGTCGTCGCTGGGCGTCGGCGCCTGGGCCCTGTCCGTGCGGGCCAGCGGCTTCACCGCGTCGACGAAGTAGCCGAGCCGCTTGAACTCCTGGTACTTGTCGGTGAGTTGCCGTGACTCGGTGATCGGCGCGCCGTAGTCGTACGACGTGTAGACGGCGTTGGGGTCGGCGAGCCAGCCCCAGTTGGTGCCGCCGTACGTCATGTAGAAGGACTGGCCCGTGACGCCCGCGGCGATGTTCATCTTGGTGAACACGCGGGTGAAGTCGGTGCCGGTGAGCTCGCGGCAGGCGTCGTAGCCGGAGCCGCCCCACGGGTCGAAGGCACCCCCCTGCGCCTCCGGGATGATCAGCGGGGACTGGGGCTTCCAGTCCTTGACGTACGAGTAGTCGGGCAGGTCCTTCCAGGTGTCGGGGTGGGAGCAGTCGAAGCCCTGCGGGTAGGCGTCGAAGCCGTAGATGTCCGGGGCGCCCTTGCCGCTGACCCAGTTCTTGTTGGCGCCACCGTCGTTGACGAAGGTCGGGACGTCGATGCCGTCCTGGCGTGCCCAGTCGATGAGGGTCTGCATGTAGTCGGCGTCCAGCCCATCGCCCTGGTACTCGTTCTCGACCTGATACAGGATCACCGACCCTGTGCCACGGGTGAGTTGGTGACGGGCGATGATCGGGTTGATCCGGCTCATCCACTCACGGACGTCCTTCAGGTACACCGCGTCGGACGTGCGGTTCACGCCCGCGTGTGTCTTGCGCCACGCGGGGAAGCCGCCGCCGGACACCTCCGCGTTGATGTACGGCCCGGGACGGGCGATCACGTACAGGCCCGCCCGCTCGGCCTCGTCCAGGAGCCGGTCGAGGTTGCGGATGCCGGAGAAGTCGTAGTCGCCGGGCTTCGTGGAGTGGTAGCCCCAGTCGAAGTACAGGGACACGGAGTTGAATCCGGCGGCCTTGATCTTCTGCAGTACGTCTCGCCAGGCGTCCGGGCTCGGCAGCCGGAAGTAGTGCAGCTCCGCACCCCAGACGTACAGCGGCCTGCCGTCGATCTTCACCGAGTACTGGTCGTAGGTGACGGTGTGCGCCTGAGGGGCGGCGACCGGCGCCGACCGGGGGGCGGCTGCCTGCACGGCGGGCGCGGCCAGGCAGCAGGCGGCCAGCAGTACGGCCGTGAGCAGAGAGAGCCAGGTCTTCTTCAAGAGGTCAGCGCCTTCACTACGGTGGCACGCGCGGTCTCGATGTCGCTGACGTCCTTCGTGCGGCCGTCGAGATCGCGCGTCGCCGTGCCGAGGGCCTGGGTCAGGGCGTCGCTGTCGGTGGTGCCGCCGGACTTCTCGCGCAGTTCGTTGATCAGCTCGAAGTCCTCGATGCCCTCCTTCAGTTGCTCCCAGCGGATGCTGGACATCGGGCCGTTCCTGCCGGGATAGACGAGGTACTCGTCGCCCTGGGTGAAGATGTAGGTCGGGTCGGTGAAGGGGGCGGACGTCCAGCTGTTGTACGACCAGCGCAGGAAGCCGTCCAGGTGGCGCTGGGCTGAGATCCACGGCAGCATCCTGGCCTCGACGGCGGGGGAGTAGGACAGCGTGTTGGGGTGGGCCGGGGTGCCGTACACGTAGAAGGTGGTGACCTTGCCCTGGGCGCGGCGCTCCTGGGCCTTCGCGGCCGTCATCTGGTCGATGGTGTCCCAGCTGACGGAGAGGTCGGAGGCGAGGTCTGCCGTGCCGGCCGAGCCGGCGACCGAGATGCGCCGGTCGAATTCCGGCGCGACCTCGTGGACGAAGTCCTTGACGACCGTCATGGTGTTCACCGGCCGCTCGTCGAAGGACAGGTAGGTACGGTCCAGCCAGCCCTTGCGCTGCAGGTGCGCGACGAAGGCGGGCAGGAAGGTTCCCCACGCCTCACGCCACCGGGTGCCGCCCAGGTCGACGTTCTCGTAGACGCTCTTCCCGGTACGGGTGTCGGTGTAGGTGAGGTGCTCGCCGTCCTGGAACGCCAGCATGGAGAACGCCCCGATGTCGGGGCCGAGTCCTGCCTTCAGCGCGGTGCGGACGTATCTGTCCCAGCGGGAGAAGTCGAAGGAGAACCGGCTGCCGTTCCACTTCCACGCGACCATGCTGGAGTAGGGCGTGGCCGTCTGCGACTGACGGGTGCCCAGCGACCACTGGTGGTGCCACGGGTTGTCCACGATGGTGGTGTTGACGACCTTCTGGCCGTGGCTCGCCAGGTCCTTGTCGTACGCCTCGATCAGTTTCCAGTGCTTGTCCGACCAGGGTTGGACACCGCTGTTGAGCGCCATCGTCTCCGGTTGTGCCCATACGTCGAGGAAGAAGCTGTAGTCCTTCGGGTCCGGTACGGCGGCGTTCGCGACCTGGACGGAGAGCGGGTAGGTGACCTTGGTGCCGTCGGCGGCGGTCACCTTGACCGTGCCGGTGTAGGTGCCCGCGGCGGCGGTCTTCGGGATGTGGAAGGTGAACCACAGGGGCTGCGCGGCGTAGGCGGGTACGTCGACCGAGGAGCCCTCCTGCAGCGCGTCGCCGACGACGTCCGGGTCCCGGTCGCCGGAGATCTCGGTCGCGGAGCCGACCTGGTCGATGGTGGCCGACCAGTCCATCTCGGTCTTGGAGCGCTGCACGGGCACGTACTTCACGAACCGGATCTGCGTGCCCGCGCCGGAGATCCGCGCCCCGCCGGGCCCGGTGAGGTCGCCGACGTTCGCCTTCACGTCGTGCAGGTCGTGCCCGGAGGCGATGGCGAGCTGTGCGGAGACCTGCTCGTTGCGGACGGCGGACAGGGACAGGTCTTTGGTGTCCTTGCCCTGGATGGCGGTGGTCGGGTAGCGGGGGACGCGCACCTCGGCGGAGGAGGCGAAGGATCCTGTGGGGACCCAGGTGATCGTGTCCCTGGTTCCCATGGCGTCGGCGACTTTGACGGTCAGCCAGGTGGTCGTCGCTTTGTTGTTGACGTCGGGGATGGATCTGCCGGTGCCGGTGCCGGTGCCGGCGATCGCCGTCGTTGTCGCGGCTATGACAACACCGGCGACAAAGGCGGCGACGGCCGTGGGAACGCGTGACATGGTCCGGGCCCCTCTCGGGCTCGTGCTGGACTGGGCGGAAGGCCGGGCGGGCTCAGGAATTGGCGGGCCTCAGGAAGTGGCCGGGCTCAGGAGGTGACGGTGAAGGCCTTGAAGACGGCCTCGGTGGTGTCGCCCGGGAAGTTCGCGTTGACGGCGCTGGCGACCAGACCCGCGTCCTCACGTCCGGTGGCCGACGGCACCTGCGCCGTGCCGACCGTCGTCCAGGTCTCGCCGTCCCTGCTCGTGTAAGCGGTGTACTTGGTGCCGTCGCGGACCAGTCGCAGATGGGCCGGGTAGTACGTCGCGCCGCCGCCCGCCCATGTATCGAGGACGCCGTCGCCGTCGCTGTCGGTCATGAACTCGAGCCCGTAGCTCTTGGTCATGGCCAGGACCGCGTAGCCGCCCTTCGCCGGGTCGGTGAGGTCGTTGGCGATCGCCACACCGGCCTTGGCCGCCGGGCTCAGGCCGCTCTGGGAGACCAACTGCGCCTGGACGGTGGACTGTTCGCCGGCCACGCCGTGCAGGTAGACGGCGCCCTTCTCGTCCTTCCAGCCGGACATGTCCTGCCCGCCCGCCCAGATGGCGAACTGGTCGCCTGCCTGGGCGTACTGGGCGTCGGTGGTCTGCGTCGTCCGGTAGGGGTCCTGGACGCTGCCGGGGGTCGCTTCCACCGTGGCCTGCACGGTGTCGTCGACGCTGGTGGTCTTCCCGGCGGAGGTCCGGTAGGTCACCGTGCCCGTGAGGCCGTGGCCGCCCCATGCGGCGTCGGCGGCCGGGGTGACCGTCCAACTGGTGGTGTACGCGGCGCCGGGCGCCAGGGAACGCGCGGTCGTGGCGGTGGTGGCCCGCGCGGTCCAGCCGTCGGGCAGGCCGAGCGAGGTACGGACGCCGCTGATGGCTCGGGTGCCCCAGTTCGTGGCCGTGGTGGTCACCTGGAAGGGCTCACCGGAACCGGTGCTCGGCGCGTCGGGACCGATCAGGACGGACGCGGCCGGCACGTCGTCGCGCCTCAGTGCCCGGATCGCCTTGAGGGCGCCCTTGGCGCCGAGTTTCACGAACGTGGGCGTCACCCCGAGCGGCGCGGCGTAGCCCTTGAGGGTCGCCGGGCCGTGGATGACGGTGCCCTGGTTGACGTCGTACCAGGCGCCGGACGGCAGGTACACCGTGCGGGTGGCGCCGGAGCCGAGCTTGGGCGCGGCCAGCACCGCGGGACCCAGCATCCACTCGTCCGCGACCGTGTAACTCGCCTGGTCCTTCGGGAAGTCGAAGAACAGCGGACGCATGATCGGGTCGCCGGTCTTCAGGGTCGCCTGGACCTGGTCCCAGATGTAGGGCGCCAGGCGTTCGTGCGCCTTGATCGCCGCCCGGTACAGGTCGATGGTCTGCTGGTCGTACGTCACCTTCTGGCCGGTGGTGACGTCGTTCGTCTCCACCGGTGAGGTGGAGGAGTACATCAGCGGCATCAGGGACGCCGACTGCGCCCACCGGATCAGGACGTCCTTGCTGGGCGCGGCCTGTCCGCCGGAACCGCCGATCATGTCGGACTCGACGAACGGGTAGCCGATCGTGGAGATGGCCAGGTTCTGGCTGACCGACGCCTTCAGGGAGTTCCAGCCGGTTCCCTTGTCGACCTGGCGGGTGACGAAACCGGCCTCGTGGGCCGTGGAGTTCCAGTGGACCCGGATGCCGGCGCCCTGGAGGTCGTACGCGTCGGCCAGTTGGGTGCCGAGCTTCTGGTAGTCGGTGGCCTGATAGCCGTCGCGCGGCGCGCACTTCTCGTCGAAGAAGCGGGTGTCGAACTTCAGTCCGTCGATGCCGTAGTCGCCCATGAGCTTCTTCAGGTTGCCCTCGTACCAGGCCTTGGCCGCCGGGTTGGCGAGGTCGATGATCCCGGCGTTGCCGTTCCACCAGGTCACGTCGCAGGGCTTGGTGGTGTCGGAGGCGTCCATGAGGAGATAGCCGTGGTCGGCGGCGTACTGGTAGTTGTCGGAGTCGAGGTTGATCCACAGGGTGACCCAGATGCCGAAGTCGAACCCCATGGCGTGGATCTTCTCCGACAGGGACTCGGGGTCGGGGAAGGTGGTGGAGTCGAAGGTGAGGTTGCCGTACTCGGACTCCCACCTGTCGTCCAACTGGATGGTGTGCCCGTCCAGGCCGGCCGCGTGCAACTTGGTGGCGTAGTCGAGGAGTTTCCGCTGGTCGACGTTGGTGTAGAACTGCGCCCAGGAGTTCCACAGCGGCTTCTCGTACTGCTCGTACGTGGCGTCGCTCTGCCTGGGTTTGCCGACGATGCCGACGTAGTCGCGGTAGACCGCCAGCGGGGTGGACTCGACGAAGACGGTGGCCTTGTAGGTGTCGGCCGCGTTGACGGTGAAGCGGCCGAGGCCGTCCTTGCCGCTGTTGACGGACACGTCCATGGTGTTGCCGGTGTCGACCCGCAGTCCGGTCGAGGCCGAGGTGTACCAGAACGGATCGATCATGTGGTAGGAGGCCGGCCCGAAGCCGGTGTGTTCCACCTGACCGCTGTCCAGCGGCCAGGGCTGGTCGACACCCGGGCCGCCCTGCGGGGTCTCCGCCTCGCCGTGGCCGTACCAGTGGCCGGCCGACGCCAGGTCGTAGGCGAGGCCTAACTGCTTGGGTCCGCCGCCGTGGACGTCCCAGTCGAGCTGGTAGCGGTCGGCGCCTGGGGTGATCCGGGCCTCGACCGTGGCGCCGGCGAGCGTGCTGTCGGCGGTGACGGTCAGGACGCCGTTGCGCCACGTCCAGCCGGTGACGCCGGTCGCGTGCTGCCAGGCGCCGTCGGCGCCGGTGAAGCGCAGGGCGCCGGTGTCGCCTGAGGCCGTGGCGAGCACGGTCTTCCCGGCGCGGCGCGTGGTCAGGGCGAGTTCGTCGGTGGCCACGTCGAGCGTGTAGCCGGGGGCGCCGGCGGAGGCCGGCACGGAGACCGTGACGGCGTGCGCGGTGCGGGCCACCTTCGGGCCGTCGATGGTGGCGGCGGGGCGGGCGGCGGCCGTTGCCATGGCGGAGCCGGTGACGGGCGCCATCAGCATGGCGGCGGTCAGGGCGGCAGCGAGCAACAGGCCGCCGGGACTGCTCAGTCGGGCGTGCACTCGTGTCCTCCAGTCGGACCGGACGGTGACAGGGCTCAGGAGCTGCGGTGCTTGGTGCTGGTGGCGTGCCGAGTGCACGGTCACGAGCAGACGCGGTGCTGGGCAGGCTTGCGATCTGCTTGATTCTGCGCGCAGTTGCAAGAATCCAAACAATTTCGCTCATGCTCTTGCGAGAACCGCCACCTGTCAACCAGGGGGACATGCGGGGTTCCAAGCGCTCCGAGGGGCCTCGTGGAGCTGCTTTCGTCCCTGGTGGCGATCGGTCCCGGAGGTCGCCGGGAGACCTCGACGGGCCCGGAAACCGTTCATAAAAGGCAGGTAAATTCTGTGGCTTCCCCGGGATCGGCCCCGGGCCGCCGGGTCAGGCCAGGATCACGGAACGGGTCAGATGGCGCGGATTGTCCGGATCCATTCCGCGGGCCGAGGCGAGGGCGACGGCCAGCCGCTGCACCATGACGAGGTCGGACAGGGGGTCCCGGCCGAGGGCCACCAACTGCCCGCCGGTGTGGGCGATGTCGTCGGCGAGACCGGCCGGCAGGGCCGCCGGGTCCCCGAACCACCAGGCCACCCGGCCGGGTCCGGTGACGCTGATCGGGCCGTGCCGGTACTCCATCACCGGATAGGCCTCCGTCCAGGCGCCCGCCGCCTCACGCATCTTCATCGCAGCCTCCTGCGCGATCCCGTACGCCCAGCTCTGTCCCAGGAAGGTGAACTGCTCGGCGTCGAGCACCCTGGCCGGCAGTGGTTCGTCCACCGCCGATCGCCCCTGCCGCGGCAGATGCCCGAGGTCCTCGCCCAGATGCGCCCGCAGAAACACCAGTTCCGTGCTGGCGAACCGGGTCTGGACGACCGAGGTCTCGTCGGCGAAGTCGAGCAGGACCACGGCGTCCGCCGGGCCCGTCACCGGTGAACGCGGTACCGCGGTCACCGCGGTGGTGGGGGTGTGCCCCCGCAGCCGGCGGAGCAGTTGCAGCACCTCGGTCGTGGTGCCCGACCGGGTCAGCGCGACCACCCGGTCGTAGGCGCGCCCGGCCGGCATCTCGGAGGCGGGGAAGGCGTCGGTCTCGCCGTGGCCGCCCGACTCCCGCAGCGCCGCGTACGCCTGGGCGATGAACCAGGACGTGCCGCAGCCGACGACGGCCACCCGCTCGCCGGGCCGGGGCAGCGAGGCGGCGGAGGGGCTGTCGGGCCGCCGGGCCAGCGCCACGGCCCGCTGCCAGCACTCGGGCTGACTGGCGATCTCGATCTCGGTCCGACTCATTGCGAAGTCTCCCTCTCAGGCGCACGGCGTGACCGATACGTGATGCGGCGGCCCTTGACACCGTGTGCGTTTCGTTGAGCATCATGTCGTTCGATGATTGATAGCACTAGAAATCGAGCATAAACAAACAAGCATGCGCGCCATCAGGCGAGCACGCGCTTGACCAAGCACGCCATGCGTGCGGAGGGGTACTCCGTGAAACGGCACCTCGCGGGCCTCGCCGGGGGACTGTCCCTGGCCCTGGCCCTCACCGGATGCGGCAAGGGCAGCTCCTCGGACAGCGGCGGATCCGACGGCAAAACGATCAGGTTCGTCGCCGCCAAGTACGACGACGACACCCAGGCCTACTGGACCGCGCTGATCAAGGACTTCGAAGCGGCGAACCCCGGTTACCGGGTGAATCTCGAAGTCGTCGACTGGGAGCAGATGGACTCCAAGGTCAAGACGTACGTCCAGACCAAGCAGGAACCCGACATCCTCAACTACAACAAGTTCTCCGACTTCGCCCGCGACGACCTGGTCTACAAGGCGCAGGACGTCGTCTCGCCCAAGGTGCTGGCCGACTTCCTCCCGGTGTTCCGGCAGCAGGCGCAGTACCAGGGGACCCAGTACGGCCTTCCGCTCCTCTCCAGCGCACGCCTGTTCTTCTACAACAAGGACATCTTCGCCAAGGCGGGCATCGCCGGGCCGCCGTCCACCTGGGCCGAGGTCGAGGCCGACGCCAAGAAGATCAAGCGGGCCGGTTACATCGGCCTCGGCTTACCCCTGGGGGCGGAGGAGGCCCAGGCCGAGTTCCAGATCTGGGCGATGAACAACGGCGGCGGCTGGACCGACTCCTCGGGCAAGTGGACGATCGACCAGCAGGCCAACGTCGACACGCTCACCTATCTGCGGAAACTGACGAAGGAGAAGGTCACCCAGCCCAACCCGGAGGCCACCAACCGCAAGGACGTCTTCAACGAGTTCGCCCAGGGCAAGATCGGCATGCTCAACGGGGCGGTCTTCCTGCGGAAGGGTTTCATCGACCCCGTCGACAAGAAGCTGAACTACGGCGTCGAGGCCCTGCCGAGCAAGGACGGCAGTACCCACAAGACGCTCGGCGTGCAGGACTACCTCGTCGCGTTCAAGAAGAGTGACGGGCCGAACAAGGCGGCCGTGAAGAAGTTCCTCGACTTCTTCTACCAGAAGGAGAACGCCGCAAAGTTCGTCTCCACCGAGGGGTTCCTGTCGGTCACCAAGTCGGCCGGCGCGGTGCTCAGTTCCGACAGCCCAAACACCGCCTACTACAAGCCGTTCGTCGACGCCCTCGCCGCCGCCGAGTTCGCCCCCGCCGACGACCCCGCGTGGGCCGCGGTCGACGGCGCCGTGAAACAGCGCATCGGCACGGCGGTTGCGGGCGGCGACCCGGCGAAGGTCCTGGGCGAGATCCAGAAGACCGCGCAGAAGGGCGACTGATCTCGGTGGCCGTACACGATGTCACCGTGGGCACCGCCGGGGCCGAACGATCGGCCCCGGTGGCGCCGGCCCCACCTGCGCCGCGCCGCCCGCGCCGGACCTGGCGCGCCCTGGAACCGCTGTTGTGGCTCGGTCCCGCGACCCTCCTCATCCTGACCATGGTCGTCTGGCCGGTCTTCGAGATGGCCCGAACGTCACTGACGCGGGTGAGCTCCACCGGGCTGTCCCAGGGCTTCGCCGGACTCCGCAACTACACCGACCTGTTCGCCGAGGACGACCTGCCCGGAGTGCTGCTACGCACCCTCGTGTGGGTCGTCGGGGTCGTCACCGTCACGGTCGTGGTCTCTCTCGGCCTGGCCCAACTGCTGAACTCCCGGTTCCCCGGGCGCCGGCTGGTGCGGTGGGCGATGATCGTGCCCTGGGCCTCGTCCGTGCTGATGACGGCGCTCATCTGGCGCTGGATGCTCAACGACTTCTACGGCGTGGTCAACCGGCTGCTCATGGACCTCGGCGTGCTGGACGCGCCCGTCAACTGGCTGGCCAACCCGGGGCAGGCCCTGGTCGCGATGATGGGCGTGGCGGTGTTCGTCTCCCTGCCGTTCACCTCGTTCGTCCTGCTGGCCGGCCTGCAGAGCATCCCCGGCGAGGTGTACGAGGCGGCACGGGTGGACGGCGCCGGCCCGGTCCGCGGCTACCTGGGCATCACCCTGCCGCTGCTGCGGCCCTCACTGGTGGTCGCCGCGATCATCAACGTCATCAACGTGTTCAACTCGTTCCCCATCATCTGGGCCATGACGCGTGGCGGCCCCGGCTTCGCCACCGATACGACCACCACCTACCTGTACAAACTGGCCTTCGACAACCAGTCGGTGGGGGAGTCGGCCGCCATGGCCGTCGTCAATTTCGGGCTGGTTCTGGCTGTGGTGCTGGTCTACCTGCGTGTCGTGCGCCGACAGGAGGACACCACGTGAGCCGGACAGCCGTCATCACCCGCAAAAGTGGACCGCGCAGGAGGCGGCCAGGACCGATGAAGCTGCGCACCGTTCTGCTCACCGCCGCCGGATGGCTGGTGGCGCTGGTCTTTCTCGCGCCCTACGTCGAAATGCTGCTGACGGCGCTCAAGCCGACGCCCGAACTGATGAAGTCCCCACCGTCCTATCTGCCCTCCCGATGGCAGTGGTCGAACTTCACGCACATCTGGTCGCTCACCGACCCGCACGTCGGGGACGCACTGCTGTTCTCGCTGTACATCGCGGGGGCGGCCACCGCGCTCGCCCTGGCCGTCGGGCTGCCCGCCGCGTACTACACCGCCCGGCACCGCTTCCGCGGGCGCGGCGCCTTCCTGCTGCTCGTACTCGTCACCCAGATGTTCGCGCCGACCGCGCTGCTGGTCGGCATCTACCGGGAAATGGTCAGCCTCGACCTGACCGACACCGCCGAGGGCCTCATCCTGGTGAACGCGGCGTTCAACCTGCCGTTCTGCGTGTGGATCCTGAGCGCGTACTTCGCGAGCATCCCCAAGGAACTGGAGGAGGCGGCCTGGCTCGACGGCACCGGGCGGTTCGGCGCCCTCACCCGTGTCGTCCTGCCGCTCGCGATGCCCGGTGTGGTGACCGCGCTCGTCTACACCTTCATCGGGGCGTGGAACGAGTACGTGGTGGCGCTCACCATCACCTCGTCCAGCAACCGGATGACCCTGACCAGGGCGATTCCCGGCTTCGTCACCTCGTACCACGAGCAGTGGCAGTACCTGTTCGCCACTTCGATCGTCGCGATCGTGCCCGTGGTGGTGCTGTTCGTCTTCGTGGAGCGCCACCTCGTCTCAGGCCTGACCGCTGGCGGCGTCCGGGGATGACGCCCGGATGCGCATCGCGGCCGCCACCGTCCGGCCAGCGGCGTGTGGGATCAGGCGCGGATGACCTCCACACCGGCAGCCGTGAACGACTCGGTCAACTCGTCGGAGGCGGCCTTGTCGGTCACGAGCACGTCGATGTCCTCCACCGGGCAGATACGGGCGAAGGCGCGCCGGTTCAGCTTGGAGGAGTCGGCGACCGCGACGACCTGTTGCGCGCGGCGGGCCAGCGCCCGGTTGATGCTGGCCTCGCCCTCGTGGTGGGCGGTCGCGCCGTAAGCCACGTCGATGGCGTCCACCCCGATGAAGGCATGGTCCAGGGCGATTTCCGAGAGCAGGTCGGTCGCCAGCGGCCCGATCAGCTCGTAGGACGCGGGCCGGGCCACCCCGCCGGTCACCACGAGCTTGACGTGGCGTCGTACGACGAGTTCGTTGGCGATGTTCAGGGCGTTGGTCACTACGGTGACCGCTGTCTCCGCGCTGCCGGAACTCAGGTCGGCGCGGGTGGCCAGAGCCCGCGCCACCTCGGTGGTCGTGGTGCCGCCGTTCAACCCGACCACGGCCCCGGCCTTCACCAGGCCGGCGGCCGCGTGCGCGATCCGCTCCTTTTCCGGAGCGTTGCGCGCGGCCTTGTAGCGCAGCGGCAGGTCGTAGGCGATCGCGTTGATCACGGCTCCGCCGTGCGTGCGGGTGACCATCTGCTGGCGGGCCAGCTCGTCGAGGTCACGCCTGATCGTCGCGGCGGAGACCCGCAACTCCGCGGCAGCCGGCTCGACTTCGAGCCGCCCGTCGCGCGTCAGCATCTCCAGCAGCGCGCTCCACCGGGCCTGCGGTGCCGCCATGTCTCACAACTTTCTGTCAGGGGGATGCGCAACGATGTGCACACCGCCATGAAACCACAGCGCTTGATTGAGTGTTTTATGGTCGCGAAACGAGCAAAACCATGCACTTCCCGAAAGTGGCTCCGTAGTAGCTCCGTCGCGGGCCGCCCGGTCATCTGCCGGATCAGAGGGAACGCCGTGCGCGTCCACGGCGCAGGTGCGCCCCGACGGCCCGCACCACCGCCGCGTTCGCGGTCCCTGTGCCTTTGCGCCTCGGCCGCAGCACCGACGAAGCGCTGTTTCGGCGCGCCGCGGACTGTGTCTTCGGATCGCTTTTGTCGCTCAGCCCTTTCCTCCAGAGGAACCGATCCCGACTGACAACGCAGTGCGAACGGGGGAGTGACCCAAGGCCCTGAGCAGCCTCGCTGTTCGATTTTCGTCCCCCGCTTCGGATTGAACTCCCGGGTCAGCGACCTGGGGTCTGTTTGTCGGCCGGGGTGGTCGGCCCGCGCGGTGGTCCTCGGCGGGTGTTCCAGAACGCGCAGTGGTGGCGGAGTTCCGCCGTGCGGGTGGGGGCGATGTGGTCCGGTGCCAGGGACAGCACCGTGTGCTGGGGCCAGTGGGGGGACGTGGGGCTGTTGGGGTCGGCCGTGCGGGCGAAGCGGGTCCAGTAGTCGATGATGGTGTCGGCCAGCCGGTGCTGTGCCTCGGTCAGGTCGCGGGGGCGGCCGCCGAGGTCGAACAGGTAGGTCAGTTCGCTCGCGTGTGGTGCGCCGAGCGGGAACGGCGGTGTGCCGGGGGTGAGCGGTGGGGCGTGCTGGTCGGCGAACTCGTAGCGCCAGGTGGGTACTTGAGCGCTGAGCAGGGCGTCGGTGCGCGCCGTCGGACAGGCGAAGTTCGCGTCGCCGATGACGGCGCCGAAGACCGGGCCCCCGTCGGTACGGTTCACCGGGTACTCGCGGACGATCGCCTCGGCCTGTCCGGGGGAGGGGAAGAAGGCGGCCACGACGTCGGGCCAGGTGTCGGGGGTGACGGGGTTGCCGGCCTGGATGATCCCGGCGGCCCAGCCGTTGCCTTCGTCGTGGGTGTTGCCGAGGAGGACGGGGACGTGACGGAAGTGGCCCGCGGTGATGGCCGGGGCGGGGTCGTCGGGCAGCAACGGGGTGGCGTAGGCGGGTTGTTGATCGGTGTCCTGGGCCGCGAGAAGGCGGGGGACTTAGACGGTGTCCTACGTGGTGAGGCGGACGAGGCGCTTGTAGCAGCAGAGGGCGGCGGCGAGTCCGAGAAAGGCCAGGTAGTTGCGGGGATGACGCTCGTAGCGGGGGCTGAGTCTGCGGTAGCCGGACAGCCACGACATCGTGCGCTCGATCCCCACCTCCGGCGCCCTAATCGTTCACTGGACTCGATGCCTTTGCGTGCGATGCGTACTCCGATGTGTTTCCAGCGGAGCCATCTGCGTAAGTTGGCGCGGTCGTAGGCCTTATCTGCGTGGAGGCGCTGGGGCTTGAAGTACCGGCCGCGGTGAGGGTCGTATCTCCTTACGTTGTTCCTGGGGTTGATTCCGGTCACTCGTAGGATCGGGAGGCCCAGGGATGCTGGGTGTGGCTGCGTGTCTCCAGCCCAGTGGTGGTTTCAAACGATTGGGGTCACGTCCGTGGGAGTGGTGTATTGACGGCCACTCGGTGATCTCGTTTTGAGGCTATGCGGTCCTACCTTGTTTGTGGGTTGGACGGGAGTGCGGGATCTTCGGTTTCTGACTCGATCGGGTGGAGGCGGCCCTTGGCCAGCAGGTCGATTCCCATGTAGCGGCGGGCCTCGGTCCATTCGTCGTTCTGCTCGGCCAGGACCGCGCCGACGAGCCGGATGAGGGCGGTGCGGTCGGGGAAGATGCCGACCACGTCGGTGCGGCGGCGGATCTCCTTGTTCAGACGCTCCTGCGGGTTGTTCGACCAGATCTGCCGCCAGATCTCGCGCGGAAACGCTGTGAAGGCGAGCAGGTCGTGCTGGGCGGTGTCCAAGTGGGCTGCGGCCTTGGGGAACTTGGTCTCCAAGGCGTCCAGGACGTGCCGCATCTGGGCCTGGACAGCAGTCGTGTCGGGGTGTTCGGAGACGGTCCGCAGCAGCGTGGCCACCCAGGGCTGGGCCGATTTCGGAACCTGGCTCAGCAGATTGCCGGCGTAGTGAAGCCGTAAAAAACAACCTGTTGCTTCGCGGTCAGCGGCTCGTTGGCCTGGTATCGCGATCACGGAGGAGTTGCTGTCCCAACTCGACCACCGGTTGGCGGTGTTGCTGCCGCATCTGAACGAGCGTCAGCGGCGTCTGACGCTGGGGCAGGAGGCGCGATTGCTCGGACATGGTGGGGAACGGGCCGTGGCGCGGCTGGCCGGAGTGAGCGAGACCACGGTCCGCAGCGGTGTGTTCGAGCTGGAGGCCGGTGAGGAGCCGCTGCGGGACGGCTGCGTCCGGCGCCCCGGGGGTGGCCGCAAGCCTGCCGAGGAACAGGATCCTTCCCTGGTTCCGGCGTTGCTGAAGCTGGTGGAGCCGGACGAGCGGGGCGATCCGATGGGTGAACGTCGGCACCGATCACGACACCTCGGTGTTCGCCGTCGAATCGATCCGCCGCTGGTGGCAGGCCCGCGGCCGGGTGGACCACCCGGATGCCAACCGGTTACTGATCACCGCGGACTGCGGACCGGTTTGTGTAGAGCGCCTCACCACGACTTTAACGGAGAGTAACTTTCCGGTTACCACAAACGCCGCACAGAGGTTCGCACCATCCCCCGCACGTTCGCGCCACCCCGATCACCTGCGCGACGCCCGAAGCGATCCACGATCTGCCACGATTTGCGCAAACCCTGCGTGACCACTCAACTACACTTCGCGTGACGGAGGTCACGACGGTACGGCTGGGTGACGGAGGGCACCCGGGCGATCGACCCCTACCCCACCTTGGCGAACGCCACGAACGCTGCCCAGGCGGTCGGCCGCACAGCCAGGACTCCGCGGCTACGTGCCTTCGTGTCTCGCACCATCACCTTGGCCGGCGCGTTGTCGGCCACTTCGACGCAGTTCTCGGTCCCGGTGTAGGTGCTGGTCCGCCAGTTTGGAGTGACACGCTGCATGTTCTTCTCCTAGTCGCTCGGCATCTGATCGAAGTGTTGGCTGGCAGTGAGGATCAGGTCGCGGACGGCGGTGCCGTAGACCGCTGACCGTTTCAAGAGGGCGAAGGCCTTGGTGTACAGCTCGATCTCTCGGGGCTGCGTGACGGAGAACTCCGCCGAGTAGGTCTCAACGAGAACGAGCTTGTCGTCGAACATCGAGAAGGAGTTGCCGGGCCAGATACCGATGGACGCGGAGCGCGGGATGATGCCCAGGCTCAGCCGGGGCAGCCGCATCACCGCCAGCAACCGGTCGAGCTGCCCCTTCATCACCTCCGGTCCTCCGAAATTCGTGTAGAGCGCCTGTTCGCCGAGCACGACGTTGAAGATCCGGTTGCCTCGGTACAGGTACTGCTGTCGTTCCAGCCTCTTGGCGGTGGCGGCTTCCGCGTCGTCGGGGATCTCGTAGTAGTCGACCACCTGCCGGAAGGTCTCCGCCGCGTACTCCGCCGTCTGGAGCGTTCCCCACACCAGCGTCGGATGCCAGATACGGAAGACCTTGGTCTTGGCGTAGACCGGCAGTGCCTTCTTCTGCCGCTGCTCCGCGCCGGTCTGGAACTGCCGGCGCCACTCAAGCCACAGCTCATCGATGTGCCGCACCGTGGCGATCAGGTCGGCGAGGTGCTCTTGCCTGTCGGTCTTCAAGCACCAGGTGCGGATGTCATCTTCGCTGGGGTTCTGCTTGCCGTTCTCCAGCCGGGAGACCTTGGACTCCGCCCAACCGGTGGCCACGGCGAATGCCCGGCCGCTCGCGAATCCCGCATCCTTGCGGAATCCACGTAGCCGGGCACCCAGTGCCTCTCGTGCTTCTTGTGCTTGGTTGCTCACTGATGGGTCAGGGCTTGTACTCGGTGTGTGGGATGGCGTCGGCCCAGAGCAGGTCGCGCACCCGGATGCAGGCGGCCACCGTGTCAGGGTCCTCAACGATCTCTGACCCGAGGACACGGCCTTCCGGATCGAAGTGACCGACCGCAAGGAGACGATCGTCGTACAGCCACCAGTCGTTGCCACCGGCGGGGAAGGTGACGTCCTCGGGCAACCGTTGCCGCGGAAGCCATCGGATGTCCTCGCCGGCCTCGATGTTGAGGTGGGTCAGCGAGTGTTCCCATCCGACGTACTCGGAGTGTGGCTCCGTGATCACTCGGACCCGTCGCACGGTTTTACCTTCACCCGTAACCCGCTTCATCAGCGTCATCCACGGATCGAGCCACACGTAGTCGTCGGGCTCGCCCCGCTGCCACCTGGCATACGGCGTGTCTTCGACGGGAGATCCGTAGTCGTCCCGCAGCTCCAGATGGAAGGCGTCACGTTCGAAGCTGCGGAACAGCTCGTCACGTTGTGCGGGGGTGATCAGGTCCACTGTTCTCCTTCAGCAGGGCCATGATCGAGGACTTGGGGACCTCGATGCAGGTCTCATAGTCAGGCATGCGCATCTGGCTCAAGGCTTCAGCATCGTGCATTTCCGGGCCTTGGAGTACGCATGTTCCCTGTTCCGTGACGAGCATGATCGGGGCGGTGAACTTCCTGATCTCACCGGAGACTTGGCCGTCCTTGGTCAGGTGCTCGAACAGCTCGGTCGGCACCTCCACCGCGGTTTGTCCTTCCGGCACGTCGAGTTGCGTGAGCAGTTCGTTGGCGAAGATCTTCCAGCCTTGGATGACGTAGCTGTCCTGGTCACTGGCGTACAGGGTGGGGCTGTCTCCGGGGGTGGAGTTCTTACCAAGGAACCGTAACTTCATGGTTGCTCTCCCGTCCGCTGTCTTGCGCAGGTTTGCGCGACACGGCGATCGTCGAGGAGCCGTTCGAGCCCGTCAATCGACTTGCTGCAAACTCGCGCAACCTCCTGGGAAGTTGGACGCTGGCCGCTCTACGTTCGTTCTCGAACCCAAGTCCGCGCAAGTCGCATCGAGGGGAGAAGCGTGGTGGCGAGCGTGACCGAGGAACCCGAGGTCGGCGTCGACAACTTGCCCATCGATGTCGAGCTGATCTCGGACGTAACAGATGGCGTGCTGAAGACGGAGCTGAACACGTCGACCCGTGAGGACATCGACTTCAAGACGATGAGGGTCGTCGGTCTCCTGAGCCTGCTCCTGGGCGCCGATAACGATGACGAAGTCATGGATCTGTTCCGCCAGGCATACAAGCTGCTGGAGCTGACCAACCATCCCGGCAGACGAGCGCCGAGCTTCACGGCCTTCTTCTTCATGCGCGACGTAGCCAACCTCACCCGGCGCCTGCTGTGGGTTTACGTCGAGAGGAACGGCGGGGTACCCCGCCGTGACTGACAGCAAGCGGCCTGGCGTCGGAGACGAGGTCGAGTGCAAACCCGGATGCCGAGCGATTGTGACGGACGTCAGCCGTGGTGTACCCGTCCTCCGAGCCCCAGCTCGTTCCGAGTGGCTGGCCGACAATCCAGACCAGCTCGTTGTGACGCGAACCCGGCAGGAGCGCATTGAGGCCGGCGCGTGACTCGGCGCCAGTGGTCCAGGGGCACCTGTCTGCTCTGTCGTCGCTCTGATCAACTCGTGATCTTTATCGGCCCGGTCGAGGTAGGCGGCCTATCGGCTCCGGTATTCGCTTGTGGCGACTGCTGCGAGTGGTGTCGCTGGGTCGTCCACTCCTACCACCAGCGGTTGGACGCGCGTCCTGCCATGTAGCTCCCACCCCCAGCTCGGTTCCCCCGTACGAGTTGGGGGTGGGGCTCAACCCCAGGAGGTATCGGATGCACCAGCTGATCATCAGCCCGTTCCTGGATGGCCACCTGGCCGTCCGGCCGGGAAGCCCAACCTGCGTGCGGCTGCCGGCCGAGCACTACGAGGAGGTACGGCGGAGCACCAGTTCCAACACCCGTGTGCCGGACTGGTTGGTGGAAACCGCAGCCGAAGCCTGGGGTCTCGATCTCGACGGTCAGGCCGTCGACTCGACGCTCCTGATACGCGAACCGACCAAACTCGGCTTCGTGCGCGCGAGTTGGGAGATCAACCTCTACTGCAACTTCGGCTGCAAGCACTGCTACCTCGGCGAACGCCCCCTGGCCGGCCTGAGCTGGGACGAGAAGGTCAAGCTCATCGACATCTTCCGCGACTCGGGGGTCCTCTGGCTGCAGATCACGGGTGGCGAGCCAACGGTCGATCCCGACTTCGAGGGCGCCTACTGGTACGCGTGCCGCCAGGGCATGATGCTCACGGTTTCCACCAACGCCTCGCGTCTGTGGAAACCCGACTTGCTCCGTCTGTTCCGGGACTGCCCGCCGTACCGCGTCGTCGTCAGCATGTACGGCGCCACGGAGGAGTCCTTCGACGAACTGACCCAGCGCAAGGGCGCGTGGAAGAACTTCCAGCGAGGCATGGCCGCCGCTCGAAATGCCGGCCTACCGCTGCGAGTGTCAGTCGTGGTCACGGAGGACAACGCCCACGAGGTCGACGCCATGGTGGACCTGGTGAAGGGCTGGGGCCTGGACCACCACGTCTACACCAACATGCAGCCGACCTTCTCAGGGACAGGCGAGCCGCTGCTCGTCCAGTCGACGGAATTTCTTCGCAAGCGGCCGGTCTTCCAGGGCTGCAACGCGGGCGTGACCTTCTTCCACGCCGACCCTCACGCCATGGTCTCGATCTGCAAGATCGGCCGCGACGACCAGATCAACCTCATGACCGAGGGGATCGACGGCCTTCGCCGACTCGGAGCGATCTCCGATCGGCTCATGCTTCGCACCGGTGGCTGCACGGGCTGCTCGATCTCCGGCTCATGCCGGGTATGTCGACCGCTCGCCAAGGTCTACCAGGAGGCGAAGGCACCGCTGAACACCTACTGCCAGCACGGAGACACCAAGGAGATGGTGCACTCATGAGTACGGTTCCCGTTGAAATCCAGTCCAGCCGCCCGCCGGCCATCCGCCCGGCTCTGCCCACCACCCTCGTCGCCACCACATCACTCGTCATCGAGGTGGACGCCGACGCCTTGATGGAGGGCAGCGCCTGCTCCTGCGCGGCCGGCGACGACAACCCGAACTGACCGAACCCCTCCGATCATCTGCGCTCAGGCCCTGGCGGATCTGCGTCGGGGCCTGAGCCTTCGAGCACGAGATGAGTACTCTGAGCACATGCGATTCCGCTGGGACTGGCTACGTCCAGTGGTGTCGGCGCCCTACCTGCCGACGATCGGACCGGTCCACCCGTCCGTCCTCACCGAAGACCTCTTCACGGACACCCTGATCGCGGCCTCCACCGACCGCTGGTTCCTGCGCTACGACAAGGACATTCGCTGGTCCGACAGCAAGGACGAGACCGTACTCGTCGAGAACATCGTCCACCGGCCTGGCGAGACGTTGATTCCCACGCTGTCCCGGCGAGGCTCCGGCACGGTCAAGGTCCACCTCTACGGCATCGAGCCCGACAGCGCCTTCACCGCCACCGAGCTGGCCCAGAAACTGGCCGCCGAACACGGCGTAGGCAAGACACGGATCGTCCGTTTCCTCGGCCCCGAAGCACCAGACGGGCGAGGGACACGCATCCAGCTCCAGGACTTCAGGGCGACCATCCGACCGGCACCCGACGGCCCCGTACGGCCTTTCAGCGAGTGGCCGGCGAAGGTACGAGCCACCTTCGCCACGTTTGCCGAGCGGATGGCACCCGACGGCTTCGCCTTCCTCTACGAGCAGATGCAGGCCCGGACCGTTGGCCCGGTGCTGACCGCCGCCGTGGGCGACACGGTGGCCGGCGCCATCGGCCCCATGGAGATCCGCCCCGACGCGATCGGCGCTCCTCAACTGATGCCGCAGTACTTCGGCGTCCTCCAAGAGCACCGCGGCGAAGGGCTGGGACGTCTCCTGTGGCGGGCAGCGATGCATTGGGGCCAGGTCAACGGGGCGGCCTACCAGCTCCTTCAAACGGAAGTCGGAGGCCCTTCAGATCGTCTCTGCCGGTCCGAAGGACTAACGTCGCTCGGATTTACCTACTGGCAGACGGCTTGACGCTGCAGGAGTACCTGACCAAGGAACTGGGAGGAGTGCTGAACCTGGCTTCGGACAAATCCAGTACAAGTTGATGATCAACCTTCCACGGCCAGCCAGACGATCATGCAGTAGCCCACCTGGACGTTGGAACATGATCGCTCCGCTGCGGTACCCAAGGCTCTTGATACAGACGGGCATCTCAGCGGGCCGACGGGGTCCACTGGAGTACCTGCTCCACGCCACCACCCGCCCGACCCGCAGCATCAGATGACATCCGAACAACCCGTACCGGGGCGGCGCTGGCCAGGCTCGCGCCCCGCGCCAGCAGCGATGACGGGCTACCACTGAAGGCTCGCATGCGCCCTGTCAATCGGTCCTGTGCGGCAGAGCCTTTTGAACCACACCCGGCGCCCTGGGCGGGTGAACCATGCGAGGGGCTCACCACGTCCCGCAGAACAACGTAGAAAAAAAATGTGCTCCCACCCTGCGACTGCGTTGAGTTTTGGTTGGTGCGCGAGACGCGATTCGGTGCTGCCTCTTACGTCACCGGGTGTGCGTTCAGGATTGCGGGGGTGCGGGTGGTGGTGTCCGGGAGAGTGCCGGGGCCAGCCAGCGGTTGAGGAAGGTGCGCAGCCGGGTTTCGTCCTGCGGTGGCTCGCCGGGGTGCTGCAGCAGGGACGTCAGGAGTCGCATGATCATCTCGGCGAGGCCGTTGAGGTCGTCCTCGCCGATGCCGGCGGCGGCCCAGTCGACGGGGAAGCGCTGGAGCATCTTGGCGCCGTAGGCGATGGTGTCCCTGGTAGTGGTGCTGCGGCCGAAGGCGGTGGTGTCTGCGAGTTGCAGCAGGAGGCTCAGGCGTGGCTCGGTGGGGATGGTCCGTACGCAGAAGACCATGCCTTCGACCACGGCTTGGGCCGGGTCGGTGATCCCTTGCAGGTGCGCGATCATCAGGTCGACGAACGACTCGGCGCCCTGGGCCGCCACCTCGCGGATGATGTCGCTGATGCTGTCGAAGTGGCGGTAGACGGTCTGGCGGGTGACACCGAGCTCGCCGGCGACGTCGGACAGGGTCGTCTTCGTGACGCCGTGCCTGTCGATGCAGCGGGCGGTCGCGTCGATGATGCGCTGCCGGGCCTCCGCGTCCGATGCGGGAGGCCGGCCTCCCCAGCCGTGATGCCCCATGGCCTCAGGATCGCACAGGCTCTGAGGCCCGTCGGGACACGGTCGCGCGGAGTACGGCCACGATGAGCCCGGTTGCGGCTAGGGCGCACAGCACGGCGTACCACAGGCTGCCGATCGGAGTGCCGTGCTCGGTGATGCCATTGGTTGCCGCGAAGTAGGCCGGTAATGCGATCAGCCAGAAGACGATGTGCACGCCGAGGTACAGCGCCGGATAGATCCGCGCGAACAGCGACGATGCGGCCGGAACCGGAGCCGGATCTGTCCGCCGCGCGCGCCAGGCGTCCGCGAGAAGGCAGAGGCCGACGAGCCAGACCAGGGCTAGTTCGGCACCGATGATGGCCTGCTGGATCCCAAGGTGGCCCCCACCACGGAAGGCGTTGCTGGGCACGCCGGCGACCGACATCGCCAACGGTGTCAGGACGCCGACGGCCACGGTGCGCAGGCTGATCCGCCGGCCGCTGAGAGTGCCCCGGCCGTCCTTCGCACCGACCAGCCGGCCAACGAGGTAGGTCATCGCGCCGAAGGACACCGAGGCGAACAGGAACATGCTGTTCATCGGGACCGAGGCGAGCGACGGCTTGTTGATCATCTCGTTGCCGGGGTTCCAGGCCCACCATTTCAGCTGAGGTCCGAGCTGATCGAAGATCTCGTAGAAAACCTGGCAGGTGAACGCGACCGCCAGCGAACCGAGAAGGAGCCCACGGCGCGCGAAGACGCCGAGGGCGCGGACCACCTCGTAGGCGAGCTGCGACAGCGCCGGATAGAAGGCCACGATGTAGAGCGGCAGCCGGTCGTACATGAACTGCACGGAGAACACGTTGTGGGAGAAAATCATCCCGACCTGCTTCTCCAGGCCGAACCAGCCCGGGAAGTAGAGCGGCGGCTCGATCACCGCCAGGTAGACGAGCGAGGCGAACCACAGAGAGATGTTGACCGGGTCGCCGTCGCGCCGCCACCGCCGCCACGCATGGACGAGGGCGAACACCGCGCCACCGATGATGAGCAGTTCGAGGAACGGCATGGTGCCGTTCTCGAGACCGAACGGGTTGCGGAAGGTCACGATGGGATGGGCGTCATGGCAGGAGAAGCCCAGCTTTCCAGCGAGACGCTCGGCCGCTGCGTCGCATGAAGAGCTCATTGCCTGCTCCCCGGGTCAGTCATTGACGAGGTCGGTCTCGGCGTACGGTGCGCTGCCGGCGCGGCTCTTGCCGGTGAAGTCGGTGCCGGGCGGATCCTGCTGGTCGTCGAACCCGCCGGGCACGACCGTGCGCCCGAGCCACTGGCGCACCTTGTAGCGCGCGATGCCGAACCAGAACCGCACATCGGTGGTCATGTCCCGGAGCGACAGGTCGAGGTTGAAGACCTGGGCGAACGTCCGCTCGACGTAGGCGTCCTCGCGGCTCGTGGCGTTGATGGCGTTGAAGACCGGCCAGCTGAGGCGCGCGGCCAGTTTGCGGCGCCAGGGAGCGACGACCTCACTCCCGGTCGCGAAGTCATATGCGCGGTCACGGGCCATCGCGAGCATCCAGGGCACGTCGAGTGACTTCTTCTGCCTGGCGAGGAACTCGCGGAAGAAGGCGAGGTCGAGGACGTCATGGCCGTGCAGCATCTCGGCGAGGATGAGTGCGGAGCGGGCCGCCGAGCTCATCCCCTGGGCGTAGAACGGGTTGAACGCGCAGATCGAGTCACCGACGCAGACCAGCCCGAGCGGAGGCTGGTCGAGCAGGTCGAAGCGGCGCCACTTGTTGCCGGTCGAGCGCGTGAGGTGCACCCCGGAGGTCGGCGTGCAGGCATGCGTCGCCTGCCCGAAGGACCTGGCCCGCACACGGTCCACCGCGGCCTCGAAGGTGTCGACCTCGCGCGGCATCCGGATGCCCCACGCCCCCATGCACACGATGGCGCGGTTCCCCTCGATCGGGAAGAAGTTGCTGAGGAACTCGTGTTCCTCGGGATGGTCGCCGGTGTCCTGGGTCGGAGTGATGACCAGGTGCTTCCACCACCACGCCTGCGGACGCCGGTCGGCGGGCGGCAGGTCGTACCATCGCGACGTGTAGGTGACCTTGGCGTCGAGGGTCTTCTCCGGCGGCGCCGGCCAACCCGCCGTGCTCAGCCAGTCGGCGACGGAGGAGCCGCGCCCCAGCGCGTCGACGACCAGGTCGGCGGACAGGTGGCCCGAGTCGTCGCCCGCGCGGTACTCGACTCCCTCGACGCGCCCGCGCGCGGTGCCCGCCCCGGTGGAACGAAGTCCGGTGACCGTCACGCCCTCGCGGATCTCGATGGCCGGGAGCTCGCGGACCTTGTCGCGCAGGACCCGCTCGATGAGCACCCGGGAGCTGTAGACCATCGTCATCGACCCGGCCTTGCGCGGGGCCCAGCCGCTGTTCTCGCAGTACGCCGCGTCCATCGACGGCATCAGACACATCCCGCCCGCGGCGATCAGTGCCTCCTCGAATCCAGGAAAGATCTCGCCAATCGCGCGACGCCCGGAGTTGAGGAGGAAGTGCGGGTGCTTGCTCTGCGGCACGCCCCGCCGATGCTGCGCGTCCGGCGGGAGCCGGTCCCGCTCCAGGACGATCACTTCGTCGAAATGCCTCGCGAGCACTCCCGCGGCGCACAGCCCCGCCACGCTACCGCCGAGCACCACGGCTGTCTTTCCCCGCACGCCGCCTCCATTCATACATGTCATGACTGAATGTATGAGCGGGGGGAAGGTAACAGGTGCGGCCTGAACGTGCCACCCTTTCCACGAGACGTCGCGTCCTGTCCCGTGCCGCTGGATCTTGACCGGTTGCCATCGGACTTTGACGGACGCGAGTTTGTGTCATAGGAGTTTGATCACCGCAGGTCAGCGGCTCAGCGCACCTTCGGTGCGCGCCGGGGGTGTGGTAGAACTCGTGGCGCGCTGGAGGTGCTTCTGTCTGCCCTGTCGGCCATCCGCACGGGTGCAGTCTGTCGTCACCGTTCCGTCACAAGCAGTCGCCGCACGGAACCCTGCCGCTCTCCCGTCCCCTCTGCACTCACGTACCACGACCACTCGTACCGCGGGGCTACGACCGACGACCGAAACCCGCGGACGAGACGACTCAGGGGGACCACAGCATGCGGCACAGCAACGGCATTCGCAGGGCGGCTCTGGCGACGACGGCGGTCACGGCCGTCGCGGCGGCGGTGACCGGCATCCTGACCGGCACTGCCATGGCGGCGAGCACCACCACCTCCACCCCGCCGCCCGTCTGCCCGGCCTCCGCCCTCCAGGTAAGCGCCCGGCAGGCCGCCCACCGGCCCGTCGGGACCGGGACCGGGGCGGCGGTCGTGCAGTTCACCAACGTCTCCCGGAAGACGTGCGTCCTGAAGGGCCATCCGACGACGGTCGCGGGCGCCGGCAACGGCTCCCCCTCCCACAACACCCCGCTCAAGGTCACCCCCACCGGCAGGGCGGCCACCGTGCCGGTCCGGCCGCACGGCAAGGCGTGGGTGAAGCTGACCTTCGTCCAGGTCCAGGGGGAGGGCGACGGCTACTGCGTGTCGGGCAAGACCCCGGCGGCGTATCCGACGATGGTCATCGGGCTGCCGCGCTCCGGGAAGCACCAGGTCGCCCTGAACGACGGGTGGTGGGCCGAGTGCGACAACAAGGTGACCGTCACCCCGGTCTCGGCGGTCAAGCCTTCCTGACCCCACCGTCCCCACAAAACGAGCAGCCTGCACGATGATCGCAACGCTCTCACCTGCACGTTTGCGAAGCGCTGCACGTAAGTGCCGGTCAGCGGCTCAGCGCACCGCAGGTGCGCTGAGCCGCTGACCGGCGGTGATCAAACTCCGATGACACAAACTCGCGTCCGTCGAAGTCCGATGGCAAACGGTCAAGATCCAGTGGCACGGGACAGGTCCACCGGAGTGACCTCCCGCGGTCCAGCTGACCGCTCTCATCCAGTCGAGTCGTTTACTCAGCGAACCCAGTCGTTTGGCTTTCCGTCTCAGTGAACCTAGGCGCGTAGGTGATCGCGCTGGGGGTGCTGGGTGGCTGTACCGGCTGGGGTGGATCTTCCGGGACCGTGCGTCGACCTGTCGTACGTGGACCTCGTACGCGAGCGGCGACGGCGTCCGCTGCTGGACTGTGTGACGACCCGTTTCGAGGACGTGGCACCGGTACGGCCCTTTCGGTGGTCTCGCGGTGACCGTCACTTCGCGGGCTGGTACTGGGCCGCGACGACTGGGCAGCACGTTGGCTTTGAGTCCTGGTTGGAGCGGGATCGGCTCCTGCTCCTGGACTTCGACACGAAGGTGACGGGGATCGCCTCGCAGCCGTTCTGGCTGTACTGGCACGACGGCGAACGAGAACGTCGGCACGCCCCGGACTGCTTCGCCCGCCGCGCGGATGGCTCGGCGGTGGTCATCGACGTCCGCGCGGATGAGCGGATCGAGCCGAAGGACGCGGAAGCGTTCGAGGTGACGCGGCTCGCCTGCGCTCAGGCCGGGTGGGGGTTCGAGCGGTGCGACGTATCTCGCCAAGAACACCTTCATCACCTGGTCCGGTGACAAGGCGACCCTCACCTAAGACGGATTCCTGTCCCACATCGGCACCCGCACGAAGAACGCCCCGTCCTTTGACGCCCTCGACGCGAGCGCTTTCGCGAACCAGGAGTTCGGCGACGCGACCACCAACGGCCGCCACTTCACGCTCTACAGCGTCCGCACCGCCACCGGCGACGACACGGCGCAACTCGACGCCGACCTGCCCGAGAAGATCAAGCTGATGAATCCGATGCACTTCATCGGGCAGCGCAACCCCGGCCGCTCCAGGCGCTGGTGGCTGCGTACCGGGTCGCTTGACACCAACACCTCGCACAACATCGTCCTCAACCTCGCTGCCAAGCTCCACGGCCTGGGCGACGATGTCGACTCCTACCTGTATTGGGACGGCGGCCATGCCGTGTACGAAGACGCCGACGCCATGATCGACCGGGTCAACGGCCTCACCGGCCACCGCCTGGCATAGGTTTCCGTCGACGATGGTCGATGCCCCGGCGTGCGCCGGACGTTGACTTCCGACGGCAACCGCGGACTTGAGGTTGTCGAATGCCCGGTCTTTGGTGACGGCCGCCGGCAGCGGACAGGGCGTGGACGCGGGGGTGGACACCGGAAGCGTGGCCTCCGCGACCGTCGATCTGTCTCCTGCTGTGGTGCACGGTGGCGACCTCGTCGCGATCGCCGGCCGGCCGGATCTGAGAGCTGTTGCCCCGTTCCACCGTCGCTCCGTCCGTCCACGAGATCGCCCTGGGCGCTGCCCACCGTCATGGTGACCAACGTGCGCGCGAACCTCTCCTCGATGCCCGGCGCGCTGTTGACCCTGGTAGCGGACGGACGCCTGGATGCCAGGCTGTCCCGAACTTCTCCCTGGACGAGATCCCGTCGCCCTCGGTGAACTGGCCAGGCGCCACGTGAGGGGCAAACTCGTACGGGCCTTTCACTAAAGTCGGGGGGACGGTGCGGCCAGTCGCTGTGCCCGAAGAGAAGGGGCTCCGACTGCATTTGCGGTGGAGACCCTCCTCGTGCTTGCCGCCGGGACGGTAGCTCTGGCGTTTAAGCAAGCGGTTACGGTGATCGGGTGGACTCAGCGTACGAAGGACTGCCGGATCTCCTTCTTCAGGCGCTTCAGGCTGGCCTGTTCCGCAGCGGCGTTCGCAGGGTTCGTGTCGGCCGCATCCGCTCCCAGCCGCATGAAGGCGTGATCCGAGTCGGCGTAGACGACCGGCTCGTAGTGCTTGTGGGCGGCTGACATCGCCTCTGTGGTCGCCGGCAGACTGGTGCTCACCCGGGTATCGGTCGCGCCGTAGAAGCCGTGGACCGGAACCGCGATCCTGTCGACGGAGTAGTTGTCGAGACCCTCGGTGCGGTGGCAGCCCTGTGTCACCGCGGGTGGGCCGACGTCGTAGAACACGAACACCGAGTCGACCGATTTGGTGCCGGTGGCGGCGTATCGAAACGCGGCGCCTCCACCCCAGGAGAGTCCGACGATGTCGGTCTGTCCGGTGGAGCGGGGCAGGTGCTGGGCATACTTCACCCATGCGCTGATACGAGCGCTGACCTCGTTGTCCGGCACGGCTGTGACCAGGTCGGAAGCCTGTCCGCCACTGCCCGTCAGGGTGCGGGTGTCGCCGTCACCGCTGGGGCCGAGGCCCGAGATCATGTCCGGTGTGATGGCTATGTAGCCCATCGCGGCGATCTCGTCGGCGGTGTTCCGTGTGGAGTCGGTCAGTCCGAACACCTCGTGCAGGACGAGCACCACCGGTGCGTTCTTCCGGCCGACGGGATAGTCCACCCACGCTTTCATGGTCTGTCCATGGCCGCGACTGTCGTTTCCCCACGACCAGACCAACGACCACCCAAGCAGAAAGTCACATGATCAACAACTTCTGTTAGGACCTCTTAAGACCGTGTATCGAAAGCGCTCTTCGCGGTGCTCGTCGGTGGCTGCAGACGCTGCTGTACACGCGAGCCAGGGGTGACGCGAGCCACCTCTTGAGCCACAGAGTTGAACGCGTTCAAAAAATCTGGCAAGTTGTCTTCCCACGGCACATTCCTGTCGGTTGGCCGATGCGGGCTGGGGGAGGACCTGGTGGCGGGTGGGAAAGGGCCGCGTGCGTGGTGGGCAACCCTCGGCAGCTTGATGGTGGTGTTGACCGTTCTGACTGCGTGCGCCGGCCCCTATCAGTACTACGGGGGAACAGGTCTCCACGACGCCACGACGGCCGAAGTCGCCGGGGGCTGGGAAAACGTCGAGGGGACCCACGTGATGCTTCGCGAAGACGGAACGGCTCTTCTCGAAAGAGTCGACGGGCATGACTTCGACTTCGAGAACGGCTGGCGCCTATCCGGTACGGGAACCTGGCAACTGACCGACGACGACGGCGGACAGGTCGTCCGGCTCTCGCTGACAGCCCGGACACGAGTGGAGAGACGTTCCCCCGTGGCGGCAACTGATGCCTCGGCTCCGGAGCCCCCATCGACATACGCGTGGTCCTTCTACGTGGACCGCGATCAGCACGGCGAGTTGAAGCTGTTCTTCTTCTATGGCGATCCCGACATCGGGAACGCATACGTGATGACGCGCAAGCCCCAGTCGCTGGGCGGCCCGGGAGCTGGCGGCCAGGTTCGAGTGTTCCGGATCCGCGTGGGCGGTCGCTAACAGTGGAGTCGGGTATGGGAACTGCCTGAATACCCTCACTTCAAGCTCTGGTGGCGGGGTCGCGGCAGCGTCAGTCGTCAGCTGCGACGAGGAGAGTGAGTGACTCTGCCGGGCGGTCGATGAGGACGAGTTCGTGGTAGTCGACGTGGATGGGGCCGTAGTCGTGGAACGCGCCCTCGGGAAGCTGTCCCAGCAGATATCTGCTTGTTGCCTTACGGATCGGGGTGTAGATCTCCTGGCGCAGGTGTGATGCGAGCGATTCCGGGACGTCTCCATGCTGGTCGGCCCAGGAGTGGACGACATCGACCGCCATCTCGGCATCGACGGTCTCGTAGGCGTCAGGGGCGATGCGGTCGAGCCACCACTGGCCATGCCGTGGCCAGTCTTGAACGCCGGCTCCGTCGTACGTGTCCCGAAACTGAGGATGCGCGATCAAGGCAGCCAGCACGTCTCGGTCGTCCAGCGCCTTGGACGACAGCTGGAAACGCTTGGCAGCGACCCAGCGGTAACCGTGAGGGCCCTTGCCGAAGTCGAAGTCCCGGAAGTTGATGAAAGGGCTGTCCAGGTGGACGAGGGCGGGCAGTGGTTCCACGGTGGTCATCGTAGATCTTGAGGCTACTCAACCCCATCGGTGATCGACGGTCTGAGCAGTGACTGTTCCTGCCGGTGCCCATGTCCGAGACTGGCATTTCCGCTCGGATGCACGGCTCGTGAAGTCGTGCGTCGGCTGATCTCGGCTGCGTAGGTGGCCCAGTCCCCAGCGGCGGTTCGCTGCCATTTGACGGCAACGGTGATGTCGATGCCGAGGGTTCGGGCGAGGCCCGCGGCGGGCAGTTCGGCAGCGAACTGGAACAGCGCGGTCGAGCGGGCCTGCGCGAGCCGGATGCCGAGTTTGCGGAGTCGTTCGCCCATGGCCCAGGCACTGATCGGGCGGCCGGGCCGGCCTCCGTCATTCCAACCGGTCTGCTCGGTCCACTTCTTCACCTGGGGTGCGGATCCATCACGGCAGGCGCGTACAGGGCGGACAAGGTTTAGGCAAGGTCGGTGTTCCACAATCCGTGCACGCACCGCCGAGGGGCCGGCCCGAGACGTGTTCTCCGCCGGCTTGATCAAGGATCACTCACGGGAGAGGACCATGAATGAACGTCACAACACGCGCAGTCCGCAGGACTCTGAGCGCGGCCGTCGTCGCCGCCACGGTGGCGGCTCTGGGCCTGTTGGCGCCGAGTTCGGCCGAAGCCGCCGCGAGTGACTGCCCTTCCGGCAGCCTGTGCGTCTGGGACCAGATCAACTACACGGGGAACCGCTGCAGTTGGAGCAATGCCGACAACGACTGGACCAGCGGGACCGTGGCGTGTTCATGGGCCGACGACCGCAACGTCAAGTCGGTCTACAACCACGGGACTTCTTCCTCGTACGAGGGGGTCGGCCTCTATTCCGGAACGGGCTACTCGGGGTATCTCGGCTGCATAGGACAGGGCGTGAAGGGCCCGGGCGTCAGCGGCGGCCCCGGCCTCAAGGTGCTGTCCCACAAGTGGCTCACCAGCTGCTGAGTCCGGACGCCGGAGAGGGTGGGCACGGCACGGGCCGAGCGCCCGGTGGGGCCGCCAAGGGGGAGCGGCCCCACCGTTGCCGATGCGGGTCAGCGGGCGAGGGAGACGGTGACGGGGGAGGTCGGGGCAGCGGGCGAGCGTCTCGGACGGAGCGTCAGGCACGCGGACCGTCGTTGATCGAGGGCCGGGATGTGCCGGGCGCCAGCGGGTCGGGCGGGGGGACGGACGGCGGGCCCGCCGCGCCGGTGCGCAGCCGCTCGAAGACGAGGTCGAAAGTGAAGCCTGCGGTGAAGCCGAGCGGAATGGTGAAGAACAGCAGTCGGCGTACGTCCAGATGGTCGAGGAGGGTGGGGACGGTCAGCAGCTGTGAAGCGAAGTAGAGCAGGACGCAGACCAACCCGGCACCCAGCCCCCGTACCGCCGCGCGCCCCCAGCGCACATCACTCTCGAAGGAGTTGCGCAGGATCGCGCCCGCGGCCGAGGCCACCAGCGGGGCGCCCACCAGGACCAGCAGATCCAGGGCGTCCGCCTGCTGCGACTGGCGGGCCGTCACCAGGGCCGCGAGGGAGACCAGCATGCACACGGCTGCCACGGTGAGCCCCCTGGCCGACCGCCGGGCCGCGGTGCGTTCGCCCCGCGCGCGTTCCGCAAGGGTGCGCAGCCTGCGTTCTCGCTGTCTGAGCAGACAGGCGATCAGCCGAGAGGCGGACGTTGAGGACCAGTTGTTGCCCATCAAGCGGATGTCGGAGTCGTCCGCGTCGTTGCGGACCTTGTCGAAGTTGATCCACACCTGGCTGGCCCCGCCGCCGAACGCGGCCACCGTCACCAGCGGCAGACGCTGCGCAAGGGCGATGATCCCGGCCACCCTGGTGGACTGGCCGCCCCCCATCAGCAGCACGCCGTCACAGCTCAGCAGGGTGTGGTAGAAGGCCACCTCCCACTCGCCACTGCTGTCGCGGAGGATCTCCAGGCTGGCGTGGGCATCCGGCGCCAGGCCGAAGTCGACGTCGCTGTGGCGCGGCGGGAAGGCCGCCACCCTGCCGGGCCCCGTTTCGGTGCAGGCGTCCGCGTACCCGGCCACGACATCGCTCTCGATGTACTCGGGGCTGCTGGAGAAGACGGCCAGATCACAGCCGGCCCGGGCGAGTTCCCTGCCCAGCTGCCGGCAGGCTGCGGGAGCGAGATCGGCGGCCTTGAGGGCGTGGGAGAAGGTCCGGTCGGGGTCGGTGCTGCCGATGACGGCTATGAGAGGACGCGCGGAGTGCGGCGAAGTCATGTAGCAGTCTAGGCAGTTGCTCTGATGTGCCTCGACTGGTTCAGCGGGGTTTCACCCAATTTCCCGGAGTTCGGTGTGTAGCCGGAGGCGTGCGGGGGGATGGGTGAGCCGACGGTGGGGGGAAGTGATGGCAGGCGTCAGCCGGATACCGGCCTATTTCAGCCACAGCTACTGGGCAGAGGACCGGGAGCTGAACGAGCACTTCTGGAACCTCTTCTGGAACGAGGGCTTCACCTTCGCGGTCGACCCGAAGACCAATTCCCTCTCACCCACCCATCTGGAACTGATGATGGATCAGAGCGCCTGCTTCGTCGGTCTGGTGACCCACCGTCAGGAGGAACGCCGCTACCGTTCCTCGCCCTTCATGGTGCACGAGCACGACCTCGCGCTCCAAGCGAGGAAGCCCAGGCTCGTGTTCATGGAGACGGGTGTGTCGGCGGGGTTCTTCCCGGTGGCCGACGAGCAGCGCATCGTGTTCAACCGTCGCCAACTCCCGGACGCAGGCGAGGTGAAGCCCGCGATCGCACGCCTCGCCAGCCGGAGCGGTCCGGCCGGCGGCGCCGCCAAAGGACTGCTTGGCACGGTCGGACTGATCCTGCCGGACGACCCCGCGTACCGGGCCGCCGAGTCGCTCATCCGGCGGGCGGTCGAGGACGTCGGATACCGCGCCCGCACGATCAGCACCGAGTTCGAGGATCTCTTCGAGTTCCTGCTCGCCGTCGACGGATGCGACTTCGTCGTCGTCGACGTGGCCTCCCCTCACGCGGTGCCCTGGGTCTTCCCCGAGCTGAGCGGCCGATTCCGGCCGACCCTCAAACTGATCCACGATCCACCCGACGGCCGGTACGTGCCGCAGCCGTCGAAACTGGTGAGCGGAGCCGCCCTCCGGGCGGCCGAGCCGGCGGACCGTATCACGGTGCACTGGAGCTACCCGGAGGAACTCGCCGACCGCGTCCAGGACCTGGTGGCCCGGTTCTACCAACCACGGCTGGAGTTCGAGACCTACGAGGAGGGCGTCGGATACTTCCGCAGCCTCGGCCGGGCACAAGGCAGCATCTTCCTCAGCAACGCCCGCGGGGACGACACACTGGCTCAGCGCGTCGGCCGCAGCCTCGAACTGCACAACCTGTCGTACTTCCACTACCTGCGCCGCAACACCATCGAGCTCGGTGCCGACTGGCGCAGCCAGTTGTACGCGAACGTGGCCGCGTCCCGGGTGTTCCTGCCGCTCATCAGCCAGCACTACTGGGAGAGCGAGTACTGCCGGGAGGAGTACGACATCGCCGAACGCCTGCGCGCCGACGGCCGGCTGGTCATCCTGCCGTACTTCCTCGGCCCCGGAGTGGCACGGCAGGTCAGCTTCCAAGGCCGGGCCATCGGCCACCTCTCCCAAGACGAACAGGTCGCGGTCATCAGCCGTGACGCCGACAACGAGTTCGTCGAGCGCCGCCGGCTGGAAGACCGCGGCGTCGCGGCCGGGGAGCGGGATGCCGCGGCCCACGCCCCCACCCCGGGACGCCGGTGCGACATCGCGCTCGTCACGCTCCTGCCCGAGGCCCACGAGGCGCTGCGCCGGCACCTGGAGACCTCCGGCGCGCGCACCGAGACCGCACTGCACGGCACCGGATGCGCATGGCTGCGCACCAGCATCCAGGCCGTGGGCCGCAGCAGCGCCTACGAGGTGGTGGTGGCCCAGCCCTGCGACGGCCGCGACGGGGTTGCCAACGCCGTCGCCGCCACGATCGAGGAACACCAGCCCGAGACGGTGGTCTTCGTCGGAGCCTGCTGCGCCACCGCCCCCGACCTCGTGCCCGGCGACGTGGTGATCTCCAACCGGCTGTACGGCTACACCTACGACGAACTGGAACAGAGCTGTCTGCCCCGCCCCGACCGCAGCCACCTGGCGCACGAAGGGGTGGCCGCGCTCGGTGACAGTATGCGTCTCAACTACGCCTACTGGTCCGAGAAGGTGTACGAGCGGCCGCCCGGCGGTCCCCGGAACATCGGACCGCGTGTCGTGGTCGGCCCGATCGCCTCGGGGGACGCGTCCGTCGGCGGCAGCGGGGACCCGGCCCTACGGCCGGTGATCGGCGCCTGGCCGGGGCTGGCCGCCGTCGAGCTCGGGGGTGCGGACGCGGCAGGGGCCGTCACCCAGGTACGCAGAGGCGGCCGGACACATGTGTCGTTCTCGATGGTGTGCGCGGTGGCCGGCACCGCCACCGACGGCATCTCCGAAAACTCGGCGCGGCCGGAGCAGGAGAAGGCCTGGAAGCAGTACGCAGCCGACGTGGCCGCCACCCTGGTCCTGGAAGCGATCCGGTTGGCATGGCCCAGTCCGCCCAGGAGAGACGGATGATGCGACGGGACAGGCGGCAGCCGTGGACGCCCCCACCTCCCAGCACTGTGGACGTAAAGGTCCCCGACAGCCTGCACGCCCTGATCGAGATCCTCGCCGAGGAAGCCCACAACAACTGGGCCCGGCAACGTCTGTCCGAGGGCTGGCGGTACGGGCGCCGGCTGAGCCGGCGACGCAAGACGCACCCCCTGCTGGTCCCGTACTCCGCGCTCACCCATGCGCAGCAGGAGGCGGACCGGGTGGTCGCCATGGGCTCGGTGAAGGTCATCCTCCGCCACGGGTACACCCTCCAGGAGCCCGCCGGCCGATGAGATGAAAGGGGAGCTCTATGACGACCATCGCGGTGACCGGGCACATCAACCTGACGCCAAGGACCTCCGCCCTGGTGCGCACCGCTCTGGACGAACTGCTGCGGCGCTACGCCGCCGCCGGGGAACTGGTCGGGGTCTCCTGTCTTGCCAGGGGCGCCGACTCTCTCTTCGCGGAGGCCGTGCTTGCCGTCGGCGGCCGACTGGTCGTCGTCATCCCCTCCCGGGACTACCGGCGGGCCCGGGTGCGGCCCGAACATGCGCCCGTGTTCGACCGCCTGGTCGAGGCCGCCCACGTCATCGTCGTCCTGCCGATCGAGACCGCCGGCCGGCAGGCGTACGAGGCGGCGAACAGCGTCCTCGTCGAACGTGCCGACCGGCTCGTCGCCGTCTGGGACGGCACTCCGCCCACCGGCAGAGGGGGCGGCACCGCCGACACCGTGCTCGAAGCTCGGGCGGCGGGCGTCCCCGTCGACGTGGTGTGGCCCGACGGGGCCGAGCGCACCCGCCGGGAGCAGCACGAGGGCGCCGCCGACGGATACGCGGGTCTAGGTTCCTCACCGGCCGGGCCGTCGCGATCACCAGACGTGTGTCGGCATCCACGATGACCTGCACGTTCGCCGAGAACCGGTAGTTGCGGCCGGACGCGGCCATCTTTCGGTCGCGGAGCGGGATCAGCGTGCCGTCCACGATCCACATGCGCTCCAGTGCATCGACCGGGCGGGAGACGGGCTCGATCGCGAGCAGCGGCCCCAGCCGCTGGATCACGGGGTGCCGGTAAGAATGCTGTCACCGATCCTGCTGGCTTATTCCGCAGATAACGGTGGGGAGGGCAAGGCTGTGACCAGCGGCGCTTACGGTTGAGTGGGACACATTCGTGGTCGGTTTCCCGCTCAGCCGTAGGTAGCTGTCTCTAGATGAATGAGTCCGAGGGGTGTCGTTGCGGTCAGTGATCATAGGCGGTCAGTGATCGCTTGACTGGCTGCCCTGTCTTGTCGTTGTGCCAGA
>NZ_JBIWMV010000033.1:0-66452 GCF_044766845.1 Streptomyces sp. NPDC101776 | reverse complement strand
ACTCATGTTGCTCTTGCTACTCACTACCTATGACTGCTTCCTCCGGGACCATCCGTCCCAGTATCAAGCTGTCCAGGTCAAAGGGGGAGCTTCACCCCATGATGCGACTTGTGATCGTCTCGGCGCCATGTGGCCACCGCACGCGGCGGGTCAACCGGATGTGGGCCGCAGATTGTTCATGAGCAGGCCGAGGGCGAACTCGAAGCGGTCGTGTCCGGTGCCGGAGATCAGCTCGGCGGCATGGCGTCGAGTGTGCGGGAACTTCTCGGCGGGCAGTGCGGTGAAGCGGTCCAGCAACTCCTCGTGGCTGAGCACCCATTCGTGATCCTGGTGCCGGCGCCGTTGCCGGACCAGAGACTGCTCCAGGGCGTAGGCGCTGACGTAGAGGGACAGCGCGTCGCGGGCCCATCCGGCCGTCCTCGGTTCGATGCCGCCCGCGAGCAGGATCGCCAGGATTCCTTCGCCGACCCGCAGCGTTTCCAGGTTGGTCGGCACCATGGCCAGCGCGGCGCGCGAGACTCCGGGGTATTTCAGGTACAGGTCGCGGATCTGTGTGTACACCGCGAGCAGCTGCTCGCGCCAGGCGGCCGGGTCCGGTTCGGGGAGCGTGACCTCGGCGTAGAGCCTGCCGATCAGTAGATCGTCGATGTCGTCCTTGTTGACGATGTGCGCGTACAGCGACGACGGACCGGTGCTGAGCACGGCGGCGACCCGGCGGATGGTCAGCGCGTCGTACCCCTCGGTGGCGACGACTTCCAGGGCGGCGTCGGTGATCCGTTCGATGGTGATCGGCTTCTTACGTGGTGCCGACGCGGCGACCTCCGCCGCGGGTTGGGCGTGGCGAGCTGCGCGGCGTGGGCGAGGATCGGCGGACATGCCGACCATTATAACTTGACACGATCTAAGTTCGTTAAGTAGAACTTTGATCGTCAAACGAACTAAGTTCGTATCGATGTCTTGGAGGTATGTGATGCGAGTTTCCGTTGTCGGAGCCGGTCTTGGAGGTCTGGCCCTCGCGCAGGGTCTGCGCGGTGCCGGGATCGACGTCGACGTGTTCGAGCGCGACCCGGGGATCGTCGCCCGGTTCCAGGGCTACCGGCTCGTGCTGGACCCGATCGGTTTCCAGGCGGTGCGCGACTGCCTGCCGATGCGCTGGCACCCGCTGCTGGACGAGATCGTGATGGACGCCTCCGCCGAGCAGCTGGTCCTGGACCCGCAGTTGAACGAGATCGGCAGGCTCGGCGCGGGCCGGACCGGCATCGTGGTCGACCGGCAGGTGCTGCGACACCTGTTGCTGACGGGCCTCACCGTGCACACCGATGCCGCGCTGACCGGCTACGACGTGCTGGCCGACGGCAAGGTCCAAGCCCGGTTCGCCCGCCGCGACCCGGCCACCGCCGACCTGCTCGTCGGCGCGGACGGCGTCACCTCCGCGGTCCGCGGGGTGCTGTCGCCGCAGACCACCCCGGCCGACACCGGCGTCCGGTTCGTCATCGGCCGCACCCCGCTGACCGACGAGTTCGCCGGCCTGTCCAAGGCATACGGCTCGAAGATCGCGGGCGACGGCGTCAGCCTGCTGCTCGGCGCGATGCGCTTCCGTACCCCGCCGAAGCAGGCCGCCGAGCAACTGGCCCCCGAAGTCACGCTGCCCGACATCGGCGACTACGTGCGCTGGGCCATGATCCTGCCGCCGAACGGCTCACTGGAGAACCTGACCGCGCAGGACACCGTGCTGTCCAGGATGGACGGATGGCACCCGCAGCTGCGCACGCTGATCGAGCAGGCCGACCCGGACAACAGCACCCTGCTGTCCATCCGGGTGGTCAAGCCCGGTGAGCGCTGGGCGTCCGGCCCGGTCACGCTGCTCGGCGACGCGATCCACGCCACCTCCCCGACCGGCGGCAACGGCGCGAACACCGCACTGCGCGACGCCGACCTGTTGCGCCGCTGCCTGATTGAGGCAGGCGAAGGCCGCCAGGATCTGCTCAGCGTAGTCGACGACTACGAGCGGCAGATGTTCGAGTACGGCGCCGAGGCCGTGCGCAGCAGTCTCGAGAAGCTGCCCGCCTTCGCCCCCGAAGCGAAACTGTCCTGAGGTCGAAGGCCACCCTGTGCGATCAACCGGACCCGCCCGCTCGTGGACATACTGATCCCCGCCAGCTGACGACGCGGTTGACTACTGGAGGCCAGCGACAAGATCGTTCGGCCGTTGGCGGCGCACGGTGGCGCTGTTGTCCTTGCTCAGCGCTCGGTGACTCGTTCGCCGCCTAGTACTACAGCCTCAGATCTTGATGTTGTGATCGGTTCTGCTCGGGTTGTCGCCAGGGACGGAGGCGGGCGGGCAAAGGGTCGCCACGCCGTTTGTAGTGGCTGACGGTGGCCCGGGTCTGGTGCAGGGCTCGCCAGTGATGCTGCTTGAGGTGGTAGTCGTCGCTGTGGTGGGCGGTCAGAGCGGTGGCCGCGAGCAGACAGACGAGGGCCGGGACGGTCAGCCGGATCAGCGGAACGTGCTCCTTCCCGCCGTCTCCTGCGCTTTTCCCTCGACTGCCGGGTCCGGACGGGTGGGCTCGTCCTCGGGTTCTGGTTCCGGGGCGGGGTGGCGGGCGCGCTGGACGGTCAGGAAGGCCAGGGGGAGCATCGCGCAGGTCACGTGTCGGTGCCATGAGATCCAGCGGCGGACCTGGTACTGGCCCAGCCCGGTGATCTGCTTGGCAAGCTCGTTGTTCTCCTCGATCTTCCAGCGGACTCCGGCCTTCACGATCGCCTCGGTGACCGGGTCGGTGGCGGGGGCGTGGACGAGGAAGTACGCGTACTCGAAGTCCACGCGGCCGCCGGCCAGTTGCTTCTTCTGGGTGCTGCGGCGGATCAGCAGCCAGTGGGCAAAGCCGTCGGCCGGCATCTGTCCGGGCAGGGCGATATTGAACCAGGCCCAGCCATAGCTGCGCTGCCCCTTGGAGCCCTCGCCCTGGCTGCGGCACTCCCACTGCCCGCGCACGTGGCGTAGTGCAGCAGATCACCGGCCGCCGCGACCTTCGGCAGGCGCGGCTCGCCCGGCGGGCCATGAACCGGCAGGGTGACCGGCACCGCGAGCACATAGCGGATCTGCTGATCGTGCAGCCAAGACCTGAGGGTGGGGTCCTTGCCGTAGTCCGCGTCCGCGGCCACCCCGGAAAACGGCAGCCCGCCGGCCACCGCACCGGCCAGCATGGCGATGCCCAGCCGCGCCTTGGTAGCGAAGACGACCTCGTCGGGCACCCCGGCCGCCCGGCACCGCTCACGATCACTCGTCCAGGACTCCGGCAGGTACAGGCGCCGGTCGTAGAAGGTGTGGCCGCTCGCGGCGGCGTAGGTGAGCATCACCATGACCTGGCAGTTGCGGACGTCTCCGGTCGTCCCACAGTGCTGGTAGGCGACCCGGACGGACTGGTCCCCCTTCTTGACCACCTGGGTGTCGTCCAGCACCAGCGTCGCGCCCCGGTCTCCCAACTCCCGTGCCACATAAGCCTGCACCTCGGCCAGCAGCGCGTCCGCACTCCAGGAGGCCTCACCAAGGAACTTCTGGATCCGGTGAGGGGTGGCATGCCCGGCCCGACCGGCCATCGTCCAGCCGTTCTTCCGGCCCAGGTCCGACAGCAACCCCTCGACAAGATCGGCGAAAACCTCCCGCGGCTCCGGCCGGGCGAACAGATGCCCCAACCCGCCCGTCAAGACAGCCAGTTCCTCTGCCCAGCCCTCAACGTGCTCCGCACTCACATCCATCAGCATGACTGGACAACGATCAGCACCGATCACCAGTCACAAGATCTGAGGCTGACTACAAGCTCCTATGGCCAGTTGAGTAACGGACCTTCAGCCACGCCATTCAACACGCCTCGTCGGGTGAAGGGTCGGCGAATCGGGTAATGGGCCGATGAGACTGCGCGGCCCGCCGCTCCGGAGAGAGTCGCGCATCCGAGCGTGGTGAATTCCCCATCGCCAAGGGACGCAGCAGTCACAGACAGTCACAGGAATCCAAGGCGAGGCGGGGAATACGCGACAGTTTGGTACACGACTCCGCCAGTCCCGAGGCCCGACCGGGACGCGCATGCCCGTTGTGATCCCGGTAAAGGCTACCCTGCGCCAGAGGAGACCGGGTTTGGGGAGTTGTGAGTGGCTGACACCGTCGTCTTCGGGGGCCCGACGCGAGTCGCGGGGATCGGTGAGGGCCTGTGGCGAGTGGGGTGTTCGTTCCTCATCGGCGCGTTGCCGTCCGCGCACCTCGTGGCGAAATGCGCCTCAGGGGTCGACCTTCGCGCAGTCCATCCGGAATCCGTGTCGGCGACCGGGGCATATCGGGCTGCGGGTTTGGCACCGTTTCTGATCGTGTCGGCGCTGGACGTTGCCAAGGGTTACGTCGCCATCAGGCTGGCCGGGCGTGGCCGGCGCTCGCCGGCCCTGCACGCGGCTCTCGTCGTCGCCGGGCACAACTGGTCGCCCTTCCTTCAGGGAGCGGGGGGCCGCGGCATCACGCCGGCCATCGGAGCGTTGCTGTGCACCGACTGGAAGGGGGCCGTGGTGATCCTCAGTGGTCCCGGTCTCGGGTACGCCTGCCGGGAGACCGGGCTGGGATCCTTTGCCTCCCAGCTCCTGCTGCTTTCGGTCGCCTTGGTCTCGCGGAAGCGCCGTTCGGCCCTGCCCTCGGTCGCGGCCGTCCTGGTACCCATCTGGGCCAAGAGGATCCTCGGCAACGAACTGGAGGTCCACGCGGACCTGCCCGTGGCTCGCTACGTGGAACGCCTCCTGTACGACAGGGACTCCGCGGGCACCGGTTGAGGCCGCTCGGCCACCATCGCGGCGAGCGAGCGGACGAACTCCGTCATGCGGCCGGTTGCGTCAAGGCCGCCGGACGACAGGGCCGCGACGTCCCGTTCGATGTCGGCTGCGCTGTCCTGGATCTCCTCCTCGAGGCGGGCGGCGACGGAACAGGCGGTCATGAGGTCCAGGATCCACTGCGGACCGTCGCCGTCGGGCTTCCTCAACCGGGACGCCACGCGTTCGGCGACGCCCTCTCGGCCGTCCGCGCACAGCAGTCCGATCAGGATCGCGACAGGTCTGGTGAACTTCCCCTCCTGCAGGTCGCTCGGTACGGCGGCCTGGTCGTGCAGGAACATGTCGTTGTAGTCGTCGACCAGTTGGTACAGCATGCCGACGCGGTAGCCGAGTCGTTCCATCCCAGCGTGCGTTCCGCTGTCCTTGCCGCTGGTTACGGCGGCGCCGGCTGCGACACAGGCGAAGGGTGCGCCGGTCTTCAGACGGATCAGCTCCTCGTAGGGTACGGACCTGAAGTCGTACCAGCCCTGGTGCCAGCCGATGTCCATGCTCTGCCCGAGAGGCACCAGCGTCGCCATCGTGTCCAGTCGGCGCCGCACTCCGTCCTTCTCCTCCAGGGTGAGATCGCTGCCGTGGAGGGGATAGTGCGAGAACGACCGTACGATGCATGCCAGGTTGATCGCATTGCTGACGTTCTCGCTGACGTGCACGGCCTGGTCGCGGTCACGAAATACGGCGTTGTCCTGGACGTCGTCGAGCACCAGCGACGCGGCGTGGTACAGCTCGACGGCCGCCGCGAGCGGCTGTGCCTTCTCCGGCGTACCGCCCAGAAGTTCGCCGCAGAGCAAGGCGAACAACGAGCGAAGTCGCTTTCCTTTCCGGGCCAGTTGCCGTTCCACCAGAACGCGCATCCGGTCTCGGTGCCCCCAGGGCCAGACCTCGAAGCCGGCCCGCATGCGGTCGTCGATTCCGCGCAGCTGGTCGGCGAAGTGGATGTGCAGTCCGGTACTCATGCGGCCGCCTTGTCTCTGGCTGGATGAGGCCAGCCCCTGGCCAGCCGTGAGCGGTAGGCCGCGTAGTGGACGAAGCCGAGGATGATCAGTGAGAGCCAGCTCATCAACGGCTGTTTCATCAGCACCATGGACAGAGCGGTCAGGTTGATCGCGGCGACCGCGCTCCTGGCGGCCGCCTTGCGTGCCACGATGCGCCCGCTACACACCTGCGGAAAGTAGGTGACCGCGAAGATCCCCACGATGCCGACCATGACGAGCCAGTGGAACGCCAGCACGGCCCCCAGCGAGGTGGCGATGCCCATTCCTCCCCTGAACCCCATCTGTGCCGGCCAGATGTGCCCGGAGACTACGGCGACGATCGCCAGGGTGACGACGCCATCCCCCAGTCCCATGTGGACACCGCCGAGGACGACGAGGTAGCCCTTCAGCATGTCCAGCAACAGGATGGCCACGAACCATGGGCGGCCGAACACCTTTCCCACGTTCTGCGCGCCGGCGTTGCCGCTGCCGAGGTCGCGGATGTCCTTTCCGGTGCGCGTCTTCGTCACGTAGTAGCTGGTCGAGATGCAGCCGATGAAGTAGCTCAGGACGACATAGCCCGTCACCAGTGCGATGTGACTCGTATTCATCTGGTATCTATCACCATCTCATTTCAACAGGGTCAGGGAGAACAGGCCTGGAAACCAGGCCAGTCGAAGGATGAGCAGTGATCGTGCCGTCGACCTGTCCCGGTCCGGCCAGGACCAGAGGATGTAGGCGCACGAGCACACTGGCGCGATCAGGAAGGGAGCGACGCAGACGAGGAACAGTGACGGCTCCGAGCTGACCGGGGCGCCCATGCCGCAAGCGGCGGCACACAGAACTGCGGCCACGGCGATGTAGGCGGCGACGCTAGTACCGGGCTCGAACACGGTGGCGAGCGTGCGCAGGCCGACTTTGCTGTCGGCGTCGCGGTCCTGCAGCGTCTTGACGATCTCGTAGCCGACCACGAACAGCAGGACGGTCCCTGCGGCGACCCACGATCTCAGCGGCATTCCGCCGCAGACCAGGGCGCCGAACAGAAGAGTGCCGCAACTGACGACGGCGACGACGAGGTTGCCGACCAGGATGGTGTCCTTCAGCCGGTAGGAATAAGCGAAGGCCAGGGACAGGAGCGCAGAGGCGAAGAGTGTCTCGGCCGGGCCCAGCGCAGCGGCGATCGTCAGTGTGAGCACCACCAATGCCAGTACCACGAGCCGGGCGGTACGGACATCAACCCGCCCCGAGGCGATCGGCCGCCAGGGCTTGCCGATCCTGTCGGCGGGCAGGTCGGCGATGTCGTTGACCGCGTTCGCGACACCCATCACCCCGGCCATGCACACCATGGCGAGGACCCCGCGGCCCCGGCCCACGCCCGGCGAGTCCGCCGCGATGTAGCCGCCGCACGCCGCGGACAGTGCGGCCAGCGCGCAGGTGATCGGCCGTACGATGCTGCAGGCGGCCACGATCCGCTGTCCCGTTCCGCTGTGTGAAGCTCTGTGCACCATGGATGGAATACCGTCTCCTCGCCCGCTGCCCTATCGGACGGGTCCGCGTCGATGGACACGGCCCGTCGTGCCGTCCACGGTGATGACATCGCCGTCCTGAACGGCCTGCGTCACCGAGTGCAGTGCGACAACGGCGGGTACGCCGTACTCGCGTGCGATGACCGACATGTGTGCGGCCACACTCCCCACGTCGGCGGCGACGGCTCCGGCTCGTGCGACCAGTGGAGCCAGTGCGGGGACGAGGGAGCGGACGACGAGGATGTCACCGGCCGCCACTTCCGCTCCCGCCGGGTGATCGACGAGCCGGGCCCTGCCGGTTGCCCTTCCGGGGCTCACACCGATCCCCTCGAGCACGTCAGGAGAAATCCGTCCGTCCGTCTCCACGACCGGACGGCCTAGCAGCAGCGGCAGCAGGTACGCCGCGGTACCGAGACTCAGAGGCGGCCGAAGAGCCCGTTGTCGTGCCCAGGTTGAGGTCCGGTGGGCGATCAGCTCCTGCCTGCGGGCGGGAGAGCCGTGGGACAGTGCCGTCCTCAGTTCCTGATAGGTCAGGAAGTGCACGTGCTCCGGGCAGTCGATCACGCCCCTCTCCTTGAGCACGGTGCCCAGCCGTAGGAGCGCCTGGCGCAGAGCCGGCCACGGTTCGGTCAGGTTTCCCGTGTACCGCCGCCGCAGGCGCGCCGTGTCCCGGGCAAGGGTGAGCAGGCGGTTGAACCTTGCCGGGTCCGTCCTGCGCCGAGAGAGGACCGCGAGGCACAACTCCTTGAGCCTGTCGTCATCGTCGTCGGACACCACGGGCCGTGGCTGCGGGCCAGAGCCGTCAGCGACCTCGCCCAGGGTCGGTCGGTACCAGTCGAGGGTTGACACCGCGTGCGGGGCGACGGCTTCGGTCTGCTCCCGGTCGACCAGCAACCCGTGATACGGCTCGTCCAGCTCAGGGAGGATCGCCTTCTCGTAGTAGCTGGCCAGCGCCTCCTCCGCCCGCCAGGCCGTGCCGCCCACCAGGAACATCGGCCAGAGGCAGTCTCCCACGAGCGCGATCACACGGTTGACGAAGTCGACCACGACACGCTCGGACATCGCGGCGAAGCCTGCCGTCACCGTGCCCAGCAGTGCACGACAGCTCAGCCTGTGGTTCTCCAGGGCGGCCGTCTGTTTCGCGACGACGATCCGGTTCGTGATCGACGGCCGGTGTCTGCTGACCAGCATGGCGCAGGCGAAGCCGGGATGCGCGAGCATCCCCTCGAGGAGCGCTGAGGAGCGGCGGTCGCCCAGCGGCGAGTGGTAGTACCAGCCATGGAGGAGCCGGTACGACGGCTTCGGCACCAGGACACCACTGCGTTGCCACTGCGCTCGCCGGAATCGTAGATCCACCGTGGGCAGAAACCATGTGGCGAACAGCGGGGTCACCGGTTCGGGCAGCCATTCGCCGAGGCGGATGTCCCGCCGCCACTCGCCGCGCGGGGGCGCCGGCCAGGCGACCGAGTGTTCGTCGCCGCCGGCTGTCGGCCGAGCCTGCAACAGCGTGATCCTGCCGTCCAGGAGGGCCCACTCGACCTCGGCGCGGCAGGACAGGTGGGCGGAGACCTGCCGGGTCAGCTCGGCGATCGCGACCGCCTGGTCGGGCGTGATCGCGTCGTATGAGTTACGCACACAGGTGGCGGCAGAGACCGTCACCGTCCACTCGTCAGCGGCCGTCTCGCCCTGCATCAGCCGGTCCGCGCGGCCTCGCACAGCGGAAACGGACACGGCCGTGGTGTCACCATCCTTCGGGTCGGTGGCGAACGCGGCGCCGGCGGCGTCGGGTTCAAGCATGCGTTGCACCAGGACGGCCATTAGCGGTGCTTCGGTGACTCTCTCGCGCTGAGGCAGAGCCACGTTCTCCGCGGACCCCCAGCACTTCAGTACGGCGGCTCGCAGGGCGGTGGCTCCCCTGACGTCCAGCACACTCGTGAAGTGGCCGGCGCAGGACGCCTCGTTCGTGTCCTCCACGGTGCTGGAGGAGCGGACGGCGAGCAGGTCCGAGTGATGAACGTCCGTGATCTCGTCCAGGGCGCGTTCAAGATGTGCCGACGTTTCACCGTCGTCCGAACCGGTCTTGCCACGCTCCTGGAAGTGCTGGTGGATCCAAGCCGGAATCACCATGCCGTCGGCGCAGGGAAAACCCGACCTCAGCAACTGTGCCAGCGTCGCCGCCTTGCGCCCGCTCACCCGGGTGTCGGTTGCCCGGTCGTCGGTGAGTGCCACGGTCGTCGGTGGCGCGTCCGACGGTCTGTCCATGCGGAATTCCCCCTCTAAGCCCGAGCAGCCGTCACACCATCGGCCGTGGCACGATGACCGCTGCGGCCCGGCTCCATCATCAAGTCGGCGGCGATGCGCAGGGTTTTCGAGCGAATGCGCGCGTAGTGCTCCTCGTAAAGACGCGTGAACTCGGCGAACGCCGTGGGACACAGCCGACACCATTGTTCCTCGTTCATCCGGGTCCTCGACTTCTGTGCGTCCGTGAGTCGTCGAGCCTCATTCGGGTGCCGGGCAAGGGTGGAGAGGAGAATGTTTCCAGCGCCTGTCTCGCTGTCCTTCTGCCAGTCCCTCAGATCGTCGGCAAACCTGCAGGCAAGGCCGAGCGCACAGAAGTCGTCCAAAGCGGCCTTCGGAGCGTCGACACCCTGGAACAGGCCCGTGATCTCGGCGAGTTGCCTCATCACGGCACCGCAGTCCACGTCAGCGTCCTCCAGAAGATCGTCCACCGATGGAGCGGCCCGCCGGTTCTCGATCGACGTCGCGTAGCGCCGGTACTCCGTGTCGACGGTCTGACGCAGTGCCTGCCGGATCAGGTCGCACCGGGAAGGGTCGCAGGTGCAGCCCAAGTACGCCCGCAGGTCCGCAATAGCACGTTCGACGTTCGCAGCCGTGGCCAGATCGTCGAAGTGAACGGATTCCCTCCCGATCCGGCGCTCGAATTCGTCATCCATCAGGAATGCGATCCTGTTGACCAGGATGAGCAGTTGTGCCGTTCCTCGCCGCACCGGCCGTCCAGTGAACTCGGCGAAGCCCGACAGCAGAAGGTTGAGGAAGAGGTCGTAGGCGGCGATCTCCCGGCCCCGGCCACCTGCCGCGGGGGGCAGATCCGTCCGGTAGGGGCGGAACAGCAAGTGCCGCCCGTAGACGGGAAGCAACCGGAGTGCGGTACGCGCGCGACCGCCAGTCCGCGGTAGCGCGGTCATGGGATCGCCCAATGCGCAGGCACGTGTGGCGACATGGTACTGACGACGACCCGTCTGCTCTCGGGGAACAGCGCATGCGAGCAGGTCGCCATGTGCTCCGGATGGGTGGCGAACAGTTGGGTCAGGTAAGCCCTCGTCCGGCGATCGGCTCCGGCGTGCTGGGCGACGAAGTGCTCACACGCTGCCGAAACCTTCTCTCGGTCACCGAGTTCGGCCCCGAAGAGCGTCAGGGAATGACGCATATACCGCCAGTAGCGGCGGCAGTCGTCGACGTCGAGAACCAGCTTCAAGGCACTTCCGGTCCGCAGACATGACAGGGCGATGATACCGGCGAAAAAGTCGACATAATCGCCGCGCATGCCGTGCAGATCTCGGTGAAGCTCGCCGAGATCGGTGAGCAGTCGGCGAACCATGGGATTCGCTATGCCGCCGTCCGGTACGGTCTCGTCACTGATACCCAGGAGACCCACCAAGAATTCCTTTTCCCGCCCACCGTCGACGATCCTGCGTAACATCAGGGCTTCCCCATGCCCATCGACCGATCCCACACGGGAAAGCAAGGGAAGGGTCGCATAGGTGGTGAAGATGAACATGCCTGCGCCACCCAGCATCCTCGGGGCCGCCCAGATTTTGCGGACAGCACGCAGGTCTTTCGCATACTCCGGTGACTCTACGTACCGAATAACCCTCTCGGGCATGCTTGCAGCCCCCCCCGATCCCCCTCACGGATAAGAAGGGTCCCGCCCATCGCCCACCGCGGTCAATAGGTTGAACGACTCGAAGATTCGTTCTATGCAATGTCGCGGGGCATCACTGCGATATGCGCCGCCGTACCCACGCCAGCCAGTACCGGACGCCGCCGGCGACCCGCGGTGCGGAAGCCTGGAGCCATGCGTGACCTGGGTGCATTGCTTCGGATCCGAGCGATTGCGAGCCTGCCTTTTCGGGCCACAGGGTGTGTTCTCTGCCCGACTCCCTGTGCCAGGAGTCGGTGTGCGAGATGGAGGCGGCGCTGGGAGCCGGGTGAGGCAACGGACGACACACAGCTGGCCGTTCTGGTAGGCGAGTCAATCCTGCTGTCGGCCTGGTACTGCAGCCGCAGATCTTCGAGTTCGTGATAGAACCTGATCGTTTCCCGCTCGGCGACCGTGTCTGGAAGGGGTCAGATGTGCCCCGCAGGCCGCCGCTCCCTGCCGCGCTCCAAGGCAGTGACCGCTTCCGATCGTATGCGATCGACTGCCCAGGAAGTGAGGCTGTAGTACTAGGCCGTCCTGCCGCAGGTGGCACTCGATCCGTGCTTCCGCTCCGGCAATCACGACGCGCATCCATACGGACCTCGCCCATCAACCGCCACGACCACAGTGATTCCTGGCCATGACCGCTGTCTCAACGACGACTATGAGGTAACCCGAAAGATTGAACGCCCTGACCAGCGCTTCCACGCGACTTGTCCAATTGGGCATCCGCTAGACATGGTGGCCCGGAATTAGACAGCGAAGCGCGGAACCTACAAAATGTCTGTAGGGAATCATCGTCCATGTCTTACGGCGCTTTTGTGACTTGCGACTTCGCGCGGTGTCTCACGGAATGTCAGCAGAGAGCCGTCTCACCGCGATGTCAATTTCTCGGAGATCCGCCATCGTGAAGGTCAGCCGCGACCGACAGAGGGTGCCGCACCATGGCACGGCACCCTCTCGGTTCGAGCGGATCAGAGGTGCTGTTCCGCCCGACAGTTGTTGCCTACAAGGTCCTCCTCATCCGTCGCTGTGGCATGTGAGCTGTGCATCGATCTGCGCGGCGGTTCTGGCACCGTCGCGGGTCCAGTACTGGCCGTCGGGTATGTGGGCTGCTTTGACCTCGCGGATGTTGAGCACATCCCCGGTGCCGTCATCGGCTCCGGCGAACGTGACGGAGATGTCGAGGTTGGCCGGCAAGATCCTGGGCTGTGTCCCTGAACTCGCCTTCAGGAAATCGTCCGCCATCCACAAGGTGACCGCACCCTGCCTTCCTTCTGCGGTCTTCGGGCCGCTTGCCCGCCAGAGCAGCTTTTCGGAGTCGCTGTTGTACACCTCGACCGTTCCCACCTTGTCCGTTGGGCAGGTGGGCATCTTGACCGAGATGCGGGAGTCGTCGATCCGCATTCCGGTCAGGATTGTCGTGGCCGGGTCGGACATGCTGTAGACGCCGTACACCCAGGTGCCCGCGGCCGCGAGGACGGCCAGTACGAGTACCGAGCCCCCCACGGCGAAGGGCCACACGGGTACTTTCCGGGGTTGACTCAAGGGCATGGGTAGCCGCCGTCCGCGTATCCAGCGCGGCGCTCCCACTTGTTGCGGCACGCTACGCCACCAGCTCTGAGGTACATGTAGGCGAAGCGCCATCCGTACTTCATCCACTGCTTTTTGTGTTTATTTTCGTGCCGGATCCGGGCTTTGGATGTGTAGTAGCTGTTGTTCCAGGTGAAGTACGTCGTAGCGAGTGTGGTTCCGCCGCGGGCGTGGAGACCGTAGCCGCCGGTGCACACGTGCATACCGTAGCGGTACCGGCATCGGTAGCCGAGGTAGCGGGACCCGACGTACGCGAGGCCGAAGCCGACGATGCGGGCCTGCTGGCGGTTGTTCCACCGGTTGGCGGCCCGGTAGAAGCGCTTTCCGTAGTGCCAGGCGAGCTTCGCGCCGACGCTGACGTGGAAGCCCCAGAACCTGCCGTCGAGGTCGTAGCGGTTGATCGGGTCGCCGCCGCAGTACTCGTAGGCGTTGGCCGAGCCGCCGGGTACGGGGTCGATGGACAGGAAGCGTCCGGTGGCGGGGGCGTAGAAGCGCACGCCCATGAGGGTGACGCCGGTGACCGTTTCGCTGGAGCGCTGCTTTTCACCGAGCCAGCCGTAGCGGGTGGCGGTGGTGTCGCCCTGGGGGGTGCCGTACTCGTCGTAGGCGAGTGCGGTCAGGGTCTGGCTGGTGTCCAGGGGGAGTTCCACGGTGACATCGCCGTGGATATCCGCGAGTTGCAGGACGGTGTCGCCGGTGGCGCTGGTGACAGCGCCGAGGTCTCCGCCGATGTCCTGGACGTTGCGGCTGATCGTGGAGCTGGTCTCCTGGATCCAGTCGGGGCTGTCGCCGTCGGCGCCGTAGTGGCTGGTCTTGGATCCGGTCTGGGTCCAGGTGCCGCTGCTGCTGGTTTCGGTGCGCACGCTGTACGCGGATGCGCTGCTCCGCCGGGGCGACGTGAGCGCACGGCAGGTGGAGGGCGCACTGCAGGACTTCCGGGGGGCCTTGAGCGCGCCTTCGCCGAGACCCGCGTCCCGCCCGGCCGGTCTGCCGCGCAGGCACCGGGTGACGCCGGTGGAGCGGGTGGCCGCGAAGCCGCCACCGCGATCTCCGAGGCGGCGGCCCGCCGCGTCATGGCCACCCAGACCGACCTGCCACCCGGCTTCACCGTGCACCCCCGTGTGCTGCCGCAGCTGGACAGACGGGCCACGGCGCTCGACAGCGGCACCATCGACTGGGCCACGGCGGAGACCCTCGCCTTCGGCTCCCTGCTCCTCGACGGGGTTCCGGTCCGTCTGACGGGGCAGGACTCGCGCCGCGGCGCGTTCGGGCAACGGCACACCGTGCTCATCGACCGGAACACCGGTAGGGAGCACACACCGCTGAACTCGCTCGGCGCACAGGCACAGTTCGCACCCCACGACTCCTCTCTGTCCGAGCTCGCGGCACTCGGTTTCGAGTACGGCTACGCCCTCGCCCGGCCCGACGCACTGGTGCTGTGGGAGGCGCAGTTCGGCGATTTCGCGGACGAGGCCCAGACCGTCATCGACGAGTACATCGCGTCGGCGGAGCAGAAATGGGGGCAGCTCTGCGGGCTGACGCTGCTGCTGCCGCACGGTCTGGAGGGCCAGGGCCCGGACCACTCCTCGGCCAGGATCGAACGGTTCCTCCAGCTCTGCGCACAGGGGAACATGAGTGCCGCCATGCCTTCTGTGCCCGCCAACTACTTCCATCTGCTCAGGAAGCAGGCGCTCGGTGCGCGCGAGGGCAGGAGACCTCTGGTCGTCTTCACCCCGAAGTCGATGCTGCGCCTGAAATCGGCCACGTCCACACTGGCGGACCTCACGACGCACGGCTTCAGCCCGATCCTGCCGCAGGAGACAGCCGACGCCGACCGGATCAGGCACGTCATGGTGTGCTCGGGCAAGATCTTCTACGACCTAGACGCCTACCGGCGCGCCCAGGACGCCACCGACACGGCCATCATCCGCGCGGAGCTCCTCCACCCGTTCCCGGAGCGCGAACTCGGCAAGGAGCTCGCTCGTTTCCCCACTGACGCCGAAGTGCGGTGGGTGCAGGAGGAGGCGGAGAACCAGGGGCCCTGGCTGTTCGTGGCGCCGTACCTGCAGCGCCTGGCGGGCCGGCCCGTCGCATGCGTCAGCCGGCCGCCGGCATCGGCGCCGGCAGTGGGTTCCGCCCACCGGCACACCGCCGAGCAGGGGGCGCTGGTGGCGACCGCCTTCCGCTGAACTCCCGTCCGCCGGACGGGACCTGTGTTTCGACCAATTGTGGAGCGGTCATCGACAGCGATACGTACCCGACCCTGGACGACGTCCTCGCCGAGCACCTGGACGTCGTCTTCGTCGGGATCAATCCAGGTCTGGCATCAGCGGTTCGGGGCCACAGCTTCTCGACGCCGGGCAACAGGATGTGGCCGGCCCTCCACCGCTCGGGTTTCACACCGCACCGGTTCCGGCCCGAGCAGGAACGCGACCTGCTCGGCCTGGGCCTGGGTATCACGAGCATCGTCCGGCGGCCCACGGCTCGGGCCTCGGAGCTCACGGCCGACGAGTATCGCCAGGGGGGTTCGGACCTCGTCCGGCGCATGGAAGCCCTGAGCCCGGCATGGCTCGCCTTCCTGGGCGTCACCGGGTACCGCGCCGCGTTCGGCGCGGTCGACGCGAGCGTGGGTCGGCAGTCCGCGGTCATCGGCGGAGCACGCGTATGGGTCCTGCCGAACCCCAGTGGTCTCAACGCGCACTATCCGCCGTCGGAGCTCGCCGTGGAGTTCGCCGGGCTACGGGTCGCCACCGGCCTGCCCGATCGTTCGGGCCTGATCGGCGACGGCCCGTTCGCTCAGCGGTTTGAGTGAAGGTCGCCATGGCGGCGCAGCCATGTGCGCGCGGTTCCCTCCGCCTCGGCGAGCCGGACGCGTCCCGCGTCGGTCAGGGTGACCTCGATCGTCCTGCGGTCTCCCGCACGGCGATCGCGTTCGATCAGTCCGGTCGCCTGCAGACCCTTGAGCACGAAGGTCATACGGCTGCCCGATTCCTTGAGGGACGCTGTCAGCTCGGCCACGGGCACGGCCCGCCCCCCGGCTCCGGCCACGGCGCCGAGAACGAGGTACTCGTGGAGCGACATACCGTGGAGCATCCGCAACTCTCCGTGCAGGAGCCCGAGGCTCCGCAGGACGAACGGAGACTGTCGCGTGGTGTCCGACGGACCAAGGGCGCTCATGACTGCTGCAACCAGGTCCGGTGCGACGCCGATGGCGGCCCTGGCGGACACGACGGCCTCGGATCAGGACACGGAGGCGCCCGGCCGGCAGCTCTTCCGCCGGGCGACACACCGCTGTCCCGGCGGCGGCCGGCCGGGATCGCCGTCGCCCTGCGCGCTTTCTCCGCGGTCACCGCGCACGAGTGCCGTAGGCGCACCTACGCCGTCGGTTCGGCGGCTTGCCTGTCCCACCCGTGGAAGGACGAGTGGTCGCCGGAATCCCACGCCTCGCGCAGGCCAGGTCTCGCGAGGTCCCAGTCCGACCGGGTCTCCCTGGTCGCCTCGCGCAGGTCACGCCACAGGTCGTAGGCCGACGGACGCCCCCAGAACCAGTAGCCGTTGTAGACGCTGTGCACGACCAGCCCCGGCTTCAGGACCAGTGTGTGCGGGATCATCGGGTCGTGCTCGGGGTCGGTGTACTCCTGGATGTCCAGCTCCCGTTGGACGATCCGGCCCGGGTCGGACAGGAAGGTCCACTGCGCCTTTACCGACAGGCGGAACTCCTGCAGCGTGTGGTGTTCGTCGGTGGAGATGGTCGCCATCTGTGTGTAGGCCACCGCCGCTTTAGGCTGGAGCACCTCGGCCAGCTCCAGGTGCTGCTGGTGCTCCTTCGGGCAGTAGTGCCCACGCGCCAGCGTGAGGACCAGCGGGTCACGGCCCTGGAGCTCGCTGAGCTTGCGGACCGTGCCTGTGTGATCGGGCAGTGCGAAGTCCGGGAAGACACCGCCCGGAACGATGTCGGAACGCATGGCGTCAGCCACCTTTCTCTGTCGGCGCCAGGAAAGACCGGATCAGCAGCGCGGCGTCGTCGGGGCAGGTGTCCAGGACGAAGTGGCCGCCGTCGAGCAGATGCACTTGGGCCTCCGGCAGGTCGGCCTGATAGGAGTCGGCCTCCTGTGCCTGGAACGACGCGTCATGGCGCCCCCACAGAACCAGTGTGCGGGGCTGGTCGCGGCGCAGCCACTCCTGCCACACGGGATACGCCGCGACGTTGGTGCGGTAGTCGTAGAACAGCTCCACCTGGATGTCGGTCCGGCCTGGCCGGCTCAGGAACGCGAACTCGTCCGTCCACAGGTCGGGGTCGTAGCGGTCGGGCGCCGGGTCGTTGCCGACATGCCGTGCCCGAGTGGCGTCCAGGGACAGGAAGTTCTCCCGCAGCGCCGCCTCGTGACCGGCCCGGTCGGCCCAGAAGGCGCGCCGGGTCCGCCACAGCGGCCCGAGCCCGTCGGCATGGGCCACGGCGTTCTGCACGATCAACGCGTGCAGCCGCTCCGGATGCGCCACGGCCATGCGGAATCCCACGGGCCCGCCGTAGTCCTGCACGTAGAGCGAGTAGTGCTCGATGCCGAGCGCCCCCACGAAGCCGTTCGCCACCTGCGCCAAGTGGTCGAAGGTGTAGACGAAGTCGGACGGCGCGGGCGCACTGCTGTGTCCGAATCCCGGGTAGTCGGGGGCGATCAGCCGCCACCGGTCGGACAGTTGCCGGAGGAGGGGTTCGAACATCCGCGAGGAGGACGGGAATCCGTGCAGGAGCAGCAGCACCGGGGCATCCGCCGGCCCGGCCTCCTGGTAGAAGATGTCGAGGTCGTCGACCTTCAGGGAGCGGTAGCGCGTCATGCGGAGGCCCTTCCCCCGACCGCGCTGCCGCGCGCGATCCGGTGGCGCAGGTCGGTGAGCGTGGCGACGTAGATCTCCGAGAAGGTCGGGAACGGCTGGATGGTGTCCCGCAGCACCTCCAGCGGGATCCGGGCGCGGACGGCCAGGGTCGCCTGCTGGAGCCACTCCCCCGCTTCCGGACCCACCGCGTACGCGCCGGTGACGGTTCGGCCGTCGCTGAGCAGCGTCAGGAACCCCACGGCGTCGGCGTACGCACGGGTGTAGGCGGCCGTCTTGGCGACCTCGGAGATCGGGACCGTGGCGCTGAACCCCGCCTCGCCCGCGCCCACGGCCGCCGCCTGCGGGTCCGTGTAGACCACGCGCGGTACGGCCGTGTAGTCCGCGTCGCGGGGATGGCCGAGGATGTTGTCGGCGACGACCTCTCCTTGGTATTTGCCGACATGGGTGAGCATCCAGAGGCCGGTTGCGTCACCGATCACCCACAGCCGTTCGGCGGCGCGCAGCCGGCGGTCGACCGGGATGCCACGGTCGCTGCCGCTCACGCCGACCGTTTCCAGGCCCAGTCCATCGACGCGCGGGCGGCGTCCGGTGGCCACGAGCAGCTTGTCGCCGCGCAGCTCCTGACCGTCGTCGAGGACCAGGACGTAGTCCTCGGCGTCGCGCCGGGCGGCGACGGCGCGCCGGCCCAGGACGAGTTCGACGCCGTCACGCCGCAGTGCCTCGCCGAGCGCCCGGCCAAGCGGCTCGGGCTCGCGGGGCAGCACGTGGTCGTCGTGGCCGGTGAGCACCACCTCGCCGCCGAGGCGCCGTACCGCCTGGGCCATCTCGACACCGACCGGTCCGGCCCCCAGAACGAGCAGCCGACGCGGGACCGCCTTCATGCCGGTCGCCTCTCGATTGGTCCAGATCCCGGTCAGGTCGCGCAGGCCGGGAACAGGAGGCACGACAGGCGAGGCCCCGGTGGCCAGTACGACATGCCCGGCGGTGAGGCGGGTGCCGGCCACCTCCACCGCGCCGGGTCCCGCGAGTCGGCCCGAACCCCGCAGCAGGTCTATGCCCTTGCCTTCCAGCCAGCGTTCCTGTCCGGCGTCGGAGTAGTCCGACACCATGAAGTCCCGCCAAGCCAGGGCCTTTTCGACGTCCACCTCGGCGGTGGCCGCGGCCTCGCGTGCGCCCCGGACGGCCTCGCCCGGGCGCAGCAAGGTCTTGGACGGGATGCACGCGAAGTACGAGCACTCCCCGCCCACCAACTCCCGCTCCACGAGCGCCACTCGCAGACCACCGTCCGCGAGGGCCCCCGCGCAGTGCTCACCCGGTGAGCCGCCGCCGATGACGATGACGTCGTAGTCGAGTCTCATCCGTCCGTCTCCCATCACCCCTGCCCGGTCAGCACCTGTGGTCACCGTGTCTGGTCACCGGCGCGAACCGGCATCTCGTTGACGACCACCCGCCGTTCCCGCGTGACGATGCAGCCGATCGCGTCCGCGATGTCGTCGGCCTGCAAGAGCTCGACCACGCTGACGCGGACGCGCCGCCTCCGCGAAACCGTTGGACCGGACTTGGTCAGGTTGTGGACACCGCTCGCCGACCGGGCGACCTGTCCGGCTGTCGAGCTGACGTTCACGATGTCGGCCACCCGCCGCGGGGACGTGGCGGCGTCGATCAGGTGCGCCGAAACGTTCGGCACCCGCGGCGAGGGTGACGGCCCCGCCCAGTGGGGTGCCGGACACGGAGCTCATGTCGGCAGCTCAGTACCGGCCTGCTCGCTCACCATGTGCCGCGCGTACCAGTCCGGCCAGTCCTGGTCCTCCTCATCGGTGCGCGCCTCGTGCTCACCGTGCGCGACCGCCGCACGGCGCAGCGCGCTCGCGAGGTCCGAGGCGGAGGCGAAGACCGTCGTCGCGGGGTCCAGGCGGCCCGGGAGCCGGGTGGTGATCTCCTGCAGCATCCAGCCGTTGCCGTCCGGATCGCTAAACGACAGGAACGAGCCGTAGCTGCCACGTCTCGGGTCCGGTCCCGGCACGCGCGCGTCGGTTCCCGCGTGGTGGAAGACGCCTCCGGCGTCGTGGAACACGTCTGTGGGGTCCGCGCCGCGCCGTTTGAGCTCGTCGTGGGCGGCGCCGATGTCGTCGACGATCAGATGCAGGCCCTGGGCCGAGCCCGGCGTCTGCGACGAGACCGAGGTGCCGAAGATGACCGATGCGGGCGAACCCGGCGGGGTCACCTGCACCACCCGGAAGTGCTCGTCGGTGGCGACGTCGGCGTCGAGCCGCCAGCCCAGTGCCGTGTAGAAGTCCCTGGCCCGGTCCACGTCCGCCACCGGCACCACGACGACCTCGAACTTCATGTCCATGGTTCACGCCTCCGAACTGCGCCGAAAAGCCGACATCAGGAGGGTCCTCCTGGCGGCCGGTGCCTCGCGCCAGGGATTCTCACTGGCCGGCCCGGACCCGGATCGTCCGGGCGACCGGAACAAGGGGCCCGCAGCACACGGGCCCCACCGGCCTGCGCGGCTACTTGAGCAGCACGAGCAGCCGCTCGGCCAGGACCGCGGCTGACGCCGGGTTCTGTCCGGTGATGAGGTTACGGTCCTCCACCATGTACGGCTTCCAGATCTCGCCGCGGCTGAACTCGACGCCGATCTTCTCCTTCAGCTCGGTCTCCAGCAGCCACGGCGCCCGGGAGGCCAGCCCGACGCCTTCCTCCTCCTCGTCGGTGAAGCACGTGATCCGGTAGCCGGTGAAGGGCGACTTGCCATGGATCCTGGTGGCCAGGATCGAGGCGGGGGCGTGGCACACGATCGCGAGAGGCTTGCCCGAGGCGAGCTGCGTCGTCAGGATCCGGCCCGCGTCGGCGTCCCACGCCAGGTCGGACATCGGGCCGTGGCCGCCGGGGAGGTACACCGCGTCGTAGTCCTCCAGACGGACATCCGACAGCTGGAGCGGCCGACGCATCACTTCCGCGGACCGGATGATCTCCTCCAGGTCGAGGGCTGCCTGCTCGCCGCCCGCCATGGAGGGGCGCAGGCTCATCATGTCGACGTTCGGTGTCACGCCGTTCGGGGTGGCGACCACGACGTCGTGCCCCGCCTCGGTGATCGCCTTGTACGGGGCCGCGAACTCCTCGGCCCAGTAACCGGTCGCGTACCTGGTGCCGTCCTTGAGGACCCAGTACGTCGCTCCGGACACCACGAAAAGCACCTTCGCCATCACGACCACTCCTGCCGTCCGGGATCCGGCCCCGCGCCGTCGGCGCGAAACCGCTGGCTCCCGTCACCATGCCCCGCGAAGGCGGTCGGTCGCACCGGTGGAACACACTGGTCCTCACCGGCCCGCCCGGCGTGCTGTGGCTCGATATGTGTCGGCGACCCCTCACCTCAGGACATGGTCGACAGACCTGCCTCTGTCCCTGCCTGCGCTGCGCATCATGGGTCTCTCGCTGCCGACCCGCCCTGCACCGCTCACCGCGACCACGACGACACGTCCGCTCCTTGGACCTTCCCGGCCGAGGTGATCACGTCCGCCCCGCCCTCGGACACGATCCGCACCCGATACCGGCCCCCGAACCCGTTGGCCGAGGCGAAGACCTCGACGGGGCCGGTGACATCGAGCAGTCGCACGCCCTGGAACACCAGGACCGTGACGCTCAGCGTGTTCGTTCCAGGACGGTTGCCGTTCATCGGATGCTTCCGGGCCGTGCTCGACGGGCACCTCGGACTGTCCGGCAGCACGGACCGGCCGGTCGCGGCAGGCCCGGCGTGCCCAGCAGCTCACTTCGTCCATGCTCCGTCCCCGACAGTGGCCGACGCCACGACCTGTCCGCCCCCTGCTGGGAGACGCAGCCCCCCAGCACTGCTCAGTGGCCGGCGCTCCGGCCCCCGTCGACGGGTAGCGTCACGCCCGTCACGAAAGACGCCGCCTCCAGGTAGAGGACTGCCTCGACGACGTCGGCCACCTCTCCCATCCGCCCGAGCGGATGCCTTCTCGCGAGTTCCCCGCCGGGGTCGCCGGGGTGCATCGGGGTTCTGACGATGCCCAGCGCGACCGTGTTGCTGCGGATGCCGTGAGCCGCGTACTCGATGGCGAGGGACTTGGTGGCGGACTGGAGGCCGCCCTTGGTCAGGGAGGCGAGCAGCGAGGGTTCGGTGGAGCTGGCGTGGTCGGCCAGGCTGGTGGTGATCTGGACGAGGTGACCGCTGCCTTGGCGGAGCATCTGCTCGACGGCGAGCTGGGTGATGCGGAAGAAGCCGGTGAGGTTGACGCCGACGACCGCCTCGTAGTCCTCCAGGGAGTACTCGGTGAACGGCTTGCCGATAAAGAGGCCGGCGTTGTTGACCAGAGTGTCGATGCGTCCGAACCGCCCGGTCACGGCGGCGGCGAGGCGTTCGGCCGTGCCGGGGTCGGCGATATCGCCACGGACGGTGAGAACGTCCGGGTCACCGGAGGGAGGGATAGTTCGGGAGGTCGCGGCGACCCGGTAGCCCAGCTCGCGGTAGGCATCGACCAGGCCCGCACCGATGCCCTGTGACGCACCGGTGACGACGGCGACCTTCCTGCCAGAGGTGTTCATGATCAACCGCCTCGGTCCCGATCACCTGTGGGGTGACCCGAGATACGGGAACTCGGCCAGCATGTCGTCATGCGGCGACAGTCCGTCCGAGGTGACCTTTCCATGGGTCAGGAAGGACATACGGGCGCTGAACACGTCGTCGGTGAGGCTCCGCCCGTTGGGGTAGGCGGCCGGCTGGCCGCGGTCGTAGCGCAGGACGTCCGGCAGGACGGTGGTGACCGCCGCGGTCGCCTCCTCTGTCGGATAGCCGTTCTCCTGCAGGATCTTCACCCACGGTTCCAGGTACTTCGCGACGTCGTCCGCGGGATGCCCAGCGTTGTACTCGTCCTTGGCGTAGTCGGGATTGATGAACGGGTTGATGGTCGGGTTCCCTCCGCGGTCCACCTGAACCAGGGTGTTGCCCCGGCGTACGCTGACGGTCGCCCAGACGGAGATCGCCGGGTCGGGTCCGAGCATGTCGTCGGGTACCTGCAGCGCGATGCACTGCACGTCCTTGCCGGCGAACGAGTCCTCGCCCGTCCACTCGAAGCCGTGCAGCGCTCCCTCGGCATCGGCGAAGAAGGGATCGCTTCGAACTCCCACGAACAGTTCGCAGGCGCCCGCCCCGACGGGGTGTGCCGCCGCGTCGAAACCGACGGGCACCGCCGAGGCGATCACCTCACCTGACGGCTCCGTCTGCCGGGCCTCGTCGCCGACGGCGTAGAAGACCGTGCCCGTCTGCCGGCCTGCTTCCGCCTCCGTGAACACGGCGGAGAAGGCGACGTCGGCCCGGTTGTCCCCGTCGTTGTCGACGTTGATGCGGTACACCGCTTCCGGATGGAACTCCGGGCTCATCAGGAAAGGCGGGGTGGCGCTGAGCCCTGTGGTGAAGGGGTTCACGTCGATGATCAACGTCCTGCCCCCCGAGGCGCCGGGCGTCCCGAAGACGTAGAGGTCGGTCAGGTCCAGGCGCGCGTCATCGCCGGGGAACCTGAGATAGGCCGCACTGAAGTGATTGGACATCCCGTCTCCCTTCCACGGCCGCGAGGGGTCCCGCATGGCCTCCCTCCACAGTCACGCCGCGCCAGGCGGGTCGCGCCCGTGGAAGTCACTGGTTCATCGCGCGACAGGCGGCGGAGAGCCTGGCTCGATCCCTGATCGGCCGATGGCCGGCAGCGGGCCGCCCGTCGCCCACCTTCTCGCCACGGGCGGCGGACCGGTCTGTGCACCGATCCCCCAGATGGAGTTCGAGCAGATGCAGAGCGTACTGGAGGAACATCTGCCAGGCTCGCCACGCAGCGCACGGGAATTCGCGACGCTTGTCGGTCCCAACGGGTCGTGGGACCGTCGCACGTGGCGACGCTCTCCCCGCATCCTTTTGACCGACACGGCAAGCGCCGGGGTGGCCTACGATGTTGACGGCGACCGGCAGCTCATGCCCTGAGCCCCTGCTCCGGTGCGAGCTCGTACGCGCTGCGCGGCAGGACCTCGCGAAGCTGTCTCCGGGAGGTGATCGACAGCTTGGTGAAGATCTTCCGCAGGTGCCACTCGACCGTCCGCGGGCTCAGGAACAGCCGGGACCCCACCTCGGGGTTGGAGAAGCCGTCCGCCACGAGCAGTGCGATCTGTTGCTCCTGCGGCGTCAGCTCAGCCCCCGACGATGCCTCCAGCCTGTGCTTGCGGATCGACTCCCCACTGGCGAGCAGTTCGCGGCGGGCCCGTTCGGCGAACGCCTCCATCCCCATAGCCGCGAACATCTTGTGCGAGGTCCGCAGATGGCCTCGTGCCTCGACGCGCCGGCGCTCCCGGCGCAGCCACTCCCCGTACAGCAGATGGGCCCGGGCCAGCTCGGGCCGCAGCCGTGTCCGGGACAGCCGTTCGATCGCCCTGCGGTAGAGGCGGTCCGCAGGCGGCCCTTCACTCAACAGGGCCTGGCTTCGTGCCAGGACTCCCTGAGCCCAGTCGGTGTCGCACGGCCCTGCCGCGTCCGTGAGCTGCTCCAGCGCCGCGCCGGCGGCCTTCACATCACCCACGTGCACGGCCGCCTCCACGAGTTCGGGCAGTGCCCAGACCGAGACCCACAACTCGGGGATCCGGGCACTGGTCTGCGCCGCGGCCAATGCCTGCTCGTAGCGGGCGAGACCGTTGTAGAGCACGGCGGCCGACCACTGGGCGACGGTGACGCCCATCAGCCGGCCACCCCCACCGGCTTCCTCGATCGTGGCCGAAATGAGGGGCTCAACGTCAGCGGTGCGGCCTCTCAGCGCGCCGAGGCGGAGCTTGACGTGCGGGGCGGGGGGAACACCGGTCGCCGCGGCGACGGTGTCCGCCTCGTCGACGATCTCCGCGGCGACAGAGAAGTCTCCGGCCCACGTGGTCGCCATTCCCAGCGACGAGAGACAGAACGAGAGCTCGGTGAGGGCGCCCGCGGCACGCGCCACCTCGACGGCCCGGCCGCACAGGGCGCGCATCGCCCGGTCGTCCCAGACGGCCGCGCTGACGCCGTTGGCCACCCAGCCCCACGTCAGGAGATCGCGGGCAGGCAGATTCTCCAGTGCAGCTGCCGCGCGCCGCAGGACGGGGACGGCGGCGGCCCGGCCTTCGGTGACCAGCAGGGCATAGCCCTCGATCACGAGATCGATGGTACGGGGCGCCGCCCCCGACGGCGGGAGCGTCTTCATGGCCTGGGAGATCGCCATGAGGCCGTCGGTGTCGGCGGCGACCAGCGCGGAGGTGCCCCACGCGAACAGATAGGTCTCGCGGGCGAGGCTCGTGTCGAACCGCTCAAGCCGTTGCGCTGCCGTGAGCAACAGCAGTGGTGCCTTGCCGTCGAGTCCGGCCGCGAAGGTGATCTGGCTGCGTACCCGGTGTGCTCGCACAAGCTGGAACTCGCTCTGAGCGTTCTGGTCCGCCACGTCCACGAAGCGGCGGGCGGCATCGAGATCACCGGCTTGCAGACTGGCGTCCGCGGCCGCGACCGCCCGGTCGGCACGGAGCGACGCGTCCACCGTCAGGACCACGGATCGCTGGAGGAACGCAGCCGCGGCGGCGAGCCCACCCCGTGCCTGTGCACGTCCGGCCGACTGTTCCAGCTCGGCCGCGACGGTCTCGTCCGGGCCCGCGGTGGCGGATGCAAGGTGCCAGGCGCGGCGGTCGGGGTCGACGCGCGGATCGGTCTCCTCCGCCAGTGCCAGGTGTGCCGACCGGCGCTCGCTCTCACTCGCCGCCCGGTACACGGCCGACCGCACCAGCGGGTGCCGGAAGGTCACGGACTCGTCGAATGACACCAGCCCGTCCGTGCCGTCGGCGAGCGCTTCCTCGGGGGTCACACCCAGCCGGTCCGCAGCCCGCCACACCAGGGTGGGATCACCGACGGGTTCGGCAGCGGCTATCAGCAGCAGCAGCCGGGTCTGTTCGGGGAGGGCATCGATCCGGCGCAGGAAGCTCTGCTCGATCAGGCCCGGAAGGGTGTCGGTGTTCAGAAGACCGAAGCCGCCTGCCAGCTGGGTCACGGACAGTGTGCGGGGCAGTTCGAGGAGGGCGAGGGGATTACCCTGGGTCTCCGCTACGAACCGGCTGCTTATGTCGTGGTCGAGGCGGGTGTGCGTGGCGGATTCGAGCAGGGTGTGCGCGGCCGTCTCCCGTAGCCCGGTGACTTCCAGGTCCGGCAGACCGAGCAGGTCGGGAACCCGCTCGCGTGTGCCGAAAACCAGGGCGATCGACTCCGCCAGGAGACGGCGGGCGACGAAGCCCAGGACCTGCGCCGATGCGCGATCCATCCAGTGGGCGTCGTCGACCAGACACAGCAGCGGGCGCTTCTGCGAGGCGTCGGACAGCAGACCGAGTACCGCCATCCCGACCAGGAAGCGCTCAGGCGGTGGTCCTGCGCTGATACCGAAAACGGTCTCCAGCGCCGTCCGCTGCGGAGTCGGCAGGTTCTTCAGCCGATCGATCAGCGGTACGCACAGCTGGTGCAGCGTGGCGAACGGGAGTTCCATCTCGGATTCGATGCCGGCCGCCCGCAGCACACGGAGGCCGCCCGGCGCGTCCGTCAGGTGTCCCAGCAGCGCCGACTTGCCGATACCGGCTGGCCCATGGGCCACGAGTGCGCGGCTTCCTCCCGTACGGACGGCGTCGATGAGCCTGTCGAGGACGGCGCACTCGACCCGGCGGCCGAGCAGGCCGGTCTTGTCCCCGCGTCCCGGGCCATGCTCCGGATCCACCACGGTTGCCCGCTTCCATTGCGGTTGGCCCCCTGGCCTTCTTGCACAGTACAGGGGTGACATAGTGGTCGGAATCCTCACCGGGTAAAGACCGGTCCGCTGTGGAACACGCCCGCGAACAGCACGGTCGTGGTCCGGAATCCACCGGCATCACCGTCTCCACCACCGCCGACGCCTGCCTGGCCACCCCACCCCACCCCACCCCACTCCGCCCCGCCCCGCCCCGCCCCGCCCCGCCCCGCCCCCGCAGCAACGCCAGATCTCCCAACTCGCGGCAGCCGGGCACACCTACAAGGAGATCCCCGCGCGCGTCTTCCTTTCCCCGCGGAGCGTCGCCGCCCACCTCTACCGCGTCTTCCCGAAACTCGGCAGCGCCTCGCTGAGGGCTCGCAGAGAATCAACGTGTTGCTTCGCGTGATCTGGCTCGTTGATCTGCTCTGGGGTTTCCGATGAGGTTCGTGGTCAACTCGCCGTGAAGTTCGGGGTGTTGTTCCCGCATCTAGACGAGCGGCAGCGGCGGCTGATGATGGGCCCGAGGCTCGGGTCCTGGGTCACGGCGGTATCCGGGCCCGCGCCGGCGGAAGCGTGGACGAGCTGGCGCAGTTGCCGCTGCACCCCGAGCACGAGGGTGGCCGTGCCCGAACTCTCGCACCACGCTCAACAACTGCGCGCCGTGGCGGACGCCCTCGAAGCGCAGTCCGACCCGCCCGCCGACCCCCTGGCCCCCCACATAGACACACTGTCGATCACCAAGGTCCGCCATACCAGCCGGGGACAAATCAACTACGCCGTTCCCGACGACCTCCAAATTCAGCGGCGCGTCCGTCGTTATCACGCGAACTACGGAGTCCAGCACGGCGACATCGTCGCGCTGGCACTCGACGCGTTCCTTCGCGCCAAGGGATACCCTCCCGATCTCAACGCCGCCAAGACGGACGCCACGTGAGCACAACGAGCCATCAGCTTCTGTTGGAAGACTGCGCTCCTCGGTCCCGCCCAGCAGAGTCGACCGCCGAGCAGCTTTCGCTGCTTTGGAAACCTCAGCCCAGGAGTCCGTGGTGCACGTGCTGCGCGTCGTCGGCCTCGACGAGATCCTTGATGGCCATCCCACCGTCGAGCAGGCCCTGAACCCCTGAACTCCCTCCCCGGGCCGGTCCGGGAGATATGTGATGCGTTGTCAGCACCCGTGGGCTGCCGCCGACGGCGGTCCTGCACGACTCCCAGGCGATCGCACAGCCTCCCCCTCCGCCTGAGTCCCCCTCATCTCCCCGCTCACACGCACTCTGTGGCGGTGATGACCAGGCCCCCCGCGGCAGCGGTCTCGAACCGACCGGGAAAACGATATCCGCCCCCTCGGATGCCGCCTCGCGGGCATGAGGCGGTCAGTGCGGGCCGGTGTCGCCGTGCCATTCGCAGAACAGGACGGTCGCATCGTCCTGGAGCTGTCCGTCGTGGTAGTCCATGACGGCGTGCATGAGACGGCGCAGGGTTTCCGCGACGGGCAGGTTGTCGGCCTGGTGGCGGATGATGAAGTCGGTGAAGCGCTCCACACCGAATTCCTGCCCGTCGCTGTCACGGGCTTCGATGATGCCGTCTGTGAACATCAGCAGCCGGTCACCGGGCTCCAACTGCTCGGTGCACTGGGTGACCGGCAGATTGAAACCACTGCCCATTGGACCCGCCGGCGGGCAGTGCAGCGTACTGGCCCAGCGGCCGCCGCGAATCAGCACCGGCAGCAAATGGCCGCGGTTGACCCAGCTGAACAAGCCGGTGTTCAGCTCAAGGTCCGCGAGGATACCGGTGGCGTAGCGGCTGTGCCCGAACTGCCCGACCAGGGTGTCCTCGATGGCCCTGCTGGCGTCGGGGATGCTCGCGCCTGCGCGGCGGCGGCTGCGGCAGGTGGACATCGCCAGAGCGGCGGTCAGACCCGAGGAGGTGTCGTGGCCCATTGCATCGAACACCGCCAGGTGCAGAGTGTCCCCGGCCACCGCGTACTCGAAGGCGTCACCGGCCACCTGGTAAGCCGGTTCCATGAACGCGCTGACGGTGACCCGGTGGTCGGAGAAGGTCTGCGGCGGCATCAGCGCCCACTGCAGTTCCGCCGGCACTCCCATCGGCCGGGTCCGCGTCAGCCGGGCGTGGGAGTCACTGTTGGCCCGCTTGGACACCAGCAGCAGTCCGGCTATCGACGCCAGCACCCGCATCACGTCCTCATCAGGCCTGCCCCCATCGCCGGGGCCGGGCTCGATGTGCAGGACACCCAGGCGCTCCGCACCGTCCAGCACCGGCACCCAGCACGCCCCACCCCGCGCCGGCACGGTGATCTCACTGACCTGGTACGCACGACCCGGCAAAGTGCCCTCGATCTGGAACTCCTCGCCGCCCGCGCCGGCATTCAAGCCCAGTCCGGTGACCTCCCGCAGCACCTCCTCCTGCAAATCCGCCACGAACAACCGGGCCCCACCCGCACCGGCCGCCTTCGCCGCGGTATCGAGAAGGCGGGACAATTGCTCGAACGGCGCCGTATGACTGGCATCCAGCAGCCCCGTCACCGCCCGCGCCAACTCCTGTGCCGTCATGCCCGCCACCCCAGCCCAGGGCCCTGAGCCCGACTCTCCCGCCAGTCCTGGCCGAAGCCGGCGAAGTGACCGTTCCTCCGCGCCGACTTCCGCAACCTGGCGCTGCGAACCATGCCGGGACGCCGCCCGCACTCCCCAGCGACCTCGCACCACCCGCACCGCGGTGCGTACCCCGGCGCCGCCCGCTCCCGCGGAGTCTTCGCATCCAGCAGCATCACATTCACTGCCCCGGCATCGAGCACTTCCATCATGATCTGTCCCCACACGGGCAAGCCCAAAAAAGGCCTACGTATCGACGTAATGCCACCGGGGACCACGGGACTCAGCCCGAAGGAACAACACCAGCGCGGCTCCTGCACCCCGGCCCTTGAACAGGACGCCCGGGACGGCGATCTCCACAAGCCTCCCACACACAAGCCGCTCCCCCGCCGACTGCCGTGACAGACGTGGGGCACCGCAGTGGTCAGCTCCGCATGGCACCGACTGCCGGTACGCGCCTGGGAGGGCAAGGCACAACGTCACACAACGCACAGGACGCAACGCGCTGACCTCGCACCACCGGAGCCCGCAGACCGCAGACCGCAGACCGCAGACCGCAGACCGCAGACCGCAGACCGCAGCGAACGATCCGCAAGCCCCGACCCTCGTCCTCGCAGCTGCTGCCGAGTGAGGCGACTCCCGCAAACCCCAGGCCGCAAGGACGACCCCGCGCATGTGCTCACGGCCAGCGAAAGAACGCGAGCAGTCGTGCACGGCGGCCGCCGTCCATCGCCGACTACAGGCGGCACGAGGACATCTGCCGTAATGAGCGCGGAGACGGGGATGACGATCCACTCCTCGTGGAGCCGGTCCTCGTACGTGATGCGCGTGGGGTGGTCCGGCCCTCCAGGCGGCCCCGGTTGTTGAGATCCGGGGACTCGTGGAGGGTCTGGGGCTTGCCGAAGGCGGCCTGGCCGGCCTAGGCGGGGTTGCGGAGCATGCCCCAGACGACGCTGCGGTCCCAGCGGGTCTTCCCGGTGCGAGTCGGGGTGTTACCGCTGGTGAGCCAGCGGGTGAGATCCGCGATAGATGCTCCGTCGTCGGTGTAGCGCCCGAACAGCCACCCGGGCGGGCCGGGTCACGGCAACGTGATCCGGCTACCCGACCACACCTATTGAGTCGAGGCGCGACAGGTGCCACGTAAGAGGGCTGGTTGTCACCTGGGGGTGATTGATTCCTTCGGTGGGAAGACTGTTCGGGCGCGTGTTCTCGGGCTTCGGCTGGGGCGTCCGGGTGCGTGGGCCACGACCGCCGGCACGCAGAAGCGCCCAAGAGGTGTGCTGCCGCTATCCCCACCACCGCCCCGGCGACACTTTGGCGCTGTCCATCCGCGACGTTCTGGCCGCACTCAGCTCAGGCCATTGCTTGCGCGATCACTCCGATCAAAGCAGAGGCCAGGCCAACTCCGGCGGCTGCCAGGAGTGCCTTCCGGCCTGACCAGGATCGGGTACGGCCGGTGGAGTCAGGACGGTCATCATGGCGGCGCCGGCCAGGGCTGTGCCGAACAGGGTCCCGGCCAGCCAGCCGCAGAATGCCGAGACTCCCACCTTCTTGTAGCCGTCGTCCGGCGTGCGTTGCACCGGAACCACGGCGTCTGTGGTGGGCGGCGGGGAGATGGTCGCGTGCCGCTCCACGGTCCTTCCTCATCAGAGTGGACGGCGTCTCGCCGCATTGTGTGTGCCGTTCTTTCGGAGCTCCGGCCTCGGCGCAGTAACAGACGACGAACGGGCCGGGGGTCCCCTTGTGTACCACTTGACGAGGAACCGCACTTCCCGCGCTTCGAACTCCGGACAGCCGCCGCAGTCTCAGGAGGACCGACGTGCTTGGTCGCCATGATGTGCCCCCGGCGGCCGCACCGACTGCCGGATCACCAGTTGCGTGCTCAGTACGACGTGGTCGTCGGCGAGCGACGGATCCCGCTCCAGCGCCAGGCGTACCGCGGTGCGTCCGAGTTCCTCATAGGGCACGCGAATTGTGGTGAGCGCGGGCGTCAGGTCCGTGGCGAAGGGCACGTCGTCGAAGCCGACCAGGGACACGTCTCCGGGCACGGTCAGGCCTGCCTCGCGCAGCGCGGCCAGAGCGCCGACGGCCACCATGTCGGTGCCGGCGAAGATCGCCGTGAAATCCGGCCCCTCCTGCAGCGCGGCCCGGGTCCGCTGGTAGCCGGAGGCCCTGGTGTACAGGCCGGAGACGTCCAGTTCCTCGGCGTAGGGCACGCCGTGTGCCCGTAGAGCCTGGCGGTATCCGGTCCTGCGCTGCTCGGCGCTGCTCATGAGGGGATTGCCGCCCAGGAACAGGACGCGCCGGTGTCCCATGCCCAGGATGTGGTCCATGGCCTGGAAGGCTCCACCGCGGTTGTCGTAGTCCACTACTGTCACCGGCAGGCTGGACGTAAGCGGCGGCCGGCCGCACAGCACCAGGCGGGAACCGGCCGCGTCCAGCACCCTGGCGTACTCCGCCATGCGCTCGTGATAAGCGTCGTCCATCACCGCGCCGCCGACGAGGACCACCGCGGCCGCGTGCTGCTCGCGCATGAGCTGCACCAGGGCGTCCTCCCGGTCCCGGTCGTTGTGGGTGACGCAGACCAGACTGAGCCTGCCGCGCGCCGCCGCCTCCTGCTCCACCCCTGCTGCGACGTGGGCCAGGGAGGGGCCTGTGATGTCCTGCAGAACCATCGCGATGGGGCCCGCGACTCCGCCCGAGAGGGCTTTGGCGTGGACGTTCACCACATAGTGCAGGGACTCGACCGCCGCCATGACCCGGGCGCGGGTGGCCTGAGAGACCGGATAGTTTCCGGCAAGCGCTCGGGAAACGGTTGCTACCGACACGCCCGCCTGCACAGCGACATCACGAATCGTGCTGGGCCCGTCACTCGGACGATTCGCACGTCGACGCCTGCGGGGCTGACTGGGTCCAGAGCCTGTTGGAGCGCTGCTTCCGTTGTCCGTCACGGCTCGACGTTACTGCATGTGACGCCTCTTGTGATCGGCCTGTGCGCAAACTACCGTCGCCGACAGTAATCGTTTACCAACATCTCGGGAGCCGCTGCCGTGTCCGTCACCCATCTGCGTTGGGGAACCGACGAGTTGTCCCTGCTCCTGTCCCTCGACACGGCCGGTCCGGTCAGAGTGCTGGCAGCGGGCGAAGCAGCCACGCTGCCGGATCCAGGGCGTGATCCCGACCTGTGCACCCGACTCACGCACCGCGCCCTTCCGCTGGTCGAGATCCAGACCGCGGGCAGCGGCCGTCTCGGAACCTCGGGCAAGCGCCATGTGGACGGTGCCGCCTCCCTCGCCCTGCGCTACACCGATCACGAGGAGATCCACGGACGGCACGGCGACGACGGGGACGTACGGACGCTGCGTGTGCGGATGGCCGACGAGAACACCGGCCTGCGCGTCACCGCCGTCTGCACACTGCACGAGGGCATCCCGGTTCTCCGCACCGAGGCTCATCTGGAAAACACCGGCGAGCGCCGGGTGACCTTGGAGTACGTCTCCTCCTTCGCGTACTCCAACCTCGCCCGTCACCTCGGGGACGGCGAACGCTGGGAGGACGGTGTGGCCCTGTGGCTGGCGGCCAATCCATGGAGCGGCGAATTCCGCTGGTCCAGAGCCACGCTCGCCGAACGCGGTCTCCACGACGTGGGCATGGTGCCCTTCGGCCAGACCGGCTCCAAGAACCGGATCGCCGTGACCAGCACCGGCTCCTGGTCCTCCTCCGAGCATCTGCCCATGGGCTGTCTGGAGGAGACGCGGACCGGTCGCGCACTGCTGTGGCAGATCGAGCACAACGGGTCCTGGCACGCCGAGGTCGCCGATCGTTTCGACGACGTGTACCTGGCCTTGTCCGGGCCTACCGACCGCGAGCACCAGTGGCGGCGCGTTCTCGGCCCTGGCGAGTCCTTCCGTACCGTGCCCGCGTCGGTCGCCCTCGTCCCCTCGGGAGGCCTGGAGGCCGCACTCGCCGCCATGACCCGGTACCGCCGCGCCACCCGGCGGCCGCACCCCGACCACCGGGGCCTGCCCGTGGTGTTCAACGACTTCATGAACAGCCTGATGGGCGAGCCGAGCACCAAAGCCCTGCTGCCTCTGATCGACGCGGCGGCCGCAGCGGGCGCCGAGTACTTCTGCATAGACGCCGGCTGGTACGACGCCGAGCCGCCCGGTGCCGTGAGTCCGGGAGGGGTGCCCGGCTGGTGGGACTCGGTCGGCGCGTGGATGGAATCCGCCCCGCGCTTCCCCGGCGGGCTGAACGAGGTGCTGGACCACATCCGTCACGCGGGCATGGTCCCGGGGCTGTGGCTCGAACCCGAGGTCGTCGGCGTACGCAGTCCGGTCGCCGCCGCGCTGCCCGACGAGGCCTTCTTCCGGCGGGACGGCGTCCGCCTGGTGGAGTGGGGCCGACACCAGCTCGACCTGCGGCATCCGGCCGCTCGGGCACATCTCGACACCGTCGTGGACCGGCTGGTGCGCGACTACGGCGTCGGCTACCTCAAGCTCGACTACAACATCGACATCGGCGCGGGCACCGACGGGCCCACGGGTATCGACAGCCCCGGTGACGGCCTGCTCGGCCACAACCGCGCCTACCTGGACTGGCTCGACGGAGTCCTCGACCGGCATCCCGGCCTGGTACTGGAGAGTTGCGCGGCCGGGGGCAGCCGTACCGACCACGCCGTACTGTCCCGGCTGCCGATCCACTCCGTCACCGACCAGCAGGACTTCCGCCTGCTGCCGGCCATCGCCGCCGCGGCGCCCACCGCTGTGCCCCCGGAGCAGGGCGCGATGTGGGCGTACCCGCTGCCGGAACACAGTGACGCCGAACTCGGCATGGTGATGGTCTCGGCGATGCTCGGCCGCGTCCACCTCAGCGGCCGTCCCGACCTCCTGGAACCGGAGCAACTGGCCCTGGTGCGCGAGGCGTTGACCACGTACAAGAGCTACCGCCACCTCCTCCCCGACACCCGCCCGCGCTGGCCTCTCGGTCTGCCCGGCTGGCGTGACGGCTGGATCGCCCTGGCACTGACCACGGAGGACACCGCCGGAGAGGGCGGCAGGACGCTGCTTGCTCTGTGGCGTCGGGAAAGCGCGCCCGAGAGCATGACCGTGCCGCTGCCGTGGGCCGACATCGGCAGCCGGCCGCGTCTCCTGTTCGAGGCGAGACCGCGTTCGACATACGACTGGGACGACCAGGAGCGGAGTCTGCGAGTCCGCCTCCCCGCCGAGCAGTCGGCAGTCCTGCTGTCCTTCGGCCCCGACCTGGACGTACCGGCCTGAGTACCAGACCCCACGAATATGCCTGCGGCCCCTCGGCGAACGCGAGTTCATCGAAGGGCCGACTCCCTTGACAAGGAAGGGAGATGGGGCAGGTAGCGGTACGCCTCAGGCGCTGATCACGAGGTCTGCCCGACGGACCTCGTGGGCGAGTTGGAGGCCGGAGGCAAGGCGTGTGAGTTCGTCGACGACCGTACGGCCGAGTCGTTCCAGTTCGTTGCCGAGTGATCCGGCGATGTGCGGGGTGAGGAAGACGTTGGGCAGTCGGTAGAGCGGGGACTCGGCGGGCAACGGCTCGGGTTCGGTGACGTCGAGCACGGCGCTGATCCTCCCGCCGACCAGTTCGTCGGTGAGCGCCTCGGGGTCGATGAGGGCGCCTCGGGAGGTGTTGATCAGTACACCGCCGTCCTTGATCAGTGCCAAGCGGTCGCGGTCGAGCATTCGGTAGGTCTGCGGGATGTCGGGAGCGTGCAGGCTGACGATGTCGCTGGTGCGCAGCAACTCCTCCAGGGACATGGGTACGGCACCCAGCGACGCCGCCTCGGTCTTGTCCACGTAGGGGTCGTAGAGGGAGACCGAGAGGTCGAAGGGGCGCAGGAGTTCGAGCACCCGGCGGCCGACCCGCGAGGCGCCGATGATCCCTACGCGGCGACCGAGGTTGCCGATGCCCGCGTAGTCGGTGGGGGCCGGGTAGACGCGCTCGGACTGAAAGCGCTCGCGCAGGCCGAAGGCGTCCTTGCCGACGAGCAGGATCGCGGCGAGGGTGTACTCCGCCACCGGCATCGCGTTGGCCTGCACCGCGCTGGAGACGGTGAGTCCTCGCTGCCAGACCTCTTCGCCGACGAGACTGCGCACGCTGCCCGCCGCGTGCAGCACGGTGCGCAGCCGGGGCGCGGCGGCCAGCGCCTCGGCGCCGATGTGCGGGCAGCCCCATCCGGTGATCAGCACCTCGGCCTCGGCCAACGCGGCCTGCGCGGCCGGGTCGGTGAAGTCCTGGACGACGAGCGTCGAGTCGATACGGACCAGTTCACCCAGCCGTGCCATCAAGTGTGGCGGAAGAAGCTCGGGCAGGTGCACCGGGTTCATCGCGAACACGGCTGAGGGCAGTTGTGGGTCTGGCATGGGGCTCCTGCTTCGCGGCGGTATGAGCTCTGGTTCAGTAAACGTATTCCACGCTAGAGACGAATCCGGCCACAGGTCAATGGCCGCGACGGAGGCAGCGGCATTACGCCCACAACCATCCCCGAGTCGATCGATGCCCCATCAGCACAGCTCAGGGCACACATTGGGTAACCCGCCCGAAAGTTCGACGAAACAATCCGGCCTCGCCTCTTGTGGATCCAGCCACTCGCGACTTACGGTCCACCCAGCAAACGGTTACTTCCCGTTCACCGGTAGGGCGTCCTGCCCCCTGCCTCGCTGACCACCGCGCCGGCCGGCCCCCACACCGCACGCGCCGTTCTGTCCCCTGTGGAGGACCGATGACCACGTTCCGTGCCAGAACCCTCGCCTCGTCGGCCGCAGCCGCTTGCCTCTGTCTGGTTCTCGCCGCCTGTTCCAGCGGCAGCGACACGAACACCGGGGCCCAGCCGAGCACGAAGGGCAAGGTCAAGCTGCAGTTCTGGAGCTGGACCGAGGGCATCGAGGCCCAGGTCAAGACCTGGAACAAGATCCACCCCGACACACAGGTGGAGTTCTCGCAGGAGGCCGGCGACACCGTCTACCAGAAGCTGCGGGCCGCGGTGAAGGCAGGCACCGCGCCGTGTCTGTCCAAGATGGACGGACAGGACCTGGCCACCTTCGCCGCCGACGGCCTGCTCACCGACATCAGCAAGACCGCCGCCCAGTACAAGAGCGCGTACACGACCGCCGCGTGGAACTCCGTCAGCCCCGGCGGCACCACGTACGGCATCCCGATGGGCTCCTCCCCGCTTTTCACCGCGTACCGCGCGGACCTGTTCCAGAAGTACGGGATCACCAAGGCCCCGGCCACCTGGGACGAGTTGATCGCGGACGGCATCGCGATCCAGAAGAAGAACAAGAACATCAAGATCTTCAACATGGCCGGCGAGGACCCCAGCACCCTGGTGGACCTGTCCTGGCAGGCGGGCGCCTCCTGGTACAAGGTGGACGGCAACCAGTGGAAGATCGGCTTCACCGCCCCCGCGGCACTCAAGGCCGGTGACGTGGTCCAGCAGCTCATCGACCACAACCTGGCGTCCAACGCCTCCTACGCCGACCCGGGCGTCTTCAAGACCTGGGACCTCGGCAAGACCATCCTGATGACCACCTCCACCTGGCAGTTGCCGATCTACGACACCAACTTCCCCAAGTCCAAGGGCAAGTGGCAGCTCGCCGACGCCCCGCTGTTCGACACCGCGACGCCCCGCACCTCCAGCTTCTTCGACACCACCGCCGTACTGAAGGGCTGCAAGTACCCGGACCGCGCCGCCCAGTTCGCGGCCTGGCTGAGCAGCAGCAAGGAGTCGGTCACCACGCTGACCGACCCCAAGTCGAAGTCCGGCCTGTTCCCCGCGCTCAAGGACGTCACCCCGTACGTCGACAAGATCATCCCGACCGAGATGTTCAACGGGAAGTCCAACAGCGCCCAGATCATCACCACCGCCGCGGCTCGGGTCGGCGACCAGTGGCAGTACGGCCCCGACTACGCCGACATGTTCGCGGAGATGCAGAAGGACTGGGGCAAGGTCATCAACAAGCAGATGACCGTCAAGGACATGCTCACCCACCTCCAGTCGTGGACCCTCTCCGACCTCAAGAGCAAGGGCATCAACGCCTCCGCCGCGAACTGACCCCACCGCCCCGAGCCAGGGCATGACGCCCGGCGACGCCGGTGCAGGCTCGACGAACAGCGCACCCGACCGTAGGAGAGATCCGTGTCCACCGCCCTGCGACGCAGCAGCGCCGCACCCCCCGCCCCCGTGTCAGGACGGACTGCCGTCCCGCGACCCGCACGAGCGCGGGGAGCGTACAAAGGGCTGCTGTTCACCCTGCCCTTCCTGGCCGGCTTCCTGGCGACGTACGTCATCCCCATCGGCTACGCCATCTACCAGAGCCTCTACCAGAAGAAGAGCTCGGGCCTGGGCTTCGGCCCGACCCGGACGGTCTTCACCGGGCTGGCCAACTTCGCCGACACGTTCTCCGACGTCTCGTTCTGGTCGAGCATCGTCCGGGTGGTGCTGCTGGGGGCCGTGCAGATCCCGGTCATGCTCGGCATCTCGCTGCTGATGGCCCTGCTGCTGGACAGCGTGGCCGCCCGCGCGGTGCGGTTCTTCCGTTCCGCGCTGCTGATTCCCTACGTCATCCCCACCGTGGTCTCCACCCTGATCTGGCTTTTCCTCTACAGCCCGACCGGCAGCCCGATCCACGACGTGCTGGGCCGGGCCGGCGCCGACTTCGACTTCTTCGGCGGTGTCACCACCTACCTGGCGCTGGGCAACGTACTCACCTGGCAGGGCATCGGGTTCAACATGATCCTGATCTCCGCCGCGCTCCAGTCGCTGCCCCGCGAGATGTACGAGGCCGCGCACCTGGACGGCGCCGGGGAGTGGCGGATCGCCTGGTCGGTCAAGGTGCCCAACATCACCGGAATCCTGGTCCTGACCGGCATGTTCTCGGTCATCGCCCGGCTCCAGCTCTTCGGTGAACCACTGATCCTGCGCCAGGTGGCACCGGAGTCGATCAACACCGACTTCACCCCGATGCTCACCATCTACTACAAGGCCTTCCAGACCGGCGAGTACCAGTACGCCGCCGCCCAGTCGCTGATCCTGGCCCTGGTCACCGGCGTGCTCGCCCTCGCCTACTTCCGCTTCACGAACCGGGGGGCCAAGTGAGCACCGCCACCACCATCAAGTCCCCGATGGCCCCGAGCCTGCGGGCGAAGATCGTCACGACCGGTCTGCTGGTCCTGTTCGTGCTGTACTCCCTGGCGCCGACCTGGTTCCTGCTGGTCTCCAGCACCAAGAACCAGACCGACCTCTACTCCACCTTCGGCCTGTGGTTCTCCGCCAACCACTTCACGGACAACCTGCACGACATCTGGGTCTACCACGACCACCTGTTCGTCCGCTGGATCGGCAACTCGATCCTCTACTCCGGCGTCGGCGCGCTCGGCTCCACGCTGATCTCGGTCGCGGCCGGCTACGGCCTGGCGAAGTTCGACTTCAGGGGCCGGGGCGCGATCTTCGGCACGATCGTGGGCGCCTCCCTGCTGCCCGGCACTCTGCTGGCCCTGCCGCTGTACCTGCTGTTCGCCCAGATCGGACTGACCAACACCGTCTGGTCGGTGCTGATCCCGTACTTCGTCAACCCCTTCGGCGTGTACCTCGGCAAGGTCTACGCCGACAGCTCGGTGCCGGCCGAACTGCTGGAGGCGGCCCGCATCGACGGCGCGGGCGAGCTGCGGATCTTCCGGTCGATCTCGCTGAAGCTGATGACCACGGGGGCCATCACCATCTTCATGCTCGACTTCGTCGGCATCTGGAACAACTTCTTCCTCCCCCTGTTCATGCTCAACGGCGAACGCTCCTTCCCCGTCACCCTCGGCCTGTTCGCGTGGGAGAAGCAGTCCCAGTCCGGCATCAACATGAACACCCTGGTCCTCACCGGGTCGCTGCTGTCGATCATCCCGCTCGCCGTCTTCATGTTCGCGCTGCAGAAGTACTGGCGCAGCGGCGTGCTGGTCGGCAGCGTCAAGTAGCTCTCGCCCGGCCGGGCTTCACCCCGAACCGCCTGACGAAAGGCACAGCCATGTCCACAGCCCCACGACGGCGTGAGGTACTGAAGTACGCGGGATCCACCGGTATCGCCGTGGCCGGCATCGGCTGGCTCGGAGCACCGCCCGCCGCGGCGACGCCCACCGCCGCCGCGGGCTCGGGGAACGCAACGGCGAGCGCCTGCAAGCCCCTTGACGTCGTCGTCTTCGGTGACACGGATTCCGAGAGCGCTCACCACCTCGAAGCCACCCTGTCCGACACGGTCACCGGTGGCCTCGGCCAGAGGGCGCGCGTCCTCAGACCGGCCGACACGGCCTCGTACTGGGGCGGAACGCTCACCTTCGACGTCAAGGTCAGCCCCACCGGCACCACCTACGTGACGGTCCGGCTCTGGGGCGACGACCACGACCCCACCGCCACCGAGGCGGGCTTCGGCTCCAACAACTGGCGGCTCCAGCTCTTCTGCGAGGGCCTCCAGATCGGCTACCAGGACGAGGGCGCCGTCGACAGCCTCGACATCCTCGACACCTCGCCCCGCACCCCGGGCCGCTTCTTCTTCCACACCCTGCCGCTGCCGGAGAAGCTCACCGCGGGCAAGGAGACAGTGAGCCTGGAGATCCGCTCGATGGGCCGCATCTGGTCCTACGGCCAGAACCAGGCGCAGTTGTACCGCGACCAGACCACGCCCTCGCGTGGCATCTACCGCCTCTACACCCACACCGATCCCTGCTTCGTCGCGCCCAGGGGCGAGGTCCAGGGTGCGGCTCCGGTGCCCGTGGCGCGTACCACCGGCGCGGAGGTGCTCGATGCCGTCAAGGCCCGGGTCCAGAAGGAACAGACGAATTACCTGACCACCGCCACTCCCGCCGCTATGGACGGCTGGGCGATGCAGTCGCTCGCCGAGGGCTATCTGTGGTCCGGCAGCCCCGCCTATCAGCAGGACGCCGCCGTCGAGCGCGTCCTACAGGCGATCGACGGCCGTTATATGGCCTGGCAGTCCGACGCGACCGTACTCACCGGCTCGGACCAGCAGTGGCAGGGCTTCGGCCGGGTCGGGCTGTGCCTGGACCTGCTCTGGGAGCACCTCGGTGACCGGCTCGACGCGAAGGTCACCGGCTCCCCGTACGAGATAGCCAACGCCGGCTTCGAGGACGGCGGCGCCACTCCCACCTCCTGGGCCGTGCCGAGCTGGGCCTCCGGCGGTGGCGGCACCTGGGCCCGTGACACCACGGTCTCGCGCACCGGCTCGGCCTCCCTCAAACTCACCGCCACAGCCGCGAGCGGCTACAGCTACGTCTACTCCACCCCCAGGACCAAGGTCGGCTCCGGCACCTACACCTACGGCGCCTGGATCAGGACCGACGGCGTCACCGGCCTCGGCGCCCACATCGACCCGCTGTTCTTCGACGCGAGCGGCACTCTGGTCGGCAGCGACCACAAGGTGTTCTCGACCACCGGCACCCATGACTGGGAGTACGTCTCCGTCGACCTGGCGACCCCGAGCGGCGCCACCCAGATGGAGCTCCACCTGCGCCTGACCGGCCCTGGCAGCGCCTGGTTCGACTCCGTCACCCTCGTCAAGCCCACCGAACTGCGCAATCCCGGCTTCGAGAGCGGCGGCGCCACCCCCGACCACTGGGCCAAGCCCAACTGGGCCACCAGTGGTGGCGGCACCTGGGCCCGTGACACCACCGTCTCCCGCTCCGGCTCCGCTTCCCTGAAGCTCACCGCGACCGCCTCCGCCGGCTACAGCTACGTCTACGCCACCCCCAGGATCCAGGTCGGTTCGGGCACCTACACCTATGGCGCGTGGATCAGGACCGACGGCGTCACCGGCCTCGGCGCCCACATCGACCCGCTGTTCTACAACGCGAGCGGCAGCCTGGTCGGGAGCGACCACAAGCAGTACGCCGCCACCGGCACCCATGACTGGGAGTACGTCTCCCTCGACATCGCGACCCCCGACGGCGCCACCCAGGTCGAGTTCCATCTGCGCCTGGCCGGCCCCGGCAGCGCCTGGTTCGACGACATCGATCTCATCGCTCCGGCCGCCGAAGCCGAAGAACAGCCGGTGCGTCGGGCGGCGTACAAGACGATGCTGCGGACCAGCCGCGACTACTGGCGGCAGCACTTCCCGCACTACTCCAACCAGGCCCAGATCTGCGCCATCGGCATCTATCAGGCCAACCGCGGCCTGGGGCTGCTCGACCCGGACCTCGCCCTGCCGGAGGCCAAGGCCCGCGACTACCTGTACCAGTCCATCGGCATGGTGCCCTACCTCGGCCCCGAGGACGCGGACGGCAACCCGGCCAAGCCGCTGGGCGCCGACTACTACCAGGTCACCAAGGCCGGTCTGACCCGCGAGCTGGGCTACGTCGGCAGCTACGGCGAGGTCACCGACTGGCTGGTCATGATGTACGAATCGGTGACCCGGGGCTATGGCGGCCAGGACGCCCCCGAACTGCGCAAGCAGATGATCAAGATGGTCAAGGCGCGCGGCCGGTTCCGGGTCGTGGACGTGGACGGCGACAACGCCCGGGTCTCCCGGACCGAGACGGTCATCGGCTGGCGCAACGAGGTCTACCCCGGCGCGATCGCCTACGCCTCCCGTACCGCCTGGGACTCCCACCCGCTGATGTCCGCCGCTGTCTTCAAGGACCCCGACCTCGTCGGCTGGACCCAGGAGATGGTGGACGACGGCCAGCTCTACCCGCAGCTCCAGCTGATCGCCACCTACAACTGGACCCGGGTCGGCCTCAACGCACTGCGCCTGGTCTCCCGCGACTGGGACGAATTCCAGACGCTCGCCGCCCGCCCGGGCCGGCTGCCCACCGGCTGGGACAGCCCCGACTTCGTCTTCACCGACGAGGAGAACGGCGCCGTCGCGATCAAGCACGGCCAGGAGGTGCTCTTCGCCTCGCTCTACTGGCGGGCCCGCCAGGGCGTCAACAACTACGCCCGCGTCCACCACGTCACCCCCGTCGACCAGCGGTCGGCGACGATCCGCCAGCACTCGGCGGGCACCACCGACGACACCTTCACCGCCCGCGACTGGATCCTGTGGGACTACGCCATCAACGACCCGGGCGCCGGCGGGCTCCCGCCCGGCGGTTTCCCCCCGCCCGGCGACACCCTCCACCAGTCCCAGGAGGGCGACGTCTACCACCTCGCCCCCGTGCCGGCCGACGTCCCCGACCCCACCCTCGGCGTCCACTTCGACGGCGTGGAGACCATGCTCGTCGGCCGCGCACCCTTCTACTACTGCGAGTACGGCGACTACCTGATCGCCATGAACACCAGCACCGACAAGGTCTTCACCCTCCCCGCCCGCCAGGACTTCGGCCCCGCCCGCGACCTGGCCACCGGCAGGACCATCGGCGCCGGCGTCCGCCCCAAGGTCGGTCCGCGCAGCACGCTCGTCCTCCACCGGATCTGACCGCTGTCCCACCCCGTTCCCCTCGTCCCGTTCCCTTCACCGCACTCAGCGTCGAGTCGACAAGGAACCCCATGAACGAGCCGCAGAGTTTCCCGCCCCCTCGCACCTCCGAACTCCTGGCCCCCGCCGACCCGTACGGCCCCTCCGCCCCGCCCAGTCGGCGCCGCCTGCTGAAGCTCACCGCGATCGGCGCCGGCGTGGCCGGGATCGCGGGCGCCGCAGGGCTGGCGGGGGCGACGAGTGCCGCCGCCGTCACCTCGGGTCTGACCTCGCTGACCCACCCCGGCGTGCTGCACAGCCTCGCCGACCTCAACCGGATGCGTACCAAGGTCGCCGCCGGAGCCTCACCCTGGATCGAGGGCTACAACGTCTTCGCGGCCGACTTCTTCTCGCGGTCCTCGTACGTGGTCGCGGGCGGCCGGGCGACCGTCACCCGGGGCACCAGCCCGGAAGACGGCAACATCGACCTCTGGTACGACTGCAACGCCGCGTACCAGAACGCCGTCATGTGGTACATCACCCAGGACACCGCCCATGCCTACAAGGCGCTGGAAATCATCAAGTCCTGGACCAACGCACTCCAGACCATCAACGGCGCGGACGCCGAACTCGCCGCCGGAATCTACGGCGCCAAGCTGGCCGCCGCCGTCGAGATCATGCACTACACCGGCCCGGCGGGCAGTTGGTCGCTCTCCGAACTCGCGGCCACCGTCGCGATGTTCCAGAACATCTTCGTGCCGCTCATCAACATCTACGGCGACGGCGGCTACGGCCTGATGGGGCTCAAGGGCATGATGCAGATCGCCGTGGCCTGCAACAACCTCACCCTATTCAACGACGCGTACAACGCGTTCTACACCAACGGCTGCTGCGGGCTGACCAAACTCGTCCAGTCCGGCACCGGTCAGTGCTGCGAGTCGGGCCGCGACCAGGCGCACACCCAGCTGATCCTGGGATCCCTCGCGGAGATCTGCCAGACCGGCTGGATCCAGGGCCTCGACATGTTCGGAGCGTCCAACTCACTGCTGCTGTCCGGCTTCGAGTACACGGCGAAGTACAACCTCGGCAACACCGTCGCCTACGACGCCACCTTCGGGCGGTGCAACTGGCACTGGTCCGCCATCTCCACCGACGGGCGTGGCACGTTCCGGCCCATCTACGAGATGGCGTACAACCACTACGTGAAACGGGCCGCCAAGTCCGCCCCCTACACCGCACAGGTGGCAGGCAACCTCCGGCCCGAGGGCGCGCCGTTCCAGTGCGACCATCCCGGCTTCGGCACCCTGCTGTTCTCCCTCTGAGCTCTGAACGGACCTCATGTGATCCACAACCCCGTCCTGCGCGGCTTCGAGCCCGACCCGGTGATCCTGCGCGTCGGCGACGAGGACTACTACATCGCCACCTCGACCTTCGAGTGGTACCCGGGAGTGCGTCTCCACCACTCCCGGGACCTGGTCAACTGGCGCGCGCTGGGCGGCGCGTTGGACAGCCGCAGGCTGCTCGACCTGTCTGGGGTCCCCGACTCCGGCGGGATCTGGGCACCGGGCCTGTCCTACGCCGACGGGCTGTTCCACCTGGTCTTCACAGTGGTGGACACCTACGCCGAGGGCTGGAAGGACCTGCCGAACCAGGTGACCACCGCGCCCTCGATCGAGGGCCCTTGGTCCGACCCCGTACCGCTGCACGGCCGGGGTTTCGACGTCTCGCTCTTCCACGACCGGGACGGCCGCAGTTGGCTACTGAACATGCGCTTCGACTGGCGCCCGGAGCACGACATGTTCGCCGGTATCGAGTTGCAGGAGTACGACCGCACCTCGCACAAACTCCTCGGGCAGCCCAGGACGATCACCGTCGGCACGGACGCCGGGGTCGCCGAGGGCCCGCACCTCTACCGCCGTGGCGACTGGTACTACCTCGTGCACGCCGAGGGCGGCACCGGCTACGAACACGGAGCGGCGGTCGCCCGCTCCCGCGACCTGTTCGGACCGTACGAGCCGGACCCCGCCGGGCCGTTGCTCACCTCTCGGCACGATCCGACGCTCGAACTCCAGAAGGCCGGCCACTGCTCGCTGGTCGAGACCCCTGCCGGCGAGTGGTATGCCGCCCACATCACCGCCCGCCCCTACACCGAGCGGGGCCGCTGCGTGCTCGGTCGGGAGACCGCGCTCCAGCCGGTGACCTGGACGGAGGAGGGCTGGCCGCGCATCGCGGGCGCTGTCCCCACGGTCACCGTCCCGGCGCCCGACCTACGGCCCGCGCCCTTCCCCACACCGCCCACGACCGACCACTTCGCCAGACCCATCCTCGGCCCCGACTGGTCCACCCTCCGCCGCCCCGCCGACCAGAACTGGCTCAGCCTCACCGAACGCCCCGGCCACCTGCGTATCCACGGCGGACAGTCACCCGTCGGCCGCCGGACCCCCAGCCTGGTCGCCCGCCGGGTCACAGCCCCGCGCTGCTCGTTCGAGACCCGGGTGACCTTCGACCCGCGCACGCCGGACCACCTGGCAGGCATCACCGCGTACTACAACACCCGCAACTGGCACTACCTGTACGTCACTTCGACCGACGACGGCAGCCCCGCCCTGCACGTCCTCAGCTGCGAACAGCGCACGCGCACCGCCCACCCCGTCCAAGTCCCCCTGCCCCCAGGCACGTCCGTCGTCCTGCGGGCCGAACTCGACCTCCCCGTACTGCACTTCGCCTACGACACCGGCGACGGACCCGTACCCCTCCCGCTGGAACTCGACGCCACCGTCCTGTCGGACGAGGCCGCCGACGAGTTCCACGACGGCCAACTACGGGTCCTCGGCTTCACCGGTGCGATGCTCGGCCTGTGGGTCCAAGACCTCGACGGGGCGGGCGTGCACGCCGACTTCGGCTACGCCACGTACCAGGCGGTGGCCGAATGACGACAACCGTGGACCTCTTCCACACCGTTCTCGACCCGGATCCCGCCGACCACTCGGACGCCAACACCCTTCTGCTGGTGCATGGTTGGGGTGGCGACGGCCTCGAATGGTCCCTGCACGCCGAGACGCTGGCCGCCGCCGGACACCGCGTGATCGTCCCCGACCTGCGCGGCCACGGCCGCTCGCCCGTCCCGGACGAGGACAACACCCCGGCGGCGATGACCCGGGACCTGACCGCACTGCTCACCCATCTGCGAACCGGGCCCGTCGTTGCCGTCGGCCACTCCATGGGCGGCCAGGTGGTGAACCTGCTCGCCGTCCACCACCCGGACCTCGTACGCTCCGTCGTCACCCTCGACCCCGCGCACGGAGCGCACGGAGCCGAACTCGACGAGATCCCGCGCCGCCTGACCGCGTACCGCGAGCAAGGATCCAGTGCCGCCGTGCCGCTGGTGGCCGGCGCCTTCTCCCCCACCGCCCCAGCCGGCCTGCGCACAGCGCGCATCCGCACCATGCTCGGCACCCCGGGCCATGTCATCGCCCAGGCCTACGCGGGCATGTACACCGACCCCGACGCGGTCGGCGTCCGCCCGCACAGCGAGACCTACCTGCGACGTCGCACCTGCCGCGCCCTGACAGTGTGGACATCAGCCGAAGCCGCCGACTGGGAACGCGGCACCCTACGGGCGCCCGGATCCCGCGTCGACCACTGGCCCGGCACCGGCCACTATCTGCACGAGGAACATCCTGAACGCACCGTCCGACTCATCGGGCAATGGACTGCGGGCAGGGCCGCGTACTGATGCCTCGTTCGACGAAAGACATGGGATTGGCCAGATCGCCCACCACCGCCGGGCTCAGCGGCGGAACTCCACCGCACCAAACGCACGAGGACGACGAACGAGAACAGCGAGCGGGGTGAAGCGGGGGCGCGAACAGGGGGAGCGAATGGGGGAGCCGACGCAGATCCGGTTCGAACTCAGCCATCCCGGTAGGGGTGCGCCCGGAGCCACTACTTGGAGGCGGCACCGACGAGCCCGTCAAGCCAGGCCTGGTGGCCGTTGAGCATCGGATTGGGGCGCTCGTCCGCCAGGGCTGCCGCGGGCTCGCCGATCTGGGTCTCCTGGGTGAGGATGCGGACCCTTCCGCGAGGCAGGTCCTCCACCAGCCAGGCGTGCAGGACGTCGAGTCGCTCGGCGGGCTTGCCGTCCTGCTTCGCCGTCCAGGACAGGCGGCCCGGGACGCCTTCGGACGGGGTCTGGAACTCGACCACGTGCGCGTCCAGAGGCGGAAAACCGAAGGTTCCGAAGCTGAACACGAGGTCGTCCTTCAGCTTCGGGCCCTCGCCATGCGGGAAGGAAATGTCGGCGACATTGTCGTAGTACGACTCCCAGGTGGAGGTGTCGGTCAGGTAGTGCCAGACCCGAGTGGCGGTGATGTCCTGGACGATCACCTCGTTGGAGACGAAGTTGTCCCCAGTGCCGGGGAGGTACTTCTCGGGCCAGTTGATCGCGTTCTGCGTGGTCACGGTGGGTGCCTTTCGGTAAGTGCGTTGGTAGGAAAGTTTCTTGAGCAGTTCTGCTGCGTCGTCGCCATTCGGGCGGTCCGTGGCCACTCGGCGACATTCATGACCGTAGGGTGGCACGCCATCCGATTGCCAATAGGGAATCCGATTCCCGCCATCGGAAGTCCGATGCGAAAAGTCGTTACGCTGGATGCCATGGAGAACCGGACCCACGCCACGGCCGATACCCCGGCGGCCGCTACGGGCAAGCAGTTGCCGCCGCACGCGGACCTCAATCTGCTGCGCACGTTTCTGGCCGTGCACCGTTCCGGGTCGTTCACGGCGGCGGCGCCACGGCTCGGGCTGTCCCAGCCGACCGTGACCGCGCAGATCCGCACACTGGAGCAGCAGACCGGGCGGGAGCTGTTCACCCGGCTGCCCCGCGGGGTGGAGCCGACCCCGTACGCGCATGAACTGGCCGGGCAGATCGCGGGTCCGTTGGACGCGCTGGCCACGCTGGAGGATGCGGGTGCCACGGCTGCGCCCGTGCACCTGGCCGGACCGTCGGAACTGCTCTGCGTCCGCGTCCTGCCCGCCCTCGTCCCGCTCGTCGCCGACGGCGCCGAGTTGCGCGTCACGCAGGGTCTGTCCGAGCCGTTGCTGGAGGAGATGCGGTCCGGCCGGCATGACCTGGTGATCACGACTCGGCGTCCGCGCGGCCGGGCGCTGGAGTCAGTGCCGCTCTCGGACGAGGAGTACCTGCTGGTCGCCAGTTCGGTCTGGGCCGAGCGCGTCGACGGGCGTCCCGAGGCGGATGAGCTGTGCGCCGCGCTGCGTGACGTCCCGATGGTGACGTACGCCGAGGACCTGCCGATCGTCCGCCGCTACTGGCGCAGTGTCTTCGGCAGGCAACTCACCGCCCGCGCCGCCGTCACCGTGCCCAATCTGTACGCGGTGCTGTCGGCGGTCAACGCGGGTGCCGGCTTCAGCGTGCTGCCCCGTTCGCTGTGCCAGGAGTACCTGGATTCCGGCCGCCTCGCGCTCCTGCACGATCCGGAGGAGCCGCCGCTGAACACGCTCTTCTTGGTCCAGCGGCCCGGCGCCGACACCAATCCCGCCGTGCGCCGCGTCCGCGACCGCCTCCGGCAGGCGGCCCGGGCCTGGTAGCCGGGCTCACTGGCCGTACCGCAGCCCGTGGACCAGCCCGCCGGGAAAGGTGTGACGGCTGACCTGGCACGGAAATTACACAGCAGTCCCGGCAGCGGTGTGGTTGCCCGCCGTGTTGTACGGGTTCGTCTACTGCCCATCCGCCCGGCTTCGGTGCGCACTCCAGCCGAGGAGGCTCAGCGTCACCACAGCCGGTTCGTGAAGCTGCCTGGGCCCGCCGCACGGCCAGGCAGCCTCGGATTCGGGAGCCGAGGCTCCGCTCAACCCGCGCGCGGAGTTCACACGCAACGTCAGCCTCTCCGTCGTGTCCGCCTCCGGCACCTCCGCCCATCGCCAGGAGACGGTAGTCACGGCGACGGACGTGCGGTGCTTCATCGGGATGCCCTCCCCACGGCGGACTCGTGCGCGGCGGCCGCGAGGTGGCTCAGTACCGAGGGGCGGTCGGGGATCGGCCGGACCGCGCCGTGCCCCGTGGTCGTCAGGGCCGCGGCCACCGCCGCGTAGCGTGCTGCCTCCACCGGCGAGGCACCCTCCACAAGCCGGGCGGCGAACGCACCGTCGAAGGTGTCACCCGCGCCGGACGCGTCCACGGCGGTCACCCGGTGCGGCGGGACGCGGGTCACCTCGCCGTCCTCGGCCACCAACGCCCCCTCCTCACCCAGCTTCAGGACAACCACCCTCGGGCCCCGGGCGCACAGTGCCCGCAGCACCGCTTCCGGGGACTGCTCCCCCGTGAGCATCCGTCCCTCGTCGAGATTGGGGAGCGCGACGTCGCACAACTCCAGACTGCGCAGGATGACGGCACGTGCGCGCTCCTGCGACCACAACGCGGGGCGGTGGTTGGGGTCGTAGGTGACCAACGTGCCGTGGGTACGGGCCACGGTCATGGCGTGGAACGCCGCGTCGCACACCGTCGGGCCGATCGCCTGCGTGATGCCGGTGACATGCAGCAACCGCGCCTGGGCTACGGCTTGTTCGGGAATGTCGTCCGGCGTCAGCCGGCTCGCGGGCGAGCCGGTCCGGTAGTACGTGAAAGCGTGTCCGGCCGGACTTCGGGCGATGAAGTAGATGCCCGTACGGCCGCCCGGCTCACGGGTCACATGCTCCGTGGCGACGCCCTCGCGCTCCCACAACCGCGTGAGCGCGGTACCGAACGCGTCGTCACCTATCCTCGCCACATAGCCGGCAAGGCCGCCTGAACGGGCCGCGGCCACAACGAAGTTGGACGTGTCACCGCCATAGCCCACGGTGAAGGACTCGGCGCGGTCCAGCGCCCCGTTCGCATCGGCGTTGAACTCAAGCATCGGCTCACCGACGGCGAGGATCTGTGCGGTGGCGGGTTCGGTGTCGGTGGGTGTCATGGCCTCGGGTTCGGATCGGCGGGCAGTGCACGGGGGGAGCCCTCACGGGCCTGTGGTTCGCCTCAGCCGCGCGGCTCCGCCGGGCGCGGGACGAGGGCCGGGGGCGCCGTACGCCTCCCGGACCCGTCGGTCGCTGACCCGTAGGGCAAGGAGGGAGGCACACAGGCACAGCGCGGCCAGGGTGAAGAAGGCGGTCCGGTAGGCGAACGCGCCGTCGGCTCCGGCCGGTGAGGCCAGCGACGCCGCCAATGTCCCGGCCAGGGCCACCCCGAAGGCTCCGGCGGTCTGCCGTTGCATGGTGAGGAGGGTGGTGGCGTCGGCCGTACGGGAGGGCGGGATCGTGACGAAGGCGGCGTTCTGGGCGCTCGCGAAGAGCAGGCCGACGGATACGCCGAGCAGGTATGTCGACGGGTACAGGGCGAGGGGCTGGGGGGTGACCGTGAGGATCGCCAGGAGGACGATGACCAGCGCGGCTCCGGCGCCGCCGACGACCATCAGGCGGCGGGGGCCGACCCGGTCGTGGACACGGGGCACGATCTGGGAGGCGGTCAGCATGCCGAGCGCCTCCGGGAACGTGGCCAGTCCGGAGTGGAGGGCGTCGTAGCCCAGGTCGGTCTGGAGGAACTGGGGGTAGAGGTACAGCACGCCCATGAAGGCCGCCCCGGTGGGCAGCAGGACCAGTTGGGTCGTGCGGAACAACTCGTCCCCGAACACCCCCAGATCGATCATCGGATGCCTGGCGCGCAGCTCCCACGGAACCAGTGCGGCGAGGAAAGCGGCGCCGCCCACCAGCGGGACGAGGACGGCGCCGCTTTCCCAGCCACGGTCCGGGGCGCCGGTGAGGGCGTACAGGACCGCCGCGAGTCCGCCGCCCGCGAGAAAGAACCCCGGCACGTCGAAGCGGGGCGCACCCTCGCCGGGGAAGTCGGGCAGCACGCCCAGGCCGAAGCACAGGGCGAGCAGTCCGACGGGCAGGTTGACGAGGAACACCCAGTGCCAGGAGGCCGCGTCGACGAGCCAGCCGCCCAGGACGGGTCCGAGTGCGGGAGCGACGGCGGTCGGCAGCATGACGTACTGCTGCGCGCGCAGCCGTTCCGCCACCGGGAACGCCCGCAGCATCATCGTCATCCCGACCGGGGCGAGCAGACCGCCGCCAATGCCCTGGAGGACGCGGTATCCGGTGAGCGCTTCGAGCGAGTCGGCGGTGGCGCACAGCCCCGAGGCCACGGTGAACAGCAGCAAGGCGGTCAGCGCTGTGCGCCGGGTGCCGAAGCGGTTGCCGAGCCAGCCGGAGACGGGAATGAACACCGCGAGGGCCACGAGGTAGCCGACGTTGACCGAGCTGAGGCCGGAGGTGTCCACCGCGAAGTCGCGGCCGATGGCCGGAAGGGCCACGTTGACGATGGTGGTGTCCATGATCGCCATGAAGTTCGCGGCGACGAACAGGACGCAGACGGCGACCTTCGCGGAGACCCGGTGACCCAATCGCGGCCCGGTCCGCTGCTCGTGGCTCAACGGCCGTCCCTGAGCCAGCGGACCTGCTCCTCGGTCAGGGTGAGGTGGCGCGCCTGGAGCGAGGTGTCGATCTGCGCGGTCGTCCGCGCTCCGATGGACGGCCACACACCGGGGTGGTGGAGGGTCCAGGCCAGGGCCACGGTCTCGGGCAACGAACCGAGTTCTACTGCGAGTTCGCGGCAGCGGAGCCGTCGGGCGCGGTTGTCCTCAGTGTCGTACGGATCGGGCTTGCCGTGGTGTTCCTTCGGTCCGGTGCGCGCGAAGTGGCCGCGGGCCTGCGAGGACCAGCCGATCAGGGGTAGCCGTTGTCCGCGCACGACGTCGAGTACGGCGCTGTCGGCGTGCAGGCTGCCCTCCAGCAGCGCCGGGTCGGGCTCGGCGAGGCTGAACTGGTAGCTGGCGACGGGGGTTTGGCCCCGCTCGCCGAGTTCGACGGCGAGCTGCGACAGCCGTTCGGCGGGCCAGTTGGAGACGCCGACGCGGCGGACGTGTCCGGCGTCCACGAGGCTCACGAGGGTGTCCGCGAGTTCGGTGACGGGCCGGGCGAGGTCGTCGCAGTGGTAGAGGAGGACGTCGATGGTGTCGACGCCGAGGTTCTCCAGCGCGGACCGCACGTGCTCGAACACGGTGTTACGGTCCAAGGGAATGTCCCCGCCGGTCGTGTCGTGGCCGACCTTGGTGGCCACCCCCAGAGTGCCGGGGTTCCTGCGCAGCCAGTCGCCGACGGCCGCCTCGGCCTTTCCCCCGGCGTAACTGTGCGAGGTCTCGACGAGGAGCCCGCCGGCGTCGGCGAAGTGCGCGAGCCGCTCGGCGGTCGTCTCGGCGGGCTCCGCTCCGAAGGGACCGCCCAGGACGAATCTGTGCGCGGCGGTCTCCATGCCTTCCTCGTCGAAGAGGCCGTCGAGCAACTGCAGAGGGGAATGCGGCATCAGGCCCCACCGTCTTGGTTCGGGGCGTCCACCCGTCGGAATCCGTCGACGTCGGCGAAGGGCCGGGGCAGGTGCGGACGGAGCGGGACCTGGAAGGTGTTGAGCATCATCGCGGACATGCTGAAGCTGCCGATGCAGCCGATCAGGTCCAGCACACCTTCCTCACCGAACAGCGCGATGGCCTCGGCATAGGTCTCGTCCGTGACGAAGTGGTCGTAGAGCATCTCGTGCGCGAAGGCGTGGAAGACGCGTTCGTCCTCGGCCTTGAACTGCGGGTCCTCGCCGCGTGCGAGGCGTTCCAGGCACTCGGCCGGGACGCCTTCCTCGACGGCCTGCTGGATGTGGGCGTTCCAGGCGGCCTGGCTGTCGAAGTGCCGGCCGCAGATCAGCACGCTCAACTCGCGCAGCCGCTGCGGAAATCGAGACTCGTTGCGGCAGTAGCGGCCGAGGTTCTCGACCCAGTGGGCGAGTTCCATGTTGCGCGCCCAGACGAGGAAGGGCGGGGGCGGCTCTTCGGCTCCGGGGCCGACGATGGTTTCGAGGAGTTCGGTCTGTTCGGGGGTCAGGCTGGTGATGGGGGTCAGGCGCATGGTCGCGCTGCCTTTCGGAAGATGTGGGGTCGCCGAGTCGATGTCTGCTCGCGCGGGGACGGCGGTGAAGTCCGCCGGAGAGGCCCGCGCTCGGGACAGCGCCGTCCGTGGCCACGGCCGCGCGTCAAGGCGTGCGGTCTCGTGGTCAGGGGCGGATGAAAGGGGAGGTGCCCCGGGCGCGGACGCCCGGCACCGGGAGGCCGGGAAGGGGATGGATGGTCGGCCGACCGGGCGGGAACGGGGGGCAGCGTGGCGACTCGGGCGCGGGGAACAGCCCGGACGGGGTGTTCAACCCGCAGAGGGAAAGCCTGAACGCGGTACGTCAGGCGGTGCGCCACCAGGCGTAGTACTTGTCGCCGTAGCCGTCCATGATCTCCGCGTACTCATGGTCGGCGTCCGGGAACTCGAAGAAGTCGTGCGGGACTCCGAGGTCCGTGAAGCGGGTGTCCAGGTCACGGATGGTGGGCGCCAGGCGGGTGTCGAGGCGGCCGGACAGCAGGCGGACCTGGCTGGTGCGGCGCAGTTCGGGGGCGTTGGCGAGGACCAGGCTCCAGGGGTGGCAGAGGTCGTAGTACTCCTGGTCACCGAAGTAGGTGTTGTTGACCCGGTCCTCTGGTTCGTCCTTGAGGTTGCGCAGGATCGCCCCGGCGATCGACGACACCTTTCCGAAGATCTTCGGGTACTTCAGGCCGAGGTGCAGGGCGCCGAAGCCGCCCATGGAGAAGCCCTCGACGGTACGGGCCTGGGCCTCGGGAATCGTGCGGAAGGTGTCGTCCATGTGCTGGACCAGGTCGAAGGCGGTGATCTGGGCCAGCGGGCGGGCACCGTCCTTGGAGTCGACGTACCAGCCGATCGGCAGGATCTGCGGGACGACGACGATCGCCGGAGGCATCACCTCGTTCCGGATCGCCTTGTCGATCCGCGCAACCATTTCGGAACCCTGCCGGGCATTGCCGAAACCGCCGTGCAGCCAGTAGATGACAGGGAACCGTCGTTCCGGCTCGGTCTCGTACTGGGGCGGGAGGTAAAGCTGGTAACTGCCTTGGGCATCCGCGCTACCGCGCGAGGGCTGGGGGTAGAGACCGAAAGTGGTGAGTTCCTGGTCCTCTCGGACCTCGTCGATCCACTGCTGTTCGATCTCTGCCATCTGCTCAAGCGTGGTGCGTACCTTGTGAACCTTCTCGGCCACGGGGTCTGTCCTCTCGGGGATAGGTTGTGGTGCAGATCCGGGATCCTCCGAGGCAGGTGCGGCAGCCCTCCGACCCACCACCCGGATGTTCCATTACGTAGAACGCTGTATTCTTTTGTGGAACGTTCATCAGTGAAACGCTGCGACGGGAGCCTGTCAATGGCCGGGATCGAAACTTCGGTGGACTCACAGACCGGCGGCCGCGGAGGGCGCAGTTCACTCGCGGGCAACGCCACCGACAAGGCGCTCAACCTGCTGGAGGCGGCGTCGGCGCCCGGTTATCCGCACCGGCTGGGCGATGTGGCCGCGACCGCGGGGGTGCCGAAGGCCAGCGCCCACCGCATCATGCAGAACCTCGTGGCCACCGGTTTCCTGGCCTCCGACGGCGCCGGCGGCTACGGCCCCGGGCCCCGGGTCCGCGCGCTCGCCGCCCGGATCTCCCAGGGCTGCGAGGAGGACCAGGTGATGCGCGCCGAGCTGGAGGTGCTCGGCCGGAGGATCGGTCACACGGTGCAGATCGGCGTGCGCACCGGCGATGTGATCACCCTGCTGGTGAAGGTGTCGGGCCCGAACCCGGTACAGGAGTCCTCCCGGGTGGGCATGCAGCTGCCGCTGCACACCACCGCGATCGGCAAGTGCGTCCTCGCCGACCTCGACGACGAGCAACTCACCGACCTGGTAGGCCGCTTGGGCCTGCCGCCCCGCACGCAGAACTCCCTCACCGACCTCGCCGGACTGCGCGCGGAACTCGCCAAGGTGCGCGAGCAGGGCTTCGCGCTGGACGACGAGGAGAACGAACTCGGCGTGCGCTGCCTCGCTGTCCCCGTACGCGACGCCAAGGGCTCGGCCATCGGCGCCGTCAACGTCTCGACGATCGCCTTCCTGGAAACCCGCGAGACCCTCCTGAGCCGGGTCGACGTCGCACGAACGACGGCAGGCGCGTTGCACGGCCTGCTGGGCTGAGCCCTTCGCCTACGACGAGATCCAGCCAGGGCGCAACGTGATGATTCGCACGCATATCTTGTGGGCCTGTCGCACATTCACCGTGTACCAGCTCTGGACAGCAGGGCATCGTTTCAGCAGGGTTACACCACTGGGCCGATCACGTCTCGTCCGCACTGCTTGAGGAAGACGACCGCGCCCCTGTTCACCGGCCAGCCCCCGGTGAGCCTGCACCACCGCAGCATCTGAGCCTGATCCTCGCGAGCAGCGGGAGCACCTCCGGTTCGTCGCCGCTCATCCCTGAAGACCGTCGGTCTCGCACGGCCCGTCCTACGGCCGTCGCCGCACGGCGGTCCCCAGCGACGCACCCGACCCTCCTCACCTCCCGGCCCTCCGCCGGCCGGCTCGCACTTTCCGTGAACACGCGCAGGTGGAACCCGTTCTTGGGCGCCACCCGGGCCCCGCGGCCGTCGTCGCCCGTGCCCGACGCGTACAGATGTTCCTCATCACCTTCAGCTGCCCGCTCTTCCGGTCTCCGCCGCCGTGGCGGATCTCCCGTGGCGCAAGGAGAAGACATGCACTCCCTCGACTCCGCTTCCCACCTGCCCAGCCCAAGAGCACGCCGGGCCGCCCGCGGTGGCCTCGTAGCCCTGTCCGCCGGGCTCGCCCTCACCCTGACCGCCTGCGGCGGCACCGCCTCGACCATCGGCGCCAAGAGCACCGGCAAGGCGGTCGCCGGCGACACGCTGACCGTGGCCGAGCAGCAGGCTCCGCCCACCATGAACCCGGGCAGCCTCGACCTCGGGTTCGTCGACTTCACGATGCTGTCGTACGAGTCGCTGTTCTACCTCTCCCCCGACGGCACCGTGCAGCCGGCGCTCGCGAAGTCCTGGAATTACGTCGGCTCGGGCAACACCGAGCTGTCCATCACACTCCGCCCGGGCGTGAAGTTCGCCGACGGCACGGCCGTGACCGCCGACGCGGTCAAGGCGTCCCTGGAGTACGCGAAGAAGGCGCAGGGCAACCAGGCCCACTACCTCACGGACGCGACGATCACGGCCACGGGCCCGCTGGCGCTGACCGTCAAGCTGGCCAAGGCCAACCCGATCCTGCCGACGCTGCTGACCCAGTCGTACGGCATCGGGCAGATCATCAGCCCCAAGGGACTCGCGAGCGCGTCGAAGCTGACGCCGACCAACACGAGCCAGGGTGCCGGGCCCTACATCTACCAGCCCTCGCAGAGCGTGGCCGGCGACCACTACACCTATACGTCCAACCCGTCGTACTACGACAAGTCGAAGCAGCACTACAAGAAGATCGTCATGAAGATCGTGCAGAACGGCCAGACCGCGGTCAACGCTATGAAGACGGGCCAGATCGACGTCTACAAGGGCGACTACACCTCCGCCGCCTCGGCCAAGTCGGCGGGCATGTCGACGGTCGGACTGCCGGTGATCCTCCAGGGGCTGAGCCTGATCGACCGTGGCGGCGAGGTGTCCAAGCCGCTCGGTGACGTCCGGGTGCGACAGGCGATCAACTACGCGATCGACCGGGACGCGGTGACAAAGGCGCTGCTCGGTGACAGCGGAACGCCGACCGTGCAGACCGTCATCAAGGGCGGCGACGGCTACTCGGCAGACCTCGCGGACTACTACACGTACAACCCGGCGAAGGCCAAGCAACTGCTGAAAGCGGCCGGCTATCCCGACGGCTTCACGCTGCCCGTCCTCGCGGCCACGTTCGTCGGCTTCGACACCATGGCTCAGGCCATCGCCGGTCAGTTGTCCAAGGTGGGCATCAAGGTGAAGGTCACCGCCGTCACCAGCATCACCTCGTTCGTCGAGAACCAGACCAACAAGAAGTACCCGGCCGTCTCGGGCGGCTTCACCGAGGAGCCCATGTACCTGGAGGGCCAGGACCTGTTCATGCCTGGCTCGAAGGTCTTCAACGGCTTCGGCACCACCGCGCCCGAGCTGACCAAGCTGTTCGACCAGGCGGCCGCCGCCGACACGGCCGAGCGGGCCGAGCTCGACCAGCAGATGCAGGAGTACCTGGTGAAGAACGCCTGGTTCGCGCCGGTCGCCTTCACCCCCGTCAACTACTACGTCCGGCCCGGCATCGGCGGGGTGAAGGTCAGCGCGGGCGCGCCCTTCGCCAGCCCGCTGGCCTTCTACGCCACCAAGTAGAGACCCCGGGCGGCCCCCTGTACCTGACGACGGGGGCCGCCCGGCCCAAGAAAGGAGTGAGGTGAGATGCACAGGATCCTCTTCCGCTGGCTGCTCGGCGCGATCCCGGTGGTGTTCGGCGTCAGCGTCCTGACCTTCGTCCTGACCAGCCTGGTGCCGGGCGACCCCGGTCGCACCATCCTCGGCGCCAACGCAAGTCCCGCCCAGGTCAAGGCACTTGACCAGCAGCTCGGCCTCGACCACTCGCTGCCGGTCCGCTACTGGGACTGGCTGACCGCCGCCCTGCACGGCGACCTCGGCGACTCCATCACCTCCGGGGTACCGGTGAGCGACCAGCTCACCTCCCGCCTCGGCGTCACGCTCTCGTTGATCGGGGGCGCGATCCTGGTGGCCGCCGTGGCGGGCGTGGTGCTCGGTGTGCTGAGTGCGCTGAAGGGCGGATGGCTCGGGCGGGCTGTGGACGGCATCTCACTGGTCGGGCTCGCCGTGCCGAACTTCTGGTTCGGCCTGGTGCTGATGACCGCGTTCGCCGTGCAGCTGCCGCTCTTCCCCGCCACGGGCTACGTCCCGTTCACCGAGTCACCGGTGCAGTGGTTCGAATCGCTGGTGCTGCCCGTGCTGACGCTGGGTGTGCCGGCCACCGCTCCCGTGGCCAAGCAGACCCGCGACGGCGTGCTCACCCAACTGGACCGCGAGTACGTCCGCGTGCTGCGGGCCCGCGGTGTGCCCGAGCGGTCGGTGATCTTCCGGCATGTGCTGCGCAACGCGGCGGCGCCGATCGTCACCGTGCTGGGCGTGGTCGTGGTGACGCTCTTCGGCGGCACCGTCCTCGCCGAGACCCTGTTCGTGATGCCCGGCCTCGGCGGTCTGGCCGTGACCGCCGCGCAGACGCAGGACATCCCGATGGTCCAGGGCGTCGCCCTCGTCTTCACGGTGACCGTGATGCTGATCAATCTCCTGATCGAAGTGGTGTATTCGATGCTCGACCCGAAGGTGCGGACATGAAGAGCCCGGTGATCGCACGTCAGACGGCACCCGAGAGCGGACGGGAGGGTCCGCGCCGGGGTGCCGCGCGGCGCGGCTTCGTGGCGCGGCTGCTGCGCAGGCCGATCGCGGCCGTCTCCGCCGGCTACCTCCTCCTCGTCGTCCTGGTCACCGTGTTCGCCGGCCCGCTCGCTCCGTACGACCCCGACGAGCAGGACCTCACCCATGCCCTCCAAGGACCCAGCGGCGCCCACTGGCTGGGCACCGGCGAACTCGGCCGGGACGTACTCAGCCGCCTGATGCACGGCGGGCAGATCACCCTCCTCGGCGTAGTGATCACCCTGGCCGTCTACCTGACGCTCGGTGTCCCGGCCGGCATGATCGCGGGCTACCGGGGCGGCTGGTTCGACCGGCTCGTCCTCAAGAGCGCCGACCTGATCTCCGCCGTTCCCGTCATCATCGTCCTGCTGGTGGTCCTCTCGGTCTTCACCAACAACGAGAGCGCCGCGATGGCCGCCAACGGTCTGCTCGGGGCACCGCTTCTCGCCCGGGTCGTCCGCTCGGCCACCCTCGGCGTGAAGGAGGAGCTGTACGTCCGGGCCGCCGTCGCCGGCGGGATCAGCGACCGGGTCATCATCCGCCGACACGTCCTGCCCCGGGTCACCGGCGCCGTCCTCGTCCAGGCCTCCGTGTTCGGCGCCTACGCCGTCCTCCTGGAGACCGGACTCGGCTTCCTCGGACTGGGCACCACCGACGCCAGCTGGGGCAGCATGATCGCCGAGGCGTCCAAGAACATCGGCACCGACCCCTGGCTGCTGATCCCCTCCGGCTTCATGATCGTCTCCTTCATCGTGGCGCTCGGCCTGCTCAGCGACGGCCTGCGCGACACCTTCGCCGAACGCTACTCACCCCCGGCCGACAAGCCGCCCTCCCGCCGGATGGGACGACCGCGCGGAGCCTCGCCCGAGCCGACGCGGGCCACGGCCTCCGCCCCACCGCAGGTGATCGAGGAGCCCGATGCCGACGCCCTGCTGTCAGTACGCGGTCTGACGGTGTCCCTGCGCATCGAGGGCACGCCCACCGAAGTCATCCGGGACGTGTCCTTCGACCTGCGGGCCGGCGAGGTACTGGGCATCGTCGGCGAGACGGGCTGCGGCAAGACCGTCACCGCCACCTCGCTGCTGGGCATGCTGCCCGCGGGCGGCCGGATCTCCTCCGGCACCATCCTCTTCGAGGGCACCGACCTCGCCCAGGCGGACACGGCCACGCTGCGCAAGGTCCGCGGACGCCGTATCGGCTGGATCTCCCAGGACCCCGTCTCCAGCCTCGACCCCTCCTTCACCGCCGGCGCCCAGGTCGCCGAGGTCGTACGTCTGCACACCGGCTGCACCCGCAAGCGGGCCCACGAGCGCGCGCTGGAGCTCTTCGAGAAGGTACGGCTGCCCGACCCCGCCCGGGTGGCGAAGAGCTACCCGCACCAGTTGTCGGGCGGAATGGCCCAACGCGTCGGTATCGCCGCCGCGTTGGCGGGCGACCCGGCCCTGGTGATCGCCGACGAGCCGACCACCGCCCTCGATGTGACCGTGCAGGCCGAGATTCTCGACCTGCTGCGTGAACTCCAGGCTTCCGGCACTGCCGTCGTCCTCATCACGCACGACTGGGGAGTACTGGCCGACCTGTGCGACCGCGCCGTGGTGATGTACGCCGGCGAGGTCGTAGAGGAGGCCGAGGTCACCGCGCTCGTGACCACGCCGACCCACCCCTACACCGCTGGGCTGCTGAGGTCCGACCCCCACCACGCCCTGCCGGGCCAGCCACTGCCCGCCGTCGAAGGCGCGGTGCCGCCCCCGACCCAGTGGCCCGTCGGCTGCCACTTCCAGAACCGCTGCCCGAGGGTGACCGAGGCCTGCAGGGAGAAACCCGTCGTGATCTCTCAGCTGGTCGAGCTGGAACGGTCGACGCGGTGCATCCTCCCGCTCGAACTGATCGGAGGAGGAGCCCATGACTGAACAGACCGACAACAACGTGCTGTCGCCCGACACGGACGGCCCTCTCCTCCAGGTGCACGGACTCGACGTCACCTACGGTCGCTCCCGGATGCGCGGCGGCGACGTCAAGGCCGTACGCGGTGTGGACCTCACCATGGGGCGCGGCGAGACCGTCGGCCTCGTCGGTGAGTCCGGCTCCGGCAAGTCGACCATCGGCTCCGCGGTGCTGGGGCTGGTGCCGACGACCGGCGGCACCATCACGTTCGACGGCGTCGACATCACGCACAGCACACGAGCCGACCGCCGCCTGCTGGCCCGCCGAATGCAGGTGGTCTTCCAGGACCCGTACGGCTCCATGAATCCCGCCCACACGATAGGCGACACACTCGCCGAGGCCCTGCGGTACAACCTGGGCCTGTCCGGCGACGAGATCCGTGAGCGGGTCCTGCGCGCCCTCGACGACGTCGGACTGCCACCCGGCGCCGCGCGCCGCTACCCCGCGGCGTTCTCCGGCGGACAGCGTCAACGCATCGCCATCGCACGGGCGTTGGTCATGGAGCCCGAGTTCGTCGTGTGCGACGAGGCGGTCAGCGCCCTCGACCTGTCGGTCCAGGCCCAGGTCCTGAACCTGCTGGCGCGGCTCAAGCAAACCCGCGGGCTGAGCTACCTGTTCATCTCGCACGACCTGTCGGTGGTGCGCTACCTCAGCAACACCATCGTCGTCCTGTACGCCGGCCGCGTCGTCGAGCGCGGCCCGGCCGCGCTCGTCGCCGACAGCCCCGCCCACCCCTACACCCGCGCCCTGCTCGCCTCGGCACCGGTCCCCGACCCCGTCGCCCAGCGCCTCCGCCAGGCAGAACGGCGCCTCGCCGCCGCGGCCACCCCCGCGACAGGGCGCGTCAGCGAGGGCTGCGCCTTCGCCCCCCGCTGCCCGTTCGCCCAGGAGACCTGCTGGTCCACCCAGCCCGAACTCGTGGAGCACGACGGGGTCGCCGTCGCGTGCCACCGCCGGGACGAGATCGCGGCGGGCGCAGCCCTGCCAGGCCACGCGACAGCCGGAGCCGCCTGACCGCCGAACAGGCCTCGTCCCTCCCCTCTGCCTCACCGCACAAGGAGCACGATGACCACCACCGCCCCCGTCCCCCTCGACATCGCCACTCTGCTCCCCGACGGCACCCATCTCATCGCCGGCGAATGGGTGCCCGCCCGCTCCAAGTCAACGCTCGACGTGGTGAATCCGGCGACCGGCGCCGTCATCGCCCGAGTCCCGCGCGGCACCGCCGAGGAAATCGACGACGCCGTACGATCGGCCGAGGCCGCCCTGCCCGCCTGGCGCGACACCAGCCCCGCCACGCGCGGCGAACTCCTCTACCGCTGGGCCGAGTTGGTCCGCGAGCACGACGACGACATCAACAGGCTGGAAGCCATCGAAGTCGGCCACCCGGTCGGCCCCTCCCCCATCGCGGCCCGGCTGACCTACCTCGCGGGCAAAGCCGACAAGGTCTTCGGCGACACCCTGCCCACCCGCTCCCCCGACGTCCTGGGCCTGACCCTGCGCGAGCCCTACGGCGTGGTCGGCGCGATCATCCCCTGGAACGCGCCCGGCCCCATGACCGTCTTCAACACCGCCGCCCCGATCGCCGCCGGCAACACGGTCGTCCTCAAGCCGGCCGAGGACGCCCCGCTCACCGCCCTCTACCTGGCCCGCCTCGCCCTGGAGGCGGGGATCCCGCCCGGCGTCCTCAACGTCGTCACCGGCTACGGCGCCGAAGCGGGCGCGGCCCTGCCCGCGCACCCCGGCATCCGCAAGATGAGCTTCACCGGCTCACCGGCCACCGGCACCACCGTGATGGAAGCCTGCGCCCGCAACCTCATACCCCTGCAACTGGAGCTGGGCGGCAAGTCCCCCCAGATCGTGCTGCCCGACGCCGACCTCGACAAGGCCGTCCCCGCGATCGTCCGCAGCATCATCATGAACAGCGGCCAGGTCTGCGCCGCCGGTTCACGTGTGCTCGTCCACTCCTCCCTCCACGGCCGGTTGGTCGAGGAACTGGCCGAGCGCTTCCGTTCCGTGCGGGTGGGCTTGTGGGACCAGCCCGTCGACATGGGCCCACTCATCAACGCCCGGCAGGAGAAGCGGGTGCTGGACTATCTGGCGATCGGCCGCGAGGAGGGCGCCGAGGTGGTCGTCGGCGGCGGCAAGCTCACCGAAGTCCCTTACTCCGACGGGTACTTCGTCGCACCGACCCTCTTCGACCAGGTACGCCCGGAGATGCGCATCGCCCAGGAGGAGATCTTCGGCCCGGTGCTCTCCGTCCTCACCTACGAGGACGAGGACGAAGCGGTCACCACCGCCAACGGCACCCGCTACGGACTCACCGCCACGGTGTGGACACGGGACATCGGCCGCGCGATACGGCTCGCCCGCCGCATCGAGGCCGGTCAGGTCGCCGTCAACACCGTCGGCGACGGCGGCCCGACGGGATCGATCGGCACCCCCTTCGGCGGCTACAAGAACAGCGGCTTCGGCCGCTCCATGGGCCCGGACTACCTGGAGGACTGGACCCAGGTCAAAGCGGTCATCATCGACGCCGGCTGACACGCGGGTCCCTCGTCGCAGGGCACGCGCATGAGCTGGTGGTCCGGCCCCTGCGGCTCAGGGGCCGGACCACCAGCGCCTTCCGGCCGACCCCAGGGACCCGCTGTCTCCGCAACCTCTTCCGGGTCTCCAAGGACAGCCTGGCAAGCGACCGTGCCCATGAGTACGTGTCCGGTTTCGAAGACGTCGCCGTCTCCGGGATCGAACAGCACACCGGCAAACTCCGCACGACCCATTCGCTGACGCTGGCTGCACGTGGCCCCGCCGCTGAGCCGTCCCGCCCGACAGGCCTCGCCTGTACAACGACGACCTCTTCACCCCTTGAGATCGGCCCCGACGGCCGGCTCCGCGACAGGGGCATCCGCACACCACGGACCACCGTGGCCAACGTCACCTTCTACCAAGGCTGAGTGATGATCATGTTGAGTCTCCCGCGGCGGAGGCCGCTCACCAGACTGGCGGCAGCGCTGGCGCTGGCGGTCGGCTTGCTCCTCGGCGAGAGCGCCGTACCGGGCGGGCAAAGCTTCGCGGCTACACAGACTGACGCCACCGCCGCCGAAGCCACGTCCTGTCCATCGGTCACCGGCACCGTGTCGTCCAGCCCTAATGCGGCTTGGCTGGCACAGCAGGCGTCACAGTCCTTCGCCACCGAGAAGCTGGCCGCGTCACCCCGCACGTCCCGTTGGGTAAGCCTGCGATTCCACGGAGTTTTGGAGTGGCCGTCCGTCGTTTTCGACGGCATCCGCTATCCGGGGGTGTCCGAGCTCGCAGCCCTCCAGAGCGCCGCGTTCGGGGTGCCGAACGACCGGCACCGGGAGGTCACCCGCATGATGCCCGGCCCGGACGGAACCCGGATGCCGCACAGTCTGCTCACCGAGATCGCGGCGTACGGACGGTTCCCGCGCATGGGCAGCCCGTACTGCCGCAAGAGCGCCAAGGAGAGCGTGGTCTCCAGCGCCTGAACCCCGATCGTCAGCACGCTGCGGCGCGAGTTCGGCCGGCCGGTGCGGATCCTGAAGGTCATGGGTCTGCGCAGCGACGAGGGCCCCGACCGCAAGAAGCGCCCTGCCTTCCGTACGGTGCAGGCCAACGGGGCGCGGGTCGTGGACGAGTGGCTGCCCGTCAAGGACTGGCCGACCGCCGCGGTCAAGGAGTGGCACGCGGATGCGCCCGTGCCCTACTCATGGACGTACGACTCCGTGCCCGGCGCCGGCGACTGGGGAGGCACCTCGCGCTGCTCGTGCTCGCTGTGTGTCTTCGCCTCCCGCCGCGACGTGCTGCTCTCCATCGGCCGGCGGCCGCGGCTTGCCGACCTGTACGCCGAGGTTGAGCAGGTGCGGGGCGACAGCTTCCGCGCGGACTGGCGCATCACCGACCTGATCCGGCACTCCGAGCAGTGCGAGGCGCCAGATCCCGGCGTCGTCTGCCCGGACGACGGCCCGGAGTTCACCGTCCTGCAGGACCAGGTGCGGGCGGCGCTGGCGAAGGAACCCCGCAAGGAGCCCGACCTGGCCCGCCGTCGCGGCCGCGCCGTGTGCGAGGGCTGCACCGTTCACAGCTGATGACCACCGTCTGCCGCGCCGAGGCTCCCCCACGGCGCGGCTGACACCCCCTACAGTGGATATTGGAGATGACCATGGAGATGAACCCCACCGCCCTGCTGCTCGAACTCGCTGCCCAGGCCCGGAACATGAGCGACCCGGATGCGCTGCGCGACGTACTGTCCGCAGGCCACCGTGCCTGGTGCGAGGGTGTCGCCGACGTCCAGGGCGGCATCGGCCGGGAGACCGCGCCCTTGTCCGACGCCGAGGTCGCCGAGCGGTGTGCCGCTGTCGGCGCACCGTGGGAGAAGGGGATGCTGCGCGGTGAGGCGGTCGCCGCTCTCGCGTTCGCAACCTGGGATGCGGCGCCGGCCGCCATGGCCTACACCGATCTGGCGGAGCGGGCGGCGCGCTTCGGAGCGTGTCTGCTGGGCGAGGAAGTCCTGTAGGCAATTTGGCGTCAGGCTGGACAGCAAATCACCTTTTTTGGCATTATCGAACCTGTCGCGCTCGTCCGAGTGCCGACGCCGCCGTGCTGATCCTTGCAGAGGGGACCCGATGTCTTCCGCCGACCGGCTCGTGGACACCGCGCAGATCGTGTCCGAGTTCGGCACGAGCAAGTCCCGGGTCAGCGAGTGGAGCAACAACGCGGACAGCGGCTTCCCCGCGGTCGCACACGCCGAGGGCCGCAAGCGGTTCTGGCGCCACGCCGAGGTCGCCGCGTTCTTCGCGCAGCGCGCACCGAAGAAGCGCGCGCTGCCGGCCGCGGTGCTCGATGCCGACCAGGACGAGCTTCTGACGAAGCGGGAAGTAACCCAGATTCTGGGATACACCCGCACGTCGACCATCGACGCCTACTTCCGCGACCGGCCCGGCTACTTCCCCGAGCCCGACGAGGACGCCGACGGCCAGAAGTGGCGCCGCGGCACGATCGTCACCTGGGTGGCCAACCGCCCCGGCAAAGGCCGGCGCAGCTCCGCGCCGGCGGCTGCGCGGCCCGCGGTCTCGGCGGACGGCGATCCCGAGGAGCTCCTCGGCACGGCCGCTGTTGCCGTCCTGCTCGGCTACAGCAGTACGGCTTCCTTCTCCAGCGCCCTGTATCAGGGGCGCATCCCCGAACTGCCCGAGCCGGACTCCCTGGAGAAGGAAGAAGGCAGCCGCGGGCCAGCGCACAAGATGTGGCGCCGAGCCACGGTCGTCGCTGCCGCCCGCACGCGTGGTGTGCTGCCGCCGGCAGACCAGGACGAGAACGCGGACCTGGTCGGCGCGGCCGAAGCAGCCCAAATCCTCGGATACAGCAGCGCCGACAGCTTCATCAGCGCGCTCGGGCACGGACTCCTGCCCGACCTCGACCAGCCCGACGGGTTCGAGTACCGGCGCGGAAGCGCCGGCCGCCCCCGTCAGCAGCGCTGGAAACGCTCACGTATCGAGGACCTGGCCGCCCGCCGGTCCTCGAGGTCCTGACTGCAGCGGAACTGCGTCACAGGCGGGATACCGTAAGACCGCGGCCTCTGGTTGAAGGGATCGACGAACTCCCGGCGGGCCAGAACGCCGCACGATGGCCGGTATGGAGAGGCCAGCCACCCCTCCACCGCGAAGCCACACGGCATCGCGGAACCGGCCATCGCTACGGACTCCTGAGTACGTCGATGACGGGAAAACGAAGAACGAATGTCAGCCAGTGCTGGCAGCGTTGCTGGCCTGGGGTGCCTGGACATGTCGGTCAGAACCAAACCGGCTGGAGGTTTAGACACCGATTCGACGCATCCACCAGGGGAGGTCTTAGGGTGCGAAGGGATCGTTGAGGGCGCGGTCAAGCGCGCACTCGTCTGCAGGACCGATGACTGCGCTCAGCTCCTAGGCGGTAGAAGTCTGTGCCGGCTTCGATGATGTTGCCGCCGAAGGTGAGGCGGTCGACGATGGCTGCTGCGAAGGACCGAACACCCTGGACACGCAACGGTCAAGGAGGTTCCCGAAGGCTTGCGGCGAACTCACATCCGGGGCAGGGAGCACACCGGCATCATCGATGCTCGCGATGAAGTCGACATCGGCCCAGCCACCGCGGAACAGCACCACGCAAAGCTCGGCCTCTTCCAGCCCCGTGATACGGACGCCGATTGAATCGGGGTCCTCCACTCGCGAGCGGTCCGTTTCAAGCTGCTGAGGCCAAGAAGCTGCTTCGTCACGCCAACTGACAGGCCCGACAGCCAATCCTGCGGACCCCCACCCACGTCGACGCTCCGCAACTTCGACGACCGCTTGATCAAGATCGATGACTCTCTTCACGGTCCGATCATCGATCACGCAGGCGCTGAGGTCCATCGTTTACGGCTCGACCAGACACCGGACTCACCCCACGCCAGGTGGTGTCAGATCTCAGCTCAGGCGTCGTCGAAGGACACGTCAACAGGATCAAGATGCTCAAGCGGCAGATGTACGGTCGCGCGGGCTTCAAGCTCCTGCGCAAGCGGGT
>NZ_JBIWMV010000032.1:0-66741 GCF_044766845.1 Streptomyces sp. NPDC101776 | reverse complement strand
CCGCCTGGTCATCGGCGGTCGCGGACTTGGTCACGGTGTCAGTCACTTGATGTCTCTTCCATGATCATCAATTACACCGGTGAGCGTACAGACCCGCGGGGCACTCGTCGCAACCACCATTGAGTGGTGTGCAAGCTGAAGTTGCCGGTCACGGGTCTGGTGTGCGTGAGCATCGGGATGCTCGTGCTGGTCGTCGGCGGGTGACTTTGGTGAAGATCGTCGGTCATCGGGCGACTTCGCGGTTCGTGAGGACCAGCAGGGCCCGGACCAGGGCGGTCGCCCAGGAGGGGTCGGTGCGTACCGTGCCGAGGACGCGCCAGTTCTTGAGGTGGGCGAAGCCGTGCTCGACGGTGCCCGGACGGCCGCCAGTGCCGTGTTGGACAGTTTCCGGCCTCGTGTCAGGGGCCGGTTCCGGGCGGCCTTGTAGCCGGTGATCACCGCCGGGTCGGCGTCGGGGCTGCTGTCGTCGAGGCCGATGAATCCCAGGTCGGCGATGGCGCCGAGCCCGGCTTCCCGCAGTTTCCGGGTGAGCTGGTCGTGCCGGCAGGCGGTGCTCTCCGAGGTGCGGTCGGGGCGGGCTGCCGAGATCCACAGCAGTCGGCCCCGGTCGTCGGTGAGGGCGATCACGAGCAGGCCGTGGCATTTGTTCTTGCCGGAGTAGTTCTTCCGGTTCTCCTTCCCGGTCCTGCGCCGGGTGCGGATCACCGATCCGTCCAGCAGGACGATGCCGCCACCCATTCGGGTGATCTTCTTCAGGGCCCGGTCCAGGCGCGGGGCGCGGGCAGCGAGCAGGCCGACGAACTCCCTCACCCATCGGGTCACGGTGGTGCGGTGCACTCCGTTGCCGCCGGCCAGGTCGCCGGGCCGCTGGTCACAGCGCAGCACTGCCAGCACAATGGTGGCGATCTTCCCGGCTGGCAGGACGCGCCACCGCGAGCCGATCTTCTTGAGGTGGCCGCGTATCAGGCCGGCGAGATGGTTCAGGGTGGCGCTCGACAGCGGCAGGCGGGTGGTGTAGACAAGGCCGTCAGGGCCCTCGACGGAACTGTTGTTTTCCTCACACAAACTCAACTGCCGTTGGGGCCCGTCAGTTATGGGCACACCGCGCGTGACTACGGACGTGCCGTGAACCGACCGTCGGGCCGTTTGTGCAGCCAGCCGCAGGCGGCGAGCTTGGTCATCTTCGCTCGCAGAGGTTCCAGCTTGCCGCGCACCGAGGCGTCCAGGCCCAGCCGCTCGCCGACCGCCCTGACCTGCACCGGGCCGCCGCCCTCCCGCACGATCGTCAGGATCCTGCGGTAGTCGCCGGGCAGCGCGCCCTCGTCGGCCGCGTCGCTGCGGTGCGGGATGAGCAGGACCGCCCGCCCGGCCACCTTCGCCGGTACCGGAGCGACAGCCTCGGCCTGGACCTGCTCGGCCAGGCGGTTCAACACCCGCTCCGCGAACGCCAGTTCGTCCCGCTCGACCTGAACCCCCTGAAGCTGCTTGGCTAACTCCTCGGGACGTTTGGATCCAGCTCGACGCCGGGCCCGAGGGCGACCGTACGGCACTCCGCCCAGTCGGGTGGCACGGCCTACGCATCCGGCGCCGCGGGCCGGACCAGGTCCGCGGCGTCAGGACGTACTCCGGCCATGGCACCCCGGCTACTTGGTGGGCAGAGCCGTAAACGCTGCCAGGGTGTGGCTGACGAAGCCGCGCAGTCGGCTGTCCGTGCCGGAGTTCGGATCGTTCATCATGCTGAGCAGCTTCATCCAGGGGTCGATGTCACCCACCGGTACCCGCTTGCCCAGCGCTTCCAGCCGGTGGGCGTAGAGGCGGCCCCGGCCCAGGGTCCTGAGCTGGGTGAGCGGGCTGACCGCTCCGACGCCCGCCGCCGTGTACGCGGTGCGCAGCTCGTCGTCGGTCAGATTCGCGAGGCGGCCGGGCAGTTGGACGTAGTAGCCCGTGCCGGTCAGGTTCGTGCGTACGGTCAGCGGGTTGGTGAAGGACTTCACGCCGTTGGGTACCGGCCTGTGCGTGGTGCCCGCCGCCTTTTCCGCGTCGCTCACGAGGGCGGGGACGACGGGGCGGACCGCGGCCGAGGTCCAGGAGCCGTGGAAGGTGTGGCCGAGTGGGGCCGCGGCATCGGTGTCGTACATCTGGAAGTAGTGACCGATCCGGGCGCGGGCGGCGTCGCTGGGCGCGCCCTCCCTGTTGCGGGCGTAGTTCTCCAGCGTGATCACGTCGTTGCCGTCCCGTATCACCACGCCGGCGTAGTGGGCGCTCCAGAAGGAGGTCAGGTCCAGGACGGGGGCTCCGGGCCGGCTGTGGTCGGTGCTGAGCAGTGCGCTCCCCAGATCACCTCCGGGCGGTATGTCCTGCAGAGAGACGGTCATGAACGCCTCGCCGACGTCCGGTTGTACGTACTGGTTCACTCCGAAGTGGCGGTTCGCCGGTTGGCCCCCGATCACCCGCCAGGTGTCGGTGCGCAGTGCGGTGCCGTATGCCGTGGCGATGACCCGTGCGGAGTCGGCCTGTTGGATGCTGAGCGGGGCTCCGGTGACCGCCAGTGGGGCCGGGTTGACGAGGAAACGGGCGATCTCGAATTCCGGCAGCTGTGGGGGCAGCGCGCCGATGCCGTCGGGCTCGGCGATCTGGATCTCGCCGGCGCCCAGGGCACCGTTGACGATGTCGTTGCAGTTCTGGGCACCTATCGCGGCGATTCCGCGCCCGCCCCAGCCGTTGTGGCGGGCGGTCACCCTGCGCAGGACGTGTCCGTTCACGGTGATGGTCTGGTTCTCGACCGCTGAATCCGGCACCAGTTCGACGGCATCCCCCAGCGCACGTCGCCAGGCGTTGCTGTCATCGATGAGTGCCTGGGTGGCGTAGAAGACCTTCGGCTGTCGGGCTGTGAGCTGGCAGTCCTCGATGGCCAGTCGGCCGTTCGCCGACACCCGCAAGGTGACGCCTGCCGGGTCGCCCGAGACCAGATGGAGCTGTCCGGCCGGGTTGAGGAACGACACCAGCGGGTCGGCGGGGGCGGGGACCGCGGCGTAGGAGACGTTGTTCTGGCCGATGAAGGCGTCCTGCGCGGCCGTCGGGGCCGACCATACGGTGGCGCCCACGACCACGCCCGCGGCAGCCCGCTGGCCCGGCGTCACCTGGTTCCATGCCTGGACCGCGGGCGTCGGCAGTGCCCGTGGGCCGCCGGGACCGTCGGGCAGTCGTACGGGCAGTCCCCCAGCGAAACGCCATCCCGCCGTGTGGGCCTCTGCCTCCAGTGCCGCGCGGTCGCTTCCGGGCGCGACCCGGCCTGCTCGTTGCTGTACCACGTGTGCCACCTCGTGCCCCAGCACCTGTCGGCTCCAGGAGGAGCCGGGCTGCCAGGCACCGGGCGTCAGGTGAATGTCGTCCCCGACGGCCCAGGCCACCGGCCCGCCGTGGGGAGCCGTTGCGTGCAGATGCACCCGCACACATGCCAGCCGGGTCCCGAACGCCGCTTCCAGTTCCGCCCGTAAACCAGCCGGCAACGCGAATCCCGTCATCGTTCCCCCTATTGCCCACAGAGTCGCTCCGCCGTGGCGCGTCTCCTCATGGGCGGTCAGCCTAAAGTCGCTCGGCGCGGTATGACCGGCTCCGTCGCCGACGAGCCCCGAAACGGTTGCAGGCGCGGCTTCGCGGTACGGAAAATGCCTGACGGGGCGAAGTCTGATCGATGGTGTCAACGACCTCTCGATCGTCGTTCTCCCCGTAGGCGGCCAGGAGTTCGCCCCGCCGCGCAGTCACTCCGGCACGGTCCGCTCGCCCGGCGCGAGTACGAGAACCGGATGCCGGCACTCCAAACCGGAGCCCGTGGAGGTGCCGCTCGAGTACGTCTGCCGGGTGAATGGGATCACCGCGCGGCGGACCAAGCCGCGCTCGCCGACCACGACCGGCAAGATCGAGCGGTTCCCCAAGACCCTGCAGGAGGAGTTTCTCTGCCAGCTCGTGCCGTTCGAGTCCCGGGAGGCAGTCCGATTCGCCAGCTCGCCCATGTCCGTGAAACAGGGTCCCGGCCAGGCGGTCAGGGCTACGGTCACCTGGACATCTGCGTCGGTCCCGAACCGCCGCGCAGCTTTATAGCTCCCACTCGGGAAACAGCAGGAACCGGTCGAGACGGTCGAGGTGAGCCGACTCCCTGGTCCCGATCATCCGCACGATCTCTTTCGGAAGGTGCTCCTGGTCGAGGCCGAGCAAGGAAGTAGGCGGGTCGGTCGGTTCGCTGTCACCGGTGTCACTGTCACGGAGCAACGTGCTGGGAAGGAGCGCGTCCCCAGCTTCCACGGAGGCTTCGGCGGTGAGCAGGGGGAAGATCCTCACGCGCGTGCCGAGCCGGTCCCAGCCGAGGTGGTCGAACAGGCTCGGATCCAGCTTCAGGGAGAGGTCGCCGGTGAGGCGGCCGACGCGTATGGCGAACAACGTCCACCGGGTTCCCGGCACCGAGACCAGCACCGTCGTGTCCTGGCATACGGCCTGGAGGTACGCCCACGCCTGCGGGGTGCGGTCACGCACCGCCTGCTGGGCGGCCGCGACGTTCGGGCTGTCCCCGGCCTCGACCAACTTCCTCATCACGACCGGCCGCAGGAGCGTCCAGGCGAGCCGGTCGGGAAGCTGTGCGGTGTCAAGGTTCCCGGTCTCCTGCGCGACCAGCGTGGTACGGGCACTGAATTCCGTGGGACGCTCGAAGAGCCGCTCCCGGAAGCCTCCCTCGCGACCGGGAAGGATCGTCCTCAGGTCGGCGAGTGTGCCCCTGCTTCGCCCGGTTCGAAGAGGCTGTTGACAGCCTCCTGAAGTTGGATGCCCTCATGGCGGATCACCACCGACGTGGCTTCGAGGGCGATCAGCCGACGAAGTCGGGATGCGCGCGAGACGACCTGCTTGTAGGGGGCGTTGAGTGGGCTGACGTATATGCGCCCCTCGTGGACGATCACCGGGCGCAGGTCCGCGGGGAGCACCGGAAGCCGGCGCAGCAGCGCCCCCCGGGGGATGTCCTTCCCGTGTCGGGCGTACAGCAGCCGCACCGCCTCCGGACCGGTGCACAGCTGGTCACAAGGACCTCACCCTCGACCCGGTCACCGGCGTCCCCTCCCTTGCCCTACGCAGAGCAGGCGAGCGCACCGCCTCCGTGGAGAAGCTGGAGGAAGCTCTCTCCGAGCATCTTCCCGCCCGCAGTGTGCTGGAACATCTGGCGCGGGCGGCGCACTGGACGGACTGGTGGAAACGGCCCGGCCCGCGCTCGGGCAGCGAGCCGAAGCTGAAGGAGCCCCTGCCGCGCTACGTGACCACCGCGTTCGTCTACGGTTCCGGGCTCGGCCCTGCCCAGGCGGTTCGCCACATGCGGGGCAGCGTGGCCGCGCACGAGCTCGGCGCGATTGCGAAGCGCCACTTCAGCATCCCGGTTCTCAACCGGTGCGGGGGCGACGTCGTCAACGCCCACGCTGGTCTGGACCTGCCGGCGGCGTGGGGGGATGGGTCGGTGGCGGCGGTGGACGGCACCATGATGGACACCATCATCGACAACCTCCTCGCCGAGACCTCGATCCGCTACGGCGGCTACGGCGGGATCGCCCACCACCTGGTCTCTGACACCTACGTTGTGCTCTTCTCCCGGTTCATCCCCTGCGGGGTGTGGGAGGCCGTCTACCTCATCGACTCGCTCCTTGCGAACGAGTCGGAGGTCAGGCCGGACACCGTGCATGCCGACACCCAGGGCCAGTCCTTCCCGGTCTTCGGGCTCGCCCACCTGCTCGGCATCGACCTGCTGCCGGGGATCCGGAACTTCCAGGACCTCACCTTCCACAGCCCCGATACCCAGGTGCGCTACCGGCATGTCGACGCGCTATTCTCCGCTGATCCGCGTACCTGCATCGACTGGCAGCTCATCGAGAGCGGCTGGAAGGACTTCATGCAGGTCGGCCTGTCCGTACGGGAAGGCACCGTGTCCTCCGTCACCCTCCTGCGGCGCCTGAACAACCACTCCCGCAAGAACCAGATCTACCGGGTCTTTCGCGAGGTCGGTCGCGCCGTCCGGGCGATCGTCCTGCTCCGCTACCTGTCGGACCCGCAGCTGCGGGAGCAGATCACCAGGGCGACGAACAAGGCCGAGGCGTACAACGGGTACACGAAGTGGCTGCACTTCGGCGGGGACGGCTACCTGCGCTCCCGCGATCCCGAACTTCAGGAGAAGGCCGTCAAGTTCCTCGACCTGATGGCCAACAGCATCATCTTCTCCACCACCGTCGACATGACCGAAACACTGCGCCAGATGGCCGCCCAAGGCCGGGAGGTGAACCCCGACGACATCGCCGCGCTCAGTCCGCACCGCAGGGACAACGTGCTGCGCTTCGGCGACTACGAAACCGCCACCCTTCACATCCCGCCCGGCCCGTACGACAGCGCGCTTCACCTTCCTCAGGATGGCCTCTCACAGTGCTCCTCAGCGCCATGGGAGTCGGTGAAGAACGCGCAGGTAGCACGAGTGCGACGCTCACGGCGGATCGGCTGTGACCGGGCCCTGAGCAGGACAGGAGGCCAGTACTGGCGAGCTCGCGTATTCAACTGTCGCCTATGTGCCCACCGGGTAAGGGCGAGCATCACTCTCTGTAGCTAGCGAGCGTGGTGACCTTGCAGCAGGTGCCGCTTGAGGTATCCGGTGCTGACGGGCCCCTATGGAACAGGGCGGGATGCCAGGTGGCGTTGAAGGTCGATGTGGCGGAACTGGGAAACCGGGGGCCGACCCGGCGCAGGGATGCCGTGGTCTCGTGGAAGATGGCCGGTCAGGTGGGCCATGTCCTGATCGGAGGGGGACCCGTTGAGGCGGGCCTTTCAGGCTGCTTGGGGGCGCAGGCGTGCGGCACTGCGTCCCAGTCGGATAGCTCCGGCCAGCGGGATCACCATGGCGATCAGGAAACTGCCGAAGAGTTCCTCGGCACCGAGGCCGCCGGCGAAAGCGAACAGTGCGGCAGCCGCGGGGATCACCAGTAGGGGTGAGAGGGCGCAGAGGATGCCCAGGTGCTTGTCCCGCCTGGTCCATGCTGTAGAGCGCCAGATCCGCACGGCGGCAAGGACGGCCACTACGAGGCCGATGCCGAGGACCTCGAAGAACGGGGCAGCCAAAACCATCATGCCCAGGGTCAGAGTGGTGCGCGCGCTGCTCTGCGGCTGCAGCGGGGTGACGCCGGGCTCTTCGGCGATCGCGGCGGCGGCAATCTCCCGGGGGGTGCCGAGCTGGTCCAGAGCCTGCTGGACCGCCGCGTCATCGGCACCCTGCGGCAGCACAGACTCGATGTGCTCGCGCAGGTCCGCCAACAGGTCACGGCGCCGGTCGCCGGACAGCACTGCTGCCTCCTGGTCGACCGAGGCCAGGTAAGCGCGAACCAGCGGGTGGGTCAGGGCGTCGCTCATGATTCAGCTCCAGAAACGAGAAAACGGTCAACAGCATCACGGAAACCGGGCCAGTGCCCGGAGAACTCCGCCAGGGCTTGCCGGCCCTCGTCGGTCAGTTCGTAGTACCTGCGGGACGGACCGCTGGCCGACTCCACCAGGTACGTGTCCGCCAGGCCACTTCTGCGCAGACGAGACAGCAGCGGATACAACGTCCCCTGGCTGGTCGCCATGACCGGCGTATCCGCAAGAGCCTCCAGCAGCTCCACCCCATAGCGTGGCTTGTCAGACAGCAACGCCAGGACGCAGTACTCCAGCACGCCCTTGCGCAGCTGGCTCACACCGCGGGCCTCCACGTGATTGCTTGCTTTGCCAGCTACCATGCAATGCATACTACCTGAGCGTGTCAACCTCGGGTCAGAACTGGCGGCCTCGCGTAGTCCGGCCTCGGTCCACTGGCGGACCTCTCGTAACCAAGGGTCGCGCATTCCCTGACCGATGAAGGCTTGATCTCACCGTGAGTGATCGCCGGGGCATAGTGCCGCCAGGTCCCTCCACTCTCGGCAGCGAGTTGGGCGGTGGTGTCGTCGTGGTAGCCGAGCATGCGGGCGATCACGGGTGCAGGTGCCTGGAGGACGAGGTGACGGATGGCCGGGGTGCGTCCCCGCTGGCTGGGGAAGCCCAGACGACGGAACCGGAGTTCGAGGGTGTCCGAAGTCATGGGCTGCCCGGCCCGGCGGCCGAGGAACAGCCAGCGGGCGTCGGGGTTGGTGGCGGTCATGGTGTTCGGGCGCTGGCCGAGGTAGGCCGGCAGCAGCGAGGTGAAGGGCTCGGGGACGGGTGAGGGCTGTCCAGAACCATGTGAATTTCCTGGCCGGGGGCGATGATCGCGTCAAGCTGGTCGAGGAAGGCAGTGAAGGTCACCGCGTCGTTTCGGGCGATTACCTCGGTGAGGACCTCGTCGGTGACCACGTCCAGGGCGGCGATCAGGGATGCGGTGCCGTGGCGGCGGTACTCGAACTCCTCGCGCGCGGGCTCACCGGGCCGGGCGGGCTCAGGGGTAGAGGCCGGCCCGGAAGGTGAAGGAAACGAGTTGCGCCCGGTCACGTGCGCCGACCTTCGTCATGGCCCTCACGGCGTGCGTCTTCACGGTGAACGGCGAGACGTACAACTGGGCGGCGATCTCGTCGTTGCCGAGACCGCTGGCAATGAGAACGATCACGTCCCGTTCCCTGGGTGTCAGAGCGCCGAAGCGTCGCAGCAGTTCCTGGTCGATCACCGGGGGCGGACTGTCGGTCATGTGACCGATGAGCGCGGCCGTCGCGGCGGCGGACAGCGCACCGCCACCGGCGAGGACCTCGGTGATTCCGGCGACGAGTTCAGCGGGGCTGACGGTCTTGCTGAGGAAACCGTTGGCGCCCGCACGAAGGGCGGCGAGAACGATGTCGTCCTGGTCGAAGGTGGTCAGCACGATCACCCGCAGCTTTTCGGGCGGGTGCTCCTTGCGGATCCGGCGGGTGGCTTCGACGCCGTCGATGCCGGGCATCCGGATGTCCATCAGGACCAGGTCGACGGGATGGGTCCGCAGGAAGGGAACGGCCTGGAGCCCATCGGAGAGATCACCCGCGACAACGAGACCCGGGTCGAGCAGAAGCATCGCCCGGATGCCGGCCCTGATGTCGTCCTGGTCGTCAACGATCAGAATCTGCGTCATCGGACGACAACTCCCGCAGGGCTGAACTCCGCACGGACCCGGAACCGCCCACCGTCACTGTCGATCGTCAGCCGCCCACCGGAGGACTCGACGCGTTCGCGCATCCCCACGAGTCCGAGTCCACTGCCCGGGTCGGAGCCGTACGGCGAAAGACCGACGCGATTTTCCACTGTGGCGCAGATCCTGCCGTCGTGCTCGCGCACATCCACCGTGGCCGTCCCTTCCCCATGCCGGTAGGCATTCGTCAGTGCTTCCTGAACGACCCGGTAGACCGTCACGCCAACGCTGGGCTCCACGAAAACGGCGGGGACCGCGATGGAGGACCGGACATCGAGGCCGATGCTCCCGAAAGAGGCGACAAGTCCCTCCAGACCGCTCAGCGCCGGGATCGGCCGGAGCGCCTCACCGTCGGGGATGTCGTCATGGCGGCGCAGGAGCGCGAGGATCCGTTGCGTCTCGACGACGACGGTGCGGGCGCTGGACCTGGCTGACACGAGGGCCTGCCGGGACGACTCGGCGCCTTCGGGAAGCCCGATCTCCGCTGCGCCGAGATGCATGCTCAGCATCGCGACCTGGTGGCCGATGACGTCGTGGAGGTCCCGGGCTATACGCAGTCGTTCCTCGGTCACTCGTCGGGTGGCCTCGATCTCGCGGGTGGCGATGGCCCTTTCGGCCCGTTCCTTCAACATCCACCAGTGGTCTCGGTGGAGGTGGAGCGCTCCCCCGGTCGCACCTCCCGCTATGGCAGAGAAGAGGGCGGCGGCGCCTACGACCGCGCCACCACGGAATCCCCCCAACGTCATGAACGCGCTCAGGAAGAACGCCGCCACGATGACGGTTCCGACCAGCGGCTGCTTTCCCCTGAAGGTGACCGAGAGCAGCACGAGCACCGCCATCATCCACACCGACAGGGGGTCCTGGCCCACCGCTGTGACGGCGAAGGACGCCGCGCTCGTCACGACCAGCCCTGCCCACGGCTTCCACCATGACAGGGCGACACCACCACCGGCGAGCAGTACGGCCAGGACCGTCGGCCAACCCGACCCCCTCAGTACCACTGCCACGATCTGACCGGTGAACACCAGCGCGGCCACTGAATAGGCGACGCGGTGCAGCACCTCTGGGCGACGCACCCACAGAGGTGTCGCGGGCTCGTCCTGATCGTTCTGCGCCTTGACCATGCCCTGATTCTCGTTCGCGTGCGCGGTGGCCGTGTACTTCGAACGATGTAGACGGCGAATCTGCTCCACCCGCTTCAGGCGGGAGAAGTACTTCGTTCGAAGTACACGGCCCTGCCCGGGGAACACCAGACTCCTCAACGAGGCAACCGCCTCGCGCCATTACGCAGGGAAACTCCATGACTCAGAGCACCACATCTTCGAGCACGACGAGCCCTGTTGGGCGCCGGTCCTTGCGGCGCACCGCTGTGGTCGCGCTGTCGGCGCTGGCCCTCGCCGCTGTCCCGGTCGCCGCGCATGCCCTGAATTCCGGCCCGGCAGCGACGACCACAGGCATCCACGCGGCGGGCGCCACGGCCCGCAGCGGCACCAAGCCGACGGTGGTGCTGGTGCACGGCGCGTTCGCCGACTCCTCCGGCTGGTACGGCGTGATGGACAAGCTACGCAAGGACGGCTATCCCGTCCGTGCGCTGAACACTCCACTGCGCGGCCTCACCAGCGACGTCGCATACATCCGCGGCTTCCTGGACACCATCAAGGGGCCGATCATCCTGGTGGGCCACTCCTACGGCGGCGCGGTCATCACCAACGCTGCGGCCGGCGACCCCGATGTAAAGGCGCTGGTGTACGTGGCTGCCCTGGTGCCGGACGCGGGGGAGACACTGGGCGACGTCACCGCGCACCCGGTCGCTCATCCCATTCCCGCACTACCGCTCCAGGCGGTGCCGATCACCGGGGCGGACGGCACCCAGGAGGTCGAACTCACCCTCGATCCCGCCAAGTTCCGGGCCTTCTTCGCCCCCGACGTCAGCCCCGGCAAGGCAGCCGACATGGCCGACGCCCAGAATCCGGTCAACGCCGCGGCATTCAACCAGCCCAGCGCCGCGGCGGCGTGGCGGACCATCCCGTCCTGGTACCTCGTCGCCAAACAGGACCACATGCTCAGCCCTGACCTGGAGCGGTGGATGGCCAAGCGTGCCGGGGCCGACACCGTGGAGATCAACTCATCCCACGCGGTCATGGTCAGCCACCCCGGGGCCGTCAAGAACCTGATCGAGCAGGCCGACCGCGGCACCAACTGACCCACCGGCGAGCCCCCTGGCCGGGGCGAGCACTCGCCCCGGCCAGGGCTCGCCCACCGTCGTCCGCCAGATCCCCCAGTCCGACACCGACCGTACGGAGAACCCACCATGACCCGCGCTGCCACCATCGGCCAGGAAACCGCAGCCCCCGCCCTGCGCCGGCTGTACCTCATCCGCTTCCTCTTCGCCCTCGCCTGGGCGGCGCTCCTGCTGTCCCTCGGCGACGACCTCACCCTCTGGGTGAAGGCCTTGCTGGTCCTCTACCCCGCGTTCGACGTGGCTGCTGCCGTCCTCGACGCCAGGTCCTCACGGGCCACCCGCCCGGCCAAGGGCCTCTACGCCAACATGGCCATCAGCACCGCCGCCGCGATCGGCCTGGCCGCTGCCGGCGCCTCCGGCACGGCCGACGTCCTTCGCGTCTGGGGAGCCTGGGCCATCGTCTCGGGCCTGGTCCAACTCGTGGTGGCCCTCCAGCGCCGGGCGATGGGCGGACAGTGGGCCATGATCCTCAGCGGTGGCATCTCCGTCCTGGCCGGCGCCTCCTTCATCGCCGACGCCGCCAAGGCCAACCCCTCCCTGCCCCATCTCGCCGGCTACGCCACGCTCGGGGGCATCTTTTTCCTCATCTCCGCCATCCGCCTAATCCGCACCACCAGCAACAATCCCACGGTAGCGCTGCAGTAGCCGCTACGGAGGAGCTGCTGAGGTTGCTGGGCAGCGTCTTCAGCGGCAGTGCCCTGCTCAACCCGTTCACCGCCCGTCCCGTCCTCGTCCAGCGGCCAGGTGCCCCGGCGTCCTGCCCGCGGCCTGGGCAGCTACACACACGAACAACCCCTGCGAAAACCCGTCGCTGACAGTTATTGAAATACGGGCCCCGGCGGTGCCGGAGTACTGCCTTTGAACGCCGGCGGAGGTAGTGCCCTTCTTCAGGAGCCCGGTGTCGTCGATGATCAGAACCCCGTCGGGGCGGCCGAGGTGTTCGGCGACGTAGGTCTGCAGGTCGTCGCGGATGTCGTCGGAGTTCCAGCGGGCCCGGGAGAGCAGGTGCTGCAGTCCGTCCGGGGTGGCGTGGCCGGCGTGTTCGGCAAGTTGCCAGCTGTTCTTGCGGGCCACCGGGGCGAGCAGTGCGCGCACGTAGTCCCGCATGCGGCGGCGTAGTTCGACGCGGCCGAAGTGGTGCCCGATGGCGGTGAAGAGATGGTCCAGGTCGCGGTCCCAGGTCTCGGCCGCCTGTTCGGTGATCACACCCCCAGGCTTCCCAGACCCGCGTCGACCTTGCCGTCGTGGACACTCCGTCGAGGGGAGTGCGGGCAGAAGCCGTCCGTGACGACTTCCCGCCCGCTACACTCCCACCGCTCGACGTTTCCCCAGGTCAAGCCACGAAGTACTGCTGGAGTACTAGGACGCTGGCATCCGCTGCCCTGCGTACCGGACGCCTCGCGCGTTTCCGCTCGTTCCAGGCCGTGGTCGGCGAGCCTGGTGAGATCGGCGGCGTGAGGCGTCCGGGCCTGTGTTCAGTGCTCCCTGGCGGAAGAGCGCCGGCCCAGGAGCGGGTACCGGCCGGCGCGCGCGTGATGCTGCGCCGCGGTTGCCAAGTGGAGGGTCCCGCGGCGCAGCATCGAAAGTGGTGCTTGACGATGGGGCCGGCGGCCGAGGCCGATTCCGTGGCACCGTTGGCCGGCTACGTGAGGTTGAGTGTGTCCCCGGCCGAGGCCTTCAGCGAAGTGGTGGTGGTGCCGGGGAAGTACCAGCGCCAGCTGCCTGTCGAGGTGACGGTCACCTCGGTGGCCAGTTGCCCGATGTTGCCCGTCGTGACGGTCTTGACGGTGCTGTAGTGGGCGGCGCCCTTCTTCCGGAACTGGAGCCTGACCTGCTGCCCTGGGTACCCGTGGTACTTCAGGTCCTCCCAGTTGGCCCGTGACAGCTTGCCGGTGACGGTCACCTTGGCGTTCTTGGCGACCTTCTCGGGTGCGATCACCGTGGTGAGCTGGGCGGCGCGTTTGACCTTGTACAGGGCGATGCGGTCGGAGATCCAGTAGTCACCGTCGTTGGCCTGGACGGTGGCGCTGATCTCCCAGACACCCGCGGCCTTGTTGCTGTCGCTGTCGCTGTAGTCGGGGATCCATGCCGGCGTGATGCTCATCGTGGCCGTGCACACCGACGTGGTCGCCGACTTCTTCTTGCAGGACGTGCCGGTCCAGTCCACGAAGCCACTGCCGGCGGCGCTGCCCGCGTTGTACGTACTGACGTGCGACAGCCCCTTCACCCCCGAATTGTCCTTGACGGTGATGTCGACGGGGTAGGTGATCGTCTTCGCCGTGCCCACGATGACGTTGCCGCCGCCGTTGACGACGGTCTTCACCACCCGGACATCGCCCCGACCCTCCGCGTGCGCCCCGGTCGCCGTCACCAGCACCAGGACCGCAGCCCCACCGGCCGCGGCCCAGGCCGTTCTGCCTCTCATGACCCTCCCCTTGTCGTGTGCGTGCCAGGAGAGGCTACGCGATCAGAGACGTTCCACTTCGGCGGCAAGGCGGGCGGGCCCGACTTGCTCCTGCTCCACCCACCCGGCCAGCCACTGCGCGATCACCTTCAGTTCCGGCACCCGCCCAGCGGCCTTCTTGCCGTAGTCGACGTGCAGGGTGACCAGCGTGAAGGTCTGCCCGGCCGACAGGAAGCTCACCGCGTAGGGGTGGGTTGCCGTTTCGTCCACCGCCAGCACCGACCCACTGCATCTCGCCCTGGTCTTCAACCTGTCCCACACCGCCGCGAGCCGCTACGCGGCCATCGTCCAAAACCTGCTCGACGACCAGATCGAGCAGACCGCCGAGATCCGGCATGCGCCTGGTGCGGCTGCCCGACGGCCTCGGGCGCACCCGGATCGACGCTGACGCGCTGCGCGACCGGGTGGCCCGCGAACTAGCTGTCGAGGCGGCCTTCACCAGCTTGGACGGCATCGGTTACCTGCGCGTGCCGACCACGTCTACAACACCCCTGCCGACTACGAGTACTTCGCCGAGCAATGCGTCCCCGTACTGGGTGCCTGGATCCGGGAGTCACGCCGCTGAGACGACAGTTCGGGAGTTCCGCCGCGGAAAGATCAGCCAAGGCGTTCCGGACGCTTGACGCGGCAGGCATGCGGCCCGATCCTCATCCCAGGTATTGCGCGGGTCATGACAACCTCAACGGTCGGTCAACCGCGTCTTCCCGCCGACCGAGGGATGTGGGCCTTGACGCCGCTTCGACGCTCGTACCGCAGACGCAGACACGCCACCATGCTGTCGCTGCTGCTTCTGGTACTGGCCATGGCCCTCGGGCCCACCCCGAGTTCGGCGGTCGGCAACGACTGGTGGAACCCGGCCGCCCGCCCCGCCCCGGACGTTCAGATCAACGTCACCGGCGAGCCCTTCACCGGCACCAACTCGGCAGGAGAGGTACAGGGGTTCGTCGACGCGCACAACCATCTCTTCGGCAACGAGGCCTTCGGCGGCCGGCTGATCTGCGGCAAGGTCTTCTCCGAGGCCGGTGTCGCCGACGCCCTGAAGGACTGCCCCGAGCACTACCCCGACGGCACCCTCGCGATCTTCGACTACATCACCCACGGGGGCGACGGCAAGCACGACCCGGTCGGCTGGCCGACCTTCAAGGACTGGCCCGCGTACGACTCGATGACCCACCAGGCGGACTACTACGCCTGGGTGGAGCGGGCCTGGCGCGGCGGACAGCGCGTGCTCGTCAACGACCTCGTCACCAACGGCATGATCTGCTCCATCTACCCCTTCAAGGACCGCAGTTGTGACGAGATGACCTCGATCCGGCTGCAGGCGAAGATGACCTACGCGCTCCAGGCGTACATCGACAAGATGTACGGCGGCACCGGCAAGGGCTGGTTCCGGATCGTCACCGACAGTGCGCAGGCGCGGCAGGTCATCGAGGAGGGCAAACTCGCCGTCGTCCTCGGGGTCGAGACCTCCGAACCCTTCGGCTGCAAGCAGATCCTCGACATCCCGCAGTGCAGCAAGCAGGACATCGACAAGGGACTCGACGAGCTCTACGCCCTCGGCGTCCGCTCCATGTTCCTCTGCCACAAGTTCGACAACGCGCTGTGCGGCGTCCGCTTCGACTCCGGCGGCCTCGGAACGGCCATCAACGTCGGCCAGTTCCTGTCCACCGGCACCTTCTGGCAGACCGAGAAGTGCACCGGCCCGCAGCACGACAACCCCATCGGGAGCGCCACGTCCGAGGCCGAGTCGGACCTGCCGGCCGGCGTGGACGTCCCCTCGTACGACTCGAACGCGCAGTGCAACAAGCGCGGCCTCACCGAACTCGGCGAGTATGCCGTGCGCGGCATGATGAAACGCAAGATGATGCTGGAGATCGACCACATGGGTGTCAAGGCCGTCGGCCAGGCGCTGGACATCCTGGAGTCGGCGTCCTACCCCGGCGTGATCTCCTCGCACAGCTGGATGGACCTGAACTGGACCGAACGGGTCTACGCCCTCGGCGGCTTCGTCGCCCAGTACATGCACGGCTCCGAGGGCTTCGTCGCGGAAGCCGCCCGGACCAAGACACTGCGCGACAAGTACGGCGTGGGCTACGGCTACGGCACCGACTTCAACGGCATCGGCGACCATCCCGCACCGCGAGGCGCGGACGCCGCGAACAATGTGACGTACCCCTTCAAGAGCGTCGACGGCGGCTCCGTCATCGACAGGCAGACCTCCGGCGAGCGCACCTTCGACATCAACACCGACGGCGCGGCCCACGCCGGGATGATCCCCGACTGGATCGAGGACATCCGGCAGGTCGGCGGCCGGGACGTGGTGAACGACCTGTTCCGGGGCGCCGAGTCCTACCTGGACACCTGGCGGGCCACCGGACAGCACCAGGCCTCGGTGAACCTTGCCAAGGGGCAGCCGTCGACGGCCAGTTCGTCCGAGTCGAACCCGTTCACCAGCTACCAGCCGGGCCGAGCCGTCGACGGCGACGACGCCACCCGCTGGGCCAGCGACTGGAGCGACGACCAGTGGTGGCAGGTAGACCTGGGCTCCACCCACCTGGTCTCCCGGGTGACCTTGGACTGGGAGCGCGCGTACGGGAAGTCGTATCGCATCGAGCTCTCCACCGACGGCACGAACTGGCAGACCGCCTGGTCCACCACGAGCGGCGACGGCGGCCTGGACACGGCCCGGTTCACCGGGACTCCGGCCCGCTACGTCCGGGTCCACGGCCTCGATCGCGGGACGGACTGGGGGTACTCGCTGTACGAGGTTGGGGTCCACAGCGCCTGAGCCGGGGCCGACGGACGCGACGTGTTCGCCTGGCTGTCGAGCGCCGTGGTGACCGGGCTGGGCATGGCCGGCGTCTTCTCTTCATCCCGGCCGCGCGCTCCAGAGCGCCGCCGGACGTCGTCCGCCGGCGCTCTGGTGAGCGGCGCCGCGTAGGGATCACGCACCAAGGCCTCCCCGCCGGCCTCCTTCAGACGGTCCGTCAGCCGGGCCGCGAGCAGCCGCGGCGCGACCTGCGGTCCCTACACCAACCCACCCTTCGGATGAGACGCCACCGAACCCGCCCCTGACGGAACATCAGGCCCCTACACTCAAAATCAGGCCCCTGACCAGCAAGAATAGCGAAACGCTGCTGGAGTATTTAGACGGTGTCCTACATGGCCAGTTGACAGTTGTGTTGGATATGGGGAGTGGACGGTGGGGATGGATCGTACCGGACGGCCTGTGGGAAATCGCGAGGCCGTTGCTGCCGCCGGCACGGGCAAGGCCGCAGGGTGGCGGGGTGGCGGGGTGGCAAACATCGATGATGAGGAGGTCTTCGCCGCGATCGTCTACGTCCTGGTCAGCGGCTGCACCGGCACCGCACCCCGCGCCATGGCCACCCTGCGCAACCTCGCCATCGCACTCATGCGCCAGGCAGGCTGGACCAACATCGCCGCCGCAGCAGACCACTACCTCTCACACCCTCAGCACGCGACAGCCACGCTCCGGCTCACAGCCTGAGAAGGGTTTGGCTCTCCTCCGGGGAAGCCCTGAGCTGCGAGAACGCCAGTTGACGGTGTGGGCGGAGTAGGCGTCCTTCTACTGTGGTGGGTGAAGTAGGGGGCGTCGATGGTGTCGTTGATCGAGGAGTTGGAGGCGCGGGAGGCTGCGGCCCGGGTCCGGGCGGAGGAACTCGAGGGAGAGATTGCCGAGTTGACCGCGCGGTTGATGGGCGAGCGGGAGGCGTGGTCGCGGCTGCGGGTGACGCGCGAGACGGTGGCTCAGGTGCTTGCCGAGTTGTCCGGGCAGGACGTGACCGAGACTGCGCGGTTGCGGGAGCCGGTGGCGGCGGAAGCGCAGGTGGAGCCCGAAGTGCGGGTGGTGGGGGCGATCATGGTGCCGCACTGGCGGGAAGGTCTCACGACGGACGTGCTGCCGGATGTGTACCGGGACATCATCGAGGTGATCGCGGACGCGTCGGGGCCGATGCAGGCCAAGCAGATCGTGCCCCGGATCGGACTGCCCGCGGTGACTGCGAAGATCGAGGGGACGCGGGGGAAACTGAAACGGCTGGTGGAACGGGGCTGGCTGTTCGAGGACCAGCCCGGCCGGTTCGCGGCCAGGGGCATTGCATGATCGAGATCTGTCTGGGTTCGTCACGTGAGTCCGAGGGTTCGTAGGGGTCGGTGGTAGTCGCGGCCGGTGTGGCGGAGGGCGGCGGCGATGTTGGTCTGGCCGTCCTGGCGGAAGACGCTGATGGCGAGGTTGCGCAGGGAGGCCATGGCGCGTGGCAGGGTGCCGGTGCGGACCTTGGAGTCGTCCTCGCGGAACGTGCGGTCCCGCACGTGGTGCAGGAGGTTCTCGATACCCCAGTGGCCCCTGATCCAGGTGGCGAGCTCGGTGCAAGTGGCGTCGTAGATGTCCAGGCTGGTGATCAGGTAGACGCGCTCGATGGTCAGCTTTCCCGTGCTCAAGTCGCGTCGCCACCGTACGACTTGGATCGCCTGGCGGGCGCCGGGGTAGTCGAGGTGGCTGAACGCGGCGGCCTTGAGCCGGCGGACCTCGTCGCGGTGGTGGGCGTGGTCGCGAGTGCGGTGCCCGAGCGGGATGTCCCGCCAGGGCAGCTTCCTGACCTGGGCGTACAAGCCCGGATGGTTCTTCTTGACGACAGCCACGTAGTACGCGCCGCGACTGGTCAGAAAGGCCCCGTGGTGGTGCTGGGTGTGCAGGGCGTCTGTGGTCACCACCGAGTTCCGCAGATCCAGGCCGTCCAGCAGGGGTGCGAAGGAGGGGATCTCGTTGCTCTTGGAGGCAACCTACCGCTGGGCCAGGACCACGCCGTGGTGGTCCATCGCCGCCAGCAGCCCAATCGCCGCGGCCGCCCGGGTTCGCGATCCGCGGACCACCTTGCCGTCGACCGCGATCACCCCTCGCACCGGCCCTTTCTCCGCGTCCGGCTCGACCGGAGGCGGCGTTCTGGCCTGCAGATACGCGGTGATTGCCGCGTCCAGCTCGTCACCGTCCACACGCTGCAGCAGGCGGCGCAGGGTGGCGGCGTGCGGCACCGGCCGCAGACCGGTAAGCGGATCGGCACCGAAGCCGAGGACACCCAGTACATGCTGCGGGGCATCCGTGATCCACTCGCTGATCGCGATGAGCGAGCGAGCCCCGGTCAGCACCGCCGAGACGGCTGCGCACAGCAAGGCGAGGGCCGGATACCGCAGTCCTCGCGCATCGCGGGGATCGGCGACCAGGATCAGGAAACGCCGCAGGTCAGCGACATTGCCTGGGGTGAGGGGATCGGTCGGGGAGCCCGGTTGCTCCAGTGCGGAAGGGATGGGCGATCATGTTCGGGCAGGCACGGTCTCGCTCGGTTCTCATGGGTCTCGACAACCACATGATCACCAGCACCGTGCCTGCTCTGCTCTCCGGGACCCCTTGCCGCACAACGGACATGACTCCACGTCACTCACGAGACCGGCGAACTGGACCAATCCCAATCGCGCAATGCCCCTGCGAACGCGCGGGTGTCTGCCCGGAGCGTGCACCCGCTGTCGCTGCTTGCTCCCGGTCAGGTCCGGCTCCGGCGGGATGCCGGGTTCGGCTGCGCCCACGACCAGCCCCCGCCTACAGATCCGTCAGCAGGTCGGCACGCCGTGAGGACGCGAGAGGGCTCGGGTGATGCAGGAGCGGCAGTGGATCACCGCTCGCCGGAGCGAACTGGACGCCCTTGCCGAGGAGTTGGCCAAGCAGCTTCAGGAGGCCAGGTCGAGCGGGACGAACTGGCGATCGCGGAGCGGGTGTTGAACCGCCTGGCCGAGCAGGTCCAGGCCGATGCCGAGGCTGTCGCTCCGGTATCGGCGGAGGTGGCTGGGCGGGCAGTCCTGCTCATCCCGCACCGCACCGCAGTGACGCGGCCGACGAGGGCGCGCTGCCCGGCGGCTACCGCAAGATCCTGGTGATCGTGCGTGTGGCCGATGGCCCGGTGCAGGTAAGGGAGGGCGGCGAGCGGCTGGGTCTGGACGCCTCGGTGCGCGGCAAGCTGAAACCTTTGCGGGCGAAGATAACCAAGCTCGCCGGCAGCTGGTTCAGCGTCTTCCCCGAGCAAGTCCACCTGCTGACGCCCAAGGCGGCCCGGTCAGGTCCGCCGAGGCACCAGGAAACCTGATCATCAGCAGAACACACGTTCCACGATCCGCCGCGCCGAGACCGTCCCGCGCCCGTAGACCGCGGCGCAGCCCAATAGCCAAGCTCAGCGTTCCGGCGGCAGGATCAGGGTGGGCTCCAGGACGACGCGGGCCGCGGGCTCCTCCCGGACCACCGGGGCCACCGCGTGCCGCGCGCCGCGCTGCTGGCGCCAGTGCGCCTGCGCCAGGACCACCGCGACATACGGAATGACGACCGCACCGGCCAGCGCGCAGGCCGCCAGGACCGGCCAGCGGTTCCAGGTCGCGGCCATCAGCACCACGCACACGGTGCGCACCAGCATCGCCATGAGGTAACGGCGCTGCCGGCCGCGCAGATCACTCGTCAGACCCGTACGCGCCCGGGTGATGGACTCGGCCGGGGCCGGGCGCCGGGGAACTCTGCTCATCGGGGCCTCCGCGGACACTCCGGCACGAACACACCGGACAACCGGGCAAAAGGGCGAGGTAAGGCGGGAGTTGGGCACGGCCGGCCGTATCAGTGCCCGTGTCGGCGCCGGTGACCGTTGTGGTCTACGACAACTGCCGTGAGGACAGCGGACAGTGACGGTTCGTCAGGATGGCAGGGGTGGTGGGACGGCAGCGGCGGGAGTGACCGTCCCCCGATCACCCTCGCCGCACCTGTCGGTCCCACCTGGCCTGCCCTCGCGCACCGCGGCGCCGGGGGCAACGGGTCAGTGCAGTTCCTGGTCCGCCTCCCGCTCCCCCGCGCGGCCTCGCCGTACGCCGGAATCCGCGGACGCGGAGGCGGATGGGCCCGCGGTCGGGCCGTGGCCGTTGGACGAGGAGGCGTGGCCGTTCGACGGGGCGTGCCCGTTGGAGGCGGCACGTCCCCCGAGTGCGGCGTGTCCGTTGTCCGGGTGGCCGAGGTGGGCCAGGGCCTCGCGCATCTCCTGCGGGGTGGGCTTGGCGATCTGGTTGCCGTAGAGCCAGCGGCTGAGGCGGTGGCGCAGGGCCTGGCTGCGCCGGTCGGGGTTGGGGACGCCGTCGTGCTCGGGGGTGGGGGCGGCCAGCGGGGTGTAGGCCCTGCGGGCCAGCAGCTCGTACTCCCGCTGACGGTCCAGGCGTTCGTGGACCTCGACGAACTCGCCGTCGGGCAGCCGCCTGATCCGTCCGGTCTCGCGGCCGTGCAGCAGGGTGTCGCGTTCGCGGCGCTGCAGGCCCAGGCAGATCCGCCGGGTCAGGACGTAGGTGAGCGCGGGGACGGCAAACACGCCGATCCGCACCGCCCAGGTGATCTGGTTCAGGGACAGGTGGAGCTCCTGGGCCAGTACGTCGTTGGCACCGCCGAAGAACAGCACCAGGTACAGGGCGACGAAGCCGACACCGAACGCGGTGCGGGTGGGGTGGTCGCGCGGGCGGTCCAGGAGATGGTGCTCGCGCCGGTCCCCGGTGACCCAGGCCTCCAGGAACGGCCACAGGGCGATCACGGCCATCATCAGGGTGGGCACGATGACGGCGGGGATCAGGATGCCGAGGTTGACGGTGTGTCCGCCGAAGCTGAACTCCCAGGCCGGCATGGCCCGCAGCGCGCCCTCCAGGAACCCCATGTACCAGTCGGGCTGGGAGCCCTGGGAGATCTGGTCGGCGCGGTAGGGGCCGTAGGTCCACACCGGGTTGATCTGCGCGATGCCCGCCAGCAGGGAGAGCACCCCGGCGATGAGGAAGAAGAAACCGCCGGCCTTGGCCGTGTAGTGCGGGAACAGGGGCTGGCCCACGACGTTCTTCTCGGTGCGGGCAGGCCCCCGGAACTGGGTGTGCTTGTGGTAGAAGACCAGGATCAGGTGCACGGTCAGCAGCGCCACGACGATGCCCGGGATCAGCAGGATGTGGAAGCCGTAGAACCGGCCGATCACGTTGTGGCCCGGGAACTCCCCGCCGAACAGGAACATCGACAGGTACGTGCCCACCAGCGGGATGGCCAGGGTGACGCCCTCGGCGATGCGCAGGCCGGTGCCGGAGAGCAGGTCGTCGGGGAGCGAGTAGCCCACAAAGCCCTCCAGCGTGACCAGCACCAGCAGCACGAAGCCGAACAGCCAGTTCAGCTCGCGCGGCTTGCGGAACGAGCCGGTCAGGAAGTGGCGCAGGGTGTGCAGGCACAGGGCGCCGATCATGGTCAGCGCCGACCAGTGGTGCAGTTGGCGGATGAACAGGCCGCCGCGCACCTCGAAGCTGATGTGCACGGTGGAGGCGTAGGCCTGCGACATCCGTACGCCGTGCAGCGGGGCGTAGGAGCCGTTGTAGACCGTCTCGGACATGCTCGGGTCGAAGAAGAGCGTGAGCCAGATCCCCGTCACCAGCAGCACGACGAAGCTGTAGAGGGCGATCTCGCCGAACATGAACGACCAGTGCTCGGGGAACACCTTGCGCACCAGGAAACGGAAGCTGTAGATCCCCAGCCGCCCGTCGGTCCAGTCGGCGACCCGCTCACCCCGCGAGGGCGCGGTGCGGGTGCTGCGGGGGGATGCGTCGGTGCCGGTCATACCCGTGCCCCTTCCTCTGGCTGCCGGACGCTTTGGGCAGTACTGGCCGTATTGGCGGTGCGGGTGGTCTGCGGGGGCGCGGGCCGGGCCCGGCCCGCGGGTGGGAGAACGGTCCGGAACGGGACACGGTGGTCGTACGACGGGACCGGGCGGCGGGGAGGATGCGGCGCGGCCGGGACACGGCCGGCACACGGCGGGGCCGGCTGCCGGGCTGCCTGCGGCGCCCGGGGCCGGGGTCCGGCCCTGGGCGGGAGGGGTGCCGGGACGCGGTGGTGGTGCGGTGGGGCCGGCCGGCGGGTGGGGTGGGGGTGGCGCGGAAGTGTGCCGCTCTCCCCCGTGCCCAACTGGCCTGCGCTGTCTGCCCTGTCGGGGGTGCGGGCCGGGGCAGAACCCGGCGGTCCGGCTTCTTGGGCGGCTGGTCGGTTCACGTTCTCCACTCTCGTCATGCGGGACACCTCGTGGGACCGGGTGCGGGGCGGGGTGTTCACGGCCTCCTCCGCTCACCGGCGGGGGCCGCCGTGGGCGCGGGTGCGGCGGGGCGCGGGGCGTCGGCCGGGGCCGGGCGTGCAGCGGCGGGTGCCGGTGCGGTGCGGCGGCGGGGCGCGTCCGCGCCGTGGGTGGTGCTGGGGGGCGCGTACGTGGCAGGGCCGCGCGGGGTGCGTAGGGCGGCCCGCAGTGCGCGCGGGTGCAGCGCCGCGGCCGGGGCGGGTGGGGTGCCGGGGGCGTGCAGGGTGCGCAGCAGCAGGGTGGCCGCGTACGGGTCGGTGGTCGCGGCGGCCGCGATACGAGCCGCGTACCAGGCGGTGTACCGGGCGGTGAGAGGGGGGCGCGGTGAGTTGTTCTGTGACGCCGCTTCTTGGTCGGCGGCTGTTGTGGCGGCCATGGACTCCGTGTCCGGGGTTTCCGGGGTGCCCCAAGTACCCGTCGTTGCTGGTGCGTTGGGGGTGCCCCGGGTGGCCGATGTGCCCGTTGCGCCCCGGGGGTTCGAGGTGCCCCAAACCTCAGTCGTTGCAGGTGTGTTCGAGGTACCCGGCGTGCCCGTCAACGCCGGGGCGCCCCAAGTCCCCTTCGTTCCCGGGGTGTTCGGGGTGTGCGCCGGGGCTGGGGTGTCCGGGATATATGTCGCGCCGGGGGTGCGGCGGGCCGTTCGCCAGGCGGGGGCCACCTCGTGGGCCAGGGCGTGGCGCAGGCGGTGGCTGATGCCGACGGCCGTGCCGTGGGCGACCAGTAACCGGTCCAGGGCCAGGGCGCACTGCACGGCCAGCGCCATGCCCTGGCCGCCGGCCGCGTCCAAGTCCGCCAGCGCGTCGCCGACCACCAGGAACTGGTCGGGCCAGCGGCGCAGTTTCTCGTAGCGGTGCCAGCGGACGCCGGTGCGGGTGCAGCCGTAGACCGGGCCGAGCGGGGTGGCGGACTCCAGGACGTCGTGCAGCAGCGGGTGGCGCAGGGCGCGTGCGGCGCGCAGCAGTGCGGTGTGGCCGGCCGGGGGGCGGGCGGTGGTGCCGGTGGTGGTGAGGGTCACCGACCAGCGGCCACCCTCGACGGGGTGCAGGACGCCCTGGCGCGGATGGCCGGGCGCGGCCATGAGCAGCAGGCTCTTCCAGTCGGCGACATGGCCCACCGGCGGGGCGAACACGGCGGTGGCGAAGGCGGCCGGGGCGGCGGCCAGACTCGACGGGGGCTGCTGGTAGCCGAGTTCGGCCAGCCAGCGGGAGGTCTGGGAGCCGCGGCCGGAGGCGTCCACCACGAACTCGGCCGGCAGCAGGCGCCGCGCACCCCGCCCGCCGCGGTTGTCGGGGGCCGTGCGGTCGCGGGCGCGTATCCAGACGCCGGTGACGGTGTCGTGGCGGCCGCCGCGCAGGGCGACGGCCTCGTGCCCGGGCAGGAAGTCCACCTTCGGGTCGGTGCACAGCCGCGTCCGCACCACCGCGTCGATCAGGTCGCGGCCCGCGGAGAGCAGCGGCAGGCCGGCGTCGAAGCGGGGCAGCCAGCCGCCCGGCCCCAGCAGCAGCATGTCCTTGGGCACGATGACGCGGACCGCCCCGGCACCGGCCAGGTCGTGGCCGATGCCGGGGAACAGACGTTCCAGTCCCTGGTGGGCGGCCGGGACCAGCACGTGGGTGTGCCGGGCTTGCGGTACCCCCGGGCGGCGCCCCGGTCCGGAGGGCACCCGGTCGCGCTCGATCACCGTGACGTGGTCCATGAAGCCGGCCAGGGCCCGCGCCGCGGTGAGCCCGGCGAGACCGGCGCCGATCACCACGGCACGCCCGTGGCCACCACCCGCGCCGGCCCCCGCGTATGCACTCAACTCGGCTGCCCTCCCTGCTCGTTGTGTCTTCATCATGCGGCGCCCCGACACCCCCCGACGGCCGCTTCGACCGCCCGCGGACCACCTCTCCAGCACGCCTCCAGCGAGGCTGTGGACAGGCTCCGGGAGTATTCGAGAAGAGCTCCAGCAAGATTCGAGCGGCAGCGGCGTGACCAGGGAGAAGAGCGGGCCGGGGGTGGTTGCGGACGGCGTGCGGGGGGGGCGGGCCGGGGGGGCTGCGCCGACCTTGTTCCGGGGGACGGAGCTGGGGCCCTGGAACGTCTGCCTGGGGGCCGGGGCGACGTGTCCGGGGCCGGGCCGAGGGGCGGGCGTCGAGCCAGGGGGCAGGCCAGGGTGTCCGGGCGTCGGTCGGGGAGCCCCGCGGGGAGTCCGGAGGCCGGGCCGAGGGGCCGGCCCGCAAGTACCCTGGCACCGGACCGGGGGGGTGCCCGGGGCAGCGTCGCGGGCATCAGGTACGCCGGATGCGGCCGCCCGGACCGGCAGGCACTCGGGCGCCGGGCCGGGAAATGCCGCAGGCGCCAGCGCGGGCGGCGAGTCCGGCCGGCTGAGCTGCCCGGGCCCGCGGGTGCGAGGTCGTCAGGCGGGTCCAGCGGGTCCGGTACCTCACCCACCGGTCCGGCAGGTCCGGCAGGTCCGGCAGGTCCGGCAGGTCCGGCAGGTCCGGCAGGTCCGGCAGGTCCGGCAGGTCCGGCAGGTCCGGCAGGTCCGGCAGGCTGAGCCTCCCGGATCGGTGGGTGAGGCGCCATCAGGCGCCGTGTCCGCCGGACAGCGCCGCCACCGCACCCGAGCCCTGGTCGGAGCCCGTGCCCGTACCCATGCCCTGGCCGGAACCCGTGCCGGTGCCGGTGGGGCCCGGCGGGGTGAGGGCGCAGTCCATCAGGGCCGCCGCGGCGCCGGTGTACCCGGCTGGGTCGAACAGGGCCGTCGCCTCCTGGGGGTGAGGACGCCGGCCAGTTCCGGGAGGCCGACCAGGACGTCGGCGAGGGGAGGCCGGTGCGGGTGGCGAGCAGGGAGGCACGGGGGAGGAGTTCCCTGGCCGCGGTCAGGCGAAGGCGGGGAGCCAGGACGGCCGAGACACGCTCGGACAGGAACTGTCCGCCGGTGGCGGTGAGGTTGGCGCGCATCCGTTCGGGGCGCACGGTGTGGCCGCGGGCGAGTTCGAGGGCCGTGTACGCGACGCCGCCGGTCAGCCACAGGCACTCGCGCAGCGGCTGACCGGCGACGCCGCGTGTCACACCCCGGCGGAGCGTTCGTCCTCGGCGGCCAGGCACTGCGTCAGGACCGTCGTCTGCGCGGAGGCCTGGAGGGCGGCGGAGCGGATCAGGATCGCCGGCACGGGGTTCCGCTTGTGCGGCATCGCCGAGGACGCGCCCCGGCCGGCGACGGCGGGCTCGGCAACCTCGCCGATCTCGATACGGGCCAGCACCAGTACGTCCGCGGTGATCTTGCTGAGCGTTTCGGCCGCATGGGCGAGGCCGGCCGCCAGATCGGCGAGGGGGTGCGCAGCGCGTGCCGGGGCAGCACCGGTGCGACCAGGCCTCCCGAGGGCTGGCGCCGGGCCAGCCGGGGCGCATCGCATCCGTCCGCCGCCTGCCCGCCGTCCCCGCCGTCGCCGCCGTCCCCGCCTGTCCTCCGGCCGGCCCGCGTATGCCGAAGCGGGGATCCGGCACCCGGGGCCACTCACCCGGGGGCGGCACCGGCACCGGATCCGGTGGCGCGGCGGGAAGTCCGGGAAGTGCTAGGCGGCGTAGCGGTCGACGGTGGAGCCGCGGCGCGGGCCGGCCATCACGTCGAGTTCCGGGTCGACGGCGAGCATCGCCTGGTGCAAGCGCTGGAGCTGCGGTGTGGGTTCCACACCGAGTTCGTCTATCAGCCGTCTGCGCAAGCGGCGGTAGACGTCGAGGGCGGAGGCCTGCCGGCCGGACCGGTACAGAGCGAGCATCGCCTGCGCGTGCAGGCCCTCGTGCTGGGGGTGGCGGGCGACCAGGTCGGTGAGTTCGGCGATGAGTTCGGCGTGTCGGCCCAGCCGCAGGTCCGCGTCGATGCGCCGCTCGACGGTCACCAGCCGTGACTCCTCCAGCCGCAGCACCTCGATCTCCAGCACCGGGCCCAGTCGTACGTCCACCAGGGCCGCCCCCTGCCACAGGGCCAGGGCCTGGCGGAAGCAGCGGGCGGCGCGGTCGTCCTCGCCCTGCTCGAAGGCCTCCTGGCCCTCGGTGATGAGGTGTTCGTAGGTGTGCACGTCCACGGACTGGGGCGGCACCTGCAGGACGTAGCCGCCGTGCCGGGTGGCCAGCACGTTCTTCGCGCCGCCCGGGGCGCCGGGTCCCATGGCGGCGCCCAGGCTACGGCGCAGCTGCATGATGTAGGTCTGCAGCGTCGTCACCGCGCTCTGCGGCAGTTCCGTCCCCCAGATCTCCTCCATCAGCGTCGACACCGGCACGACGCGGCCCGGGTACAGCGCAAGCAGGGCGAGCACCTGCCGGGGTTTTCCGGCGGTCGGTACGATCGAGTCCCCGTTCACGGCGGCACACAGCGGACCCAGCACCTGAATCTCCATGGTTTCCTCCGTTCGTCGTGGGGCACTCCCGATGGCGGAAATGCGACGGTGAATCTGCACGCTAGCCGCCCCCGCACCGGAGGCGCGGGTTCCTTCAGCGGCCTTCGAGCGGTCCTCAACGCCACTTTGTCGGGCAGCGCCGAAGGGGCGCTCCACCGGAGGGAGACCCGGGAGAACCCGCCGGAGCAAATACACCGGCATGGCTGATCACCTCCATGGAACGCCGGTTGACGGCGCCCACTCCTCCCGCAGGCGCTTGCCCGCTCCGCGGTTTCCCAGCTTGCCGGTCTGCCGGCGCACGCTGCCGCGAACTTCGGGAATCCGGGGCAGGCCGGGAGTCCGGGGGCAGGTCGAGGAGTACGGGACGCGGGCGAAACCCCTTCCGCCGTAGGCCTGTTGACCACACGCGCTCCCCACACCCGCCCACTCCCCGTCCTCCGCCTCCCGGCCCACCGGCGCGCGGGTGCGGTGAAGTCCGGTACATCCGGGACGGGTTGGCGAGCACGGGGCCGAAAGCCGGAGGCATCGGCGGGCGGCGGCTCTGCCGTCATCACCCGCCCGGCGGACCGGAACGGCCCCGCTGTCATCTCCCGGCGGACGGCGTCCGTGCCGGCGCCCGTGCCGCTACGGCGCCGGCCGGCCCGGTGCCGGAGGACACCAGCGTGCCCAGCTCCCGCCGGTGGGCAAGGCGCGGCAGCAGCACCTCCCACACGCGGGTGACGTTGTGCCGCCGCAGCCAGGAGGTGTCCGTGGCGCCGAGGACCTGCAGGCCCACGGTCGCGGAGACGACGACCCGGGCGGCGTCCGCCCCGGACACTCCCGGCGCGAGCGCGCCGCCGCGCCCGAGGCGGCGCAGGCTGTCCTCGACCCAGTGCTGCCACTGCGCACGCGGGCCCGGACCGGCGTGCGGGGACGGGGCGGGGCGTGCGGCGGCGTCACCGGCGAGCCGGAAACCGGCGCGGACCACGACGTCCCGCGCCAGGGTGTCCATCAGGGCGTGGGTGGCGTCCACCACCGCCTGCAAGGACTCGCCGTGGCGGCGGCGGGCCGCCCCGGTGATCTCGGACACCGCCACGGCGGCCCGCTCCTCGACCGCCTCGGCGAGCATGTTCTTGTTGGCGAAGTGGAAGTGCAGCGCCCCATTGCTGACCCCGGCCCGCGTGCTGATGGCGGCCAGCGACGCGGGGGCGAAACCGGCCTCGGCGAACACCTCGGACGCGGCCTCGATCAGCGAACGCCGCGTGCGTGCGGCCCGCTCCTGCTTGACCATGTGCTGCCTCCCTGGGCACCGGGACGTCGGTCTCCCCCGCCCCCTTCCGCGCACAGACCCGGCACGGAAGGCCGCCGTACACACGAAGCCGCAAGCCGGCACGGGCACGGCGGGGCAGGAACCGCACCCGATAGACTAACAAACCGCACGAGCGGTTTCATATATACGGGCACGAGGCAGGCACGAACATCACTGGTCAACGAGTGGGGGCCGCCACAGGCGGCCCCCCGTTATGTTTTCCGCGGTCCTGCAAGAGGGCCGCTGGTCTCCGGGCCCGGCATGACTGTTCCCCCCTGCCGTCTCCGGACGCTCCCCTCACCTCGCCGTTGCGGGCGGGTTCTGTGCCCGGGGTCGGTATTGGCGTCTGTCAGTGGCGGCCGGGCTCGTCCGGGGGCGGGGTGAAGGCTTCGAGGTGGCCCTGGGCCCAGTGCCGGAAGGATCGGGCCGGGTGGCCCGTCAGGGTGCGGACGGTGTCCTCCACGTGAGCCTTGGCTCCGGCCCGCTGGCGTTCCGCGCTCGCCAGGAGGGCTTCGACGACCGGGGGCGGGTAGCGTCCGATCAGCCCCGCACGGGCCTGATCGGGGGTCAGTTCCTCGAAGCGCAGCGGGATGCCGAGCAGCCGGCCCAGCTCGCGGGTCTGGCCGGCGGCGGTCACCGCCCGCGGTCCGGTCAGGGTGTAGGCGCGTCCGGCATGGCCCTCCTCGGTCAGGGCCCGTACCGCGGCCTCGGCGATGTCGCGGGGGTCCACGCAGGCGTTGGGCGAGTTCCCGTGCAGCGCGCGGACGGTGCGCTCGCGACGCACGGTGGCGGCCCAGGACAGGGAGTTGGACATGAACGCGCGCGGGCGCAGCAGCGTCCACTGCAGGCCGCAGCCGCGCAGCAGGTCCTCGTTCGCGCGCTGCCGGCAGGTGACGAGGTCGTCGGCCCCGGGGTCCAGGACGGCCGCCGCGGAAAGTTTCACCACTCGCAACACCCCACCCTTGGCCGCGGCCGTGAGGAAGGCCGCGTCGTCACCGCCGTCGAGGCGGGTGGTGACCAGGAACGCCGTGCGCACTCCGTGCAGGGCCCCGGCCAGCGACGGCGGGTCGGCGTAGTCCCCGGCAACCGTCTCCGCCCCCGGGAACATCCCCGCCGCCTTCGCCGGGTCCCTGGTCATGACCCGCACACGCAGGCCCGCGGGCAGGGCGCGGACCACTTCCCCTCCCACCGTCCCCGTCGCACCCGTCACCAGGATCACCGGGTCCGGGTCCTGCCCGCGCCCGGCCTCAGGCACCGCCCGCCGCCCGTCCTCACTCATGGCCCACCCGTCCCCCCACGCCCTCTTCTCCCTCATCTCCTCCCACATCCCCTTCCTCATCCCTTTTCCCATCTCCTCCCGCATCTCCTTCCTCATCCCTTTTCCCATCTCCTCCCGCATCTCCTTTCCCATCTCCTTTCTCCTGCGTTCCTCCGCGCCCGCGTCCCTTCCGCCGCCCGTCCCGTTCCGCGACGGCTCTCCGCGGGTCCTTTTTACGGCCTTTCACCGCTTGTTCTTCGGTTTCTTCGGTTTCCCGGGCGGCGGGCCTGCCGGGCGGGGGCGCACGGAGGTGTTGGGGGTGGTGCGATGTGTTCCGGTCTGCCGGGGCGGGGCCGAGCGCGGTAAGATCCGGACTGGACGGTTTTTATTGGGCCTTCGGGCCCGTCGGACACGGAGGACCGGGGGCGGCGATGCAGGACCGGGCGATCCTCACCCGCCAGGCGATCCTCGCCGCAGCGGCCGGGGTCTTCGAGGAACGCGGCTACCGGGCCGCGACGATCAGCGAGATCCTCGTCCGGGCGGGGGTGACCCGCGGCGCGCTCTACTTCCATTTCTCCTCCAAGGAGGATCTGGCGGAGGGGGTGATCCGCGAGCAGGACGGCCGGCTGCCGGGGGTGGGCCCCGAGTGCGTCGTCCAGCAGTTGGTGGACACCGTGGTGCTGCACGCCCACCGACTGCGGACCGACCCGGTGGTCCGGGCCGGTGTGCGGCTCGCGCTCGACCAGCAGGCCGAGGGGCTTGACCGCGGCGGTTCCTTCCGGCGCTGGGGCGAGGTCGGCACCGGCCTGCTGGAGCAGGCGCGAGAGCGCGGCGAGCTGCTGCCGCACGTGGTGCCGGCACAGACCGCGGGCGTCCTGGTGGGGGCCTTCGCCGGGGTGCAGGCCCTGTCCCGGTCCCTGTCCGGCTACCAGGACCTGCCGCGCCGGGTCACCGACCTGCTGCGGCACGTGCTGCCGTCCGTCGTGATCCCCCCGGTGCTGGCCGCCGTCGACCTCTCCGAGACCAGGGGCGCCTGGGTCCAGGAGCAGCTGCACGACACCGGCGGCGTGCCGGGGCCGGCCCCCCTCATCACCTGACCACGCCCACGCTTCGCGCCGCATCCCCTGCCACCGCCCCCACTCCGGCCACTACACCCGCACCGGCGTCCGCGTCGGCGTCCGCACCTGTGCCGGTGCCCATGTCCATGTCCGTGTCCAGTCGTCGCCTCGTGGTGCCGAAGGCCGCACCGCTCCCGCTCCCCGTGCCGGTTGCCGCACCGCCGCCGGCGCCGGTGCCGGTGCCCGGCGCTTCCTGCTCCATGCGGCTGTCCTGCCGGAAGTAGGCGCCGAGGGCGGGGGCGAGAGGGCCGGCGCCGGCCGCCCAGGCGACGTATCCGTCCGGCCGTACCAGGACCGCCCCGCCCGGCAGGGCGGCGGGCGCCTGGACACGCACCACCCGCAGCAGCCCGGCCCACGGCCGTGCCTGCGTCTCCCAGCGGCCGCTGTCGGCCGCGTCGGACAGCAGGAGCAGCGGCCGGCCGGCGGCCAGCAGGTCGATCACGTCGGTGCGGCCCCAGGCGGTGGCCAGTTCGGTGTTGGGCAAAAACCGTCCCTCCCAGGGCGAGGGATCGGCGGCGCGCGCGGGCAGCACCGTGTCCTGGGCGCTGACCATCGAGGCCAGCACCCCGCCCTCCCCCGCCCCGCCCCGCGCCAGCAGTTCCCCGAACAGAGTGCGCAGCGGGTCCAGGCCGGTGTCCGGGCGCATGAGGGCGAGCTGGGCGCGGGTGTTGTCGATGACCCGCTGCGCGGCAGGGCGGCGTTCCTGGTCGTAGGTGTCCAGCAGGCCCGGCGCCGCGCCGCCGCGGACGGCCAGGGCCAGTTTCCAGCCGAGGTTGAGGGCGTCCAGCACACCGGCGCTCAGCCCCTGGCCGCCGATCGGGAAGTGGACATGGGCCGCGTCCCCGGCCAGCAGGATCCGCCCCGCGCGATAGGAGCGGGTGATACGGCTGAAGTCACTGAACCGGCTCAGCCACCGCGCCCGCCCCATCGCGACCTCCCGCCCGGTGATCAAGGCGACCTCCCGGCGCAGTTCCTCCAGGGTGGGCGCCACCTGCCGCCCGCGGTGCGCACCCGAGCAGTTGAGGGTCCGCAGACGGACCGCGCCGGACGGGACACCCCCGGCCCCCGCGACACCGCCCCCGGTCCCGGCCCCCCAGACGCCCCCGGCCTCCGTGACGGCCCCGGCCCCCGTGAGGACCCGGGGCTCTGTGACGGCCCGGGGCTCTGTGACGGCCCGGGGCTCCGTGACGTTCTTGACGACGATCCAGCCGCGTTCGGTGCGGTGCCAGCCCGGGCGCAAGGCGCCGGGCTCCTCCAAGAGGACGTCGCCCGCCAGCGCGGAGACCGTGGCCGGGTAGCTGCGGCAGGCGAAGCCCGCCTGCTCGCGCACCGTACTGCGCGCGCCGTCCGCGCCCACCGCGTAGCGGGCCGTGCAGGTCACCGGGCCCCGGCGGCCCTGGGCCGTGACCCGTACCCCGTCCGGCCCCTGGCGCACCCCGGTCACCCGCAGACCGCGCAGGATCACCACACCGGCCGCCCGCGCCCGCGTCTCGAAGTGCCGCTCCAACTGCTCCTGCTCACACTTGAGGACCGGCGGCGGCTCCAGGGCCGGCGCACACATGTCCAGCCCGGGCATCCCCGCGAAATGGAACCCGCAGCGCGTCGCCGCCGGAGCCGCCGCTCCCCCGGGCAGGCCGGCGAGATGCCCCCGCCGCACCAGGCACTGCACCGCCCGGGCGTGCAGCGTGGTCGCCTTGGGCCGGGCGGACACCCCGCCCCGCTCCTCCATCACCACCGTGCGCACCCCGTACCCCGCCAGCTCACACGCCACCAGCAGCCCCACCGGACCCCCGCCCACGACCACCACCTGCGCCCGCACGTCACCCGAACCCGACATCCCTGGCCTCCCCCATCTCGTCCCGGACCCCGCCCTCCCAGCACCGCACCGCCGACGACGGAACACCAAAGCCCGGAACCGGAAACACCGGAGAACACCGGGAGACCGGAACGCCAGGAGAAGACGGAGAAAGGCGAAGAAGGCATGGAGACCAAGACAGCGACGGCTACAGAAGAGGAGCGGAGGCGGGAGAAGGACGGACGGCATCCCGTGCCGCACATGCGCGGCGCGGCACGGCGTCTCCCCCTCCGCCCCCTTCTCCTGCCTTCTGCCCTGCCTGCCTGTTCTGCCTCTGCCTCTGCCTCTGCCTCTGCCAACCCGCTTACGGCTTCTCGCGGCTTCTTCCGGCGCGGCCCGGCTCAGGTTCTGCGGGGCCGGGCGGACCGTCCAGGGTGCGGACGCCCGCCAAAATATACCGGGTGGACGGTTCTTTGCAATGGGTCCGGAGAACCGTCCGGGAGAGGGGGTCGCGGGAGTGCGGGCACGGGCCGGGCCCCACGTCCGGAACGGCGGCCGTCCGCACGGTGGAAGGGCAACAGCGCGACGGGGACGGCCTGTTGGAGGGCGGGGGCCGGTACCGGGAGGTCCATGGAGGGCCGGAATGCCCCCCGGGGACAAGTAGTCCGGTCGCCTGACGGCGACACCCTGTGTGCGTGAAAATCGGTGTGTGGTCGTCCGGCTGACGTCGTATCGCCTTGTTGCGTTCCGAGCCCGTGGGTCAGCAGGACGCTGGGGGTCCACCGACAGGCACCCGGATGTGTTGCTCCGAGCACGTGAATCAGACTCTTCCGCCTGCCAGACCCCCGCCGGACGGCCGCGCGCTCGCGGCCGACGACCGGAGGGGGTGCCGACGTGATGGAAGTGATCCACGAACGTGTGGCGGGGATCGACATCAGCAAGGTCGACGTGAAGGTCTGCATCCGCGTGCCCAGTGAGAAGCGGCGCCGCAGCGAGGTGCGGACCTTCTCCGCGATGACCTCCGGACTGCTGGCCAAGCGGGACTGGCTGCTCGCCGAGGGCATCACCGTGGTCGGCATGGAAGCCACCGGCGTGTACTGGAAGCCGGCGTTCTACCGGCTCGAACACGACATGGAGTGCTGGCTGCTCAACGCCCGGCACATGAAGTCGGTGCCCGGCCGCAAGACCGACGTGAAGGACTCCGAGTGGATCGCCAAACTCGTCGAGCACGGCCTGGTCGGCCCCAGCTTCGTGCCGCCGGAGCCGATCCGGCAGCTGCGGGACGTCACCCGCTACCGCACCGAGGTCGTCCGGGAGCGCACCCGCGAGACCCAGCGGCTGGAGAAGCTCCTGGAAGACACCGGTATCAAGCTGTCCGCCACCGTCTCCAACATCCAGGGCGTCTCCGGACGGGCGATGCTGGAGGCCCTGATCGCCGGCGAACGTGACCCACGCGTGCTCGCGGACCTGGCCAAGGGCAGCATGCGCCGCAAGACCGACGCCCTCACCGAGGCCCTGACCGGCACCTTCACTGCCCACCACGCGTTCCTGGCCCGGGCGATGCTGGACCGGATCGACGCCTCCACCGCCACCGAGACCCGCCTGAGCGAGCACCTGGAGGTGATGCTGCAGCCCTTTCGCCGCCTAATCGGGCCCCCTGCTGGGCTCGACAGTCTTGCTGCCGTCGGCGCAGGCTGCCCCGTCCTTCTCTCCCCCGCCTGCTCCCGAGCGAATCCGGGCCGGGGAGCTGCCCCTGCCACCGACCGCCCCTTCGAATGAGGCCGGGTCCTGCACCCGGACCGTCAACCCGCATGGCACCGGCTGCGTTTCGGCCGACTGGCGTGCCCTGCAGAACGGCGGCTTCCTTCCGGACGGCCGTACCGTCACCGTGCGCGTGACCTTCGCCGGCGCAGCCGCCGCGCCCGACCCAAGGAGCGTCTACAGCGGAAGTCAGCTGGTCCTCGTGCGCACCGACCGGGCCACCTTCCCGGGCGGCGACGCCTGGAAGTGCCTGACCTGCGGCACACCGGCCGCGGGCCGGCAGGGCATGACCGACGACACCAGCTACCCCCAGCCGTTCGCCGACGGCAAGCGGGTGCTGTACGGGACGAACGTCGTCGACTGCGGCCCCTACCAACTCGCCTCACCGGCCTGCACCCCGGCCCGCATCCACGTCTATCCGATCCGCTGGAACACCTCGGCCGACGGCTCGGGGCCGGGCACCGCCATCCGGGAGCTGCGTCTGCACCCGGACCAGGTGCATCTCGGCTTCAACAGCGTCTCCGTCACCGGCGGACGCCTCGACCAGTACGGCTACTTCGGCCGTCTGCGCTTCGACCCCGCCCCGAAGACCGGTGAGCCCCTCGTCCCCCGCTACGAGGTGGAGAAGGTGTCGCGGCTGTTCGACGCCGCCCCCACCGCGCAGCCGGTGCACATCGACGCCCGCGACCCGTCGAAGCTGGTGTTCGACCCCTCGCTGCCGGGCGTCGGTGAGTTCCGCGGCTTCTCCAGGAACGGCCGGGAAGCCTTCTACGTCGGCTATCCGGTCGAGTCGTCCAACATCGACCTGATGGCCGTCGATCTGCGCACAGGCAAGGTCCGCCGGATGACGGCGAATCCCGGGTACGCCGATCCCGTGGACGCCTCGCCGGACGACCGGTGGATCGTGGCACTGGACACCCGCGGCACCAACCGCATGACGTTCGCCTCCGGCATGACCGGAATCCCGGCGGTCACCGACCTGCTGTCCACCTCCGTGGTCTCCTCCGTACGCAACAACGGCCAACGGCGCTTCTTCCAGCCGTATCTGATCGACCGTCACGGCGACCGCGGCTCCTACCAGGGCCAGCGGCTCAACTACTCCCGTACATCGCCGGACTGGAACGCCGGCGCCGACCCGCGCTGGTCCCCGGACGGCACGGCGGTCGCGTACTACGAGCGGCTGGTCTCGGCGCCCTCGTGCGGCGGAGTGAACCCGCTGCCGTGCCCGGCGTCCACCGAGCCGGGCGGCCGGCGCACCCGGCTGATGATCGCCCGCCTGACGGACCGCAAACCGGTGCGTCGGGGGCCGGTCGCCCCGGTGTCCGACCTGGTGCCGTGGGGCACGCCCTATGTCCCGGGTACCCCGGCTCCGCAGCGGCCCTACCCGCCGCAGGGGACGTACACCCTGAGCGGCAAAGCGTCCGGCAGCGCTCGGGTCCATGTCGTCTGGGACGACGCGAAGACCGCCGTGAAGACCGTGTCCCTGCGCTACACCCACTACTCCGACGACGGCAGCGCCTTCCTCGACGGCTCCGAGAGCGTGACGCACACCAGCACCAGCACCACCCTGACCACCCTCGACTGGTACTCGGACCTGGTGAAGACCGGGCGCAGCGGCAAGGTACTGGCTACCAAGAAGACCAGTGCCGACGGCTTCCAGCTCACGATTGACCTCTGGCAGACGGTCTTCCAGGCGACCGGCACCCTCACCACGACGGTCGGCTCACGGACATACACCCAGCCTGCCAATGGAACCTGAGCGTCTGCTGCGATCGCAGTAGAGGGAAGTGTCTGCGTTCGCCCAAAGACGAGAGACGGGAGCGATGCGAGCGTGAGATCGGGCCGGTGTCGCCGGCCCGATCTCGTGTGGCGTATCCCTGGAAAGGCTCGTCGATGTCCCCTCTCGCCCGCTGGTGCCACCGGCACCGGCTCGCCGTCGTCCTGGTCTGGGTGGGCCTGTTGATCGGTCTGGGGGCCGGGGTCGGCACGGCCGGCAGCGCCTTCGGCAACAGTCAGACCTCGCAGAACACCGACTCGGCCAAGGCCACGGCCCTGCTGCAGCACGCCTCGAACAGCGCGGCGGGCAAGAGCGGCAGGGTCGTCTGGCAGCTGACGGACGGCGGCAGGGCCACCGAGCCCGCCGCCGAGCGCGCGATGACCGGCGCGCTGGGGCGGATCGCCCACGCGCCGGGGGTCGCCTCCGTGACCAGCCCCTACACGCCCGTCGGCAAGGCGCAGGTCAGTAAGGACGGCAGGACGGCTTACGCCACGGTCGCGTTCGACCGGGACGTGGCGGACGGTCGGATCGAGCACGTGAAGTCGCTCGCGACCGCTCCGGAGTCGGCAAGCCTGCACATCGCGCTGAACGGGCAGGCGTTCACCGTCAACCCCGAGCCGAATCCGGTCGCCGACGCCATGGGCATCGCGCTCGCCTTCGTCGTGCTGCTGTTCGTCTTCCGGGCGGTGTGGGTGGCGGTGCTGCCCATCGTGACGGCCGTCGTCGGCGTCGGCACCTCCGCGGTCGCGGTGATCCTGCTCGGCCACGTCATCACGCTGTCCAGCACCACGCTGACCCTCGGTTCGCTGATCGGTCTGGGCGTGGGCATCGACTACGCCCTGTTCATCGTCAACCGGCACCGCGCCAACCTGAAGGCGGGCATGGGCGTCGCCGAGTCGATCGCCAAGGCCCTCAACACCTCAGGGCGGGCCGTGGTGTTCGCCGGGCTGACCGTCGTCGTCGCGCTGCTCGGCATGCTCACCCTGAACGTCGGCATCATCAACGGCATGGCCATCGGCGCGGCCGTCACCGTCGTCCTGACCGTGCTGGCAGCCATCACCCTGCTGCCCGCGCTGCTCGGCATGATCGGCCACCGGGTCCTCAGCCGCAGGGAACGCCGCGCTCCCGTCGGCGACGCGAGCGGGTCCGGTCTGTGGGGCCGGTGGGCCGCGCGGGTCCAGGCCCGGCCCAAGGCGCTCGGCCTGCTCGCCCTGGCCGTGCTGGCGGCCCTCGCGCTCCCGACCCTCTCGCTGCGCCTCGGCGCCTCCGACGACGGCAACCTGCCCACGACCTCGACCAACCGCCAGGCGTACGACATGATCGCGGGCGGGTTCGGGCCCGGCTTCAATGGCCCGCTCGTCCTCGCCGTCCAGGCCCCCGGCGCCGCCGACAGGACGGCCGAGGCGAAGCTGGTCACCGCCCTGAAGCGGGTCGACGGCGTCGCCGGTGCCACCGCCGCCCCGCTCGAGGAGGGGCAGACGGTCGGTGTGATCTCCGTCGTCCCGACGACCTCCCCGCAGTCGGCGGCCACCTCCGACCTGATCGGCCACCTGCGCAAGGACGTGATCCCGCAGGCGGAGCACGGCACGTCGATGAAGGTCTACGTGGGCGGCCTCACCGCGAGCAACGACGACTTCGCGTCGGTGCTGATGAGCAAGCTGCCGCTGTTCGTGCTGGTGATCGCCGCGCTCGGCTTCCTGCTGCTGACCGTCGCCTTCCGCAGCCTGCTCATCCCCGCGGTGGGCGCCGTACTGAACATCCTCAGCATCGGGGTGGCCTTCGGCGCCATCGTCTTCGTCTTCCAGTACGGCCACGGCGCCTCGCTCCTCGGGCTCGGCGCCGCCGGACCGATCGAGTCGTTCGTGCCGATCCTCGTCGTCGGCATCATGTTCGGCCTCTCCATGGACTACCAGGTCTTCCTGGTCAGCCGGATGCGCGAGGAGTGGGCCCACACCGGCGACAGCCGGCGGGCCGTGCGGGTCGGCCAGGCCGAGACCGGCAAGGTGATCGTGGTCGCCGCCGCCATCATGTTCTGCGTCTTCGGCTCCTTCGTCTTCGGCGGCATGCGGGTGATCTCCGAGTTCGGCGTGAGCCTTGCCGTCGCCGTCGCCCTGGACGCCCTGCTGATCCGGATGGTCGTCGTCCCGGCGCTCATGCACCTGTGCGGGCGGGCGAACTGGTGGCTGCCGCGACGCCTGGACAAGGCGCTGCCGCGCGTGTCCGTGGAAGGACCGTCGGACGAGCCGATACGCCCGCCGCAGCAGCCGGTGCGGGAGCCGCAGCCCGCCGGACTGACCGACTGAGACCGACGCGCACGCGGGGCGGCGACAGGCCGGAGCGGACCCGGCCTGTCGACGGCCCGCGCTCCGTACATTGAGGAAATGCAGGTGACAGAGGTGAGGCGGTGGCTCGCCCGGCACGACCGGATCAGGGACGGGCTCCCCGCGGCGGTGCTGGTCGTCGTCGCCGTGGGCGCGACGGCCGCCGGGGACTCCGGCTGGCACGCGCCACGGGCGGCGGGCGTGGCCTGGGTGGCGCTGTCCTGCGTCCCCCTGGTGTTCCGCAGCCGCTGGCCGCTGCCGGTCGCCGTACTCACCCTGGCGGTCGATCTGACCGTCATGGCCCTGGCCCCGGACCGCGCCCTTACTCCGGCGGCGAGCCTCGTCGCCCTGTACACGCTCGCCACCCGCAGCAGCCGACGCACCGCCTGGACTGTCGGCGTCACCGCCTCCGTCGCGATCACGGGGGTCTACGCCGCCACTCACCAGGAGCCGCTCCTCGTGGGAACCAGTCTGCTGAGGTTCGACTTCGCGATCGCGGCCACCGCCCTGGGCGACGCCGTCCGCAGCCACCGCCGGCACCTCGCGCAGATCGAAGCCCGCGCGGAACGCGCCGAGCGTACCCGCGACGAGGAAGCCCGACGCCGCGTCACCGAAGAACGAGTGCGCATCGCCCGCGAGCTCCACGACGTCGTCGCCCACCACATCACGCTGGTCAACGCCCAGGCGGGGGTGGCCCACCACCTCATGCGCACCGACCCCGACCGGGCCTACCAGGCCCTGACCCACATCAAGGACAACAGCCGCACCGCCCTCGACGAACTGCGGGCCACCGTCGGCCTGCTGCGCCAGCCCGACGACGCACCCGACTCCCGGGCCCCCATCCCCGGCCTCGCCGACCTTGATGCCCTGGTCAGCAGCGTCCGCACCGGCGGCCTGCCCGTGACGGTGACCCGCACCGGCCTCCCCAGGCCCCTGGCACCCTCCATCGAGCTGACGGCCTACCGCATCATCCAGGAAGCCCTCACCAACACCCACAAACACGCCTCCGCGGCACACGCCGAGGTGGCCCTGGACTACGGTGCCACGACCCTGCACGTCACCGTCACGGACGACGGTCCGCCCCACGCGGCCAAGGGGCCCGGCACCGGCCACGGCCTGATCGGCATGCACGAGCGTGCCACCGCCGTCGGAGGAACCGTCACCGCCGGCCCACGACCCGAAGGCGGCTTCCGGGTCGTCGCCGAACTGCCCCTCGCCCTCGCCCCCACCACCGTCTGACACACCCGTGAGGAAAACGCCGCCCATGACGATTCGCGTCCTGCTCGCCGACGACCAGGCCCTGCTGCGCGGCACCTTCCGGCTGCTCATCGACGCGCAACCCGACATGGAGGTCGTCGCGGAGGCGTCCGACGGCCGTGAAGCCGTACAACTGGCCCGGTCCGAGCGGGCCGACGTCGTGGTGATGGACATCCGGATGCCCGAGGTCGACGGCATCGAGGCCACCCGGCTCATCGGCCGGGACGAGGACATGGCCGGAGTGAAAGTCCTCGTCCTCACCACCTTCGAGGTCGACGAGTTCGTCGTCGAAGCACTCCGGGCAGGTGCGAGCGGCTTCCTCGGCAAGGGGGTCGAACCCGCCCAACTCCTCGACGCCATCCGCCTCGTCGCGGCGGACGAGGCGCTGCTCTCCCCCGTCGCGACCAAAAAACTGATCGCGCGGTTCCTCGCCCAGCCGTCCCCCGGCGGGCTCGCCGACCCCGGCCGCCTGGCGACTCTCACACCGCGGGAGCGCGAGGTGATGACCCTCGTGGCCACCGGCCTGTCCAACGGTGAGATCGCCGAACGCCTCTTCGTCACCCCCGTCACCGTCAAGACCCACGCCAACCGGGCCATGGCCAAACTCGGCGCCCGCGACCGCGCCCAGCTCGTCGTCATCGCCTACGAAAGCGGCCTGGTCCGCGCCGGAGAGACGCAGTCCTGAACACGGCCTCCCACGGCGTCGCGCCCATAGGACGCCGATCAGGATCCCCAGCAGGCCGATCATGCCGGTCGTGACGGACGATGTCAGTTCCATGGTGGTCATGTCTCCGTGTCTCAGGGCGAGTTAAGCGGCGGGACACTCAACCCCCGGCACGTGGACGGGGGTTGGCGGGGCTACCAGGAGGCCGGGGTGTACTGCTCGATCAGGTCCTTCAGCCAGTGGGGGGTCACGTCCCCCGCCCCGTGACGAGTAATCGTCAAGACCTGTGGATGGGGTGGGATGTCGCCTCGCCTTGCGTCGCGGTCGCGCCGAGGGGACGCTTCGTCACTGCGCAGACCGTGGCCGCCTCAGGCGAAGTCTGCTGCGGTGATGCCGTCGGCGTGTCCCGGCGGCCACTCCACCAACTCGATCCGGTACCCATCCGGGTCCGTGAGCCACGACGTCTTCGGGACGTGGGGGCCGCCCGGGTACTGGAGGGGTTCGGGTCGCAGGCCGGCTTCGGTCAGCGTCTCCAGGGTGGTGGCGAGCGTGTCCACCTGGATCGCGAGGTGGTCGAAACCACTGCCCACGTCGACCGGTCCGTCGCCGGGGCGGTGGACCAGTTCGAGCGAGGCCGCCGGTTCACCGGGGAATTTGAGGATCACGAGGTGAGCCCCGTCGCCGACCTTGACCCTGCCCAGTTCGGCGTAGCCCAAGGCGGTGTAGAAACCGAGCGAGCGGTCCAGGTCGGTGACGCGGTAGGAGACGAAGAGCGTCTTCACGCGGCCTTCTCGGGCCGATGCACCCGGTAGCGGAGGTGCGTGACGTCCCGGTCCTCGAGCCGTCGGACGAGGCCGAGTTCGATGTGATCGCTACCCAGGTGGTCGAACAGCCGTCGGCCGTCCCCGAGGAGGACCGGAACCAGGTGGATCTCCATCTCGTCCAGCTGCCCGGCTCGCAGAAGTGCCTGAGCCGCCCCCGCCCCATGGACCATGACCGGCCGGTCCCCTGCTGCTGCGCGAGCCTGACGGGCGCAGTCCTCGACATCGGTGACGAAACGCGCGTGGCCGGGTGGCACGTCCCCGTCATCCACCTGGTGGGTGAGGACGAAGATCGGCACGCCGTCGTGGTGGTCGCCCTGCCAGCGTCCGGCGAGTTCGAAGGTCCGACGGCCGGAGATCACCGCTCCGGTCGCCGTCGCTTCGCGGTAGACCTGGCCGCTCGGACCGTCGGACTCCCGGTCGTCGAGCCAGTTGAAGAGCCGTCCACCGTCGCGTCCGAGCTCCTGCCCCGGCCGATCGTCCGGTCCGGCGATATAGCCGTCGAGCGACATCGACATGTACAGCCGAATCGGATTGTTCATCCTCGCCTCCATCTCCCCTCCATGACCGGGATCCGGCGTTTCCTGATCCGCCGACGGGGCGGGCTTGTCACAAGGAAGACTTCAGGCAACCGGCAAACTCATCGGCCCCACGCGCCGGCCTGTTGCCGGGCCGAGGGGGCAGGAGTCATGCCCCCTCGGTCAATTGCGGTCGTTCAGGCCGCATGGCTCTCGGAGCGTTCGACGAGGCGGCCGCGCGCCGATCGCGCGAGATCCCACCACCCGCACGAACGGCTGCGGCCCGGCTTCCCCGACGGACCGACGCTTCGCCGTCGCCGTGCTACGGCTGCAGGCTCCACGGCGGGCAGTAGTTGTTCAGCCACGTCACAGACGGACGTTGGTACCGTCCGGGCTGTCGCAGTTGGCGACGTCGGCCTGTTCACGTCAACGGTAGGCATTCCACTCTGTCGAAATGCTGCGCCAGGAGATGTCCGGCCCCATCGTGAGACAGTTGCCAGCCGTTCTGGCCGGTGTCCACCCCGTCCGTATAGCGCCAGAGCACCCTGCCGTCGGCCGCGCCGATCGCATAGAACCCGTCTTTGTTGTCCGCCGCCTGTACGACCACCGTTCTGGGAGTAGCCACGAGCGGCGCCGAGACGTTCACCGGGCCCGTCGCGCAAAACCAGCGGCGGACGCCGTTCGATGTGTCAAACGCATGGACCCCCGCCTTGCCGGTGTCGGTGCAGTAGACCCTCTGCCCGTTGCCTCCAAGGGAAACGAACGCACCGTGGGCGCCCCCGGCCTGCCAACGCACCTGCCCGGTGACAAGATCCAGGGCAATCAGCTTGTCGCCGGCCGCGAACACAGTCCCGCCGAGTACCAGGGGACGTGCCGAAACCTCATAGCCGATTCGGTGGCTCCACAGCACGCTTCCGTTGACGGTGCTGCGCACCGTGACCCGGCTCAATCCGTCGACGTAGACGAAATAGCCAGGCAGGATGACCGGTTGCAGAACGATCGTCGTGTCCTCGCCGCTGACGTTCACGATCCGCGCCCGGCGCGCCAGCAGATCTGTGGCCAGGATTACTTTCTTGGACGAGGTCGCTGCACTCTGGCCGTCGTCGACCTGCACGAACTGAAGACCCTCGATCGTGATGGTGTGATCGCCGGAGCTGCCCAGGATGCGGTCGAACTGAAACTCACCCCCGAAGTCGAGGTTGAAGCTCTCGCTGCCTGTGACGGGATCGACGCCGATCACTGTCGCCCTGTTGCCGAGGGCGACGACAGCGCCAGAGACGACGAGCGGAGGTGTGGGCGAAGGGCTGATGCCCTGGTACGTCCATCTCGGTCGGCGGCCATCGGCCAGGTTCAGCGCGATCAGCGTGCCCTGCTGCCCCTTGACCAGCGCCGTGCCGCCGTTGAAGCCGGCCTGGGCCGGTACGAGTACGTCCCCTTGGTACGTCCACAGCGGTCGCGGGGCGGTGCCTACCGTCCGGACACCGATCCCGCCCTGGGCGCCGGCTCCTCTCGCCGATGCCAGCCAGGCACCGCCGGCGAGGAACACTCCCGTGGCCCCGGCGGCGGTGAAGATCCGTCGGCGGGAGACCGAGCCGCCCTCAGGTCCGCCCGGACGGCGCGGCGTCAGTACCTCGCCGATCATCGGGGCGTCCCCGTGCGGCCACGCCGACACGCCACCGTACGATGCCGTCCCGCTCCTCCCCCGCTGCCAGCTGCCGCCCGGCCCGATCGACCCGGTCCGCAGCTCCGTGCGTGCCTCGACCGGTATACGCAGCGGCAGTTCCAGATCCATCACGGCAGCCGCATGCCGTGCGATCGCCGACGCCAGTTCCGGGGGCAGCCAGCCCGACCGCAGCAAGCCGTCCGCGCCGACAGCTGCAAACAGCCCGGACAACCGCCCGGGAGTGGGCCGGTCCTCCGGGGCCTTGGCAAGACAGCTCCTGACGATACGTCTGAGCGGTTCCGGAAGGCCCGTGAGATCCGGCTCACCGTGTACCACCTGGTACAACTGCGTCGCGACCGACTCCTCCCGGAAGGGAGGCGAGCCGGTGGCGGCGAAGACCAGGACCGAGCCCAGCGAGAACACGTCACCGGGTGGGCCCAAGGGCCCGGCGACCACCTGTTCCGGACACATGTAGCCGGGGGAACCGACCACGACACCGGGCCTGGTCACCGCCGTGCCGCCGATGGCCCGTGCGATACCGAAGTCGATGACCCGCGGTCCCTCGGCGGCGAGCATGACGTTCGACGGCTTCAGATCCCGGTGCACCATGCCGGCCGCGTGAATGGCTTCCAGTGCCTTCGCCAGCCCTGCGCCCAGCACCCAGAGCGACTCCTTCGGCAGCGGGCCGAACTCACCCACCGCGTCCTGCAGCGTCGGCCCGAGCACGTAGGAGGTGGCCAGCCAGGGGGTGACGGCGTCCGGGTCGGCGTCTACGACGGGTGCCGTGTGCTCCCCTCCGACGGACCTGGCGACCTTTACCTCACGCCGGAACCGGGACCGGAACGCAGGGTCATCGGCGAGCTCCGGTCGGACCGCTTTGACCGCGACCGTCCGACCTCCGGGAGAGCGCGCGAGATAGACGCGCCCCATGCCGCCCGCGCCGAGCCGCGCGACGAGTCGGTAAGGACCTATGCAATCAGGATCCGCTGGGTCCAGTGGTTCCATGACAACGGCGACCTGTTCTCGGGTTCTCGACACCCGGGCGAGCAGAAACTACGGGTACGCAGGGGCGTATGTGCAAAATGACGCCTGCAGGGGCAGCGTAGAGGGCGGGGAGACCGCGCCGGGGCGAAACCGGTTGTCCGGGAGGAAGTTCACTGCTTCCGCAACCGGTGATGCCGCCAAGTCAAGGATACGGCTGGGCCCGGACCTCCCCGGGCAGGACACCCAGCTTGCGGCGGCCGCTTTTGATGAGTGCCTGGAGGCGGGATATCCACTGCCGCGGCGACGCCTGGACAGGGTTGGTGGTGGCGCGTAGCAGGTGCAGGGCGCGGCCCTGCTCCGACGGCGGGTGGAGGCGATGACGGTGTCTCCGATCTCCCTGCGGGAGAGACGAGTCAGGGTGGTCGTGCGCCTGCCTCCCGGGCAACGCCAGGGACGGTCTGGCCGGCCTCGGATGCTCTTCGCTGTGTGTCAATGCGGCACTGACGGCAGGGTGCAGGCGTGGCCAACGCATCCGGCACCATGACCGCCCCCGGTCCGATTCGGCGGAAGGGCACAGCGCTGACGCGTCAGTACCCGGCGTTCGAGAAGCGGCTGCCATGGCGCGCCCTACATTTGAGGCATCGGTTCGTGCTCCACCCGACCCGTCCGACAGGCCCTGGTGTGGACCTCCCGGTTCAGTGTCGGGGCCTGCGGCGGTCGTCCGATCGGCCGGGCTGCCTGCAGCCCGGCCGATCGCCGTCGCGTCGGTCTCACGGACTGTGGCGCCCTGTGTGCCGGCACATGGTCAGGGCTGTAGTCGCCATTGCTGGCAGTAGTTGTTCAGCCAGGTCCACAGCCGTACGTCGGTGCCGTCGGTGCTCGCGCAGTTGGCCACGTCGGCAACCTTGCCGCTGTTGGGGTTCTGCAGGCGCGTCCATCCGCTGTCGGTGTCGGTGAGGGTCCAGCGCTGGCAGGCGTTGTCCAGCCAGGCCCACTGCTGGATGTCCGTGCCGTCCGAGGTGCCGCAGTTGGAGACGTCGAGGGCCTTGTTGCTGTTGGTGTTGATGATCCGGCTGGTGCCGTCGCCCAGCGCTTCGACCCGCCAGCGCTGGTTCGTGCCGCCGGTGCAGGTCCACTGCTGGACGTTCGCTCCGTTGTCGCTCGACCAGCCGTTCACATCCAGGCACTTGCCGGTCGCCCGGTTGACCAGCGTGAAGTCGTTGGGGGTGTAGATGAAGCCGATCTTGTCGACCTCGTCGCCGGTGCGGCCGTGGAAGCCGGAGATCTGCCAGCCCGACGGTGCGGTGCGTGTGACGCAGTCGGATGTGGTGGCCCCGCCGGCCAGGGTGCGGCCCAGGTTGGTGGTGAACTTGACGTAGAAGACGCGGGTATGTCCGTCGTGCTCGGCGCGGCATAGATACGCGCTCGTCACGTACTCGGTGCTGCCCAGGGTCAGTGACGCGGCGTCGCCGCCTGTCCCGCCGTGCTTGAGTGTCGTGCCGTTGCTCAGTGTGACACCGACCTGGTCGACACGGGCGCCGGTGCGGATCGAGATCGCGGTCGCCTGGGCACCCCACGGCACGCTGTCGACGTCGTCGAAGTAGTCGCCGTGCGGGCCGCCGAACTGCTCGCTGAACTGGTAGGCAGGGTTGGTCTTCCAGGTGAATCCGGCCGTGATCGGGTCGTGGTCGGAGAGCATCAGCCCGTCGGAGTTCAGGAACTTGGCGTGCTCGTTGTTGTAGGACGTCGCGTTGAGGGTGACGAACTTGCTGCTGCGGTAGAGGATCTTGTCGACGACCTCGCAGGTGTTGGTCACGGCGGACTCGTCGCAGAGCAGCGGGTCAGTGCCCTTGGCAGGGGCGACGCCGCCGTGCTCCAACTGCACCCAGGCGTCGGTGAGTCCGTTGTTCGAGGCGAACTCGGCGATGGTGTCGGCGGAGCGGGTGTAGCGGGTGTTCGTGTCGCCCATCACCACAACAGCGTTGCCTGCCGAGTGGGTGCTGATGAACGAGGTGAGCTGGCTGAGGTTGTCCGCGCGGGAGGCCTCGTCGCCGTCGTTGGTACCGGCGTTGGTGTGCAGGTTGTAGAAGTCGACGTACACGCCCTCGGAGAGGCGCTCGCGCATGAACGTGAAGCCCTTGGGGGTGAGGCAGTCGCCAGAGTCCAACTGGCAGGAGTTCCAGTGGACGCGCTCGAAGTCGTCCCCGTCCCAGGCGTAGTTGGAGACCGTGTTCAGGCCGCTGCCGATACCGGCGCCACCACTGGTCGCGGTGCGGTAGGGGTGGGTGTCGGTCGAGTACAGGTAGGCGTGGTAGTTGAAGTCCTCCTGCACGTTCACGATGTCGTACGGGGCGATGCGTCGGCCGATTTCCGTCGTGCTGGTGTCGCGAGGGGTGTCGGCGCTCGACAACGCCTCGGGGAGACCCGCGACGTTGTACGCCAGCACACTGAAGCTGCCGGAGTCCACTGCGGCGGCCGGGGTCGCCGCAGCGATGGTCATCCCGGCCAGGCCGGTGAGCATGAGGGCTCCGGTCGCCAGACCGGAGAACAGTCTTCGCATCGATTTCCTTGTTGGCATGGTGCACACACTCCGCAGACTTGTACAGCGCATGCCAAATTGAGCCTCGGGGCATACGCCGTTCAATTCAGAGGCGTTCACGGGGAGCGGAAAGGGGGAGGTCGACATGCCCTCTGCCGAATGCGGAGGTATGCCGGTCGGCACTGTACCCACCGGTAGCCATCCCATGAAAGAGCCCGTCACAGCTTCGTTCGAACTCACAGGTTCGTACGTGAACGACTGGAATCCCCTGGGAGGACAGCGAGTTGGCGACCAGGGTCGCACAGGTGCAACCCGCATTCATCCAATGAAATCATCACGCCTTGGTACTGCCGAATCCGTGCACGAGGACTGAACTGACGGTCGTCGGGCTCTCGAAGCCATCGCGGTGTACGCCTATATCCGAGCCGACACGGTTACCGCGTGACCGTGAGCGGGTCGGACGCCGTGGCCCAAGGGGATTTGCCGCTGGTCTTCCTCGATCTGAACGGCGCAGTCGGGGGCTACGTGGATGACCGACCGTAGGAGGGTGCACTCGCGGCTGAGGAGGCCTGGCGGAGCGGTGTCTCCCCGGCCGTGGTCGGCGCGGTGGTTTGCTCGCCTGTGCCCGGGACTCCGCAGGGGGCGCGGGGACACCGCCGACCACCGGGCCGTAGTCCCCGGTTCCTGCTCCCGACGCGCGGTGACAGATCGTCTTTCAGTCCAGCAGCCTCAGTGATTCGTGGTCTGCCGCATGCGGCCTGCCTGACGCCCTGGTCGAGTGGGTCACGGCGGCATGGAACCGGATCGGAACCGCCCTCACCGCAGGCGGCATCTCGGCAGAGCGGTTCGCCGAGGTCGAGTGCGAGACCTGGAAGCGCCTGGACCAAGCGGCCCCGCGCGTACGCGACCACATGGCCGACTACAGCGACGGACGCCTCATCCCCTGCCGCCGTCGTTAGCGGACGTGGCTCGACGTCCTGGGCGCCTGAGGTGTCTGTCTGAGGTTTCTCCCCGGGCGAGGAACAACCGGTTTCACCTCGGCACGGCTTGTTCGGCCCAGATGGTCTTGCCTGTGGCGTGATGGCGGCTGCCCCAGCGCTGGGTTAACTGGGCGACCAGGAGCAGGCCGCGGCCACCCTCGTCGTAGGTGCGGGCGCGGCGCATGTGGGGAGAGGTGCTGTTGGAGTCGGAGACCTCGCAGATCAAGGTGGCATCGTGGATGACGCGCAGGCGGATCGGCGCCGCGCCGTGGAGGATCGCGTTGGTGACAAGTTCGCTGACGACGAGTTCGGTGGGGAACTGCAGGTCGTCCAGGGCCCATGCGGTGAGCTGATCGGCCACTGCGTGGCGGATGCCGGCCACTGCGGCGGGATCGGCGGGGACGTCCCAGGTCCGGACGTGGGAGGGGTCCAGGGCGCGGGTGCGGGCCAGCAGGAGGGCGACGTCGTCCCGGGCGCCGCCGCCGGGGAGCAGGTCGCGCAGGATGGACTGGCAGGCAGCCTCCAGCGGGCCAGTCGCTGCGGACAGCGCGTGGGCCAGGAGCGCGCGGCCCTCGTCGATGTCGCGGGCCCGGTCCTCGACCAGGCCGTCGGTGTAGAGGGCCAGCAGCGTGCCCTCGGGCAGTTCGCGTTCGACCGCCTCGAAGGGCAGGCCGCCGACGCCCAGTGGCGGTCCCGGGACGAGGTCGTCGGCGAACTCGACGCTGCCGTCCGGCAGGACGAGCGCGGGCGGCGGGTGGCCAGCGGCAGCCATCGAGCAGATGCGGGAGACCGGGTCGTAGACCGCGTAGAGGCAGGTCGCTCCGACGTCGCCGGCGGCCTCACCGATGTCGGACTCCTGGGCGAGGCGGATGACCAGGTCGTCCAGATGGGTCAGCAGTTCGTCCGGCGGCAAATCGATGTCCGCGAGAGTGCGCACGGCTGTACGCAGCCGTCCCATGGTCGCGGAGGCCTGGATGCCGTGGCCGACCACGTCGCCGACGACCAGCCCCACGCGCATGCCGGACAGCGGGACGACGTCGAACCAGTCGCCGCCGATGCCGCTGTGCGGTGCGGCCGGCAGGTACCCGGACGCGGCCTCAACCGCGGTCGGGCTGGGCAGCGACCGGGGAAGCAGGCTGCGTTGCAGAGCGAGGGCCGTCTCGCGTTCGCGGGTGAAGCGGCGGGCGTTGTCGATACAGACGCCGGCCCGCGTCGTGATCTCCTCGGCGAGCAGGACGTCGTCCGCCACATACGGCTCGGGGTGCCTGTTGCGGTAGAAGACGGCGACGCCGAGGGTGGTACCACGGGCCCGGATGGGTACGGCCATGATCGAGTGCAGCCCGTACGTGTGCACGATCTTGTCCCGTGGGGAGCCCTCGGGGGGCCAGCCCTGTGCGTTGGCCCCCGCCATCGACTGGATCAGCGGGCGGCCCGCGGTCAGGCTGAGCGCCTGCGGTGAGGAGGGCTCGTAGGTGTCCGTATGACCGGGTGCGAGCACGGCCTCCGGACATCCGTCGGTGATCGAGAGGTGCGCCGCCCGCAGCAGCGTGATGTCCGCGCCCACCGGGCCGAGCCGCGGTTCTCCTCCGCCGCCGGAGACCTCCAGCAGGTCGACGGTGACGAAGTGCGCCAGGTCGGGCACGCACACCTCGGCCAGCTCCTGCGCCGTGCGGGTGATGTCGAGGGTCGTGCCGATACGTGCGCTGGCGTCGTTGACCAGTTGCAGGCGCCGTCTGCCGAGGAACCGCTCGGTGATGTCGTGCGCGGTCAGACACACCCCTCGCACCACGCCGTCCTCGTCGGTCAGCGGGGTCAGATGCGCCGACCACGCGTGCTCGCGGGCCTCCCCCCGGTGCGCATGAACGTCTCGATGTCCTCGCGCCGACCGCTGCGCACGACGCGCAGCATGTCCCGTTCAAGATCGACGCTCTGGGGCTTGCCGCCGATCTCGGACAGCCGCAGGCCGCGGATCTCCTCCTCCGGCAGCCCGATGACCCCGGCCATGGCGTCGTTCACCGTGATCAACCGCAGCCGGTTGTCGTAGACCGCGACCGGGCACGGTGACCGGACGAACGCCCACAACGACGCGTCGTCCCCGCGCAGAGCGGGCTCGGCCTGCGGCAGGGCGCTGATCAGCAACCAGTCGCTGCAGGCACTCTTGTCCGGGTCCGTCCGGTGGGCCAGAAGCCGTGCGGAGACCGCGCGGCCGTCACGGTGTCGCAGTACGAGGGTGCCGTTCCAGCGGACCGACCCGGACGCGGACAAGGCGACGGGCGGCTCCCCCACGAGGAGTTCCGCGACGCGCAGCCCGAGTGCCTCCTCCGGAGCGTGGCCGAGCAACTGCCGGGCGCCCTCGTTCCAGGCAGTCACGATGCCGCGCGCGTCGACCACGGCTCGCGCGGTGGCCGCCTCGTCGAACGGGTTGTCGTCCTGCCGCGTCATGCACGCCACCCTCGTCCCGCGAAATAACAGACAGACCGTCAGTCTTGTCTCCCTTCCTACGGTTCTCAACCCGTACACCACTCACGCCGCCGGCAGGCGGTACACCCGTCCCGGTAGGGAGTGCGGGGACGACCGCCGCCGGTGCGACCCATCCCCGTTCTCCGGTCACCGTTGCGACTTCTGGTGCCCGGATACGTATCCCGCCCTGGGCTGGTATCTCGGGAGGTTCACGCGATGGATGAGGGGTTCGACCTTGACTGAACCGATCGACCACCACTGGGATGTGCTGGGACTGTCTGCCTTCGAAGGCGACCTCCACCGTGAGGTGCTGCTGTTTCCTGCAACGGGGGTGCAGGGGTGGGCCGCGGACCTCAAGGTCACGGTCGGACGGGTGCCGCAAGGGGCGGACCAGTTGCGGCGGCTGGGCCTGGTCGTCCGCGAGACGCCGGGATCGAACGTCGCCACGATCGTTCGGTCTGGTCGGGTCAGCTGTCCGGGGCTCCGTCGTCGGCCGCTGCCTGGTCGTTCGCGGGTTGAGCGGCGTTCTGCAGCCAGGTGAGATGTTCGGTGAACGCCACGCGGCCCTCGGGGGTGAGTCCGAACCAAGTTCGTGGACGTCGTCCGACAGCGCCTTTGCGAACTTCGAGGTAGCCGACGTCCTCCAGGATCCGGGACTGTTTGGACAGCACCGAATCGCTCACCCCCACGGTGTCCCGCACGACGGCGAACTCCACCCACTGCGGGCCGGCGGCGAGCAGTCCACAGATCGACAGCCGGGTCACCGGATGGATGATCTCGTCGAGCCGCCCGCGTCCTTCGGGTCTGGTCATCGCGCTACCGCTCGACCTTGCCGGATGTCGTGCCGGATCGCCGCGTTCTGCCACAGCAAGATGCCCACCATCGCCGCCACCGCGACGATGACCAGGACGATCGCGGGCGCGATGTGTCCTCTTCCGAGGAGCGCGTGCTCGCCCGCGAGGGATGTCAGTGCCACCGCGAAGGTGACCCACAGGACGGGTCGGGCCGCCGGGTAGGTCGTGCTCCGGCCCCGGTACTTCACCCCGGTGGTGCGATCCAGAAGGTGGTTCAGGCCTATCTGGGTCAGGATCAGCACCGGCGACGAGCCCTGACTCACGCCGTCAGAGATGTACCCCGGCTGAAGGAACGGCAGCGCCAGCACCGCGGTTGTCAGCACCGCGGTCGCCGCCAGATACCACCACGGAAGTCTCAGACGCTGAGCCAACGCCGTCCGTTGCTGTTGAAGCTGATGCAACTCCCGCGAATCGTCGTTCATGACAACCCCCACCACGTGGCATGTACTTTCCATGATGGAAACTACATGCCCAAGTAGGGGAATGTCGAGCGGTTCGTCGCCCACTCCGCCTCAACTGCCCGCACTCGCCATGCTGTTGTCTATGAGCTGCTGCACACGCTCAGGCGCGTAGATCCCGTCCACCAGGAGCTGCGACAGCCCCATGACCCCGGCTCGCGGATCCAGAGCGCTGCGCACCTTCTGGAGGTTGCGCGTGGCCAGCGGCAGCGACCGGCGGTAGACGACCTCGCGGATACCGGCGAAGAGCTACTCGACCGCGTGGGCGAGCTGGCCGCCGATCGCGATGACGCGCGGGTTGAACATGTTGACCGCGTCGGCGATGGCACCGCCGAGGATGCGGGCGGCGCGACGGGCCAGGCGTACGGCTGTCAGGTCTCCGGACCTGATGAGTCGCACGGCGTCGTTGAGAGTGCCGATGTCGCGCCCGGCGTCGCGCAGATCACGGACGACGGCCCAGCCACCCGCGTACGACTCCACGCATCCTGTGTTCCCGCAACGGCAGACGGGCGGCTGCGCGACATCGTCGACGATCACCTGGATATGACCCACATCGCCGGCCGCGCCGCGGTGCACACGCCCGCCCGCGATCATGCCCGTTCCGACGCCGGTGCCGATCTTCACCATGGACAGGTGGTCGACGTCCGGGTAACGCAGGCGCCGTTCCCTGACAGCGGCGTCTCACACCAGAATCCCGCCCAGCACGATGTCGAGCATTCCACCGAGCCGTGTGCGCAGGTCGAAAGGCGGCGGTTCCTGCGTGGTCCAGCGGAGGACGCCCGCAAAGTATCCGGCCGCGATGAGCGAGCCCGCTTCGCCGGGATCGATGCCTGGGCGCACCTCTCCGCCCCGTGCCCCGTCCTCGATGATGCGGGCGAGTTCCCGCTCCGGGGCCGGGTCTCGCAGGAGTTGGCCGCACCGGGCGGAGGCCTCCATCAGGACGACCGTCTCCGTGCGCGACTCGATGTTCAGCGTCGCCATCTCGTCGATGTAACGCCGCAGGCGCTCCCCCACCGACAGGTCCTCCGCGTGTTGCTGACGCAGGATCTCCACCACCCTGGCCCGGCGCCGGGCCCCCCACTCCTCCAGGATGCCCGCCTTCTGGGCGAAGTGGTTGAACACGGTGGCCCGTGACACGTCGGCCCGGTCCGCGATGTCCTCCATCTTGGTGGCCTCGTAGCCGCCGCTGACGAAGAGGTCGATGGCGACGGCGTACAGGGCGTCGTGCGCTTCCCGCCGTCGCCTTTCCCTGCGCCCGAGGCTCTCGGGACGTGCTTCCGGGCTCTTCATGTCCTCACAAATATCACGCCGCGCACGGCTCTTGACCGCCCTCCTTCACAGGAGTTAGATGCGAGTCTAATGATGGACTCAAGTCCAACCACCTCGATCGACGGTGATCGGGAGAGGAGGCAGGGTGGCTTGCCGTACCGCCTCCCAGCACATCCGGCTGCGCGGCGGATGTCACGCCTGGCTGCAGGCCGAGGGCGGATGGGGCATGAGCAATGCCGGACTCATCGCCGGACGCGGGGAGGCACTGCTCGTCGACACGCTCTACGACCTCCGCCTCACGAGGAGGATGCTCAAAGCCTTCGAGGCCGTCACCGCTCGGGCTCCGATCACCACGGTGGTCAACACCCACGGCAACGGCGACCACTGGTTCGGCAACCAGCTGGTCGAATCAGCCGAGATCATCGCTTCGCACGCGTCACTCACCGACATGCGTCAGGTCCAACCCGCCGATATGACACGGCTGTTGGCCGCGGACACGGCTGCCGGACGCTTCGCCCGGCAGATCTTCGGCGCCTTCGACTTCGCCGGAATCCGCCCCGTCCTGCCCGGCCGGCTCTACGACCGTAACCTCACCCTCGACATCGGTGGCGTCTGTGTACGGCTCATCGACGTGGGCCCCGCGCACACCGCCGGCGACACCGTGGTCCACGTGCCGGAGGCCCGGACCGTCTACACCGGCGACATCGTCTTCTCCGGGAGCACTCCGGTCGTGTGGCACGGCCCGTTCGACAACTGGGTCGCCGCCTGCGATCTGATCACCGGCCTCGGCGCCGAGACCATCGTCCCCGGCCACGGCCCCGTCACCACCCGGGCCGCGCTACGCCGAACACGTGAATACCTGGAGTACGTCCACAGCGAGGCGAGCGTCCGCCACGCCGCCGGGATGACGGCCCAGGAGGCCGCACACGACATCCCGCTCGGCTCGTTCGCCGGCCTCGCGGAGAGCGAACGCCTCGCCGTGAACGTGCACACCGTCTATCGCGAGCTCGACCCGGAGCTGGCGCCGCTCGACGGCCCTCAGCTGTTCGGCTGCATGGCCGAGCTCGCCTGCCCCCAGTTCTTGCTCTGAGCCGCCGCGCCCCGCTCCCCGCCGGGCGCCTCATCCAGGAGGAGACATGGTCTCCAGTTCCGCTCGACCCCGGCCCGTCATCCCGCCCAGGACACGCGTTTCGGGCCACCACACCGGCACGCTGATCGCGGGGTGCCTCGCCGTCTGCCTGGCCCAGATCGGGCTGGTACTCCCGGCCGCGATCAACGGCGTCATCCAGCGCGGCCTCCAGACCTCGGGTGCCGAACTGACCTGGATCAGCGACGCGTTCATGGTCCCGGCTGCTGTGCTCGCCCTGACCTTCGGTGTCCTGGGCGATCTGTACGGCCGTAAGAAGCTGCTCGTGTCGGGCGCCGCGGTCGCCGCCGTCGGCTATCTCGTCTCCGCCACCGCCGACACACCGGGGTGGCTGATCACCGGTCAGGCGTTGTCCGGCCTCGGCGCCGCAGCGCTCTTCCCGGCATCCCTGGCGGTGATCACTGCCGGGACCACCACGCCCGCCGCCCGGGCCCGGGGTCTCGCCTCCTGGACGACCGCGCTGTCCCTGGGCGCCTTCATCGCCCCTCTCCTGTCCGGCGCGATCGTCCAACACACCTCGTTCCACTGGGCGTTCGCGGCGGTCGGGATGCTCGCACTGTGCACCGCAGTGGCCGCGTGGTTCCTCGCGTCGGAGTCCAGTGCGCCTGAGGGACGTGCCCTGGACTGGCCGGGCCAGATCACCCTCGCCCTGTCACTGCTGTGCCTGCTCTACGGCATCATCCAGGGCCCCAGCGACGGCTGGAGCTCAGGTCCCGTACTCGTGGCGTTCATAGCGGCCGCGGCGCTGCTCGTCCTCTTCGTCCGGTGCGAGACCCGGTCGACCGCTCCCATGCTGCGCCTCGACCTGTTCCGCATACCAGCCTTCGCTGCCTCCACGGCCGCGACCGTGATCGGAATGTTCGGCTTCCTCGGCGGCGCCTACGACCTGAGTATCCGACTGGGCGTGATCCAGCACCAAAGCCCCCTGCACGCAGCCGTCCCCTTCCTGGTCATCCAGGGCGTCACCCCGCTCATCTGGCCCCTGCTGGTCCGGCTGCTGCACCGCACCGGTCCCGGGCCGATGCTGGTCGGTGGCTTCCTCTCACTGGCCACAGCCCAGCTCTGGCTGCGGGCCGTACCCGTCGACGAGCACGGCCTCCTGCCACTGCTCGGCCCGCTGATCCTCAACGGTTTCGGCTTCGGCCTCGCCGTCGCCGCCCTGACCGCCGCCGCGGTCAACGTCGTCCCCCAGAAACTGACCGGCATGGCCACCGCCACCACCAGTCTCGTGCGCGACCTCGGCCAAACACTCGGCCCAGCGATCGTGGGCGCCGTCGCCCTCAGTCTGGCCGCCGCGCAGATCACCACGCACCTGGCCGACGCCGGCCTGTCCCCCGCCGAGCACAGCACCGCGCAAGCCGTCCTCGCCCAGGGTGGCCCCATCGCCGTACACACTGCCGAACTCGGCCCGCTCAGCGCCAAAATCGCCCCGATCACCCAGCAGGCACTCGCCGACGGCTACAACACCGGGCTGCTGCTCACCGCGGGCGCCTGCCTGCTCGCGGCCACCATCTGCGCCGTGTTCATCGGCCTGAAGCCCCAGAGCGCCCAACTCACCACCCCCGGGAACTGAACATGCGCTACGCCACCTTCGAACACGGCGGAACCCGCCTCTCCGGCGTCCTGTCCGACTCGGGCGACGAAATCCATCCGTTCCCCGCGGGCACCCATCTGCTCCACCTCATCGAACAGGGCGGCCTCGCACTACGGCAGGCCGGAAGCCGGGCGCTGAACACCGCCGTGCCGCTGAATGTCACAGACGTGCGGCTGCTGCCTCCGATCCAGCCACCGACCATCCGCGACTTCATGACCTTCGAGCAGCACCTCGAAGGAGTCGCCCAAGGCTTCGGGGACACCGTTCCTCAGGAGTGGTACGCCCAGCCCGCCTTCTACTTCACCAACCCCTACTCCGTGATCGGCGCGCACGACGATGTCCCCGTGCCACCCGGCTGCAAGCGCTTCGACTTCGAACTGGAGGTGGCGGCGGTCATCGGCAGGCAGGGCCGAGACCTCACCCCGCAGCAGGCCAGGGAGCACATCATCGGCTACACCATCCTCAATGACTGGAGCGCCCGCGACCTGCAGAGCTTCGAGATGCGGGTGAAACTCGGACCTGCCAAGGGCAAGGACTCCGCGACCACTGTCGGCCCCTGGCTCGTCACCGCCGACGAACTGGACGCCCATCGCGACGCCGAGGGACGGCTGGCACTCAAGCTCCGCGTCGAAGTCAACGACCACACCATCGGATGGGACAGTCTCGCCAGCATGGCATGGACGTTCGAGGAGATGGCCGCCTATGCCTCCCGCGGCACCGAGGTACGCCCCGGCGACATCCTGGGATCCGGCACCTGCGGAGGCGGCTGTCTCGCCGAACTGTGGGGCCGGCGCGGCAAGTTGGACCCACCCCCGCTCGTTCCCGGCGACACGGTCACCATGACCGTGGAGGGAATCGGAACCATCAAGAACACCGTGGTGGAGGGCGGATCACCGGTGCCGGTCCGGCGGGCGCGGCCGTGGACGGCGTCGTCCAGGACACGGGCCCTCGGCTGACACACGGCGATGCCCGCCCTGCCGGACTCGGCGAAGGCGGGCATTCCTGTGATCGTCGTGACCTTGGTGAACCTGGCAGAGATGCCGGGTGCGGGGGCTGACTCCCGTACTCGGAACCCCGCAGGCGGTCAGGCCGCTTTCTCGCGGGCGGTGCGAGCAGCAGTGGCCAGGTCCATGTCGGTGGTCTCCGGTGCCAGGAACTGGGACACCAGGCCGCCGACGGCGAGTACGCCGGCGCCGACCAGGAGGACGAATTCCACGCCGAAGCGGTCCAGGCCCATCGGCAGCAGGAAGGTGCCGATGGCGGCGCCGACCCGGCTCATCGCGGTGGCGAAGCCGACGCCCGTGGTGCGCAGCGAGGTGGGGAAGACCTCCAGGGGGTAGACGGCCGTGAGCGCGCTGGAGGCGGCGTTGAGGAAGATGAAGAAGAGGAAGCCGCCGACGATGACGGGGGTGGAGGTGGGAAACACCGCGACCAGGGCCAGGCAGCCGGCTGTGATCCAGAACGGCGGGATCAGCAGCTTGCGGCGCCCGATGCGGTCCACGACCAGGCAGCCGACGGTCACTCCGGCGACAGCGGTGAAGGAATAGACGAGCAGCGCCGCGACCGCGTTGTCGCCCATGTGCAGGGCCTCGAAGACCTGCGTCCAGAAGGTGCCGATCGCGAAGTACGGCAGGACGAGCGCGGCCCAGAAGACGCTGGCGAAGACCGTGCTGCGCAGGTGCCGTCGGCTGAACAGGGCGCGGAATCCCTCCCGTTGGGTTTCCGCGCGCTCTTCGAGCTCCGCGTCGACGTCGACCTCGATGCCGTACTTCGCGATCAGTGCCTCGGCCTCCTCGCGGCGGCCCCGGCTGAGCAGCCAGCGTGCCGACTCCGGGATTCCGCCGCGCAGGGACACGCACACCACGGCGAGCACCGCGCTGCTCGCGAGCGACCAGCGCCAGCCCCCGTCGACGTCCGCGAGCAGGGCGCCTACGACGGTCGCCGCGGCGTAGCCGAGGTACCAGCTGATCTCCAGGCTGGCCAGCAGCCGGCCGCGTCCCTCCCTGGGCGCGTACTCCGAGAGCAGCGGCGCGCCGATCGCGTACTCGCCGCCGATCGCGATGCCCATCAGCAGACGGATCAGGAACAGCTGAAGCCCGTCGGTGACGAAGAACTGAAGGACCGAGCCGACCAGGAAGATCACCATGTCGGCGAGGAAAACGGGACGCCGTCCGAACCGGTCGGCGAACCGTCCGAACAGCGGGCCACCGACGAAGATACCGATCAGCGGTGAGGCCCCGACCAGGCCCTCCATCAGGGTGGAAAGATGCAGATCGGCGGTAAGGGCCGTCATCGCCATCCCGATGCCGCCGATGATGTAGCCGTCGATGCCCTCGCCTATCTGGGTGGCCAGCTTCAGCTTGGTGTGCAGCCGACGGCGTTCGCGTGCGCAGGCCACGTCAGCGGTCGGTGGGGTGTCCGATCGGGGGTTCTCGGTCGCAGGCGTCGTTGCCATGTGCGGTCCTTGTCTTTTCGGTGTCACCTCCAGGCCGCGGCGACGCCGGGCCCGGACGGGAACAGAGCGGGGGAAGAGCTCAAGGGAACGGGGGCGGGGAAGGGATGCAACGGGGACGGGGACGGGGCGGGAGTGGTCAGTTGGCTGTCGGCCAGTCGAGAGCGATGTACTGCGTCTCGAGGAACGCCTCGATGCCTTCGCGGCCGCCCTCACGGCCCAGCCCGGACTGTTTGACGCCCCCGAACGGTGCGGCCGGGTCGGACAGCAGGCCACGGTTCAGGCCGACCATGCCGGCCTCCAGCCGCTCGGCGATGCGCAGCGCGCGGGCGACGTCGCGTGAGTAGACGTAGGAGGCTAGGCCGTGGACCGTGGCGTTGGCGCGGGCCAGCATCTCGTCCTCGTCGGTGAAGGTCGTCAGGGGCGCGACGGGACCGAAGACCTCTTCGTGGAGGATGCGGGCGTCGTCGGGCACGTCGGTGAGGACCGTCGCCGGTTGAAAATGGCCTGGGCCGTCGGGGACGGTTCCGCATGCGGCGACCTTCGCGCCGCGGGTGACCGCGTCGTCGACGAGACCGCGAATCTTGTCGACGGCCGCCTTGTTGATCATCGGTCCGAGGGTGACACCGTCCTCAAGCCCCGGTCCCGCTTGCGAGGCGGCCATGGCTGCGCCGAACTTCTCGGTGAACTCGGCGGCGACGGACGTATGGACGTAGAACCGGTTGGCGGCGATGCACACCTCGCCGCCGCCCCGCATCTTGGCGTCCATCGCGCCCAGTACGGCGGCGTCGACGTCTGCGTCCGCGCACACGATGAAGGGGGCGTTGCCGCCCAGCTCCATGGTCACGTTGACGACATTGGCCGCGGCCTGTTCGAGCAGGAGCCTGCCGGTGGCGGTGGAACCGGTGAAGGAGAACTTGCGGACCCTCTCGTCACCGAGCCAGACGGAGACGACCTCAGGGGCGCGGTCGGTGGGCAGGACGTTGAGCAGTCCGTCGGGCAGCCCGGCCTCGGCCAGCAGCGCGGCGACGGCGAGCGCGGTGAGCGGGGTCTCCGGCGCGGGCTTGAGGAGAACCGGACAGCCGGCGGCGAGCGCCGGGGCGATCTTGCGGGCGGCCATGGCGGCCGGGAAGTTCCAGGGCGTGACGAAGGCGGTGACACCAACCGGGTGCTTGCGTACGACGTGGCGGTAACCGCCGCCCGGGGCGTCCGCGAAGGACGAGCCGATGCGTACCGCCTCCTCGGCGAACCAGCGGAAGAACTCGGCCGCGTAGCCGACCTCGCCCGCCGCGTCCCGGTAGGCCTTGCCGTTCTCCGCGACGATCAGGCGGGCGAGGGTGTCGGTGTGCTCGCGCATCAGCGTGAACGCGGTGTGCAGGATCTCCGAACGGCGCCGGGCCGGGGTCGCACGCCACTCGGCGGCCGCGCTCTGGGCCGCTTCGATCGCGGCGAGCGCGTCGGCCGCCCCCGCCGCGGACACCTCACGGACCAGTTCACCCGTGGCGGGGTCGTACACGGGGAAGGCCCGTCGGTCACCCGCCTCGCGCCAGCGGCCACCGATGAACACATCGCCTTCGGCGAGCGGCGCCTTGGCGAGGGTGTCGATGCCGACGAAGGTCATGAGCTGCTCTTTTCTCCGTTCCGGACGGGGGCTCGTCCGGTTCGCGGTGAATTTACGAGCGCGTCACACGGCCGACAAGCCTGCTCCTCGGATCGCAATGAGGGTTGTTGTCAGAGCAACTCGGCGATCATGCAAGGGAGTACGACGACCGCTGCGGCGGGCCTGCGGAGTCACGTCAGGCGCGTCCTGGGCGACGGCGCCCTCCGGGGCTCCCACCCGAGAAGGGCCGAGACGCGGGCCGCCGCGGCGGCGGTCGTCCGGCCGGCCTCGTCGAGGCGGTCGCCGAGCCGGGGCTTCGGCGCGGAGATGTTGATCGCGGCCACCACGCGGCCACGGAAGTCCCGGATGGGCGCCGAGACGCCCACCAGACCCGTCTCGAACTCCTCGCTCACCCGCGCGTACCCCTGTCGGCTGGCCTCGTGGATCAGCGCCCAGAGGTCGTGGACCGGCATCTCACTGGTCGTACCGAAGCGCACGTACAGCTCGTCGGGCGTGGCGTCGGCGAGCAGGACCCGACCGGCCGAGGTCTGCCAGGCGGGCACTCCGCGCCCCTCCCAGCCGTGCGCTCGGAAGGAGTGACCGGAGACCGAGAGCAGCGTCAGCACCTCACGGTCGCTGAGCACGCACAGGTGGCTGGTCTCCTCCAGATCCGACGAGAGTGCGTGCATGACGGGCTCGGCCATGCGCACCAGCCGGTTCTCCGAGGTCCGCGCGACCAGCGAGAACAGCCGCCAGCCCAGGCGGTACTCCAGTGTGTCGGCGTCGCGCTCGACGATGCCCTCCGCGGCCAGGGCCCTCAGCGCCCGCGACACCTGTGTCTTCTCGCGGCCCACCAGCTGCGCGAGGCGTACGACGCCGAGCCCGCCGGCGTTCTGCGCCTCGTCGGAAGCCAGCGCCTCCAGCAGGGCGATGTCGCGCCGCAGACCGTGACCGCGAGGGCCGGCGGAGGGGTCGGGAGCAGACGGCGGCGGGTGTGTCACGCGCGCCATCCTAGGCGGCCTCTGGTCCAGCGGAACCCCAGGTCAACGCGGGAGTTGTCATGAGAGCAACCGGCATTTCGATTCCTGCTGTTGCCTTGCGGGGGCTGGGCGGCGGATCTAGATTCGCCGCATCGGGCCGGATGAACTGCACCGAATGCGGAGTTCGTCCCGGTGCCCCCATGAACCCACTTCCAGAGGTCCAGGAGTCCCGATGTCCTCCCCCTTCGCCGCGACCACACTCATCGGCGAGTCCTTCGTCGGTGCGGGCGCCAACGCCGCGCACACGAACATCGTGATCGGCCGCAAGGGCGGTCCGGTCGAGACGGCCTGGGCGACGGCGCTGGCCACGCCGAGCGCCGGGCACGTGCCGTTCATGACGGTTGTCCGCCCGTCGGTGCCGGTCAAGCCGCTGACCCTGTTCGTCAACAAGGCCGCCGCCGGCAGTGAGCTGCACCAGCGGGCCACGTGGGGGGCGGCTCAGGCGGGCCTGGCGCAGGGTGTCCTGGACGCGGTCGAGGAGGGCCTGCTGCCCGCCGAGGCGGCGGACGACCTGCTGATCATCGCCGCCGTGTGGGTCAACCCGGAGGTCGACGACCTCGACGTGTCCTTCCGCAACCAGCGCGCCGCCGGCTGTGGCGCCGTCCGCGCCGCCGTCACCGGCAGCCCCACGGTCGCGGACATCCACGACGCGGCCAAGGACGGCCCGGCCAATCCCTTCTACACGCCGTCCGCGGAGGCTCTCACCCGATGAAGATCACCGAAATCACCCTGGACCGGCTGCGGTTGGAACTGGACCCGCCGTTCCGGGCCGCCTGGGACCCCGAGCCGCGTCGCCACTTCGACGCCACGATCGTCCGCGTCCACACCGACGAAGGCATCACCGGGATCGGCTCGGGCGACCTGATGGACGGCTTCGAGACGTACCAGCACCTGTTCGTCGGCGAGGACCCGCTCGACATCACCCGGCACGTCAGGGCCATCGAGACCGCCAACTTCCACGGCGCCTACTACTGGCCGCTGGAAGCCGCACTGTGGGACGTCATCGGCAAGGTGCACGGGCGGCCGGTGTCGGAACTCTTCGGCAACTCGGCGCGCAAGCTGCCCGCGTACGCCTCCTCCGGCGAACTCAAGTCACCCGAGGAGCGTGTCGCGACCGCGCTCAAGGTGCGCGAGGCGGGCTTTCGAGCGATGAAGATCCGCATCGACCGGGACCGGGTCGACGAGGGTGTCGCCGCGGTGCGCGCCGTACGCGAGGAACTGGGCAAGGACTTCGAGATCATGGTGGATCTCAACCAGTCCTGGCGGATGGCCGGTGACACCGCGAACGCCTCGGACCTCGCCACAACACGCAAGACCATCGCACGCCTCGCCGAACTGGACGTCTTCTGGGTCGAGGAGCCGCTTCCCTACGCCGACCTCGACGGCTTCAAGCGGCTGCGCGCCGAGAACCCGGGCGTGCGCATCGCCGCGGGCGAGATGCACCACTCCCCCACCGAGCTGCTGCGCTATCTCGAAGAGGACGCACTGGACATCTACCAGATGGACGTGGTCCTGGCGATCGGCATGCATCGCGCCCGCACCCTGGCAGAGCTGGCCCAGCTCAAGCACCGGCACTTCACCCCGCACAGCTGGACCAACGGCATCGGCGTGCTCGCCAACCTGCACGTGTCCGCGGGTGTCGGCGGCGGCCCCTACTTCGAGTTCCCCTACGACCCGCCCGGCTGGACGCCCGAGCGCCGCGACTTCATGCTCGCCGAGCCGGTCCGCGTCAACTCCGACGGCGACCTCGAAGTGCCGGACAAGCCCGGCCTCGGCGTCGAGCTGGACGAGGACGCGATCGACCGCTGGAGGATCAAGTGACGTACAGCATCGAGGAGTTGCTGGCCCGTTCGCACGACGAATGGCTGACTGCGGCAAGCAAACTCACTTTCGAGACCCGGCTGTTCATCGACGGCGACTTCACTGAGGCCGCGTCGGGCGACACCTTCTCCACCGTCTCGCCGCGCGACGGCACCGTCCTGGCCCATGTGCAGGCCGCCGGCGCGGAGGACGTCGACCGCGCGGTACGTTCCGCCCGCGCCGCCTTCGAGGACGGCCGCTGGCGCGACCTGGCACCCAGGGAACGCAAGCGCGTCCTGCTGAGCTGGGCCGACCTCGTCCTGGAGAACGCCGAGGAACTGGCCCTGCTGGACACCCTGGAGATGGGCAAGCCCATCACCGAGTCGGTACGGATCGACGTGGCCAAGACCGCCGAGACGATCGCCTGGTACGCGGAGGCCATCGACAAGACGTACGACGAGGTCGCCCCGACACCGGCAGACGCCCTCGCCCTGATCACCCGCGAACCGCTGGGCGTCGTCGGCGCGGTCGTGCCCTGGAACTACGCACTGCTGATCGCCAGTTGGAAACTCGCTCCCGCTCTGGCGACCGGCAACAGTGTGGTGCTCAAGCCCGCCGAGCAGACATCGCTCGCGGCCCTGCGCCTCGCCGCACTCGCCACGCAGGCAGGCCTGCCGGCCGGTGTCCTCAACGTCGTCCCCGGCCGGGGGGAGATCGCGGGACAGGCGCTCGGCCGTCACCCCGAGGTCGACAAGATCGCCTTCACCGGCTCGGCGGAGGTCGCCTGCCTGTTCCAGGTCTACGCCGGAGAGTCCAACGGCAAGCAGGTCGCCGTCGAGGCAGGCGGCAAGTCACCCCAACTCGTGCTGGCCGACGCCGACATCGAGACCGCCGCGTCCGCCGTGGCCTGGGGCATCTTCTACAACGCCGGACAGACCTGCAACGCCGGCTCCCGTGTCGTCGTGCACTCCTCCGTCAAGGACCAACTCCTCGACGCCGTACGCAGGATCACCACCGAGACCTTCCGGATCGGCGACCCGCTCGACCCGGGCACGGTGATGGGGCCCATCGTCGACAAGGGCCAGCTCGCCAAGATCCTCGGTTACATCCAGCGCGGCAGGGAGGACGGCGCGACCGTCTTCCTGGGAGGCAGCCGCATCCTCGCAGACTCCGGCGGCACCTTCGTCGAGCCGACCGTCCTCGACGGCGTCGACAACACCTCGGTGGTCGGCCAGGAGGAGATCTTCGGACCGGTCCTCGCCGTGGTGTCCTACGACGGAGACGTCGACGAAGGTGTACGCCTGGCCAACGAGAGCGACTTCGGACTCGTCGCCTCGGTCTGGACCCGGGACGTCACGGTCGCTCACCGCACCGCGCGGCGACTGCGGGCCGGGACCGTCTGGATCAACACCTTCGACGCCAGTGACGTCATCACGCCCTTCGGCGGCTTCAAGGCCACCGGCGCGGGCCGCGACAAGTCGCTGCACGCCCTGGACGCCTACACCGCGCTCAAGACGACCTGGATCAACCTGGCCTGAACGGCCGCCACTTCACCTTCCTGACACCTACAGAGCCGTAGCGAGGACAACGATGAGGATCGGATTCATCGGCCTGGGCAACATGGGACGCCACATGGCCCGCCACCTGATCCACGCGGGACACCTGGTCACCGTGCACGACATGCGGTCCGAGGCCGCGAGCGAGCACCTGGCGCTGGGCGCCCACTGGGCCGACACCCCGGCGGCGTGCGCGCACGACGCCGAGGTGCTGATCACCATGCTGCCCAACCCCCGCGTCGTCGAGGACGTGCTGCTTCGTGGCGGGGCCGCCGAGGCGCTTCCCGAGGGCGCCCTGTGGATCGACATGTCCACCTCGACACCGGCCGCCGCCGACCGCGTCGCCGCAGAGGTGCTCGACCGGCGCGCAGTGCGTCGCCTGGACGCGCCCGTCAGCGGGATGGCCCGGGGCGCCGAGGCCGGGATGCTCCAGATATTCGTGGGCGGCACCGCGGACGACTTCCGTATGTGCCTGCCCGTCTTCGAAGCCATGGGCGACCCCGGCAAGGTGCTGCACGTCGGCCCGCTGGGCGCCGGCTACACAGTCAAGCTCATGATCAACCTGCTGTGGTTCAGCCACCTCGTGGCAACCTCCGAGGTACTGGCCATGGGCGTCAAGGCGGGCGTGGACCTGGGCGTGCTGCGCAACTCCCTGCTCGCCAGCCCGGCCGCCTCCCACTTCCTTGAGAACGACATCCTGTGCGTACTCGCCGACGGCGACTACGACGACTCCTTCGCCATGATGCTCGCCTGCAAGGACCTGGGCCTGGCCGTCGACCTCGGGCGCGACCTGGGCGTGGCCACGGAACTGTCGGCGCTGGTCGAGCAGATCTACCGCCGCTCCAAAGCCCAACACGGCGACCTGGCAGGCGAGATGAGCCCGGTGCGCCTCTACGAGGCCCTGGCGGGGCGGGAGTTCCGCCTCCCGCACCCTTCCGCCGCCCCGGACGGTGCCGCTCTGAGCACCGTCTGATCCCCTCCGTCCGCCGGGCCGGCCAGGGACGGCCACCCGGCGGACACCTCATCCCACCTTCCCGCTCCCTCTCGCACCACATCTCCAGGAGCCGTACACCATGGGCGAGTTCACCCCCAGCCAGCTGACCATCGACCCCACCTGCCGCATCGAGTTCGGGCCCGGCCGCATCGGACACCTCCCCGAACTGGTCTCCTCCCTCGGCATGAACCGCGTCTTCCTGGTGACCGACCACGGGCTGCGGGCCGCCGGGATCGTGGACCAGGTACTCAAGGCTCTCGACGCGGCGGGCATGGAGTACGGCGTGTACGACGGGGTCGGCGCCAACCCCTCGACCGGCAACGTCGACGAAGGCGCGGCGAAGGCACGCGCCTTCGGACCCGCGGCCATCGCCGCACTCGGCGGCGGCTCGGTCCTCGACGCCGCCAAGGGCATCTCGCTGCTGGCCGGCAACCCCGACGCGGCAGCCGCAGACGCCGACGCCCTCTGGGAGTCGCTCGACGGCCTGCCCGTGATCGCGATCCCCACCACCTCGGGCACCGGAGCGGAGACCAACGGCTTCGGCGTCATCGAGGACACCGCCGCCTGCCGCAAGGTCTACATCGGCCACCCCTCGGTCAAACCCCGCATCGCACTCCTCGACCCGGAACTCACACTCGGCCTGCCCGCCCGTATCACCGCCGCGACCGGTATCGACGCCCTGGTCCACGGCATCGAGTCGCTCGCCTCCCGCAGCGCCAACCCCGTCTCCGTCGCCTACGCGACCCAGGCCGTCGCCATGGTCGGCCAATGGCTGCCCGCCGCCCATCGCGACGGCTCCGACCTGGAAGCCCGCGCGCAACTGATGCTCGGCGCCCACCTGGCCGGCCAGGCCCTCACCATCTCCGGCCTCGGACTGGTCCACGGCATCGGCCACGCGCTGACCGCCCACACCGGCACGCCACACGGCGTCGCCCTGGCCGCCGTACTGGAAGAGGTGCTGGAGTTCGGCGCACCGGCCGCGCAGGACGCCTACGAGCAGGCGGGCCGGGCCCTGCGTCTCGCCCCGCCCGCCGACGGCGACTGGCCGACGGCGACGATCGAGGCCGTACGCGCGATCTCCGGCGCGCTCGACATCAAGCAGCCGCTGCGCGACCTCGGCGTCCGCCCGGACATGCTGCGGCCCATCGCGCAGGGTGCGCTCGCCGACGCCGTCACGCGCAACACCCCTCTGCTGCCGACCGAGGAGCAGGTTCTCTCGATCCTCCAAGCGGTGCTCTAGTACTGCAACGACACTCCGTGATGCCCTCTGCCTTTGTAGTGGCTGATGCGAGCTCGGGCTTGGCTTCTTCGCCGCCATAAGGACCAGGCGA
>NZ_JBIWMV010000031.1:0-71661 GCF_044766845.1 Streptomyces sp. NPDC101776 | reverse complement strand
CCCACTGGTTCAACAATGGGAGCCGTGTGAGTCGCGAGGTTCACGCACGGTTCTGAGAGCGGCGGTGGGTGAGATTCCCGCCGCCGACTCACCTCGTAGCTCGAGCCGACTCTGCCCATGCTCCTGCGGATCCCGAAACCGTCGCAGACCTGCGCGAACGCAGCCGACGTGTACTGGGAACCCCTGTCCGCGTGGAAGATCACTCCGTCCACGCTGCCGCCGCGGGCCGCGACCGCCATCTCCAGGGCGTCGATGACCAGTTCGGCCCGCATGTGGGAGGCCATCGAGTAGCCGAGCACCCGTCGTGAGCAGATGTCCAGGACACAGGCGAGATACAGCCATGAGCCGCCGACCTGCACATATGTGATGTCGCCGCACCACTTCTCGTTCAGCTGCCCGGCAGTGAAGTCGCGTTGGACGAGGTCCGGGGCAGGCGGTGCGAGCCGGTCCTGGACGGTAGTGCGCTTACGCCGACGCAGGTGGCGGCCCCCGATCCGGTTCAGGCGCATCAACCGCTCGACACGCTTGCGGTTGACCGTGTGCCCAAAGCCCCGCAGCTCGGCATGGACGCGCCTGACTCCGTAGGTTCCCTTGTGCGTGGTGTGGACCTCGCGGATCTCCGCGACCAGGGTGTCGTCGGCAACCTGCCGCTCGACTCGGGCCCTCGCACCGGCGATCCACCGGTAGCAGCCGGAGCGCGAGACCTGAAGAACCCGGCATATCCGCTGGACACCGAAGCTCTCGGCGTGGGCGGAGACGAAGTCCCAGCGGCGGGTCTTCACTTCATCTCCTTCGCGAAACAGGCCGCCGCCCGCCGCAGGATCTCCCGCTCGAGTTCCCATTCCTTCTCGGCCTTGCGCAGCCGGCCGTTCTCCGCCCGCAGCCGGGCCAGTTCCTCATCCCGGCTCTCCCCACTTCGGTCGCTGCGGACGTGACCACGAACCGTCTGTTCGTCGGCCTGCCGCACCCAGCTCCGCAGGCTCTCGCCGGTCACCCCGACATCCGCCGCGACCGCCGCATACGTGCGCTTCCCGCCCGCCGCGCGGTACAACGCCACCGCATCGTTCCTGAACTCCTCCGGATACGGAGACCTACGTCCCACCAGGACACCTTCCCTTGGATCTGCAAGACCCATTGTCAGAGTGTCCACACCACGGGAGTCACCTCACCGGGAAGACCGCCCCCGACTCTAGGACACAAGAAAGATCATCTGCCGCAGACGCAACAGCCCGCACCCCCGACAACCCCGGTCCGACCAGATACCGCCCCCACCACGCACCACCACCGGTCACAGATGGTCAGGGACGGACGCCCCTCGGACGCCGGGTGCCGGAGGACATGCGGTCACCGTACGCGGGGCGCCACGGCCCGGAAGCTGCTCGGAGTCCAGGGAGTGGGTACCCCGCGAGGTTTCCCTCATTTCACCGGGCGAGGTGTGGCGAGATAGGCATGCAGGCCGCCCCCTGGGGTCCCGGAGGTGCGTGTCTGCCCTGCCGGGTTGTCCGGCAGGAGGCCGCCCCAGGGAAGGACCCCAGCCGATGAACGTCGACCCGCTGCTCATGCCCGGAGGAGGCGACCCTCCCCCTCTGCCCGCACTGATCCTGGCGGTGGTGGCCGCCGTCCTGGCCGCGCAGAGCGAGGCGTAGGCGAGCGCGCTGGGAACGGCGGCCACCGTCTACACCGTCCTCGCAGGCGGCAACCAGAACCGCAGGAGCTGATCATGGCCCGCACGAAACCCTCCGCCCTCGAACTCGCGATGGTCGCGGCAGTCGGGGTGCACGGATTCACCGTCAGTCCCACCCAGTTGGAACGCTGGCGTAGTCAGTTGTGGCTGCCCCGGACCACGGAGTGGACCGACCCCGGGACGGGCGGGCTCCGTCCCGAGATCGTGCGCCGGGCCGCCGCCCTGGCAGGAATCTCCAAGACCGGCCGGAAGATCAGTTGGTTCGGCTGGGGCTTCTGGGCGATCGACGCCACCCCCGAGAGCACGGCACGGCTGCGGGCAGCGGTGACCGACGCCTTCGAGCGACCGTTCAGGACGGCCGGGATCGACTTCGGCCAGATCCCCCAGGGCGATTCCGACGAGGCGTTCGAGGCCCGTCAGGAGATGGCGGCCCGGCTGTTCAGGAACCAGCACTGCCCCCGCCGGGACTTCGACGGGGCGCTGCGCGCGAACGCGGCCGGCGCCGGGTTCGAGCTGCCGCCGTCCCGGTCGGTGTCCAACATCTTCCACCCGGCCCTGATCGGCCCGGGTGGACGGCTGATGCTCGGCGGCGCCCAGGACGTCGGGTTCGACGAGCTGGCGGAGGCGTGGGAGGCCGCCACGCCCGGCGGCAACTCCGAGATGGTCGAGCAGATCCGCACCGTCCAGCGCGAGGCCGCCCTCGCCGGTGACGACCTGTTCGCACAGTCCCCCCTCGCGGACGGTCTGCCCGGCCTGATGCGCACCGTCCGGGAGGCCGACGGCGAGCGGCTGTGCACGGCGGTGCTCGCCTGCACCAAGGCGAGCGCCGCTCTGACCGTGCTCCTGCCGCGCATGGTGACCGACCCCGAGATCCTGCGGGCCCTGATGGCGGACGAGATGTGGGACCAGTGGGTCCGCGTCGGCTTCGCCCCCGTCCTCGGGGTCAGCGGCGAGGCCGCGGTCTCCATGAGCGTCATCCAGCACCTCCTCATGCCCGAATGGGCCGAGGCACTGGAGCGCTACCAGACCCTCATGGGCACCCTCCTGACCCAGCCCGCCCCCGTGTGACCGCCGCCGGGGCCGACGGCCGGGGCCTGGCCTACCAATTCGAACACATGTTTTACTCGCCACATGGTGCAGCACACGATGTTTCCGCGCGATCTGATCCGGACCCAGCGCCAGCGGACCCGCACATACGCGGCCCTGGAGCGCCGACCCCTCGAAACGACTGCGCTGCGCCGCCGGTTGCAGCAGCTCGACAACCGGATCTCCAATCACCCGTTCTGGCGGACGGCGGCCGGGCGCTCGCCGTCCGCCAGAGTCGCGCTGCGCGAACTGGTCCGGGAGATCGAGGAGACGGAAGAACACCTCTCGGAGCAGCAGCGGCGCATCCTGACGTGCATCAGGGAGTGGGCCGCCGAGCACAACGGCGAGACCCCCTCGGTACGGGAGATCGGCAGGGTCGTGGGCCTGTCCAGTACCGGCAGCGTCGCGTACCAGCTCGGGCAGATGGAACAGCTCGGCGTCCTCGACCGCAGCGTCAGCCGCGGCCCGGGAAAGGGAATCTCCCTGCCCTGGTGACCTGCGGGCCCCGGGCTGGTCAGACCTCGTCCGACACTGCGGTGTCGGCGAGGGCGGTCACGTGCTGGTCAGGAACACGGGGATCACGGGCCCGCACGACCCGTCGGGGGTGTAGTCCCGGCGCCCGCCGAGCGTGCCCGTCTCGGTACGGGTGAGGTCGATACCGAGGTAGTCAGCCCAGATCCCGATGTCCTCGTCGCTGTCGACCACGCCGCGCAGACATGCCCCGTCATCCACAGTCCACTCAGCCCCGGGGAACTCCTGAGCGGTCGCAGTGTCAACAGTCCACACCCGGAGGAGCTCCCGGGCGGCTGCCACCCGTTCTTCGACGCTGCACGCGCTGCTGTCCGTCACGGCGACGAGGCTACCGAGCCCCGTAGAACCCGGTGTTCAGAACAGACACCCGGACGGGGCCGGGGACTCCGCCCGGGGAGGGGTTGCCCAGCGCGGGGTGTCGTACGCGGCCGGGCGGGGTCTACAGGCTGTTGCAGCCGAGGACTCCCGCGACCAGCTCGGGGTGGCCCTGGGCCGGAGGGTGGATGGTCCTCACCTTGGGGTGGCTGGTGGGCGGGCGAAGGAGTGTGTGCCGTGCGGGATCCAGCGCGGTGTGGAGCGCGGTCAGCTCCCCGGAGGTGCGCATCCGGCCCCAGCGGCCGTCCGCCACGCCGTCCATGGTGAGGGTGATCAGGCGGGCGGTGTCCACGTCGTCGCACACGGCGGTGGTCAGGACAAGGACGCTGCCGTCCGCGAGGGCGGCCAATGGTTCAGCTGAGGATTCCGGTGAGGGGCTGGCCGGTCAGGGCCTGGGCGATCTGCCACCGCATTCCGCCCCGCGAGCCCTTGACGATGACGATGTCGCCGGGCTGGAGGAGCTTCTCCAGCAGGCGGGTGGCTGTCTCGTTGTCGCCCACAATGGCGGTGTCCACGCCCGCGTGCGCTGCGCCGAGAGCAAGCTGTTTCGCCAGTTGATCGCCGACAGCAATCACGATGTCCACGCCGAGCTCGCCGGCCTTCTGGCCGATGTCCCAATGCGCTTGCGGGCCAGTCTCCCCCAGCTCCAGCATTTCGCCGAGAACAGCGATCCGCCGGGTGCCCGGCTGCTTCTCTCCGAGGTCGTCGACATCAGACACCCAGGATCACCCCGCGGCCAGCGTAGAAGGACCCGAACCGGTCCCATGCGACCTCTGCGGCTACCTGCGAGCTCCCGGGAAGACCGGAAGGGTTGTGCAGCATCACCTTCTCCTCACTGACTCCGACGGCGAGCACCAGGTGCCCGCCCTTGCTGGGCGGATCCGTGTCAGGTGTCCGGACCGTCTTGTGCACGGACAACAGAACGAGCCCGCCGCCTGCAACGACTTCGGGGATCCCCGTGGCGGGAAGGTCGGGGACGGAATCGGCGCGCAGCCCCCACCGGACCCGCACGTAGTCGGCGAACGGCTGATAGATCAGGCCCCGCACGGTGTCACCGTCCCGGACGTATGCCCCTGCCGCGCACAGGTCCTTGACGAGAGGAACCGCGGGCGGAACGGGGAGTGCCCAGAAGTCCAGTGCCATCCGCAAGCACGCCACCCCGCACATGCGCGGAGCCCAGAACGCGTATTCCTGCGGGGTGTCGGCACCGGACTTCTGCCACAGCGGATCGTCAGCCGCATCGAGCCGGCCGGAGATGAACTCCGGCACCAGGGAGGCGGATTCCCACTGCGAGTAGTAGGGCACGGGGTGATGGATCGGCGGGGCGCTCATGCGCCCCAGTCTTTCCTATGGCAGGTACCCGGGCTTGGTGAACGCGGTCCTGACGAGGTGTTGGATCAGCTCGGGGTACGGAATGCCACCGGCGCGCGCCATCGTGGCGAGATTCCCGTGCTCCGACAGTCCAGGCAGCGTGTTGACCTCCAGCAGTGAGTTCCTCCCGGCGGAACTCGCCATGTAGTCGATGCGGAGGACTCCGTGGGCGCCCAGCAGGTGGTAGACGGCCTGTGCGGTGTGGGCCATGGTCTGCGTGGTCTGGTCCGGGAGGATGGACGGGCAGTGCTCCTCTCGCTGGGACGGGTCGTGCTTGGACTCGTAGTCGTAGAACTCGTTCTTCGACTCGACGTCATGGACCGGGAGGACTACCAGGCGCCCGTCGACCTGGACCAGACCGACGGTGCAGGGGATCCCGGCTATGTACTCCTCGATCAGGTACTCGGCGTAATGGCCCGGTTCGGCCGCGGCCTCGATCATCGGGCGCAGCTGCGCCTCATCCCATGCGATGCCGGCGGCGAGGCTGCCACCGCCCGAGGAGGGTTTGACGAACACGGGGTACCCGATGGAGTGCCTGACGATGGACATCGTCGCGCTGACCGATATGTCCGGGTCGACCACGGCCCACCTGGGGGTGTCGATCCGCGCCTGGGTGACGAGCTTCTTGAAGGTGGGTTTGTGCATCCCGATGGCCGATGCCAGGACTCCGGAGCCGGAGTAGGGGATGCCTGCCGTGTCGAGGGCTCCTTGGATCTTGCCGTCCTCGCCGCCCAGACCGTGCAGGCCGAGGAGAGCGACGTCGATGGCGCCCTTGAGGCCCGATACCGACGCGTCTGCGACGTCGATGAGCTCGGCGGTGAGTCCGGCCGCGGTCAGGGCGCTGTGGGCGTGCCGGCCGGATGCAAGTGAACCGGGTCGTTCGGGGGAGTCTCCTCCGCAGAGAACGCCGATCCGTAGGGTGGCGATGTCTGGCACCGTTGCAGCTGTCACGCGGTTCTCCTGTGAACGCGAGATGGGATCGGTGGTGTCGCCCGTGTGCGGCGGCTGCTTCTTGGCAGTGGTCAGCCGTCGTACACGGACATGATCTTGGTGCAGCCCGGTGCGGGGGAGCGGTGACTGTTTTACCCCCGCACCGGGGGTTCAGAGGACGCCTGTCGCGCCTGGTGTCGGCGGTCGGTCCGTCGTTTGCTTCACAGCGTCACGGACCACTTTCCGCGGGACAGAGTGGTCTGTCCGTCGGGTGTGACGGTGACCCGGGCACCGTGGACGGGCAGGGACCCGACGATGTTGAGCCGTCCCGCTCCAGGTTCAGAACTACGGCCGTGACGACATCCTCACCGTGGGCTGAGGTCTGCACTGCCTGCCTCCTTGCTGTTCGAGTGGCCTGGTTTGGCGCCCGCCGCCTGGGGATTGACCACGTGCTTGCTGGCGGGCTGCGCCGGTGTGGTTTGGCTGTCGACGACGCTGGCCATTCGGCTCCGGGCTGAGTGGTGGACGAAGGTTCCGTCCTCTCTGGCGCCGGTGGTGGTGAGGATCCCCTTCGCCTTGAGTTCCTTGAGGGCGTACTTGACCGTGCCCTCGGTGGTGCCGAACTCGGCGACGAGGTCCTTCGTGACCGGGATCCTGCTGCCTTCCGCGTACGTGCCGTCCCATATCCGGGCCCTCACGGTGTCGCGGATGTGCTGGCTGTGGACGCCGGACCGATGCCAGGTCTCCACCGTCCCCGACGGCCTGCGTACCTGGAGGGTGGACCCGGTCGGCGGGGCGTCCGGGTCCACGACGACCGTTCCGCGCCCGGCCCTGGTGGCCGTGATCCCTTGCCCTGTGAGCCAGGCGACGGCACGGCGGACGGCTCGGGGGGAGACGCCGAGTTCCACGGAGAGCCGTGGTTTGGACGGGATCACGTCACCGACCCGGTAGGTGCCGTCGGCGATGCGGGCCCGCAGGATCCTCGCCACGTGCTCCGCCCCGGGTGCACTGCCCAGCCCCTCGCTCCGGTCGAGGAGATGAGAAACGAGTTGCGAGGAGCAGCCGATGTGGGCGGCGATCTTGCGTTCGGTCCCGCCGGCCTTGAAGGCCTGGCTGACCGCCTCCGCGTACCGTGCGCGGACATCGGGGTCCATTACTGCGCCCGGTGTGTGGACGGGCAGTCCGCGCAAGTGCTGCTGCCAGGTCTGCATCATGCTCCGCCCTGAGCGCGTCGAATCGGATGGGATGACAAAGGCCCGCCGCTACGACAGGAGCCTCTGTCTTTCTGCGAGTCCTGATGGGAGTCAATGCGGCTGACCATCGAGTTCCTCATGTCGTTCGGGTGCTGGGTGTGGTCCTGGCCTCCGCGGGAACCACCCGTGGAGGCCAGGACGGGTCTGGACCCACCAAGGATCAGACCCTCCCGGCTTCGTCAGGGGCCGGGAGCTGGACCCTCGTTCCCCGCCCGCCGTCGGGTCCGGGGAACGAGAGCGTTCCACGCTCTGCCGCCGGGGAAGAGGTCTGACCCGGCGGCAGAGGAATCAGCGGATTCCGCGAAGCCGTTCCGTGTCGGTGACGCGGCTGCGATGCCAGTCGAGTTCGGTGCGGGCGGCACGGGCGTAGTGCTGTACGACGTCCTCGCCGAGCAGGAGGTGTGCGGCGGTGCTGTGCTCGAAGTGGTGGAGCGCGTCGGCCAGATCCGTGTAGACGGGAATCGCACCGGTGTCCTGGTAGGCGTCGCCCTCGCAGGCCGGGCGGGGCTCCAGCTTCTCCTCGATGCCGTGGACCATCGCAGCGACGTAGGCGGCCAGCGCGAGGTAGGCGTTGGCGTCGGAGCCGGCGAGACGGACTTCCAGGTGGGCTTGGCGGCCGTGGCCGGTGACGCGCACAGCGCAGCCACGGTGATCGAGGCCCCAGTTGTAGAAGGCGGGCGCGAAGCTGTACGGCCGCAGGCGCTTGAAGGAGTTGACGCCCGGCCAGTACAGCGGGGCCAGGTGCGGCAGAGCGGAGATGAGGCCCGCGATGGCGTGCTTCATCAGCGGCGGCAGGTCCTGCCCGCGATGGTGGTCGAATCCCGGATCATCGTGCTCGCTCCACAGGGACAGGTGCAGGTGGAGTCCGCTGCCGGTGCCGGTCTGCGGGGCCGCCATGAAGGCCGGGACCAGGCCGTCGTGTCCGGCGACATCGCGGGCGAGGAGCTGGAAGAGGGCGTAGTGGTCGCAGGCGTCGAGGGCGTCACCGTAGGGGAAGGTGACCTCGGCCTGCCCGGGCGCGCCCTCGGTTTTGAACGCCTCGTAGGGGATGCCCGCGTCGGCCAGGGCGCTGCTGAGGTGGCGGGAGAAGGACAGGGCGGCGGGCGGGAGGTCGAGGGCGTAGTCGCGGTTGCTGCTCCATGCCGGTACCGGGCCGGATTCGCCGTCCGAGTGGAGGACGAACTCGCTCTCCACTCCTGCCTTCACTTCGTAGCCCAGCGCGAGCATCCGGTCGAGCTGGACGCGGAGCATGTGGCGGGGGTCCACCTGGACCGGTGTCCCGTCGTGGTGGACAGGGGTGCCGATCATGATGACGGTGCCGGGCCGGGTGGAGAGTATCCGGGCGGTGCCCGGGTCGGGCATGACGAGAAAATCGCCGAAGCCCTGGTTCCAGCCGGTGAGTTGGACCCCTTCCAGGGGGTTCATGCCGGTGTCGGTGGCCAGGAGGTAGGAGCACATCTCGGCGCCGCCCGTCATCCGCTCCAGGAACACCGGCGCGTTGAAGACCTTGCCCTTCAGCCGTCCCTGCATGTCCAGCACGGCGAGCATGATCTCGGTGATGCGCCGTGTGCGGACGAGGTCGCGCAGCTCCTCCTCGCAGACCGCTCCGGAGGGCCAGAGCGAGGCGGGGCGGACGGTTTTCCCTGTGGCCATCAGTAGCCTCCCTCGTCGAACGCTGCGGCTTCCCCGGACAGGGCGGTGCCTGCGGCGGCGAGTTGGTAGTCCTGCTTGCCGCGGGTCATCCAGGTGACCGTGGCGAGCAGCAGTGCTCCCGCCAGGGTCACGCCGGCGTAGTTGAAGGACTCCGTGGTGATCGGTGTCGACTGCGGCAGGCAGAACACCACGGTGATGACGGCCACGTAGGCGATGGCGATGACGCCGACCGGCCGCCGCCAGCGCCCGAGTGTCCAGGGACCGGGCTGGTAGTGGCGTCCCTTGCGCAGGGCCAGGAAGACGGGGATGCCGTAGGCGGGGATCATGCCGACCGCGTTGATCGCGGTGATCGCGCCGTAGGCGGTGGGCGAGTACAGGACCGGCAGGGTGAGGGCGAACGGGACGACGACGGCGAACCACACGGCCCGGGTGGGTGTGTTGGTCCGGGAGTTGACGCGCCGCCAGCTCTTCCAGCCGGGCAGGGCGCGGCTGCGGGAGAACGCGTAGATCATGCGGCTGGCCGCGGCGACCTCGGCGTTGCCGCAGAACAGCATCGCCACGATGACGATCAGCAGCAGCGCCTTGGCGCCGGACGGGCCAAGGACGTCGAGGAAGATCTGAGCCGGCGGGACCCCGGTCGCCGTGTTCTGGGTGGCGGCGTAGTCCTGCATGGCGAACAGCAGGCCGGCAATCAGCACGAAGCCGGCCACCCAGGACACCCAGATCGAACGCACCATGCCCCTGGGCGCGGAGACCTGCGCGTCCTTGGTCTCCTCCGCCACGTGCGCGGAGGCGTCGTAACCGCAGAAGGTGTAGCCCGCGAGAAGGCCGCCGATCAGCGCGACGTAGAGAGGGCTGGAGAAGCCCGTGTCGTTGTGGAAGTGCGTGAACACGAAGCCCACCGACCGGTGCTGGGCCGGGGCGAGGGTGAGCGTGCCGACGATGACGGCGACGCCCAGGAGCTGCCACCACACCGAGATCGAGTTGAGAACGGTGACCAGGCGCACGCCGGCGGAGTTGAGAAGCCCGTGCAGCAGGAGGATGGCGCCGAATATCAGCATGGTGCCGCCCGGGGTCGGGGCGATGTCCCACTGCAGCTGCGCGAAGGCGCCGATGAACGCGGCGGCTCCGTAGTCGATGCCGGCGATGGCGCCGAGCAGACCGAGCAGGTTCAGGCAGCCCGTGTACCAGCCCGCGAGTTTGCCGCCCAGCTTCTCGGCCATGAAATAGGGTCCGCCGGAGGTGGGGTAGGCGGAGACCACGTCGGCCAGCGACATGCCGACCAGCAGCGTCAGGCCGCCGATCACGACCCAGGTTCCGAGCATGACGACGGGCCCGCCATGAGCGAGGCCGAACCCGAACAAGCTCATGCCGCCGGCCAGGATGCAGATGACCGAGAAGCTGATCGCGTAGTTCCCGAACGTGCCCATTTTCCGGGACAGTTCAGGCCGGATCCCTAGGGCCTTCAGGACGACATCGTCATCCGGCGGCGTCATGGAGACGGTTCTGTGAGACACCAGTAGTCCACTTTCAGCAGAAGGGAGGTACGGGGAACAGGCCAAAAGGTGCAGGCGCAGGCAGTGGGTGACCATGCGCGCGTGTTCGGTGGGCGCGTCCTACTTCAGGACGGCGGCGCGGATGTGGAGGAACTCGTCCGTCCAGTCCCGGGAGCGGCCGAGGCTGTCGTTGATGTCCTTCCACGGCTGGGGCGTGACGTAGGGGCCCAGCGCGTTGAACACCTGCCGGGCCGCGTTGGACTTGCCGCAGGACACCAGGGCGTGCGCCAGATAGTTCAGGTCCCAGAGCGAGAGCCAGCGGTGCTCGGCGTCGGGAATCGGGGAAAACCACCCGGTGAACGCGCGCATAGCGACGCGGTGTGCCTGCTCCGTCTGCCAGAACCCGGCAGCACCCCTCTGGCTGCTGCGGTGCCGTTCCCGGTACAGGTCCATGCGGGCGTACAGCGGCAGCATCAGCAGCTCGGGATGTGTGTGGGCCTCCGAGACGATCCACTGCGCGTACTGGAGGGCTGGAACAGCTCCGTGGTGCTGCAGGAAGTACTCGCGCATCCGGTGGTGTGCGTCCCTGTCGCCCGGGTGACGCTCGTTTGCCTCGGCCCACAGGGGCCACGGCCCGGACAAGGACATCTCGAAATCGTCCAGCCGGTCCCACGGCTGTGTACGGCTTCGCCAATAGGGGTCGAGGAACCGCGGATCGTACGGAAGACGGGCCAGCTGAAGCCGGCCGTTCCACGGCTCGGGAGAGTCCGGCCAGAGCGTTGCCGCCCGGTTCCACTCCTCGTGGGCCATCACCGCGGCACGGCACACCACATCGTCGGCCTTGCCCTCACGGTGAAGTTGCAGCGCCCCGTGGGTCAGGGCGCGCGCCCACAGGAGGGACGCGTGCCGGCTGTGCGGTTCTTCGTCCCGCCACATCTTGATGACGCCGCGTGCGCCGGGGTCGGACACGAGCAGGTGGCAACGGCGCGCGAGCAAGGACCAGTTCAGTCCCGTATGGATGAGCAGGTCGCGGGCGGCGAGGTAGCGCCCCATTTTCAGGTCTTCCAGCGCGGCCCGCAGATCGGAGTCGGCACCGACAGGACTGACGATCAGGCCCGCGGCGGGGGACGCCGCAGGGGCTTCGGGAGGGGCGCTGGACGTCGCGCTGGTCACTAACCGATCGGACATGACGGCCTCGGGATTGGGGGCGGAGGTGCACCGGCGATTCCTGCTCGGGGCAGAACACGGGCGCAGGTGAAGGTGGGATCAAGACTTCAAGAGGGCGTGTTCAGGGGGAGTTGGCCGCCGGGATGCGGACCTCGGCAGGGGAGGCGAGGCGCACGGCATCCCGGCGGCCGGTCAGGGGGCCGGTGTCCGGCAGGGGTCAGAGGTGCAGGGCGCGTGGCCTGATCAGGGCCTGGACGATCTTTCCGTCGGCCACCGGGAGGTAGGAGATCTCGGCTCCGAGGCGGCGCGCGGTCCACAAGCCACGCGGTCGCTCACCCTCGGCTGGCTCCCACCTCACGGCCGTATCGAAGTCCGGGAAGTCACGGTGGCCGTCGTGTACCTGGATGACAAGTTCACCGGTACGAAGCAGCGCCCACCGCATGGTGAACATGGCGTACTCCGGTACCCGGGTGTGCGCGAAGGCGTTGGCCATCAATACGCCCCCGATCACGGCCAGATCCTCGATGTCCACGAAGCCGAGGGCCGGGTCCAGGTACGCGTTCAGGTATACGCGGGTGAAGCGGAAGGCGTTTCCGGCTGCGTGGTGGGTTGCCCGAAACTCTTCTTTCCTGACCCACTTGGTCTCTGCACACCCGAGATCGGGGATCACAGGGACACCACCGTGCTCCATGTCGTCGTTCCTTCTCACAAGAGGGAGAGAGCACCAAGTCGTCGTGCCGTCAGAGCTGACACCCCAGTCGTCCGCGACGGCGTCGACCAGCAAGAGGCCGCGGCCGTGCTCGTCGTCCAGGGCTGCCTCACCCAGCACGGGGAGTTCGTGAGAGCCGTCCCGCACCTCGATCAGAAGGTGCGTGTCGGTTAGATACGCACGAACTCCGACGTCACCGAGCCCATGCTTGAACGCATTCGTGACCAACTCGGTGACGACCAGATCGGCGGACTGGATCAGCTCGTCCGGCTGCCCCCAATACCGCAGCCCGGCCCGGAGAATGACGCGTGCGCGACGCGGCGCGGCTCGGTCTGCTTTTGCGATGACGCCAGCCGTGGAGCTCGAGCTTCGCTTGAAGGACATGTCGAATCCGGGGTACCCCCGGAGAGGGGGGAGGGGTTTGGGGCGTGTTCGCGCGATGGTCGCAGGCGGTGTCATACCGAGCCCTCCGGGCATCCGAGAATTGCAGACGCCGGACGTGCCGCTACGCGTTCGCCGTGACGAACCGTTACGGGGGGTATTGACCACATCTTCATGGGGACCGATGCGGTCTGCTGCATCTCCGGCTTCACGGGGGACTCCCTGTTTGCACGCTCTTGTGCCTGGTCAAACGCTCTCAGCGGGTTGGCGATCAGGCTCCTCTCATTGCGCGTGGCCCCGCCATGGCCTACAAGGTTTCCTCTGAGACACCTATGAGCGACGAACATGGCCTCGGCGTAGCTTTGAAGTGGCTTGTGCTCGGGGACTCTTGCCATGGCATGACGTTGCGGATTCCTCTTCTTCAAGAAGGGATCGATCCGAAAGCGCGCTGAGGGACCAGCGGCGCCGGAGACTGGGGGCGGTATGGGCGACACGCCGAGGACACTGCTGAAGTGGCTGTGTGATCGGGACAGACTTCCCTACCGCCAGTTCGAGAAGAAGTTCACCGAGACAGGTACTCGTCTTTTCGGTCCAGACCCCAGCAACCCAACCCTTGGCGAGACGCAGTTCCGACGCTGGACAGGCGGCAAGCTCGTCACACTTCCCAGCCCTGAGAGCTGTCAGATCCTCGAAGTCATGTGGCCGGGCTATACCGTGGAGCAGTTGTTTGGGCCACCGCTGGAGGTCGATCCTCAGGCACCCGCGTTTGACCTTGAAGAGCGAGTTCGAATGACTGCACGTGAAGCACATGACGGGGCCGACGCGACCGCTGCGTCGTCTATTTCCGACAACACCATTGAAGAACTACGCGACCAGGTGATCAATCTGGCCCAGACCTACCACCGACTGCCGGCGGTCACAGCGTTCGACGAAACCGACAGTCTCCGCCTGAAGATCGAGGACCACCGAGACAGGACTCAGATCCCTGTCCAGCAACAGGACTTGCTGATTCTCAACGGTCAGACGACCGCACTGCTGGCGGTTGCCGCCTTCGACCTCGGCTACTTTCCCAGCGCCCGCAGTTTCGCTCGAACCGCAGCCCTGTACGGCGAAAGCTCACGGTTCGCACCCCTACAGGCCTTCGCCGACGGGACTCTGGCCTACATCGCTTACCACACCGGCAACAAGTCGGAAGCCGTCACAAAAGCCAACCGGGCTCTGTCGTACGGCGGCCTCGGCGACATCGCCCAACACCGCCTGCACGCCATCCAGGCCCGGGCTTTCGCCCACCTCGGCGATGTGTCCTCCGCACAGCAAGCCATGCGGTTGTCCGAGGACGGAAATGGGAATCGCCTCGACGAGTTGCATGACGTTGTGGGCGGCGAGTTCGGTTTCTCTGCTGAGCGTCTGGCCATGTCCAACAGCACCACGGCCCTGCTGGTGGGCGACGCGGCGCAAGCAGAGGCGTATGCGCAGCGTGCCTTGACGCTGCTTGTCCAGAAGGCGCCTGACGATCAGTCCGCGCACGTCCGGGCAGGCGCGGCAGCCGATCTTGCTCAGGCTCGGCTGCTAGCCGACGATGTCGATGGAGCGGCCGAAGTCCTCGCGCCCGTCTGGGAGGTACCCGTCGAGCAGCGCAACACCGGCATCGTTCTACGGGCCGCCCGCATCGGCCGTCACTTGGCCCAGCCGCGCTACCACGGGGCGCAGGTGCCGCGGGAGTTGCGCGAGCGGATCGAGGACTTCACCCGCGTCTCGCCGCCGTACCGGCTGGGCCCGCCTGTGAGCCTCCTCGCGATCGAAGTCTGATCAAAGGGAGGCGAGAACCCTCGCCTCCTTCTCCGGGGCGATCCCGTGCTCTGCCCACCGCGGGTGGTCCACGGGACGCCCGTCCTCAGCCCACCACTTCCAGGTGTCCCTGACCGTCTCGACTATCGGTCGGCATCGCAGACCCGCCTCGGAGGCCCGTCGGGAGTCAACTGCCCACACCCCGGCATGCGTGCGCCATAGAGGCAGCTCTGTCCACTGCTTCACCCGCTGTTCGGCCAGCACGTTGGCATCCACCCAGACCGGAGTGCCGTCACTTTTCGTCACGGCCAAGCACTCGTTGAGGAAACCACTGAACGAAATGCCCTCGGGGTGTGTGACGTTGAAGCCTCCGCTACTCGAACTGACAGCCTGAGCAAGAGCGAACCGGGCAACGTCGCGCACGTCGACTGGCTGGATGAGTTGTTCGGCGGGGGCAGGGGCAAGGATGCGGCCGCCCCGCTTTGCCCGTTCCAGCCACCAGGGCAGCCGCCCGACATACTCACCGGGGCCCAGGATCACGCCGGGTCGCAGGAATACTGCAGAGCCACCGAAGGCCTCCGCGACGGCACGTTCCCCGCCAGCCTTCTGGAATCCGTACTGGGTGGGACTGCCGTCCTCGCCGGTGTATCCGAACGAAGCGTCGGCATCCGCGGGGCAGTCCAGCAGCGGCGACTGCTCTGTCAGCGGTTGGTGCGGCCACCCCTCATAAACGGAGACAGTGGAGATGTGCACCCAGCGTCCGGCGCAGTCCTGCAACGACCTTGCGGCCAAGCCCACTTCGCGCGGGGAGAGCTCCGAACTGGATGTGTCGATCACTGCATCCCACGGTCCGTGCTGAGCCAGCTTCAACAAGTCTTCGCGCACCATGCGGTCACCGTGCACGACCTCGATGCCCGGCGCATCGCGACCCGACCGGCCACGGTTGAAGGTGGTAACCCTCCATCCCCTCGACAGCGCGCTCTCCACAACGGCTTTACCCAGGAACCATGTTCCACCCATGACCAAAATCCTCATGTGCCGATCCTGCCCTCCAATTCATGCAGAGAACGGCGGTCCGCGCGAAGCGGAAGCCCCATCGACGGTTACCGTCAGCCGCTTGGACGGCTGGTACGTCGACCTGTCGCCGTGGTCGGACGCCGCCGAGTGCGGTCCCTGGCACCCCAACAATGACCGAAAGGCAACGTCGGGCCCCGCCGCAGTCGGCTGAGGCCCGACGCACGTGGGGGTGAGATTCCCCGGAACCGGCTCGGTACCGGGCCCCGCGGGCCAGGATGGTGTGGGTGACGAGCACCTCCTCAGACCTTTAGCACCACTGCGGGCGCACCCGCGACCGGGCACCTCCTGCCCCGCCCTCCTGAGTCCCCGGCTCCAGGGGCTGCAGTCGTGCCTCCCTGAGGTCTCCAGCCGGTCGGTGGACGCTGTCTCGACGCGGCCCCAAGGATCAACGAAGACAATACGCTCAGACTTGGCACGGAAGACGTCTGGCCTGAGGACTCGGACGTCGAGGACTTCCAGAGCCAGCGCCTGGAGGCTTACGCCGCCCGTTGTGCCCGGCTTGCACCGCGCCTCGCCGCAGGACTGCCCAAGAATGAGTAGCGCGAGCTCTCCTGGCGAATAGGGCGTTGGTGAAGGAGATGCGTCAGGCAAGGACCCCGGTGCGTGCGGCGAGACCGCGTAGTTCCATCGACGTGGGACCGGAGACCAGCAGACTGGAGATGAGCGATTTGGTCGCCGGGCGGGCGTGGGACTCTTCGGGGGCACACTGTTCGGCGGCCAAGAGGGACCGGATGCACTCGGTGCGGCGGCCAAGTCGGTCGTAGGTGACGGCGATGTCACCGAGTGCGCGGGAACGGCGCTCCACGCTGGGCAGGGCCTTGAGGGAGATTGAGCGGGCGGCAGCGAGCGCGGCCCGGGGATCTCCGGCGTGGTTCTCGGCGCTGATTCTGTGCAGTGTCACGGTCAGCGTGCTGAATCCGCCGCCGTGGTCACGTAGGAGAGTGGCGCCGCCAAGTTCCTTGGCGATGGCTGCCGCCTCGTCGGTCAACTCCCGCATCCCGTCTCGGTCCCCCCTGCGTGCGAGGGTGTAGCTGGCGCTTTGTACGAGCAGTCCGCGTACCGCGGCCCCGGCCCGTCCGGCGCCGCGCAGATCCGGGTGGTCAGCGGCGGACAGTGCGATCGACAACGCCGCGGAATGCCACCCCGCTTTCCTGGCCAGCACAGCCAGTTGGCGGGAGGATTCGGCGACCGCGAGGACGTCTTGTGCTGCCTCGGCGAGCTGCCGTGCACGGTCGGCCGCCATCCAGCCGAGCTGCTGCTCGTCCATTTTCACGAGCATGCGGGTGGCCAGCAGATAGCTCTTGGCCAGGAGGGCGTACTGCCCGGTGTCGTTCCCCGCAGCGGTCAGCGCGTGGCCGACGCGGATCAGGCGCGGCAGGCGTACGGCGAGCGAGGCGTACCGACAGGAGCCGAAGTCGGCGAGTGCTCGGGTGAAGTCGACGGAGAGCTTCTCGGGCGGCGGGATCGCGGGGGCCGATCCCAGGCCGAGCATCGCGTCCCGCAGGCGGGCGACAAGGAACTCGCCGAGCAGGGCCTCGTCGGCCTGTGCCATTCCACTCCCCAGGAACGGGGCGCCGGCCGCTGAGGCGGCCGTGGCCGTCAGGCCCGCGAGCAACTTCCTTCGGCGCACCTCTTCACCGTCCTCCCAACCGGATCTACCCACCCTAGGGGCGGGCAGTCGGGGGAAGGCGCTGGTTGCACCGATCGGCTGACCGTGCCGAACTTCCGGCCGGGACGCGGGCGGCGTGAGACCGAACGCCTGGTGCGGTAACTCCAGCGCGTCGGCGAAGCACCGCAGCACGTCGATGTCCGTCATCGGAGAGACTGCCCGCTCGTAGCGGGAGACCTGGGCCGTGGAGTAGCCGGTCAGCTCGCCGAGTTCGGCAAGGGTGAGGCCCTTGGCCTGCCGGGTCTGCCGTATCAGTTCCCGGGGGCCCTGGCTCCGCGACGTGTGTGTTCAGGATCGGCCTCATGCCGTGGACGACGGCCCGGCACTGGCCGGGGTTCGGCCTTGGAGGGGACGTCACCCGACCGGGTACGCGACGACGGGGCGGGACTGCGCGCTCGCCGGCCACAATGTCGGCTGCGCCGTGTCCAGCCCTGCTGCGGCAGGTCTTCGACGTCCCCTATGCCCTGACCTGCACCAGCGGTACCACGGCGATTGCCCTCGCGCTGATCTCCCTCGGCCTGCCGCTGGGCTCCCGGGCGGAGTTGGACGGCCGTCCGGGAGACGGTGGCCGTTCACTGCCAGAACTGCGCCAGCACTCCTTCTCTGAACGGCGCCGGACTGACGGCCAGTTCCCCCGAGAACGGCCGGTCCAGGGTCAGGCACAGCAGCACGCTCACGCCGATCAGTGTCGCGACGGACATCACGAACATCAGCTGGGCACGGACATCGCGGATGCCGTAGAGGAAGGTCAGCGGGAGCATGACGAGTGCGCCGCCGTAGACGAGGACGCTGAGCAGCGGAGGGAGTGCCTGCTGGGAGTCGGAGAGGCGGGTGCGGCGGGCCGAGGCCACTTGGCTGAGCGTGGAAACGGCCTGGGAGTAGTACGTGGTCTGGGCCGGGGTCTTCGGCTCGTAGTCCTGGAACACCTTGTACAGGGCGCTCACTTCGGGATTGGTCAGATTGGGGTCCGGGGTGCCCTCGCGCATCAGGGGCCACTGCTTGTCGACGACGGCGCGGACATAGGCCCCCAGCGCGTCGGCGACCCTCTTCTGCTGGTCTGCCGGAAACGCGTCGGCGTCGCGCAGTACTTCAGCGGTCTGCGTGGCTTCGGAGGCGACGTTGGCGGTCGCGACGTCCAGGCAGGTCCACTCGGTCACCACGACGAAGGCGAGGATGATGCCGTAGATGGCGGCGTACATGCCGAGCACGACACCGATCATGTCGTTGTGCTCGCCCTTCAGCACCAGGCGCGGGAATCTCCGCCGCATCACCAGCGTGCCCGCCACCCCGAGGAGGACCGCGCCGCCGACGAACAGGAGGGCGAGGACAAAGGTGTTGAGGTTGTTGAGCAGCCAGACTTCCACGGGGTTCCGGATTCCCTTCGGGACACACGACGGGTGCGTCGGGCGCAACGGTCGACGTCCGGGCCGGACACGGGAACCAGGGATGATCCACCTCATCGTGTCAGCGCTTCCAGCCTTTCCGGGACGCCGTGCCGGTGGGCGCCTGCGCAGGGAACTCGCGCGTCGGCACCACCGATCTGGACCGACCACCCCAAGCCAGTGAAATCCGCGAACCGGGGCCTGGAGAACCCCGGGTCACCCGGCACAACCTCACTGGAAGGAACCGCACCATGAACACGACCACCGCGGCCGCGCTCCGGGACCTGCTGCGCCTCGCCGGCCCCGGCGTCCGCGAGCAGCTGGAGGCGCTGTCCGCCTCGATGCGGTGAGGAGGGCAGCGGCGGACAGGCAACGGCAGGAGACGGCCCCCGCCACGGCATGGGGCCGGCCCCTCGCCGACGAGGCGACACCCGAAACCCCACCTGCTCCGGCCTGCTGCCGTGTCGGCGCCGTGCGAGCGGTGCGGCCGGCCCCTCGCGTCTGTGTACGAAACTGTCCCTGATGTTCTGGAGCCGGACCGGACGTCACTGCGCCGACTGCCGGGCCGACCTCGCGCAGCAGCCCTCGACGACCCTCCTGCAAGCTCTGTTCGGCCCCCGCCGTACGTAGATCCCGGGGGCGGGGCACGGCGGTTCAGGGCTGGGAGACGACAGCGCGGACGTCGTGCAGCCGCCGTTGAGCTTCGGCGGGTGGGTAGAGGGCGATGAGGCGGGCGGCGGTCGAGATGGCCAGGGCCATCACCCGTTCCTCCTGGGACAGAACCGAGAACCGGTCGGCGCCGTCCCCGGCGAGCGCGTGGACCGCTGCGGCGACCGGCTCGCTCATGGCCACGCTCTCCAGCCACACGAGCCCGGCGGGCGGCATGACCGCCCGCCGGTGCAGGGAGAAGCCGGGATCGAGCCTGACCGCGCCGGACAGCAGCCCCGACGCTTGTTGTTCCATGTAGTCGGCGGCGAGCGGGGAGAGCGCCGGCGCGGCGGGCACCGTACCGGTGAGGTAGGCGAGGACCAGGTCCACGGCGGCGGTCTCCCCGGCGACCTGGTCAGCGTCGGCCGGTCTGGTGGTGTGCGTCGTCATGTCCGGCCAACGACCCGCCGTCCCGCCCCGATTCGGGTTGCGGGGGGTTGCATCCGCTGTCTGTTCGGGTCCGGTTCGCTCGTCGTCTTCGACGGCCTGGTCCGTCAGATCGCCGGACAGGGGCCGCAGCGTCATCGTGGTCATCGAGGTTTCACGCCGTGAGACCGGGCGGGTTACCCGTGGCCGTCTCGGCGGGCGGCCAGGGCCTGGTCGATCTCGATCAGGTAGGGGGCGACGAAGCCGTGGTAGTCCGCTTTCCGTTCGGCCGGCAGATCCCGCCAGCCGGTGATACGGCCACGGCAGAGGTGTGAGCCGCACCGGCAGCGGGCGGCGAAGTGGTCGACCGAGTAGTTCCGCATCGCATAGTCGAAAGTGATCTCGTCGCCGACGGCGATGGATGCGCGGGCGACGTAGTCGTGAGCACCACTGGTGTTGAGGCGAATCCCGCAGTTCGGTTCACACGAGTGGTTCACCTTCGGGACGAGCCCGTCGTGTAACACGAAGCGTTCCGGACCGACTTGGGAGGCGTGGGAGTGATTGCGGTCCAGTTCACGGCCGATGACACCAACTATTACCGTCTCGTCGACCTGGAAAGGCTGGGTGGCGAAAACACCTTCTCCTTTTTCTTGGGTTCCCCGGAGTTCGATGCCGTTGTCCATGGTCGCCTGCTCTCTCTGCGGGATCAGCACGCCCGCGGGTGATCAAGCCGCGGGAACGACAGAATCGATGCGCCGCCGAGGGGCCCCTCGGCGGCGCATCGATCCTTGCACCATGTCCTTCAGGAAGATCCTGTCCGGCACGGCCTCGACGTCGCCATGAACTCCGCCTTCATCCTCGGCTTGGGCGCCGGGACTTCCTGGAACATGCTCACCAGTTTCCAGGAACGGCTCATCGTCCACCTCGGTCGCGGCCACGGTCTCACCTGGCCCATGCCCGTCCGCCACCTCATACCCAGCGCCTGGATCCACCCCCTTAACCCGCAACGCAATGCCGAGGTCATCGCCACTCTCTGCCGGTTTCTGCGCGAGGAACTTCGACCGCCGCGAACAGCCCGCCGGCCTCTCCACGGCCTTCAGGGCTGCCAGTCGTGGCTGACCACCCGGGCGTGGCATCGGTTCGAAGCTGCCCGTCGGCAGGGGGGAGCCGGTACGTGTCACGCTGCCGGTATGAGCACCACGCGCCGCCGGCTCGGCACCGGACCCGCCCCCCGTCAGCACGGCGCCGACGGCGCCCCCGTCCGGACGGGGGCTGCCGGCCGAACGCACCGCGCACCCGATCGGGCAGGACACCGGGCAGCAGAACACCGTCCTCCCCGCAGGACGGCGGATCCTGGGACCGGGCGCGGCCGGGGGCCGGTGATCCTTCAGCCGCCGCTCGTACCCTGATAGCCCGCCGCATCCAGGAGTGCAGGCGCCGCCGCCTCCTGAGTCGCCGCGCTTGTGTCCCGTCCCGCCTGCCCGGCACGGCCCGTCTCACCGCGTCGTTGTCCGAGGCCGATTACCCCTACCGCCGGACGCACGGAAATCTCTGTTTGTTGAAGTAGACATTGGGATCGGGTCGTGGTTATGGTTCTCTCGTAGCCCAGAGAAACAGCAGGGCCTGGCAGACACGAACTGCCGGGCGGCAGTACATGCAGGTGCAGTTCGCAGGACGGTGCGGTGGTGGAGTTCCGAAGCCAGAGCGGTTGCAGGACGGCGACGGGGCTGACGACCGGACCGGGTGGCCCGCAGTGATCAGGGGCCGCCGTGAGCAGGACCGCAAGTGCAGTGCGCAGGATCCAGCAGTGAAGTAAGTGAGCAGCACCTCGGTGAAGGCGTCGGCTGCGGACGCGCGCACCGGGAGGTTCGGCAGTGGGGTTCTAAGCCAGGGCAGACGCAGGATGGGCGACGGGGCTGGCTGCCGGAGAGCGGCGCTGTCACAGGCCGCGGAGCAGTACGCAGTATCAGCGGTTCGTATCACCGGTAGTACGCAGTACCCCGCTTGTAGTGAGTTGATCCCAGAGGGAAAACGGAGGAGCGAAGCGCCATCAGGATCGCCCGGGCCGGCATTTTGAACCCGGGTACCGCAGGACATCGATAGTGAGGTGGTCTCCGGTCAAGCAACCGCGATCCCGGCATCCCCGACAGCGTCAAGGTCGGGGCTGCGGAAACAGAGGGCCGGCGCAGTAACGGGGCCGGTCAGGTGGTGTAGGAGTTCCTTCGGGGCCCTGGTGCGATGAGCGCCAGGGCCCCTCGACGCGTTCCACAGAGAGGTGCAGATGACAGCAGACGACTCCTACGGCCGTATCGATGACGAGGACTACCCCGCTTACACGATGGGCCGGGCCGCCGAACTCCTCGGCACCACCCAGGGTTTCCTGCGCGCCATCGGCGAAGCCCGCCTGATCACCCCGCTGCGCTCCGAGGGCGGGCACCGCCGCTACTCCCGCTACCAGCTGCGTATCGCCGCCCGGGCCCGGGAACTCGTCGACCACGGCACCTCTGTCGAGGCTGCCTGCCGGATCATCGTCCTCGAGGACCAGCTCGAAGAAGCCCAGCGCATCAACGCCGAACACCGCCGCACCGCGGAGGCGGCGGACCCGACGGCCACGTCCTGACGCGGCCAGGACCTGCACCTCACCCAGGACCTTCGCAGCCGGCGGCCCACGCAATGCTGCCCGGACAGTCTTCACCCGGGCGGCAATCACACTGATGACCCAGCGCATCACCTGTGGCACCAAGAGCCTGAACCGGCTGCCCGTCACCCCGCCGCAGAGGTAAGCGGCCTGAGCAGGCCACGGTTACATCAGAAGGCCCGCCGGGTTTCCGCCGGGGTCGTCGGCCAGCGTGATGGCGGCCTTGATGCGCTTGCCCACCGGCTCGCGGCGCATCTCAAAGCTGTGGCACACGCCGATCACGATCTCCAGGCCGTGCTGTCCGACCCGGTTCGGATCGGCGGCCTGGGGCAGCGGCAGCGTCGGATTGGTGTCCCATACGCTGATCTCCACGGTGCCGTCGCTGATCTCCAGGTCCATCAGGCACGGGCCGGGCGCGTATGTGTGCGCGTTGGTCACCAGCTCGCTGACCACCAGCTGCACCACGCCCATCGCACGGTCCGACACCGGGATTCCGTGCACGGCCTGCACCTCTGTCAGGAACTCGCGGGCCGCATGCCGGGCTTCGGCCACCGGCTCTCTGCCAGCGAAGATCACGGCCGACAGTATCGGGCGGCGGGCCAGTGCCGGATCATCGTTTTCGAGCTCCGCTGGGAGCACACCGTCACCCTCGTCCTGAACAACACGGTTGAGATCCCTCGCCTACCCCCGAAACCACAGCGCACACCACGGTCGGACGCGCGTCTTCACCGTCCCTTTCCTTCCGGGCAGAGCCATCGGCACGATCCCCCTGACCTGCGTATTCAGGCCGGGGTTAGAAACGGGCACTCAGTCTTAAGCCGCCGATGATGCGTAGTTGGGTATCGGGGTGGCAGAACGGGCACGCCGGTACGGCGTCCGTGGTGAGGAGGCGGCGGGCTTCGTCGCGGCTGACCGCACGGTGCCGTTTGCCGTTCATGCCGCATGCGCCGTCGTGGACCTGGAGGGGTTCGCCGGTGGCTCTGCTGAGTTCGACGACCCAGTCCGGGGGCCGGGGCCGGCTGCGGCGTCCGCGTTCCTCTTCGACCTGCCGCTTCTGGAGGTAGGCGATCCGGCGGTCGATGCGGTCCAGCCACATGGCATGCCAGATCCGCAGCGTCTGGAGCTGCTCCGGCGAGTCGGGGAGATCCCGTGAGTGGTCGAACATATTTTTGATTCTAGGCACGCACGCACACCTCCGCCCTCGCGTGTTCGATTATCCGTTCGATAATGTGATGGGGGAGGTGAGCGCGGATGAGTATGGAGTGGACCGGGCGTCGGCCGGGTGTGGTGATGCATGTGCGCTGTCCGGAGCGGCTGCCGGAAGAGGTGTACCGGCAGGTGCTGGAACAGCTGGGGGAGCTGTCGCCGGTGGTGCAGGCCCTGCCGCCTACCGCGGCGCTGGCGGACCTGCGGGGCGCGCTGCGCTACCACGGCGCCGCCGCCGCCCACCTCGGAGACGTGCTCAGACTGCGGACGGTCTCCCGGTACGGCATCGACGTGCGTGTCGGCATCGGCCCGACCATCACCGTCGCCACGACCGCCTCCGCACAGATCCCGCACCCCGGCGGCGTCCTGGCCATCGAGCCGGACGACGCCGCCGACTGGCTCGCCCTGCTCGATGTGGAGGACCTGCACGGCATCGGCCCCCGCCATGCCGCCACCCTGAAGCGCTACGGCATCGACCGTGTCGGCTTGCTCGCCGCGCTCCCGCCGGCGACCGTCCAGCGGGTGCTCGGGGGCAAGGCCGGCCGCACGGCCGCCGACCGGGCCCGCGGTATCGACCCCCGCACCGTCACCCCACGCCTCCAGCCCGCCTCCGCAACCGTCCGCCACCGCTTCCCCTACGACGTTCTGGACGGAGCTCCCGCGCGGGCGGCACTGCTCGGCCTGGTCGTGCAGCTCGGTGCCGAACTGCGCCGCCGCGAACAGGCCGCCCGTGCCCTCACGCTCACCTTGTCGTTCGCCGGCGGGCCGAAGTGGGAGAAGACGCGCCGCATGGTGGAGCCGTCCGCGCACGAGGACGATCTGCGCCAGATCGCCTATCGGTTGATGGATGCCGCAGGTCTGCAGCGGGGGCGGCTGACCGGACTCGCGCTGCGCGGTGAGGACCTCGTCGACGCCGGCTTGGTCGCCGAACAGCTCAGCCTCGACACCGCCCGGCAGGCGCGTTTGGTGGCGGAGTCGGCCGCCGACCGGATCCGGGCCAGGTTCGGGCCCGGCGTGATCGGCCCGGCCGCCACCTACCGGCCCGCCTCCTGACCTCAGGAATTCGACGGCGTTACGCCGGGAAAGCAGATCGGGCGGTCGTCGCCCACATCGCCGGGAGGGGTACCAGTGGGAGCGTCGTGACGTCGTCATGACCAACTGGCGCGACGGCTCGGTCAACATCGTCACCAGCAAGTACTTCCGCAGTCCCGTGGGCACCCCGCAAGCAGGTCTCGGCCTGCTTCGTCCATGCCGTCGACGACTCCATGGAGTCGATCCTCCGCATCCTGCCAAGTCGGCGCACGCGAGCATGGTGCGACACGCGCGAGCGGCGTGTTTCTGTGAGCCAATCACCACATCTAGTGGTTGGATTGCGGCAGCAGCCCAGAAATTGTGGTCTCCCGGGTCACTAGAGTCTCGGTGAACTCGTATGCTGTGAGCTGCTTCCTCCCGGGAGTCCCACCTAGTTCTTCGCCTCGATGCGAGGCGAAGTCCTGAGCATCGCTCAGGGCCCTACTGGGACTGAAGGGAGGGAGGCGCATGGCCAAGGAGGAAACTCCTGAGAGGCACTGCGCACAGTGCAGGCGGCGTCTGTCGAAACGGCAGACGCTGATCGACTGGGCGCCAGTGACGATCAAGGTCATATGGATACTGCTGCAGTCCTTCTGGTCTTGACCAGAAGCTGAGAACGGCCGGCTGGTAGGCGCTCACGCAGTGAGCCCGACCGCTTCTTACTCGGCCGGGCTCATGAATGCGGCACCTCTGAGGGGTCTGATTGCTGGTCGCACAGCGGTCAGGCCCCTCGGGGACCTTCTGGTTCGGGGCGGGTCTTTGAAGAGTTCCGTCCAGTCCCAGGTAGTCCCCGGGTGCAACTGCATCGTATGACATCAGCATGGGGATGCAATGCTCTAGGCGGTGCTGTGGTCGGCGACAGCGAGCAACCGGCCGTTAGAACCGGGATGAGGAAGCCCCGCAGACCGGCGCAGTCGAACCCGTCTGACGCGCCCCCCAGCTGGCGCACGCAAAGGTCGGCCTATGACGGTGCGTCGGTGCTCGGCAGTTCGGTGTCGCCTTCTGCCCAGTTGTTGACCCATCCGCAGCAGGGGCAGGCGTATCTTCCGTTGACTCCGGAGATCTCCGTGCCGCACTGCCGGCAGCCGGTGGTGGTGATGCGCTGCCCTTCGAGGAACGCGGCAGCCGCCGCAGCCCCGCTGGTCGACTGGACGGGCTGCTTCTTCGGGGTCATGAAGCCGACCCTATCCGGGGCTCCGGGGCGTGTCGGGAGATGGGGCCGCAGGTCTGGCAGTACCAGGAGCCGTCGTCGGCCTGGTGGGCCTGGGCCCCGCAGTTCGGGCAATTCACGACCAGGCCCTCCCTCGGATCGGTGGCGATGTCAGCAGGATCCAGAATGACGCCCGGCGAGGGACGGCGGTAGGGGGCGGCGCGATATCTACTGGCGATGAACTGCTCCAACGGCCAAGGCTCCCGAGGCCCAGGGCGCGCCGAACGCCAGCGCCTGGTCCTTGTCGCCGTCGACCCGTACGTCGCCCGCGAGGACGGCGGGATGGGCGGCGCGGACCCAGCCGGGGACCGGGCGCAATCAACGGTCCGTATCACCCGGAGCCGCCGGGCCGTGCCGCCGTCAGTGCGGCGGCGATGGCAGTCGGGGCACATCTGCGGGGGAGAGGTCGGGGCGGGCCCGGTGCCAGCGCGCGGGATGCCGCCACCGGCCGGAGGCGTCGCGGGCGACGTCGACGCCGACTTCCACCACCAGCTCGGGTTCCACCAGCGTGACGACCAGCTGTCCCCGGCTGCCCCACCCTACGGAGAACGACCAGCCCGTCCACGGATGCCCGCGCCGCCCTCGAGCGAGCAGGCCGCCGACGGCAGCACCTGCCGCCCGGGCGAGGGTGGCGGTGCGGCCGACGTACTGAAGGCGGCCCTGGTCGTCGTACCTGCCGAGCAGCAGCGTGCGGGGAGCCGTCAGGGAACCGGTGACGGCTCCGACGATCGCCTGGCTCGTCTCGCGGACCTTGTATTTCTCCCAGCCCCTCACCGACGGCTTGTAGGCGTCGCCCAGCCTTTTGTAGACCACGCCCGCCATGCCGACCGATGTCCACCTCAGCCATTCGCGCACGACGTCGGCCTCGGTGGTCGACGGGCACAGCACCCACGGCGCGATGAGCCGGCGGGCGGCGAACACGGACTCCAGCGCGGCCCTGCGCCGCCGGTAGGGCCAGGAGGTCGTGTCCGTCCCGGACAGCCTCAGCAGATCGAACGCGACGAAGTGGGCCGGCCACTCCTCTGCCGCCCGGGCCGCGCCGGCACCACGGCGGGCAAGACGGTTCTGCAACCGCTCGAACGCGAGGCGGCCCGCGGTGTCCCAGACGACCAGCTCACCGTCCAGCGCGGTCGCATCCGGCAACTGCACGGCCCCGGCCTCCGGCCACGGCCTCCGGGAACGGCCTCCGGGAACGACCTCCGGGAACGACCTCCGGGAACGACGGCCCCATCTCGGTGCCGCGCCTCGAGCGCAGCACCACCCGTCCTGCGTCGACGGAGACCAGCGCCCGGAACCCGTCCCGCTTCGGCTCCGCAGCACTGCCCGGCCGCAGATCGGGCACGGCCACGGGAGCAGTCAGCATCGGTTGCGGCAAAGTCCAGGTCACCTCCCATCCCTTCCACCTGGCAGGTGCGCCACCCAGGTGACTGCGAATCACCCGGCGCGCGAGGCGCAACCAGGGCTCGCACATGAGGCCGACCACGGATATGGCGATGCCATGTCCGGCCCCGACCATGGCTAGTCAGCGCACGGCCGACGCTTTTCTACGGCGGCCGCACTTTATGTCTGCCGATGCCTGGGACCGCTCCAGGGGACACGTTGGTCGGGCTCGTGGACGGGGCGCCATACGGGGGCGGGTGTTCGTGCTAGGTTGTTGGTAGTTGCAGTTGTGGTACCCATGAACTTGTGTGCACTCGACGGGCATGATCCGTGGGTGCATTTTTGTTTTGCCGGTCATCTCCGGATGGGCTCATCGCGGCGACGCGGACTCCGCACAGTGCGGTTTTCGGTTCTGCCCCCTGTCTTGAGGAGATACACATGGCTACTGGCATCGTGAAGTGGTTCAACGCGGAAAAGGGTTTCGGCTTCATCGAGCAGGACGGTGGCGGCGCTGACGTCTTCGCCCACTACTCGAACATCGCCGCCCAGGGGTTCCGTGAGCTCCAGGAGGGCCAGAAGGTTTCCTTCGACGTCACGCAGGGTCAGAAGGGCCCGCAGGCGGAGAACATCGTTCCCGCCTGAGCACTGACGCGCACCACCGGGTAGGGCCCGCACCGCAAGGTCGCGGGCCCTACCCGTCGCCCACCCGCCACTTCCCGTTCTGGGCCGGCGAGCTTGGGCACAGCGCATTGCCTGCATGGCAGGCGGCAGTTCGCAGCCCTGAGGCCGTGCACCGCTTTCTGCCCCCGGACTTCATCGGTCCGGCGTGTCGCCCACCCGCTCGGTGGCGTGATCCTTCGAAGTGCGTTGGCGCGGATGATTCCGCCCCGCTTCGCTTCTCCTCATTTCTTTCGGTTCGTCTCTGTGATGCCTTCGTGCGGCGTGTTCGCTGCTGGGGCTTCCTGGGTGCGTGCCGTGTCCAGGAAGGTTCTCCTTGAACCCCGTTCGTTCCAGTCGTTCGTATTCCAGCTCCAGTTCCACCAGCCGTAGCGGCGTTCCGAGCGCCGGCGGTTACAGCCGTTCGGCCCCGAGCCGTTCCGGCGCGCCGAGCCGTTCCGGCGGTTACGCCGGGTCCGGCGGCTCCGGCCGTTCCGGTCGCTCTGGCGGCTACGCGGGCTCCGGCCGTTCCGGCGGCTCGAGTCGACGCCCGTCCGTGCAGGGCGAGTTCGCCCTGCCGGTCACTCTCACCCCGGCACTGCCCGCGGTGGAGTCCTTCGCCGCTCTGGACATGCCGGCGGCCCTGCTGGCGACGCTGGCCCGCGAGGGCATGGCGGTGCCGTTCCCGATCCAGGGTGCGACCCTGCCCAACGCCCTGGCCGGGCGCAATGTGCTGGGCCGCGGCCGTACCGGTTCCGGCAAGACCCTCGCCTTCGGCCTGGCGCTGCTGGCCAGGACCGCCGGGCTGCGCGCCGAGCCGCTGCAGCCGCTGGCCCTGGTCCTGGTCCCGACCCGTGAGCTCGCGCAGCAGGTCACCGACGCGCTGACCCCGTACGCCCGCTCGTTGCGGCTGCGGATGGCCACCGTGGTCGGCGGCATGTCCATCGGGCGGCAGATCCATCTGCTGCGCGGTGGCGCCGAAGTTGTCGTCGCTACCCCGGGCCGGCTCAAGGACCTGATCGACCGGGGCGCCTGCCGTTTGGACCAGGTCGGCATCACGGTGCTCGACGAGGCCGACCAGATGGCGGACATGGGCTTCATGCCGCAGGTCACCGCTCTGCTGGACCAGGTGCGCCCGGACGGGCAGCGCATGCTGTTCTCCGCCACCCTGGACCGCAACGTCGACCTGCTCGTGCGCCGCTACCTGCACGACCCGGTCGTCCACTCCGTCGACCCCTCTGCCGGAGCGGTCACGACGATGGAGCACCACGTGCTGCACGTCCATGGCGCGGACAAGAACGCGGTGACGACGCAGATCGCCGCCCGCGAGGGTCGGGTCATCATGTTCCTCGACACCAAGCACGCCGTGGACAAGCTGACCGATCACCTGCTGAACAGCGGGGTGCGGGCCGCGGCGCTGCACGGCGGCAAGTCCCAGCCGCAGCGGACCCGCACCTTGGAGCAGTTCAAGACCGGGCACGTCACGGTGCTGGTCGCCACGAACGTCGCGGCCCGGGGCATCCACGTCGACAACCTCGACCTGGTCGTGAACATCGACCCGCCGAGCGACCACAAGGACTATCTGCACCGCGGCGGCCGGACCGCCCGCGCCGGCGAGTCCGGCAGCGTCGTCACCCTGGTCCTGCCCAACCAGCGCCGCGACATGATCCGCCTGATGCGCGACGCCGGCGTCACCCCGCAGACCGCCCAGGTCCGCCCCGACGAGGCGGAGCTGACCCGGATCACCGGAGCACAGGCTCCCAGCGGTATCCCCTGCGTCATCGCCGCGCCGGTCGTGGAGCGTGCCAAGCGCGGCACCTCCGGGACCCGCGGCCGGCGCAGCCGCTCTGCCCAGGCCCGCCGCTCCGCCCCCAGTGAGCGACCGGCGTCCCGCGTGGCCCTCGCCGCGTAACACCCCCACCGGCACCGCTGCAAAGCCGCTCTCCCCCCGGATGCCAGCCGGGGGTGGGGCGGCTTTCGCATTGGCCTTGCCCGGCAATACCCGCTCAACACTGTGTGGCCGTCCATCAGCAGTCCGTACTCGTCGCGCGCTGCGCGGGCCGAGGGGCCCGGCGGGACGGAGGAGTAAGGGTATTCGGCGCGGTGTGTGACGCATCGAATTCGGCGTGCCGGGGGACTGGGTGGTCCCCGTCACTTTCGTTTGGGAGGTGAGCGGGAGCTGCGTGCATGCCTCGGCTGTTTGCCGAGCCCTATGCGTCGGGGCCGGCGGGACGGCACGTGGACGAACGCGCGACTCCCGCCCGTGTACTGCAAGGGGTGCGGGCCTCAATGTTGGGCAGGCGCCGTGGTGGAATACGAACGCTTGAAGGCCGGACCAGGTACCGGCCCTCAGGTCTTCGTGACGCAACCTGCAGTCGAGTGGTCGGGAGACCCCGTGACGACAAGAGAGCCGGGCACAACGGGGCAGTCGGCGTCTCGTGCCGTAGCCGACAGTAGCCGCGGTCGTGCTGCGACATTGGCGGGGATGTTAGAGGCGGCGGAGGCGGCTTCGCCGGTGGAGTCCCTGGACGTGGTCGCGCGCATCTTGAAGGAGCGCTTGGGTGCGGCGTCGGTAACTTTTCTGATCACGGACTTCACGGGTAGTTCGGTGGTGCGGTTGGGCGCGGCTGGGAGTGTGGACACGGGGGAGCCGGCCCGGCGTATCGCGTTGCGCAATACCATGTACGACGACGTGATCCGCAGCCAGCAACCGAGCGTGCAAGACCTCGGCCCGGGGGAGTCGGTGCAGGTCATTGTGCCGGTGACCAATCGCGGGGATGCCATCGGGCTCCTTGAGCTGTTCCTCCCCGCAGTACCGGACGGGGAGGTGATGCGGGAGATCGGTGAGACGGCGCACGCCCTGGCCTACATCGTGATCGCGAACCGGTCCTTCACCGACGTCTACCAGTGGGGTAGGCGCACCACCCCACTCAGCCTGGCCGCCGAGATCCAGCACCGGTTGCTGCCGGCGTCGTTGGCATGCGAGGCAGCGCAGTTCGCGGTCGCCGGGGCGCTGGAGCCGGCCGATCACGTCGGCGGCGACACGTTCGACTACGTGATCGACCGGGACACGGTCCAGATGTCTGTCACCGACGCCATGGGCCACGACGTGGACGCGGCCTTGCTGGCGACCCTCGTGGTGGGCGCCCTGCGCCGGGCGCGGACCTCTTGGAGCAGGCCCGCCAGGCGGACCTGGCGATGCGAGAGCACGGCCGCAGCGGTTATGTCACCGGTCAGCTGCTGCGGATCAGCCTGCTGGACGGCAGCAACGAGTTCATCAACGCCGGGCACCCCTGGCCGCTGCGGATGCGTGAGGGGCAGGTGACGCAGATCGCCCCGAAGGTCGACCTGCCGTTCGGTGTCCTGCCCGCCCACACCTACCGGGTGCAGTCGCTGGATCTGCGGCCGGGCGACCGGCTGGTGATGCTCACCGACGGGATGCTCGAGCGCAACGCCACCACCGCGGACCTGTCCGACCTGATCATCCGCACCCGTGAACTGCACCCCCGGGAAGCCGCCCGCACCCTCATCGGGGCGATCGTGGATGCCGGCAACGGCCACCTGGAGGACGACGCGACGGTCATGTGCCTGGACTGGCACGGCCTGCACCACTCCCAGCGCGACGCCGCCACCGGCGCCGACCTCACCGACGCCTCACAACCGGCAACCTAGGGGAGGACCGGTCGGCGATGCCTCCCGGGCCCGGCACGGGACCGCCCCCGCTCAGCACAGCCCCGCGGCGACGATGACGCAGGCGTCGTCGTGATACTTGCCGGCGGTACGCAGGAGGTGTCCTGCGATCACGGTCGGGGAGTGCCGGCGGGTGTCGGGGAGATCGCCGTGGCCCCAGCGCTCGGTCAGGCCGTCGGAGTGCAGGATCAGAGCGCTGCCGGGGGGAAGCGGGTGGGTGGTAGTGCGCAGAGTACGGATCTGATGTCCTGCGATTCCGGGCAGTGACAGCAGGCTGCTCTTGGACGCAGAGGTCACGATCGCACCGGAGATGTTGCCGACCCCGCAAAACTGCACATGTCCCCGCTGCGGGTCGATGCGTGCGACGGCTACCGCAGCGCCCCGGGTGCCGGCCAGAGCCCGGTGGATGTCGGACATGACCTCTTCGGGCGCCCGGCCCCTGCTCTGACCGAAAGCGCGGATCGCGGTCTGGGTGGCCATCCTGGCCAGGGGACCGTGGCCGAGCCCGTCACTGAGCATCACCAGCAGCGCTCCTCCCGCGCCGCGGGGAGCGCTGGCAAAACCGGCCGGCCGCTGGCCGTGTCCTGGCGTCGACCCGGTGACGGCACCGGTAGGGAGGTCTGCCACCACCGATCCCTGCGGGAGATACCCGGGCGCCGCATTTTCGGCGCCGTCCCAGCGCGCTGCCCAGCCGTCACCGCACTCGCTCCCCCCGCTGATGGGCCGCGTCACGCCTCCCACCACGGAATGAGACAGATCGGCGCTGATACCACCGGGGGGCTTCATCGTGTCGCGGGGCCAGAACCGGGCCACGATCACAGTGCCCTGCCCGGGCAGGGAGTGCAGATCGAAGGCGTCGGCGAGCCGGGCGATCATCCCCAGACCGATGCCCAGCGTGCCGGTGCTCGAGCGGCCGTCGCGCATCGAAGCCGCCACGTCCGCCATCCCCGGCCCGCCATCCACGGCCAGGAACTCCACCCCGGCCAGGTGCGTGCTGCGTATCTCCCGCAGAACGATCGCCCCATCGACGGCGTGCTTGACCAGGTTCGAGGCAGCCTCCGAAACCGCCAGCGCGACCTGCCCGGACCGCTGCTCGCTCAACCCGAGCCGCCGTGCCAACCGGGACGCGGCCAGCCGCGCCCCGGTGAAGTCATCGCGGAACCATGCCACGTCCTCGCTCTGCAACAGCACCCTATTCACCCTATCCGCGCGGCTGCGCACGCCGGATCGGTCGACCGGTTCCTGTTGTCGGACCGCACCTCGCCACCCTCTCGAAGCCCACCTCGCGTCGGTGAAATCCCACCGGCACTGCGGGCATCGTCTGCCCTGCAAGAGGAAACATGATGCCGCCGGATGCTGGCTGGCCGCCACTGGCGAGCGTCCCTCGCAGCGGTGGCGGCTGCGGGTGTCGGCGTACTCGCGTATGTGCAGAGGTGCGTACGGATGAATGTGCAGAGCGAGTAGCTGCCGCTGCGCTCACTGCCGTGCGAGAGGACGAAGCGGCGGATCTTCGTTCCGGATGCAGAAGTCAGTGCTCGGTAAGGTCCCGAACGTCCCAGCCCGCGTCGATCATCACCTCCGCGTACTGCTTGCCGCACGTCAGTGTCCGGCCTGAGTGCAAAACCTTCTGCCCGGCCCCGCGGGAGTCAACCCGGGGATCTTGCCGCGTGCCGCTTCCGCCCGGCCTCGGTTACCTGTCTATCGGACGCGCGAAAATCTGTACCAGCTGAAGTAGACATTGGGCGGTGGTGTGGTTATGGTTTCTCTCGTAGCCCAGAGAGAGCGAAGGGCCTGGCAGAGACGAACTGCCGGGCAGCAGTACGTGTTAGGTGCAGGGCGGTGCGGTGGCGGAGTTTCGAAGCCAGGGCGGTTGCAGGACGACGACGGGACTGGCGACCGGACCGGGTGGCCCGCAGTGATCAGGTGCTTACGTCATCGCGACCGCCAGTGGAGCAAAGCACGATTTCGTGCGGGGCCTTGGCGCCGATGAGGTCATCGACTACACGAGCGCCGTAGTGAGCTCCCGGGTGAGAGGCGTCGATGTCCTTCTGGCCACCGTGCCTGGGCAGATTCGGGACCTGGCTGAGGTGTTGGTGCCCGGTGGCCGGGTCGTCGCACTCAACGGCGCCGACGCGGACGCGGTCCAATGGGCCGCGCAGAGCGGTCTGCGGGCCGACTTCATGCTGGTGGAACCTGATCGGGCCGATCTGGAAGCCCTGGCTCTGCTCGCCGGAGAAAGCCGTATCACGGTCCACATCGATCGCACATTTCCTCTTGATCAGGCGACCGGCGCCCACCGCCTGGGCGAGGAGGGCCGCGCCGCAGGGAAGATCGTTCTGATTCCGTAGATGCATGCGTGCGACAAGCGCGTGCCGTGCTGCAAACCGGTCGGTGAGGGCGGGTGGTGGGTCCTCCTTGGGGTCTTGACGTGGGGAACGCCGTGAAGTCCATGATCGGCATGGACGCAGAGGGGCAGATGATCTTCGCTGTGCCCGGGGGCGCCGGGCGGTCGTGTTCGTGTCCCCTTGGCGTCCGCCAGTGCCGGCGGTTGGGATCGCTGGGGCGGTCGAGGGCGGGGCGGCGCGTCCCGGCTTTCGCGGTTGGGTAGTGATTGCTCATGGTCTCTGTGTCGTCTGGAGGTGTTCTGGAAGGGACAGAAATCCCATTCCGGCTCCTCAGGCAGTGATTTCGATGAACACGACCACGATCTCGCGCCGGCAGCAGTCCCCCGAGCTGCAAGCGGCCCGCACCGGTGAGCACGTGCTCGGTCTGCTTCTGGAGCACGGGCCTCTGGCTCCCGCCTCGGCCCGTCATGAGGCCCGCCCTGTTCTGGCCGCGTGGGGTCTGGACGACGACCAGATCTACGAGACCCTCCTGGTGATCTCCGAGCTCGTCACCAACGCTGTCTGCCATGCGATGCCGCCCGTCGTGCTGCACCTGCGCGCCTCTGGCAAAGGCGTGGGAGCCGTGGAAGTCCATGTCAGCGACGGCGGCCCCCAGGCCGCCCCGCACAACTGGGCAGCTGCCCGGCCCGCCGACGAACACGGCCGTGGCGACATGATCGTCGCTGCCCTCACAAGCCAGGCCGGATCCGGACGCGAAAGCGAAGGTCTCATCGACCACTGGGCCAGCTTCGACGCGGCCTGACGACGCGCGCCCGCCGACGATCTCGAGGGCGCGCCCGCACGATGGCCCAGCCTCGGCAGCGGACCGGCGTCCCCTCGGTCCCCAGCGCATCTGCCCCGCACGGCGTTGTGGCGGCGGCTGGTTCGACGCGCACTGAAGTGGCTGGGCGTCCGCACGGCGGCGCAAGCCACCCGAGGCCCCGGACCGGTGGCCTCCACTTCCGTGCTGGGCATGGCGACGCCCCTGGGCGTACATCAGCGAACAGCGGTGCGTGCCACACCGATCAGAGCGGAGCAGCCGACATGAGCGAAGCACAGGAGGAATCCCGCCCGGGGGACCCGGGAGCGGCTCCCGCCCCCGAGCTGCTGGAGCGCATCCGGCGGGAGCAGCGTCACACACTGAGGCTGCTCACCGTCTGCGCGGTGGGTCTGGTGCCATGGACAGTTCTGCTGGCGCTGACCCTGCCGTCCCACTACCAGGTCCACCAGTGGCGCCTGGCCTGGGTGGGGTTGGACGTCCTTCTCGTGATCGCCATGACCGCCACGGCGATTTTGGGCTGGCTACGGAACAACGCTGTCATCGTGCCGGCCGTCGGCCTGGCCGTGCTGCTGACCTGCGATGCCTGGTTCGATGTGTCGCTCACCTTCGGCACCTCGGGCGTGTGGCTGTCGGCGGCGCTCGCGGTGTTCGCCGAGCTGCCGTTGGCCGGCTACCTCATCGTCCGCGTCACGGGGCTGATTTCGCTGGGGCAGTGGCCGTCTGCGGAGAGCCGGCGGGAAGAGAACCCGAAGACGTGAGGCGGGCGCCCGGCTCCAGGGAGGCTGTCCCTGCCAGGACGCACCCTGCGGCCCGGGCGGGTTGACGGGGACGCCGGGACGGTCCGCAACAGTGGGGGCCGGCCGGTCATGGGTACCGAGGAGCAGCCCGGCCGGCGGGACGAACCCGCGCAGAGCGTTGGCCTCCCGCAGCCGGTCGGGCGCGACGAGCAACGGCGTCAGTCCGGTGGAGACAGGCGTGAAGAAGGCGTCCGCAGTGCCGAAGACGATCATCAGCAGGACGAGATGCGGCACTTCAGCGAGACCGGTCAACAGGAGTGCGGCAGCAAGCCCCCTGGACGAGGCATCGCACCAGGTCGGAGACGAGCATGATGCGGTCCCGTCGCATGCGGTCCGCCCACACCCCGCCCACCAGTGAACAGCAGCATGGGCACCAGACCCGCGGCCGCCACGAGGCCGACGCCGGAGGCCGACCCGCCCACCGAGAGCACGCCAAAGGGCATGGCGGCCAACGACATGCCCGACACCGAGTTCGCCGCCAACGCCTGCGCCGGGCTCGGGCACCCCGGGTGCATCTGGGGGCGGGGTGGTGCGCGAGCACCCTGTCCGACGCGAGTCTCTTGCCACAACCCGGGGCCGGACGACAGGAGAGACGCAATGGCCACGAACACCGTCACAGACGAACCCCCGGGAATCACCGTGCCCGGCAGGGGCGCCCTGAAGACGGCCGGCCTCGGCATCGGGTCGGCGTCGCCTTCGGCGTCGCAGCCGGCGGAGTCCGGGCCGCTACCAACCGCGCCTTTCAGCGCCGGCTCGGGTGATCCGTACGACCTGTGGCACGACTGGAGCTCGATGCCCGGCACCGAGTGGCTGGTCGCCGCGACCCTCCTGCTGCGCCGGACCGGCAAGCCGGGCACGGTCGCCGTCGAGACGCGGACTGAATGGCCCTGCGGACGGCCCGGCGGGCGGCACGGGCCGCGACGCGGCGAAGGTCGGGGCCCGACCACCCGCCGAGCACATCTGCCACGTCCACGTCGTGCGGCGCCAGACCACGATCCGTTCTCGGCGCCGCACCGGGAAGGAAGGAACCCGACATGGCTTCTTCGCCCACCCGGACGGCCCAGCCACCCAGCCCCTCCCGAACCCCGGAGCACCTGGAAGCCCTCACCCACGCCCTGGCACTGCTCGGCATACGCGGCACCGGACTCATCATCACCGCCCTCGCCAAGGGGCCGGCCGACCTGCCCCTGATGCGTGAGCGTGTCCCCGGCCTCAGTGACGGACTCCTCACCCGACGCCTGCGGGAGATGACCGCCCTCGGCCTGGTGGAGCGGACCGCCTGCCCGGGCACCGCCCGCCACACCGTCTTCGCACTGGCCTCCCACGGCAAGGCCCTCTTGATTCCCCTGGTGGCCCTGACCGTGTGGGCACAGGACCATCTCCCCGCGCACACCTGGGCTGCGGGTCCCCGCACATCGCCGGAATCCGGCGCACTGCATCGCACGGAGGACAGAATATGAGCGCACACGAGAACGTGGACCTGGGGCACACGGTGGCCGGCTGGACCGGCACAGCCCTCGCCCTGGCCGGCTTCTGCGTCACCGGTGTCGGAGTGATCGCTGTCTCCGCGCCGCTCATACTCTCCGGGATCGCAGTGATCGCCCTGGCCGCGGCCATCACCTGGCTTCTCCACCTGCGGGGATGGGGAAAGCCGAGCGGCCCGCGCCCGGCCGACCAGTGGGACTGGCGGGTGAAGGACCTCCGCGCCCGGCACGGACATCCGGACTGCCTCGGGTGCCGCATGGCGGGCAGACGGGTCGAGGCGACGGCCCCGCTATCGGAGTCGACGTCCGTAGTGGCCGCCTCGCCGCCGCCCCGGAGCCTGCACAGCGTCACCATGCAGGGCACGGACGATCAGGAAGGATGCCCGCCGCTTCGGTAGCCGGCCGCATCGCCACACAGAACAGAGAAGGAGGGGCCGGCAGTGGCCGCTGAAGACCGAGCTGACAACTTGGGTTCCGATGACGGCGCCGTGGCGGCGGACGCAGACCGGCCCGCCGTCGACGGGGCCCTGTGGGACGATCTTGCCGAGTTCCACGGCACCGACCCCGACGACCGGTCCTACGACGTGGAAACCTTCCTCGCCGGCGGGCAGACCCTGCGCGGGATCGAGCGAGAACTCGCCGGCGACGTGACCGGCAAGGAACTCCTGCACCTGCAGTGCCACTTCGGGATGGACACCCTGAGCTGGGCCCGCCTGGGCGCCCGCGTCACCGGCGTCGACTCCTGCCCCGAAGCGGTCGCACGAGCCCGGCGACTGGCGGAACGGGCCGGTCTGGAAGCGGAGTTCGTGGAAGCGGCCGCCCAGCGTCTGCCCGATGCCCTGGCCGCAAGGTTCGACCTGGTGGTCGCCACCTACGGGGTGCTGTCGTGGGTCGGCGACCTGGACGCCTGGATGAGCGGCGCCGCGTCGGCGCTGCGGCCGGGAGGCAGGCTGGTGCTCGTCGACTCCCACCCCGTCTTCCAGGCGGTGCTCACCTTCGATCCCTTCGTCGCCGACCGGCCCCACGGCGGCGGTGCGCCCCACCACGATGCGATGACGGGCGGCTACGCCCACGCCGACGTCCCCGCTGAGCCGAGGACGTCCACCCGGTACCCGTATTCGCTGGGGCAGATCGTCAGGGCGGCCACGTCGGCGGGACTGGTCGTGGAGCGCCTGGGCGAGCACACGGAGACCGAGACCGGCGGGCGCCACCTCCTGCCGCAGGGCCCGGACGGCCTGTACCGGTTCCCCTTCAGCGACACCTGTCTGCCCATCCTGTATTCGCTCAGGGCGGTCCGTCCGTCGGCTCTCGGCGGCGCATGAGAGCCGACGGTCGAGTTTCACCACGTCGCGCGGTAGTTCTGCGGTCGCGCGATCGCGATCACCTCTCAGGGGCGCGCCGAGGTCCTGTCCGAGTTCGCGGCCTGCCCGCGGGCGCCTCTGACATCCTGTGGGCTGTAGGGACTTCTTCAAGGAAATGGGCACACGGCGCACGGGGCCGCGGCGTTCCCCTGCTGCCCCCGGTCGGTCCGGCGCGGCGGGTGGCGGGAGCCGAGCGCACGCGGCGGGCACCCCGGCTGCTCGGCTGTCGCATGGCCTGCCGTCCGCCGTCCGCCGTCGGCGGTCAAGCGCAGGCAGCGGGGAGTCGTCAGCCTGTCCTGGAGACCTCCGCGGCCGGGCAGCACCTCGCAGCTCTCGGTGCTGGCTTCCTGACGCAGGTCGGCTTCGGCCTTCACACCCGCAGACGCGCCGGCGTTGGCGTCGTACCGGTCGGATCCGGAGGTGAGCCGGTATCAGTCCTGGGAATCGCCGGTGCCGATGGAGGAGGCCGAGCGGTGGGCGGGCACGTTCTCGGCCGGGGACCCCCGCGATCCGGGATGGTTCCAGTACGCCGTCGAGCGGCAGGACGTTCCGGGGCTGGTCGGCGATATCGGGGTGTGCCTCGGCGGGGACGGCAGGCAGGCACAGCTGGGCTTCACGTTCGCGCCAGCAGTCCAGGGCCGCGGGTACGCCACCGAGGCGGTGGCGCGGACGGTGGAACATCTGCTGGTGGAGGAGGGGCTGCACCGCGTTTGGGCCACCTGCGACGGGCGTGACGTCCGCTCGGCGAACCTGCTGGGGCGCGTGGGGTTCCGCCGCGTGGGCCAACTCGTCCGGAGCACCTGGTTCAAGGGGGAGTGGACCGACGACGTCCTCTTCGGACTCCTTGCCTCAGAACACCGTGCCGCGCCCGACAGCGGTCATGGTTCGTAGTGCCGCGAAGCGGCCGCCGAGGTCACAACCCGGGCCACGCAAGTGATCAACGGCAGGATCGGGCTGTTGATCATGTGGCTTTCGGGCGTGGTTGGTCGTTGCTCCGGTCGTGGGGAAACGGCAGTCGCGTCCTTGGATCGTGTCGGATGAACTGATCGAGCCGTTGCTGCCCTGGCCGGCGCCGCAGCCGGTGGAAGGCAGACTGCAGGCGCCGGACCGGCAGGCGCTGTGCGGAATCCTGTTCGTGCTGTATACCGGCATCCGCACTGGTCGCGGGTGGTGATCGACTTCTCCCGGGTCCGGGTGCCCGCTCCCGCTGTTGCTGACCGGCGGAAACCGCAGCGGCGTCAAGCGGTTGCTCCCGCTGCTGGACACATTCGGGGGACAACCGGCCATGCGGCCTGGCCTTGCAGGTCCGCTGGTTCTCCTACCGGGCGACGCCCACATCCTTTGCGCTCGCCGGTGGCCTTTTGCGTGACGGGGCACCGTCGTCGAGGTACCTGAGGGTGATCTCGGCTGCGGCGAGGTCCTGCACCCCGAGGCCGATGAGTTTGCAGACAGTGATCTCGGCGTTGTCCGACCGGCCGGGTGCGGTCCGTGCCAGGACCTCTCCGAGCTCTGCATGCGCTGCGGTGTCCATTCCTGCTCGTGCCAGGTCCCCGTGGATGCCGGCCAGTTCACGGCTGTCGACGACGATCCGATCGGCTTTCAGCAGGCAGTCGGGAGACAGTTCGGCCTTGGAAGGATCGTCGGCCCCGACTGCGGTGATGTGCATGCCTGGCGTGAGCCACGCGCTTTCGACCAGCGGTTCTGTGCTGGCGGTTGCGGTGACCAGGACGTCGGCCCCCTGACAGGCCCCTCGGGCATCGGCCGCGGCCCTCACGTGCAGTTCAGGGTGGCGGGCCATGACAGCGGCTGTCAGGCGCAGCACGTGGTCGGGGCTGCGTCCCCACACGCGTACCTCCCGCAGAGGAAGTTCATGGGCGGCCGCCAGGATTTGCAAATAAGCCTGGACACCGGTGCCCAGGACGGCGAGCACGGCAGAATCCGGTCGGGCCAGGGTGCGTGCGGCAAGGGCGCCCGCAGCAGCGGTACGGATGTCGGAGATGTGGTGCTCGTCCTCCAGCAGCATCCGCAGATCACCGGTCTGGGCGTCGAAGACGGCGATAATTCCGGATGCCGGCGTACCGCCGCGCCGGGATCGCTCGAGGAACCATGTCGCCACCTTCACGGTGAACACGGGGCGCCCGGGCAGCCAGGCCGACTTCACGTGGACGTCGCCGTCCCGCCCGGCCGGCGCGAAGACCACCACCGGAGAGTCGCCCATGCCCCGGCTGTAGTCGGCGAGCGCCTGGGCCACCGGTTCCAGGACGTCTTCGTATCCGACTGCGGCCCGGATGGCGTCAGGGCCGACGTGGGGCAGTGCGGAGGGGCTCATGCGGGCAGCTCCCTCAGATGCCCTTCAGCGACGAACGCCACTTCGCCGCCCACCGTGACGGAGCGGATGTCCTGCCCTTCGCCGTGTGCGCTGATCGTCATCTGGCTGGCGCGGCCGGTGAAGCGCCCCTGGTGCAGGGTGACGCTCTCCCCGTCGCCGATCCGGCTGTGTCGGCGCAGGTAGGCGGCGGCACAACCGGCGCCGGAACCGGTGGCCACGTCCTCGAGGACGCCGTCGTTGTTCCAGTGACGTCCTTCCAGTGCGGTGGCGTCGAGCAGGTAGGCGAACTGTGCACCATGCGCAGCGAGGGGAGCTTCGAGGTCCTGGGCGAGCCGGGCGCGTTCCAGCGCGTCGCCACGCACGGGAACCATGAGGTACCGAAGTCCTGTGGAGAGCACTTCCGCAGGAAGGCCCGGATCCAGGTCGTCGGCGTCCAAGGAGAACCAGGCGGCCAGCTCGGCGATGTCGGGGCGGCCGAGGAACGCGGCGGGGCCCTGGTCGAGAACGGCGGTGTAGCGGCCCGCTGCTCGGCGTCGGGTGGTGACGTCGACCGTTCGGGCCTTGAGCTTCAGGCACCAGGTCTCGGTGTCATCGCCACCGTGCAGCGCGTGCAGGACACATGCTGCCCCGATGAGAGGGTGGCCGGCGAAGTCGAGTTCCCCGGCAAGGTCGAAGACGCGCGCATGCCGGCTCCGGTCACTGGTGGGGTCCCGGGTCAGGAAGACCGACTCGAAGTGGCGCATCTCCTGGGTGATGCGCACCATCTGCTTCGCGCTGAGCTGTGCGGAGTCCGGGAACACCGCCAGGCTGTTGCCGCTGTACGGCCGGCTGCTGAAGACGTCAACGTGTAGGTAGCGCATGTTTCGGACAGTACGGTCTGTCGCAGGTTCAAGGAACCGGCAACTTTCATAGGGCAGATATAACCTGTGCTTATGGGGTCGGATCTTGAGACATCGCTTCTGCGGGCCTTTGTCAGCTGCGTCCGTTCGGGGAGCATCAGCAGGGCTGCGAACGTGCTGGGGCACAGCCAGCCGGCGCTCAGCGGACAGCTGAGGAAACTCGAACGCGCCATCGGTCAGCCGCTGCTGCACCGGTCTGCCACAGGTGTGTCGCTGACCAGGGCCGGGGAGGCTCTGCTGCCGTACGCGGAACGCATCCTTACCCTGTCGGCGCAGGCTATGACGGCCACCGGGGAGACCGTGGCCGGGCACTGCGGCGTAGGTCTGATCGAGGACCTCGCCGCCCCTCCGCTCGCACAGGCTTTGGCCGACTTCGGCCGGATACATCCGCAGGCGACGCTGGAACTGGTCAGCGCGCCCGGCCCGGCAATGAGAAGGGCCTTCACGACCAACCGCATCCACCTGGCGCTGTGTGACCCGGCGTATCTGCCCGACCCTCCGCGCTGGACCGTGCGGCTGCCCCTCGTCTGGGCCGCAGGGCCTGAGGTGGACCTCAGCCTGGACCCGCTGCCGCTCGTGCTGTTCTCCCAGCCGTGCCGCTGGCGCATGCCGGTACTCGACGCTCTGAAAGACAGCGGACGTGACTGGCGTATCGCCTTTGAGAGCACCGGCCTGGCCGGCGTGCAGAGCGCGATTCGCGCCGGGCTGGGCGCCGCGGCCCTCCTTCCCGCCCAGGTCGAGTCCGGCATGGCGGCGCGCGGCTTGCCCGAACTGCCCGACGTGGAACTCGGAATGGTCCGACGTCCGGGAACCGAGGGCGATCTCCTCGTCGACGCGGTCGAAGAACTCCTGAAGAGCCTGATCTGACGCAACGCACGAGGGCCAGGCACCACAGGAAGGTGCCTGGACGGCTTTTCGGGCACCGTCACGACTGCGGCCCGCCTCCACCACGAGGACGAGCCGCCTCCGGGCAGGCAGACGTCGCCTTGGTCAGCGGCGACACCGCGGCCGCCGCGACGTACGGGGTGATGGCCGTGCTGTCTGCGGGACAGCACGGCCATCCTTTCCAGCGGCGGTCTCGTCCCCGCGGGCCGCCGCCTTCCGGGGCGCGCCGCGAGCAGACGATGCCCGGGCGGGTGCGGCGGCGCCGACCGCACCGCACAGAGGCCCCGAATCCCTTTCGGACCGTCCCTGGTTCAGACGGGGATCAGTCCGCGGTCCTCGTCCGAACCGCCCGGGCTCTGGGACGGTTCCTTGTCGAGCTGCTCGCCCTCCACGTCGACGTTGGGCAGACTCCGCTCCAGCCGGCGCGGCAGCCACCAGGCCCGTCGGCCGAGCAGAGCCAGCACGGCCGGAACGATCGCCATGCGGACCACGAAGGCGTCGAAGAACACCGCGATCGCGAGTCCGAAACCGATCATCTTGATCATCTGCTCGCTGGAACCGATGAAGCCCGCGAAGACCGCGATCATGATGACCGCCGCCGCGATCACCACGCGGGCACTGTGACGGAAGCCGGTGACGATGGCGTCCCCGGGCCGCTGGCCGTGGACGAAGGCTTCTCGCATCCGCGTGACCAGGAAGACTTCGTAGTCCATGGCGAGGCCGAAGACCACGCCGATCATGAAGATCGGCATCATCGACATGACCGGGCCGGTCTGCTCGACGCCGAACAGCGGGCCGAGCCAGCCCCACTGGAAGACGGCCACGACGGCGCCGAGCGCGGCGACGACCGAGAGCAGGAAGCCGAGCGCTGCCTTGAGCGGCACGAGCAGGGAGCGGAACACCACCATCAGCAGGAGGAAGGCGAGGCCGACGACCAGCGCGAGATAGGGCAGCAGGGCGTCGCTCATCTTCTGCGAGAAGTCGGTGTTCAGCGCGGTCGCACCGGTGACGTAGACGTGGTCGCTGGTCTTGTCCCGGATCTCGTGGACCAGGTCCTCGGTGGCCAGTGAGGACGGCCGGTCCTTCGGGATGACCGTGATCATGGCTGTGTCGCCGGCCTTGTTGAGGGTCGGCCCGGTGACGGCCGCCGTGCCGTGGAGATTCCGGATGAGTGTGATCGCCCGGTCGGCCTCGGCTTTGTCGCCGTCGACGACTACCGTCAGCGGTCCGTTGAAGCCGGGGCCGAAGCCGTCGGAGAGCAGGTCGTAGGCCTTGCGCTGGGTGGTGTGGACGGGCTGCGAGCCGTCGTCGGGCAGGCCGACCTCCAGCGAGGCGGCCGGCAGGGCGATCGCGCCGAGGCCGACGACGCCGATGAGCAGGACGGCGACCGGGTGGCGGAGCACCAGACGCGCCCAGCGGGCGCCCATGTTCGGCTTGTGCGCGACGGCTCTGCCCCGGCGGGCCTTGCGGCCCAGGACACGGTCACCGGCGAAGCCCAGCAGGGCCGGAATCAGGGTGAGAGCGATGAGCACCGCGATGACGACGGTGCCGGCCGCGGCGACGCCCATCTTGGTGAGCAGGGGGATGTCGGCGACGGCCAGGCCCACGAGGGCGATGACCACGGTCAGGCCGGCGAAGACCACGGCCGAGCCCGCAGTGCCGGCGGCCCGTCCGGCGGCCTCCTCCTTCTCGCGTCCCTCGGTGAGTTCTGAGCGGTAGCGGGAGACGATGAACAGCGCGTAGTCGATGCCGACCGCGAGGCCGATCATCATGGCGAGCGTCGAGGTGGTCGTGCCCAGGTCGAGGGCGGCGGCCAGCCCCGTGATCGTGGAGATGCCGATACCCACGCCGACGAGCGCGGTGAGCAGCGGCAGACCCGCGGCGATCAGCGACCCGAAGGTGACGACCAGGACCACCCCGGCGATCACCACGCCGATGATCTCCCCGGCGCCCGTCTCCGGTGTGGCCTGCAGTGCGTCGCCGCCGGTCTCGACGGTGAGCCCGTCGTGCCGGGCCTGTGCGCCGGCCTTCTTCAGGGCGTGGAGGGTGTCGTCGGTGAGTTCCATGGAGCCGACCCGGTAGGTGACGGACACGTACGCCGTCGAGCCGTCCTTCGACACAGCCTGCGTCGTGTACGGGTCGGTGACGGAGGCGACCTGTCGGGAGCCGGACTTCAGCGCGGCGACCACGCCGGTGACCTCGGCCCTGGAAGCGGCGTCCGTCATCTTCGCGCCGTCGGGCGCCTTGAAGACGATGCGGGCGGTGGCACCGTCGGCACTGCCGCCGGGGAAACGTTCCTCCAGCAGGTCGAAGGCCTTTTGGGCCTCCGTGCCGGGAACGGAGAAGGACGACGAGGTGGCCGACGGCGCGGACGCCGCGGCGAAACCGGCGAGCGCCAGGAGGGCCACCCAGATGAGGGCTACCAGCCTGCGGCGACGGAAGGCCAGCCGCCCGAGTCTGTAGAGAAACGAGGCCACGAGGGCTCCCTGTTCATTGAGGGGGACGAGAGGAACAGGGTCGGCCTGCCTCCTTGACCACTCAGGTCAGAGAACTGCGCCGCACCTCAGGTGCGGGTCCTCTCAAGTACTCATCGTCCTTGCGGCTCCAAGCCCCTCACATGAGTAAACGATGCCCATAAATCCCCGCTGGGTGTGGCAGGTTCGCCGGCGGAGGTGACGGCGGATTGATGCCCTGGCGCCTGCGGCCGAGGTGGTCGGTGCGGCGAGAGCAGGGCGGTGAGCGGGCCCCGCGGCCGGCGAAGAGAAAGAAGACCCGGGTGCGGTCGGAGCGCCGGGGGCAGTGGGTTCTCCGGCCCCCACCTCATGTCAACAGGTGTAGGCCAACCGGTGTTGACTTTCCGGTCAGGGGTGGGCATCCTGTCAACAAGCGGTTGCCAACACTTGTTGACAATCTGTTCTGCACCCGGCCCGGAGACCGGGGTGCCCCCGGCCCGGAAGGACAATCGCCATGAAGTCGCTGCTGCCCTCGGAGCCCGGTACGGCGTACGAGGCGCAGCACACCGGCCGGGCAGAAGCCGCCATGGACGAGGCGCGCCGGACGGCAGCCGCTCCGGGCGCGCTCACCTCCTTCTCCCGGTTCGTCCTGTGCGGCGGCGGTGTCGGACTCGCTTCCGGGCCGGCCGTGGCACTGCTGGCCACGCTGATGCCCTGGGCGTCGGCGAACGCACTGGTCACCGCGGGTTCCACCATCCTGTGCACAGAACTCCACGCGCGCTTCACCTTCAGGGCCGGGCGGCGTGCCGGGTGGCGCCGGCACTGGCAGTCCGCCGGGTCGGCCTTGGCCGCCTACACAGTGACGTGTGCGGCGATGTTCGTCCTGCACCTCATACAGCCGTCGGCCGGGACGCTGAGCGAGCAGGCCGTCTATCTCAGTGCTTCAGGGGTCGCCGGAATCGGGCGGTTCCTCGTTCTGCGCCTGGTCGTCTTCGCCGGCAGTTCGACCACGGTGCGGGAGGGCAGCCCGGCGGGGGTCCGGGAAGCGGGCGAGCCCGCGTCCTGGTCCATCGCGACTGCGCCGTGGCCGAAGACCCCGCAGCCGGTGAGCGAGCGAGTCATCTTGCGTGGGGCGAGGGCGGCGGCAACGATGCCGACCGGAAGAACCGGCGTCAGCGGGACGGGCGTTCGTCCGGGCGAGTCGCTGTGCGAGGGGTTCAGCCGAGTGTCTTGATCGCTTCCGTGGCGGTGGACGGCGTACCGGGTCCGGCCCCGGGTCTTCGTCTTTCGCGCGCGGTGTCCCGGCGTGGGCGGCAGTCCTGGACCCGGAGGGTGCGACACGCTTTCGCGCGGAGGCCGGGGGAGCCGGCGATGCAGGGACCGGCCGGTGATTCCGGCTCTGCGGGCCCTGTGTCCGGGGCGCGGAAGGCACCTCGCGCAAGGAGATGACAAAGGCCTTGGCGTGCCGAAGACCGCAAGCCTCTGCCGCAGCCGACCGCACCGGCGAGGTCGGCTGCGGTCGCACCCGGCCGGCCTCCGGCACCGGTCCGCCACCCGCGGCGACAGCGAGGTCGTGCCGCACGTGAACCGGGTGACAGCCGCACGCCCGAGGTCATCACGCATGTCGGTGGACGTCTCAGGCCCTTGTTTCCTCGAAGGCCAGTACGTCGTGGCCGGTGTCCCAGAGCAGGTTCAGCAGGGCGCGCACCGATGCCTGGTCGATGTTCTCGACGATCAGCACGGTGCCGTCCTCGCCGGGCGTGGACACGTGGTCGAACCTGGTTTGGATCACGTCCAGCAGGGTGCGGGCGATCGGTGCGCGCAGGGTCAGCTCGTAGCGGGTGGGGGCCATGCCGTACAGGAAACCCGTCGCCCGTGTGCGCGCGCACCACCCGCCCGGGAAAGACACCCGGGTGGGATCAGATCAGGCCGAGTTCGCGCGCCACTTTGACGGCGTCCTGCCGGGAGGCCACGCCGAGCTTGCGACAGAGGCTCTTGTTGTATGCCTTGACCGTGTTGATCGACAGGAACAGCGCTGCCCCGATCTCCCGCTGGGTCGCCGGCCCCTGCAAGGGCCCGCAGGATCGACAGCTCACGGTCGGTCAGTTCCTCCGCCAGGGCACCAGAGCGTACGGCGGTGCGGGTGCCGGCTTGGCCCAGCCGCGTTTCGGCCTGCTCGAGCCGCCGAGCCGCGAAGGCACTCACCGGCTCCTCCTCCACGACCTCGCGGGCCCGCGCCGGTGCGGTGCGGGCGGCGGGCCGGTTACCGCAGGCGAGTTCGGCGTCGGCGAGGTACAGCAGGCCGAGGAGCAGCGTCGTCGGCCGTGGGTGGAGTTCGGCGAGCCCGACGGCGTGGCGCAGCAGGACCGCGGCCCCCTCCACATCGGCGTGCAGGTAGACGCGCCGGCCGGCGGCGATACGCAGCGCGGCGAGCCCGGGCGTGCTGGCCTCCTGCCCGCCGTGCTCGACGGCGTCGGCTGTCGGACCGGCCTCGCGCAGCACCCGGTCGCACTCTTCGCCGCGGCCGGCCTCGACAAGGCTGACCGTCAGCATGCCCGCTACCGAACACTTGCCCAGTGCTCCATCCTTCAGGGTGGAGGTGAAGGGCATCCTGCCCATAGCGGCTCGGAGGGCCGCAGTGGCATGGCTAAGATCGCCTCATCCGACGACGAAGTTGTCGGATCTACCGCCGGACGGGCGGGAAGTGACGCCTGTGGAGGCCCCTGTAAGACCGAGCTCCTCGGAGACCGGCAAAGGCCAGTGAAGCAGGAACCCGAGGTGGTGCCGCGAAGCGGTGCGGACCGGAATCTCCCGCCCTCGGGCAGGAGAGGGCGTCAAGGCCATCACGGTCCACAGGGGCCATGAGCTGCGGTGGCGCTGCTGCCACACGTCGAGCAGCAGGGCTGCGGCCTCGTCGAAACGGCCGTCGCGAGCCGGCACTCCGCCGAGTGTCGCGGGTACGTGCGGGTGTGCGGTGACATCGCCGGCGGTTTCCAGTTCGGGAGCCTGCAGGGCCGGGGCGACGGTTTGCGTGGCCTCGGCGTCCGACATGCCGAAGCCCGCACGCACGGTGAGCACGGCGCTGTGGAAGCTGTGCCAACCGGTCATGACGGTCTCTGCGGTGCCCCGGACTTCACAGGCGTCCAGCCAGTGGTTCACCCGGGCCTGATCGCCGCAGAGCGCCGCCGCGAAGGCCGGCGAACAAGCCGGCAGCGGGCCGACCGCCCGGCCGGGCAGCCGCTCGCCGAACCGCAGGTAGCTCGCGGCGTCCCCGTGCGCGAAGAACCAGGTCTCCGCGTTGCGCAGCATCAGCTCGGCGGCGTCGTCGGCGCGGCCGGCGCGCGGCAGGTGGTGTACCGCGTCGTCGAGCCGCCTGTCTTCGGTGAACCAGGCCGCGGCGTGGCCGAGGATCTCCCGAGGGTCTGTGGCGGCCTCGTGGGCCAGGACGTCCCGGAGCAGGTGATGGCACCGGTACCACTGCTGTTCGTCGTCCAGAACGGCCACGAACAGATCCGCCCTGACGAGATCGGACAGCACCTGGGCCGATCCGGTCACCTGGAGTGCGGGGTCGCACAGCGGACCGGAGAGCCGTTCGAGCGGCGCGGCCCGTACGAGGAGGTCGCGGTGGCTCGGCGTGAGGCCGGGGAGCACCTCGGCCGCGAAGTGGTCCAGCAGGTGCCGGTCATCGGCCTGGGCCTTCGCCGGGTCCGCGCGCAATGCGAGGGCGGCCAACTGCAGACCCGCCGCCCACCCTTCGGTCCGTTCCCGTACGGCTGCTGCCGCGGTCTCGTCGAGGTCGTGCCCTGACACCGCCGACACCAGGGCCGCCGCCTCGTCGGGCGGGAACCGCAGCTGCGCCGCCCGCAGTTCGCTCAGGTCGCCGCGAGCCCGCAGCCGCGAGATCGGCAGCGGCGGGTCTGTGCGCGCGGCGATCACGATCCGCAGCGAGGCGGGCAGGTGGGCGACCAGGTATTCGACCGCCTCGTGGATCCGCGGGTCGGTGAGCAGGTGGTGGTCGTCGAGGACCAGTACATGCGCTACCTCGGATGCGGCCGGCTCGTTCAGCAGCATCGGCAGCGCGAGGTCGACCGGAGCGACAGCGGCCGCGTCCAACGCCTGCAGCGGGCCCGCGCTGATCGCGTCGCCGGCGTTGTGCAGCGCGGTGAGTACGTAGCTCCACAACCGGACGGGTTCGTCGTCGCTCCCGTCGAGCGAGACCCACGCGATGCGACGCTTCTCGTCGGGGCCCGACGCCCAGCCGCTCAGCAGGCTCGTCCTGCCCCGGCCGGCGGGTGCCACCACCACGGTCAGCCGGGTCTCGGCGAGACCCGGCTGCTGTTGCAGACGTTCGCGGGGGATCGCGCCGGCCCGGGCCGGCGGGACCACCTGTTTCACGGTGAGCAGTGGCCGTGCAGGCCTGTCCGATGTCACGACGCTCCCGACCTGCGGCCCGGCGCCGATTCTGCCGGTTCGGGCACCCCGGGTACACCTGGGGGCGGGGTGGTGCGTGAGCACCCTGTCCGACGCGATTCTCCTGCCGCAACCCGTCGCCGGGCGACAGGAGAGATGCAATGGCCACGAACACCGTCCCGGACGAACGTCCGGAGACAGCGGTGACCCGCAGGGACGCGCTGAAGCCGGCCGCCTGGGCATCGGCTCGGCAGCCACCCTCAAGGCCGCCGTGAGTGTGCTGCCGATGTCCGCGGCGATGATCCCCGGCATCCGCCTCAGCCCTCGCCCGGCCGCCCGGCGAGGTGCCCACGGCCCTTGGAGCGGCGGCCTCCTCCTGATCACCACCGGCCTGCTCGTGCTGGCCCGGCTCGACGCCGGCAACTCGTACCGGCCGAGATTCGGGCCGGCAGACGCGCCCGTGACATCAGACCCGCCTGAGCAGTCCTGAGCGCAGATCGTTTTCACACCTTTGCTTTGATGCTGGCCGCTCTCGGGTGAAACAGAGGGTCGGTGAAGGTCGAGAAATGCCGGCCCTGCAGCGCCACGCGTTCTACAGCGAGGAAGGCCGAGCAATGCCGTGGAGTGAGATGGAGTGGTTGCGCGCCGCAGCCTGCGTGGGCGAGGACCCCGAGCTGTTCTTCCCCGTGAGCACGACCGGGCCGGCGCTGCGGGAGGCCGCCGAAGCCAAACACGTCTGCGCCCGCTGCCCGGTGAGCTTCGAGTGCCTGTCCTACGCCCTCGCCACCGCACAGACGTCGGGTGTGTGGGGCGGAACCGGCGAGGAGGAACGCACGGAGCTGCTCCGGACCGCCGGGTATGACGCGACGAGGAGGAGTCTCGGCCGAACCGGACCGGGACGCACCGGGTCCCTTCCAACCTCCGGGGTGGGCTGGGCAGCAGACGGATGAAGCTCCTGACGGATCGAGTGCTGCCGGGCTCCGATGGCTGGTGAGGCGGCCGTCGGACTCTGTCTCGGTGTGCTCTGCCGGCCGTTGCACGAGCAGTCCGAGCCGCAGTCCGTGCACCTCGGCGCCACCCGCCGGCCGTCCCTCGATCCCGGTGCCGCTCCGCGCCGGGGGTCCCGGCCCCCTTCGCGCCAACGGCTGTGGGCCAACACGTGTTGACTCTCGCTGGGAATTCGAGCATCCTGTCAACGAGCGTCGGCCAACGCCTGTTGACCTGCTTCCCGGATCAGAAACGGAAGGCTCCGCCATGAACGCCACCGCACTTCCCGCCCGCACCGAAGTCGCCGTTGTCGGCGCCGGACCGGCCGGCCTCGCGCTCGCCGTCACCCTCGCCGCCGCCGGCGTCGACTTCGTCGTCCTGGACAAGCTGGCGGAGGGCGCCAACACGTCGCGCGCCGCCGTTGTGCATGCCCGCACGCTGGAGATCCTGGACGAGCTGGGAGCCTCCGAGGAGCTGATCGCGCGAGGCGTCAAGGTCACCCGGTTCGCCGTCCGCGACGGCGCGCGCCGGCTGCTGACAGTGCCGTTCGACACGCTGCCCACGCCCCACCCGTACACGCTGATGGTTCCGCAGTACGAGACCGAGAGCGTGCTGCTGGACCGGCTGCGCTCGCTCGGCGGCGACGTGCACCGCCCCTACGAGGTCACGTCCGTCGTCCAGGACGAGGAGGGCGTGACGCTCACCATGACCACCGGCGAGACGCTGCGCGCCGCCCACGCCGTCGGCGCCGACGGCATGCACAGCACCGTGCGTGAGGCGGCGGGCATCGGTTTCACCGGCAACGCCTACGCCGAGTCCTTCGTGCTCGCCGACGTGGTGATGGACTGGGCCCCCGGGCCGGACGAGGTCTCGCTGACCTTCGCCACCGCGGGACTCGCCGTCGTCGCCCCGCTTCCCGGCGGCCACTACCGGGTCGTCGCCACCGTGGACGACGCGCCCGCCGCACCGGACCTCGACTTCGTCCAGAAGCTGCTCGACGAGCGCGCCCCCGGCCAGGCCACGGTCACCGCTCTGGCATGGTCGTCACGGTTCCGGGTCCACCACCGGGTAGCCGACCACTACCGCGCCGGCCGTCTGCTGCTGGCCGGCGACGCCGCCCACGTGCACAGCCCCGCAGGCGGTCAGGGGATGAACACCGGCATCCAGGACGGCTACACCCTGGGCCGGGCGTTCGCCACCGGCCGGCTCGACGGCTACGAGGCGCAGCGCCGCCCCGTGGCCCAGCGCGTGGTCGCCTTCACCCACCGAATGACCCGCTTGGCCACCACACGCAGCTCCGTGGCCCGCGGTGTCCGCAACATCGCACTGCCTCTGCTGGGACATACCCCGATGCCCAGGAAGCTCGCCACCGAGCTCGCCGAGCTCAACTACCGCTAGACATCGCCCTCCTCGCCGCCGTGCAGGGTGAGCCGGCCTGCCCGGCTCGCCGGCACAGGAAGAAGGAACGTGCGCCGGACAACGGCCGTCGCGCGTGCGCGCAAGCCCGTGGCGGCATCTACGGGCCCCGGGAAGCGATGTGTGCCCCACCGGAGTTCGGGTCGGCGAAAACCTCCCCGCCTGGATGCCCTGCAGTGCAGCGTCACACAGCGAACCCGAGAGCCGTTCGAGCGGCGCAGCCCGCACGAGCAGGCCGTGCTGCCCGGCCTCGAGACCGGGCAGCACCTCGGCCGCAGAACAGTCCGGCAGTCGCCGGTCACCGGCGGGTGCCTTTGCCGGGTCCGCGGGCAGCGCGAGGGCAGCCGGCTGCAGCCCCACCGCCCACCCTTCCATCCGCTCCCATACGCTTGCCGCGGCCGGGCCGTGCCCCGACACCGCCCACAACAGGGGCCGCTGCCTCACCGGCAAAGCCTCCACTGCGGCCGCACAGGACCCGGTTGACGACGTCCACCCCGCTCATATCAGCCTGAGCGTGTCGTGGATCCCTGGTGCCAGAGGCAGACAGTCAAGTCATCGAAGCATCGTGGCTGCGATGCCCGATGCCCGATGCCGGTCTGCCTTCGGCACGACGGAGCCATGGGATGGCCGACGAGTTCCGTGCCGCCCAGAGCATCGGCTCTCGACCTGATTTCGGACCGGCCGCGGGCAGCAGACATGCAACTGGGGCGTCTCCACCGACCAGGAGACATACTCCGCCGCGGCCTGCGGCCGGACTGCGGAGGGTGAGATCGGGATCTGTGCCGCTAGCCCTGTTGAGAACGTTCATCGGGCTTGAGCGTCAGAGCGAGGTCCCTGCGACTGCGGACCCCGAGCTTGAGATAGATGCGCTGCAGATGGTTGTCCACCGTTCGGACGGAGAGCGTCAGATGCTGTGAGATGGCTTTGCTGGTCTTCCCGGCGGCAGCCAGGAGAGCGATCTCTCGTTCACGCTTCGTCAGAGGTTCGACATCGCCGGCGATGCTGGACAGGATCGGAGTGCGGGCACCCTCGCACTGGTCGGCGAGACGAGTGGCTTCGGCGGTGGCGGCCGTGACCTTCCGTGTGTCGCCCTTCCGTCTCCACGCGTTGGCTGCCTCGGCCGCTGATTCGGCGGCGAGGAGCCGGGCACCCATGTGCTCGAACTCCTCCGCGCAGGCCATCAGCTGCTGTGCATCCCTTTTCGCAAGGGCAGTCACGAATCGTGCTCGTGCGGGAGTGAACGCGCCGTCGCCCAGGTCGGAGAGTTCGGCCATGCGCTCCTGCACCGCCTGCGGATCGCCCAGGCGCGCGATGTCGGTAAGTATCAGGGCTTCGGAGACGAGGTGGCCGGTGTGCCGGGCTCTGTCCGCAGCGCTGCGCAACAGGTCCCGTGCACGGCTGAGTTCGCCGCGGGCCGCGTGCAACCAGGCCATGCCGACCGATTCTTCTCCGGTCAGGCCGCCACCGGAGGCGATGGCTTCATAGTCGGCGACGAGAGAGGCGGCCGTGTCGATGTCGCCCACGAGCGCCGCGCACGCCATCAGTCCTGACATGTGTAGCCGGATGACCCGGTCCAGGTGGTATGTGCGTGCCGTGGTGACACCTTCGGCGTACCAGCGCCGTGCGCTGACGGGGCGTCCGGCCAGCCATTCGGCACGGGCGCTCTCGAAGGCCAGGAACTGGCGGGCCACTGGCGAGTGCGCAGCCTGCAGGCTGTCTGCGGCGTTGAGGCAGAGTCGGCGGGCCTCGTCGATTCTTCCCATCTCCATGAGGGCCAGGGCCAGGGGCGCGACCTGCATGGCGGGGTGGGGGAGCAGTTTGCCCTCGCCGACCGATTCGTGGGTGGCCTTGGCGCGTTCGGCCAGGGCCCGGGCCCGTTCCACGCTGCCGACAAACGTCAGGCCGAGAGTCTTGGCACTGATCGTTGCCAGCCAGACATCCAGTGTGTCCTGAGGCGGGTCATCGGGCAGGTCTTCGAGAATCTGCAGTCCCGGAACCGGTGAACCACCCACCGTGAGCATAGCTCCCTCCATGAGACGGAGCTGTCGCGCGCCAGTCTGGTCGGACAGGGCGGCGCGGGCCGCAGTGCACACGGCAACAGCTGCGGCCGGGTCGGGGTCGGCCCAGAAAAGGTTGGTGCAGCGGGTGGTCGCCGTGATGCCTTTTTCGTAGTCGTTGCGAGCATGGGTGTCGGCTTCGGCAAGGACGAGTTCGGCGCGATCGAGCTGTCCGGTGTGCATGAGGGCCCGGCCGAGAAGGACACGGCTCTCCGCGGTGTGCTGATCGGTCTTGATTGCCGTGAGCAGTTCGATAGCCTGCTCGTTGTCGTTGGAGTTCATGGCTATTGCGGCAGCCTGTCGGAGCAGGTCCGGTGTGGCGGTGCCGGTGGCGGCCAGTCGCCAGGCCGCGACATGGAGGGCGTCGTCGCGTCGCCTGAGGCCGTGAGACTCGATGCGCGCGGCTTGGCGAAGGGCAAGGTCGTATCGCTGAAGAGCGGAGGTGCCGGCGGCGATCACCTCTCCGTACAGAGGGTGCGCCAGGGTGACCGTGACCCGAGCTCCGTGGACGGAGATCTCGACTATGCCAGATCGCTCGAGCTGTTCCAGGTCTGCGCGGTCTGCGAGAGCTGTGGCATCGGACAGGGAGAGTGCGCGGCAGAAGGCGAGCGATTCGAGCAGAGGGCGCACCGCCGGCGGCGCAGCGGCGATTCTGCCGGCAATCAGGTCCCTGAGGTGTGGGGTGACTGAAAGCGGTTCTTCCGAGGTGTCCCAGACGCCGTCGGTGACGGTGAGTTTCCCCTGGATCATGGCTCCCAGGACGAGTTCTCTCAGAAACAGCGGATTTCCGTTACTGGCGCGGAACAGCGTATGGAGAGCGCGGCGGCTGACCGGCCCTTTGAGGACCTCCTGGAGCAGTTCTTCGACCTGCTCGCGGACCATGTGGTCAAGGTCGGTGCGACGAATGTGGTCACCGCGCTGCAGGAGAGCTTCGACGACGTCATTGGTCTGCCCTTCGGTGCGGGCGGTGCCGATCAGGGCTATCGTCCCGGAGTCGAGAAGCTGGCCGAGCAGGACGGCGGATGAACTGTCGAGCAGATGCAGGTCGTCCACGAGGATGACGGTGGGTTGGGAAGACCGCCCCGACAGAGCCTGGGCCACGGTGCGGAAGCCCTGGACAGGGTCGGTCATGTCGATGCCGGCAGGCAGGATGTGGGCGATCGCGCCGAGAGGAATCCGTGCTGCGGCCCGGCTGGCCACTGCTTTGGCCGTGCGTCGTTTGCCGGCAGCGGCCAGCGCCAGGAACTCCTCCGTCAGTCGGGTTTTTCCCACGCCGGCCGGTCCGCAGATAAGCCAGCCGCGAATACGGCTGGCTGAGAGTTCATCGCGGAAAGTGTCCAGGTGCGATTTCCGCCCGACGAGCGGCCATCTCCCTTCCCAGCTCTGCATGAAATACCGCCTATAGGCCGACAGATCCTCCATGCTACCTGCGCTGCAGTGTGACCATGGGGAGTGGTAGGGACTGTGACTGGGTGCGCCATGTCGATTTCACTGGGTTTGACTTTTTCGATTCGAGTACCGTCTCGGCCGACCACGTTGTCTTCTCTGTGGCAGCACGGGTAATCGCTGCGCTCCCGCCGTGTTTAGGCTTCCGAATCGGGCGACGCCGCGCTCGTCGAGGTGTGAACTTGGCTGCCGGCACCGGCCGTTTCCCTTCCAGCCCGCTCATGCCGGCCCAACGAACCACCGAGCGGGAAGCGGCGAGTTGAAGACTTTCCCGACCGGCTACTAAAATTTTCGGAGGGCTTCGGGGCATCTGAGGCATGGATCGCATCCGTTTCGGTGGCAGTCGTCGATGGCTTCGAGTGCCGGGGACGCCCTCGTTGGTCACTTGCAGTAGCCTCCCTGATCGCTGCGACCGCATGAGAGGTAGAACGGCCTGCATGCCCCATACCGCGCCGATGAGGTCTTCCTGCACGTGAACCTGGTGACAGCCGGGCAACGAGGGCACCGTGAATGTCGATGGATGTCTCAGGTCGTCACCTTCTCGAAAGCCAGCACCTCGTGGCCGGCATCCCAGAGCAGGTTGAGCAGAGCGCGGACCGATGCCTGATCCATGGCTTCGGCGACCAGCACGGTGCCGTCCGTGCCGGGCGTCGACACGTGGTCGAACCGTGTCAGGATCACGTCCAGCAGGGAGTGGGCGATCGGTCCGCGCAGCGTCAGCTCGAAACGGGTGGGGGGCATACCGTCCAGGAAACCCGTGGCCCGGGTGCCCGCGCACCACCCGCTCGCAAAGAGCACCCCGGGTGGCTTCAGATCAGGCCAAGATCGCGCGCGGCTGCGACGGCGTCGTGCCGGGAGGCGACGCCGAGTTTGCGGTAGAGGCTCTTGTTGTACGCCTTGACCGTGTTGATCGACAAGAACAGCTCTGCGCCGATCTCCCGCTGGGTCGCCGGCCCCTGCAGGGCCCGCAGGATCGACAGCTCCCTGTCGGTGAGCTCCTCCACGAGAGCACCCGAGCGTACGGCGGTGCGGGCGCCGGAGCGGCCCAGCCGCGCTTCGGTCTCTTCGAGCCGCCTTGCAGCGAACGCGCTCACCGGCTCCTCGTCCACGACCTCGCGGGCGCGCGACAGCGCCGCACGGGCCGCCGACCGGTCGCCACAGGCGAGTTCGGCGTCGGCCAGATACACCAGGCCGAGAAACAGCACCGTCGGCCGCGGGTGCAGTTCTGCGAGGGGAATGACGCGGCGCAGCAGGGCAGCAGCCTCGTCCATGCGGGCGTTGTGGTAGCTGTGCCTGGCCTGGGCGATGCGCAACGAGGCCACCCCTGGCATGCTCGCCTCCCCTCCGATGCGCTCGACGGCGTCGGCGAGCGGGCCGGCCTCCCGCATGACCCGGTCGCACTCCTCGCCGCGGCCGGCTTCGACCAGGCTGATCATCAGAGTGCCGGCGGCCTGAAGAACGAGCGACTGTGGCCACGCCCTGCGGTTGTCCGGTGACGACCACAGGTCGAGGAGCAGGGCCGCAGCTTCGTCGAAGCGGCCGGCACGGCCCAGCATGGCCCCCAGCGCCGCCCGCACGGTCGGATCCCCAGCGCCGCCCCCCTCGGTTTCCTCGCGCAGCGCCTGCTGCACCATGACGACGGATCGCGCGGCCTCGGCGTCCGGCATGCCGTAGCCCGCACGCACGCAGAGCACGGCACTGCGGATGTTGTGCCAACCGGGGACCACAGCGGCGGAGGTACCACTCGCCTCGCAGACGTCCAGCCAGCGGTTCACGCCCGCCTGATCGCCGCAGAGCGCCGCCGAGTAGGCCAGCGAGAACGCCAGTGCCGGGCCCACCACCCGGCCGGACAGCTCCTCCCCGAACTCCAGGAACGTCGCGGCCTCCCCGCGGGGAAAGAACCACGTCTCCGCGTTGCTCAACATCATCTCGGCCGCGGCGTCATCGCGGTGGGCCCGCAGCAGGTGACGTACCGCGTCGTCAATGCGGCCTTCTGCCGCGAACCAGTCTGCGGCATGGCCGAGAACCTCCTGCGGGTCCGTCGTCGTCTCGCCTGCCAGAACGTCCCGGAGCAGGCGATGGCATCGGTACCACCGCTGTTCGTCGTCCAGCGCGGCCACGAAGAGATCCGCCCTGACCAGGTCGGCCAGCACTGCGGCCGAACCGGTCACCTGCAGCGCGGCGTCACACAGCGAACCCGAGAGCCGTTCGAGCGGCGCAGCCCGCACGAGCAGGTCGCGCTGCCTGGATTCGAGACCGGGCAGTACCTCGGCCGCAAAATAGTCCAGCAGATGCCGGTCACCGGCGGGTGCCTTTGCCGGGTCCGCGCGCAGCGCGAGGGCAGCCAGCTGCAGCCCCGCCGCCCACCCTTCCGTCCGCTCCCATACGCTTGCCGCGGCCGCGCCGTCCAGATCGTGCCCCGACACCGCCGACAACAGGGCCGCCGCCTCGTCCGGCGAGAACCGCAGCTGTGCCGCCCGCAGCTCCGTCAGGTCCCCGCGGGCGCGAAGCCGCGCGATCGGCAGCGGCGGATCCGTACGCGCGGCGATCACCACCCGCAACGAGGCGGGCAGGTATGCCACGAGGTACTCGACCGCCTCGTGGATCCGCGGATCGGTGAGCAGGTGGTAGTCGTCGAGCACCAGTACATGCGCCACCGCGGACGCGGCCAGCTCGTTCAGCAGCATCGGCAGCGCAAGGTCGATGGGGGAGACGCCGGCCGCGTCCAACGCCTGGAGCGGACCTGTGCTGATCACCCCGCCGGCGCCGCGCAGCGCGGTGAGCACGTAACTCCACAACCGCACGGGCTCGTCGTCGCTCTCGTCGAGCGAGACCCACGCGATGCGGCGCTTCTCTTCGGGGTCCGCCGCCCAGCCGCTCAGCAGACTCGTCTTGCCCCAGCCGGCGGGCGCCACCACCAAGGTCAGGCGGGTTTCGGCCACACGCAGCTGCTGCTGCAGGCGCTCGCGCGGGACCGCGCCGGCCCGGGCCGGCGGAATCACCTGCTTCACCGTGAGTAGTGGCCGCGTAGGTTTCTTCGACGTCACGACGCTCCCGACCTGCGGCCCGGCACCGCAACCCGACAGCAATTCTGCCAGCTCCACCACCCCGGGTGCATCTCGCAGCGGGGTGGTGCGCGAGCACCCTGTCCCGCGCGAATCTCCTGCCACGACAGCGGCCGCGCGACAGGAGAGACGCAATGGCCACGAACACCGCCACAGAGGAATACCCGGAAATAGCCCTGACCCGCAGGGACGGGCTGAAGCTGGCCGGCCTCGGCATCGCCTCGGTAGCAACCCTGGGCGTGGGAGTGGGCGGAGTCCGGGCCGTCACCAACGGCGCCTTCAGCGCCGGATCCGGCGATCCGTACACCCTCTGGCACGACTGGAGCGCGATGACCGGCATCGAGCGGGTGGTCGCCGCCGGAGTCCTCGCCTGCAACCCGCACAACACGCAGCCCTGGCGAATGATCGTCGACGGCGATGTCATCGACGTCCACTCCGACCCCAGCCGGCGGATGCCGCTCAACGACGCCAGTGGCCGCGAACACTTCGCCGGCCTCGGGTGCGCTGTCGAGAACATGGTGATCGCCGCCGGATCGGCCGGCTCGACGTCGCAGGTCACCCTCTTCCCGGACGGCCTGGCATCGGACCATGTCGCGCGCATCGCACTCAGGAAGGACCGCACCAGGCAGGACCGTGACCTCGCCGCCGCGATCCCGCACCGGCACACCAACCGCGGCCCGTACACGTCCACACCCGTCGACCTGAGCGGCTTCACCGAGCAGAGCTCCCGCATCGACGGAGCAAGCGTGCGGTGGGTCACCGACAAGGCGGCACGTGAAAAGTTGGGCCGGCTCTACGTCGAGGCCACCGAGGCGATCACCGCGGACACCGCCCAGTCGGCCGAAGCCTTCGCCTGGTTCCGCAGCTCGCGCAGCACCATCGACAAGCACCGCGACGGTCTCACCCTCGACGCTCAGGGCCTCGGCGACCTGGCCCTGTTCGCCGCGAAACTCCTGCCCGCGCAGTCCCGCAAGGACGGCGACGCCTACTGGGTGAAGGCCACCCGCGGGGTGCACACCGCGACCGCCGCCGCCTACGGCGTGATCACCGTCGACGACGTCACCGACCGAAGCGCCCAGGTCAACGGTGGACGGCTGCTGGCCCGGATGCACCTCACCGCGACCGCACTCGGCCTCGGCCTGCACCACATGAACCAGATCACCGAACGCATCGACCGCGACACCGCGGCCGGCAACCCCGATGTCTTCTCCGCGCGCTGGGCCGCCCTGCTCGGCCGCCCCGCCTCGAGCGGCCTGCTGTCCTTCCGTATCGGCCGCCCCGAGCGCACGCCGGGCCTCAGCCCGCGCCGCAGCCTCGACGACGTCGTGACGACCTGACCCCTACCGGTACGGCGAGTCCCACGGCGCCGCCCGTCCATCCGTTTCGTTCAAAGGAGGTTTCCCATGCCCAACTCCAGCATTGCGGAGCAGACCGGCGGACCGGTGCGCACACTGCGCCCCGGTGCCGTCCTGGCCGTGACCTGCCTGGCACTGGCGACCGTCGTATCGGCGATGGCATCGCTGAGCGTGGCATTGCCCGACGTCGCCCGCGAGACGCACGCCAACCAGACCCAGCTGTCGTGGATCATCGACGCCTACAGCCTGATCTTCGCTTCGTTCCTGCTGTTCGCAGCGACCCTCGGCGACCGCTTCGGCCGTCGCAGGGCATTGCTCGGCGGCGTCGCCGTGTTCGGCGGAGTATCGCTCGCCGCGACCTTCACGAACGAGCCGGGCGTCCTGATCGCCCTTCGTGCGGTGCTGGGCGTGGCAGCCGCGTTCGTCATGCCCGCCACGCTGTCCACGATCACCAGTACGTTTCCCCGAGCCCAGCAGGCGCGTGCCGTCAGCATCTGGGCGGGGGTAGCGGGCGCCAGCGCCGCTCTGGGACTGCTCGCCTCCGGAATACTGCTCGAGGCGTGGTCGTGGCGATCGGTTTTCTGGCTGAACACCGTCATGGCCGCGGTGGCGTTCATCGGCACCTACCTCTTCGTGCCGGAGTCCGCGCAGCCGGACAAGCAGCGCATCGATGTGACCGGAGCGGCTCTCACCGTGGCGGGACTGGGCGTGCTGGTCTACTCGGTCATCGAGGCGCCCGAGCACGGCTGGGGCAGCACGCGCACCCTGGCAGGCATAGCCATCGGGCTCGCCGTCCTGGCCGCCTTCGTCGCCTGGGAGCTCAGGCACCCGCACCCCCTGCTCGACCCGAGGCTGTTCCGCCACAAGCTGTTCGCGGCCGGCTCGATCTCGACCACACTGCAGTTCTTCGCGTTCTTCGGGTTCATCTTCGTCACCATGCAGTACCTCCAGCTGGTGCGCGGTGACAGCGCCCTGATGGCCGCGGTGAGCGTGCTGCCGATGTCCGCGGCGATGATCCCCAGCGCCCGCCTCAGCCCGCTCCTGGTCGCCCGGCGAGGCATGCGAGGCCCCTGGACGGTCGGTCTCGTCCTGGTCACCACCGGCCTGGTCGTGCTGTCCCAGCTCGACGCCGGCAGTTCGTACTGGCTGGTCGTGGCCGGACTCCTGCCGCTCGGTGCGGGCATGGGCCTGGCCACGACCCCGGCCACCGCGGCCATCACCGACGCCCTGCCGCCACGTCTGCAGAACGTGGGATCCGCCGTGAACGACCTGTCACGCGAACTCGGCGGCGCCCTGGGCATCGCCGTCCTCGGCAGCCTCCTGAGCGCGCAGTACCGTGACTCCCTCGACACCGGCGGCCTCCCCGCCCCGGTCGCCGACGCGGCGCGCTCCTCCCTCGCCGCCGCCAACCACATCGGCCACGCCACGGGCAACCCGGCACTGATCGACGAGGCCCGCGACGCCTTCGCCTCCGGCATGCAGCTCTCTCTCATCGGCGGCGCCGCGACCACCCTCCTGGCCGCCGTCGTCGTCACCCTCCTGCTGCGCCGTCCCGCCAAGCCCGGCACGGACCGGGGAGAGACGCCGAACAGCGGCACACACCGCGACACGGCGAAGTCGACCGCGTAGCCACCGCCAACTGCCCGACAGCCACCACGACGTACGGCGCGAGGGCCGCACCCCGATGCCCCCGCGCCGTACCAGGAAGGAACCGGTCATGACGTCGCCGCAACCTCAGCCGCTCCACAAGTCCCACCCTCCGCAACTGCCCGAACCCCTGGTGGCCCTCACCCGGGCCTCCTCCCTGCTGGGCAGAGGCGGGACCGGGCTGATCGTCACTGCCCTCGCCAGGGGCCCAGCCGACGTCGCCCAGCTGCGCGAGGGCGTCTCCGGCATCAGTGAAGGCGCGCTCACCCGGCGTCTGCGGGAACTGACCGCTCTCGGCCTCGTGACCCGAACCGCCCACTCGGGCACACCCACAAGCACCGTCTACACGCTCGCCTCCCGCGGCAAGGCCCTCCTCATCCCCCTGGCCGCCTTGACCGTCTGGGCGGAGGACCACCTCTCCGCCAACGCCTCTGGGGGCAAGGCCGGTCGCGGATGGCAGCCGGGGCAACCGGCTCAGGTTCCTGGCCCCGACCGGCGCCTTACGCACGCAGCTGATCGAGGCCGCGTCCGTGAAGGACGTGAAGGTGAACAGACGGCGAGGCCGGCGCCGCGAGGGCTTCGTGACAGCAGGCGCGAGCGAGCCTCGCTGCGAGCGTCACGCCTGGGGAACCGGGAAAGCGCCTCGATGAACTTCGCCCCCGGCACCCGATCCCGCCTCACTTGAAGGAGTACAGATGCCCACGCTCGATCGTCACGACGACGTCTTCGTTCTCGACCTCGGAGACGGCGAGAATCGCTTCCACCCCGACTGGCTCGCCTCCGTCGCCACCGCACTGGACAAGGTCGAGAAAGAGACAGGCCCGTGCGCTCTGGTGACCGCCGCGGAGGGAAAGTTCTACTCCAACGGCCTGGACCTGGACTGGCTGCTCGCGCACCTGCACGAGCAGCCCGACTACGTCGTCCGCGTCCAGGAGCTCTTCGCACGCATGCTGTCCCTGCCGGTGATCACCGTTGCGGCTCTGCAGGGACATGCCTTCGCGGCCGGAGCGATGTTCTCCCTCGCTCACGACTTCCGCATCCTGCGCGCAGACCGCGGGTACTGGTGCCTGCCCGAGGCGGACATCGACATCCCCTTCACCCCTGGCATGTCCGCACTCATCCAGGCACGGCTGGGCCCGCACACCGCGCACCGGGCCATGCTCACCGCGCACCGCTACGGCGGAGCCGACGCGGTGACCGCCGGCATCGTCGACCGAGCGGTCGCCGAGAACGACGTACGTACGGCAGCCATCGCACTGGCCCAGTCACACGCAAGCAGAGCGGGAGTCACCCTCGGCACCATCAAGGCCCGCATGTACGCCCCGGTCCTGAGCGCGCTGCGCGACACCACCCTTCCCCTCAGATGAAGCGCCGTACACGCCATCGTGCCGGCCGGTGCGGGCCGTTCGGCGAAGCAGCGCGGGTGGGGCACACCGCCGGCAGCGTCCCACCGCTGCCGCAGGCCTCAAGGTCCACCTCACCTGTGCGGACCACGGAACTTGTGGCGCCCCTTGGCACCCGGCATGTGCGAGCCGCTGTGACGGCTTCGAGGTGCAGAAGGCGCACTGCGTCATCCCGGCCTCACGACCTGGGGCGAGCGTGACGCTGCCTGTGCCGGCAGAGGCCAGGCCCAGGCAGCGTGGGGGAGGGGAGGGTGCCGGTCATCCCTCCGTGGCGATGCCGGCGGAGTCGTCGGTGGTGTTGCGGGGGCGCCGCAGGAGGAAAGCGACCGATACCGCACCCAGGACGGCTGCCCCTGCTCCGGTGATGAGAGCGAGGTGCAGACCGGAGGCGAAGGCGTCGCGGGCCTCATTGACCAGGCCGGTGTTTCCTGTCCTGGTGCCGACGATGTTGGCTGCGGCGAGAGACGAGCGGGCTGCCTCGGCCACGTGAGCCGGGAGCCCCTCGGTGTCGAGAGTGTTGCGGTAGCCGGCGTTCAGCGCACTGCCGAGCACGGCGATGCCCAGGGCGCCGCCCAGTTCACGGGACAGGTCGTTCACCGCAGAGCCCACATTCTGCAGGCGGGCGGGCAGCGCGTCGGTGATGGCCGCGGTGGCGGGCGTCATGGCCAGCCCCATACCGGCGCCCAGGGGAATGAGCCCCGCCACGATGAGCCAGTAGGAGCTCGTCTTGTCGAGCTCGGCGAGCACACTCAGACCGACGGCGACGGCGATCAGCCCTGCGATCCAGGGACGGCGAGCGCCGACGCGTGCCGCCAGCTTCGGAGACAGCCGGGCGCTCGGAATCATCGCTGCGGGCATGGGCAGCACACTCAGGGCGGCGATCAGCGCGCTGTCGCCTCGTACGAGCTGCAGGTACTGCATGACGACGAAGATGAACCCGAAGAACGCGAAGAACTGCAGGGTGATCGACAAAGTCCCCGCGGCGAACGGCCTGTTGCGGAAGAGCCGCGGGTCGAGCAGGGGGTGCGGGTGCCTGAGTTCCCAGGCGACGAAGGCGGCCAGGACGGCGAGCCCGATGGCTATGCCTGCCAGGGTGCGCGTGCTGCCCCAGCCGTGCTCGGGCGCCTGGATGACCGAGTAGACCAGGATTCCCAGGCCGACGACCGTAAGCGCCGCGCCGATCGTATCGACGCGCTGCCTGTCCGCTTCGGCCGACTCCGGCACGAAGACGTAGGCGCCGATGAACGCCACGACCGCCAGAATCACGTTCACCCAGAAGACGGACCGCCAGGACCACACTTCAAGCACGGCCCCCGAGGTCAGCAGCCCCAGTATGGCGCTCGCTCCCGCGACTGCCGCCCAGATGCTGACCGCGCGTGTCCTTTCCTCGCGGGGAAAGGTGCTGGTGATGGTCGAGAGCGTGGCGGGCATGACGAAGGCGGCCGCCACCCCCAGCAGAGCCCGCAGGGCGATGAGAACCCCGGGTTGCGAAGAGAAGGTCGCCGCGACCGAGCCTGCTGCGAACAGAGCGAGGCCGCCCAGCAGGGCCCGGCGCCGGCCGAACCGGTCGCCCAGGGTCGCCGCCAGCAGCAGGAGGGCGGCGAACACCAGGCTGTAGGCGTCGATGATCCACGACAGCTGCGTCTGGCTCGCGTGGGTCTCACGGGCGATGTCCGGCAGGGCCACATTCAGCGATGCCATGGCCGATACGACGGTTGCCAGAGCCAGGCACGTGACGGCCAGTACCGCGCCGTGGCGCACTACTTTGTGACCTTGTGCTGTGAGGCCTCGGTTCATGAGAGGCGTCCTTTCCCGCTGGACAGAGTGCGCTGGTGCGGTGGGCGGATTCCATGGCGCGATGTCATGGAAGTGCGGCGTGGGCAGGCAGCGCAGTGTGTGTAGCGCGCGGAGCGCGCAGTTGGTTGGGCCGGGTGCTGACCGATGCCGGCGATGCGGGCCCCATCCCGGTGCCCGGACGTGCGGCACGGCGAGGGGACACGGTCGCCAACAGGTGTTGGCCAACTGCCGTTGACATTAATGCACCCGTGGGGATGGAAAGTCAACGCGCGGTGGCCTACATTTGTTGGCATGACAGCAGACACTCCAGAAACCCCCCCGGGTCCGCGACGCTCCGACCGCACGCGGACAGCGATCCTCGACGCCGCCCGCCAGCGCTTTGCCGCACAGGGCTTCGAACGCACGACGATCCGAGCCGTCGCGGCCGACGCAGGCATCGACCCGTCCATGGTCATGCGCTACTACGGCAGCAAAGCCCAGCTCTTCGACGCCGCCCTCGACATCGACCTGCGCCTTCCGGACCTGTCCGCCACCCCCGCAGAGGAACGCGCCGAAGCCCTCGTGCGGCACTTCCTGCACCGCTGGGAGCACGAGGGCGCCGACGACGCGCTGCTGCTGCTTCTGCGATCCGCCGTCACCAACGAGCAGGCGGCGCACCGCATGCGGGAGATCTTCGCGGCCCAGGTCTCCCCGGCCCTCGGCCCCGCAACCAAGGACAACGTCGGCCTGGTCTCCGCCCAGCTCCTCGGCCTCGCCCTCACCCGCTATCTGCTGCGCATCCCGGCCGTAGTAGGCATGACGCCTGAAGAGATCGTCGCCGCCTACACGCCGGCCGTCCGGAGCGTCCTCGAACCGCAGTCGTCCGCCCGTTGAACAGACAGGCAGACCGGACGACGGAACCGCTCGGAGCCTCCAGGCGGTGCCGTCGGCCACCTCGTGTCCACCGCCGCGGGGCCGAAGCGCGGGCGGTCAGGTCGCCTCTGTGTGCGGCGGCCTTCACGGCGTGACGGCGCTTCCTGTGAGCAGTGCGGTCCTGCCAGGTCGGCCCAGCACGAAATCGAGCAGGGGCGGCGAGGACGGTGCACGACCGCTTCACGCCGGAGCGGTGCGGCCGCCGAAACAGGAAGCTTCCTCCTGCGGCCTCGCGGACCTTTCCCGCGTGCATAGCCGTGTAGTCGCGTGATGCGTCTACAAGAGCGTGGGGCTGCTCGGCGGCCCCGTTCCGGCCGAAGCGTCTTCGGGACGGTCCCAGATCGGCGGCGAGCTCCCTGATGCGTCGCTGCCGGACGCGATCGGCACAGCGCGGCCGCGGCCACCTCGTACCCGGCGCAACCACCCTGCAGGACCACGAGATCTACGTTTCCAGATCGACCCGGTGCCTCGTATGTGTGTCTGAGATCAGAGCCAGCGCCTCCTGTGAGACGTAAGCCCCCGGCCGCCCGGATGGGCAGAGATTACTCATCTCCGCTTCCCCGGCTCACGGTTGACTGACTCTGCTTGCCCGAGCAACCGGAGCGGTGAGGGCGGCCGGCGTGGAACACCCCTCAGTGCGGGGCCCGGACTCCGGCCGCTCCCGGTGATGCCGGCGGACCGCCGAGACGGCCGGGCGGCCGGTTCCCGCTGTACGGCGCCGCGCGATGGCTGAGCCGGCCCGCAGCACTGCACGACATCCGGCTGTGCTGCTCGACCACTCCCGCCCTGCGGGCAGTAACCAACTCCGCCGCGACGGAACAGCATCACAGAAAGAAGAAGATCAGCGCGATGAACAAGCTCATAGGCCCCCTGTGCGCAGTGTCGACAGCCGTTGTTCTGGCGGTCATGCCGACTACGGCGCAGGCAGCCGGAACCGAAGACGGCGCCCCCCTGGTGGCCGCCGAGAACGAGATCATCGACCGGCTCGCGACACTCGGCTGGCCAGGACAGGACCCGGAGAACTTCTACCCCGGTGCTCTCGACCACGCGGACTCCGCCACAGCCACGGTCACCTGGGGCACCCCCGGGAATCCCAGCTCCTATCAGGTCGAGGCCAAGTGCGCGCAGTTCCTCACCGCCTCGATGAGACATGCCTACTCCTGGGCCACCGACACGTGGTTCACCTCCGGTATCGGCTTCCGCAGCCCCAGCTCGGAGCAGTACTACGACGCCTTCACCGACACGTCCGCCGGCGGTGCGCTCGATGACATGAGCGATCACATCAGCCGCCCCTCCGCACAGCGGGTCAGCGACCTGCATGCGGGTTCCGTCATCGCGGTGAAGTACCTGGACGGCTCGGACGGGGGCGCTACCGGGCACATGATGGTCGCGCAGTCCGTGACACCCTTCGAACGCGACGGCGACAGCGCCACCCAGGAGTACGCAGTCAGGGTCTCCGACAGCACCTCCGCCCCGCACGGCGTCGCCTTCTCATCCAAGACGTCGCCGCACTGGGCGTTCCGGGACAGCCGGGTCGAGGGCTCTGCGGGACTTGCCACGAAGGAATGGAGCGGCGCCGGCCGGGGAACGATCTTCATCCAGGCCGACGCGGTCACCGGCAGGCCGACCGGTCACTGGTGGGGCCGCAACGAGGCCGCGTTCCACACCGTCGCCGACCGGCCCATGGTCTTTGTCGACATCACCCGCTGAGCCTGCGGGGCGGCGGCAGCGGCGCCCAGCCGCGGTCGTCGCCCCCGGCCGCCCGCTGGGCGCCGGCGAGGCGTGACCTGGGGTTTATGAGCACCTACGCGCCGCACGAGGGGTTCCGCCCGTGATATTCAATGGTGATGAATAAATCTCGTGGACGTCCGCGTGGAGGCTCCGACGCCAAGGAGAGGATTCTGGCAGCGGCGAGGACGGCGTTTTTGCAGCGCGGCTACAACGCGACGACGATGCGAGCCGTCGCGTCGGCAGCCGACGTGGACCCGGCCCTGATCAGCTATCACTTCGGCTCCAAGCAAGGGCTGTTCGGTGGGGCGATGGCGCTCGGGATCAGCCCGGGCCAGGTGATGGCGCGCATGCTCGAAAGTGATCCCGAGCAGATGCCTCAGCAGATCATCCGGGCTGTCCTGGCCGTATGGGACGATCCCGAACTCGGCGGTTCGCTGACGCTGCTGGTCACCCAGGCCCAGCGGGATCCGGCGCTCCTGCGTGCGTTCCGCGAGTACGCCGAGCGGGAACTGACCGCCCGGCTGGCGGAACGCATCGGCGGAACCGATGGCGCAGAACGAGCCGGCGCCGTGCTGACGACGACTCTCGGACTGATCTTCAGCCGTTACGTTCTCAGGCTGAACCCGATGGCCGCCATGGACTCCGAGCGGATCGTCGGCCTCCTGGCTCCAGGACTTGGTGCACTTCTGCGTCCGGCCCGATACGCCGATGAATGAGAGAGCCGGGGCGGCGGGAGCCGGCGCAATCCTAGACGCCGCCGCTCGCCCGTAGGCCGCGTGAAGCACGGCGTGACGCCCTGCCCGGACGGTCCGTTGCGCCAAAGGCTCCCCTCGCTTCCGGCCCGGCCGTGGCGCTGATGGCCGCACGCGAGGCTCAGCAAGGCTTACTACGGTACGGACGGCCAGATCAGCAAGCCGACCGCCCAGGAGTACGAGGAGATCACCAGCGGCCACGGCCACCACTGACCGCTTACACAGACCCACCCATGGCCGGCCCGCGGCCGACGCCTCCACCAGCCGCAGGCCGGCCCGCCAGGCAGTCAGCCGTCGCACGAGATGCCATGGCCGGAGAGGTGGCCTGTGGCCCTATTCCCGCGCAAGCCGGAACTCGGCCATGAGCAGGCCGGGCGCCCGCTCGACGGTGCCGACACGGGTGAAGCCGAGACGCTCATAGAGAGCGATGGCCGGACGATTTTCCGCGCCCGTGCTGACCAGCGCCTGCCCGGTGGGGGCCAGCTCGGTCAACAGGTGATCGAGCAGCCTCAGAGCCAGACCGCGGCGAAACCATTCCGGATCGACGCATACCCGCTCGATGTCGATGCCGTCTTCCCCCGCCAGGCGACGCCAGGCAACGAAGGCGGCAAGGTGACCGTCACGCGTCGTCATCCCGAGCCAACGCAACGGCTGGGCCTGCATCTCCTCCAGGCTCTCCAGGAGAGCGGGTATTGCGTCGAAACCGATCAGCGCGGACTCGACCGCATACGACCGGCGGCCGGTCAGGTGCACCGCTGTCGCCGTCGCCACATCCGTCAGGTCCAGCTCGCTGACGAACACAGCCGGAGCGCATTCACTGCCCCCGAGCCGCTCGAGATGAGACTCGACTCTGCTGTATGAACGCATGACATGCCTTGCCGTAGAGGTCTGAAGGTCAGCGACAGCCAGTGTGTCGCGGCCGGCATGCAGCACCGGAGCAAGAGGCACTCATGTGCCCACGATCCGCCGCTGCGCAGCCGACTATCCGGTGTCCGACTGCAGCCCGGTACCCCCGGGTTGGTGACGACCGTGGCAACGTCGCACCCAAACGCGGGGCGGCCGTTGGCTTTTGCGGACAGGCCCCCTGAACGTCAGAGGAAGGACGCGATCATCTGCCGGTCTTCGGCGTGCGTGGCGCGACAGCCCGCAGCGAGTACATGATCGGCAGGTAGGTGTCGCTGAAGGGGAACCGGTAGAGACCGTCGGCGCCTCGAGGCAGGATGTGGCGGCCATCGGATTCCGTCTCCGTGTGCTCTGCCAGCCGTTCCACAACCAGGCCCGCCGAAGCGGCGGCAGTCACGATCTCACCGACCGAGTAGGGGTACTGCACCGTCTGCCGTGGCGCTGTCACGACGCTCGGATCTGCATACGTGCCGGTCAGAGCGACGTACTGAGCCTCGCCGCCGCCGTAGGGCCAGTCGGCTACGAAGGGTTCGAAGCTGAGGACGGTCTGGAAGGCCGGATGAATGTCCACCAGGATCAGCCGGCCTCCCGGCCTGAGCGCCCGCGCGGCCCCTCGCATCCACGCGTCGACATCCGAGATCCAGGACAACACACCGTACGTGGCGACGACGACGTCGAACCCGGCCGCAAGGCTGTCGGGCAGGCGCTGGGTGTCCGCCACGACGAAGTCCGCGACCAGTCCCGCCTTTTCGGCGAGGGCCCGGGCACGGGTGATCGCTACGGGGGAGAAGTCGACTCCGGTGACCCTCGCGCCCAGGCGGGCCCAGTTCAAGGTGTCCATGCCGAAGTGGCAGTGCAGGTGGAGCAGATCCTTGCCCGCTACGTCACCGGCCAGTTCACACTCGATGCTGCGCAACGTCTGCTGACCGCCGAGAAACGCCTCCACGTCGTAGGACTGATCGGTGGCTGTCGTACCGTGGGTTTCGGCCAGGGAATCCCACAGCGCCCGGTTGGCGACAAGCCCCTCAGCGTGCACGTCTCTGCGCGCGCCGGCTTCCTCAACGCCGAAGTCGTCCTCTGCAGCCATCGCGAACCTCCTGTTCCTGGCCGCACTTGCGTGCGGTCCCACCTGCCGGGATTCTTCAGGACGCAAAAGCACCCCCACATGAGTAGGAGATACTCGGCCGGAGCGGAAGCTGCTCGCCCGAGTGTGCTGAGTACTCCGGCGCGGACAGCCGGCCCCGACACGCCTCCCGCCCTCGGAAGACCGTCCTGGTGACCGGCCTCGTTCCGGGTTTGAGTACTACTTGCTCAGTCGCCCCAGGACTGCGCGACGTCTCCTGGAAGAGTCACCCAGCAGCTCTCCGAGGCCGTGATCACCATGACTTGCACCGCACCTCCCACCGCCGCCAGGACGACAGAAGACGCCGTCGCCCTCGCCGCGACCGGAGATTCCACGCCGGCTCGGACCGCCGGCGCGTGGAGGCTGCCGCTGCAGTGCGGTCCGCCGGTAAGCGCTCTCGTACCGCTCGGGCAGGGACGGGCCCGGCCATGGCCCCGGCCACCGCGGTCTCACGTTGTCGTCACGTCTTTGCTCCGCCGTACGGACGCGAGCGGCCACGGCGCAACCGGTGGGAACCGTGTCGTGATCCGCAGGCCGGTGCGGTAGCCGGCCGCCCCGGTCATCGTCCGGCCGCCCGTCCATCTGGAAGGTCACACCACCCCGGAGATCCGCGCACCGAGCCAGGAGGACAGCGATGCACGAGCCCCTCAAAGCAGTAGCCCTCACCGCAGCCGTAGCCGGCGTGCTGCTCGCCGCTCCCATCGTCTCGATCGTCGCGGCGAGGGCGGCAGTCCCGGTCCACATGGACGACGGTGCCGCACTGCCCGATGCAGAGCACGAAATCGTTGATCGGCACGACGGCACCGGCTGCCGCTATGACAACGCGGACGAATTCCCTCCCCGCGCGGTCGGCCACCCGGACGGCACCACGGAAACGGTCACTTGGGCAACGGCCGGGGAAGACACGGTCGTCTTCCGCCCGGGTAACGCGACCGGTCTGTCCTACGGCTGCTGGTGGAGTCCCGACGAGGCCGCTCTGCATACGGCCGGCGATCGTCCCATGATGTTCGTCGAGGTCACCCGGACCGAGTGATCCCCCGGCGCATGACGGCCGCGCAGAGGCTCCGACCGGAGCTGAGTGCCGAGGGTTTGCGTCCACCCCCTGTGAGCGGCTCGCCAGATGACCGTCAATACCCGACAAGGATGACCGACCCATGACTCTCGTCACGCTCAACGACCTGCACACCGCCCGTCAACGCCTGGAGCCAGTGCTCTCACGTACCTCGCTGCTCAGGGCTCCATGGGCCTCCTGCGAACATCGGTCTCTCTTTCTGAAACCAGAAAACCTGCAGATCACCGGCTCGTTCAAAATACGTGGCGCATGCAATCGACTGTCGCGGATGTCCGAGGCACAGAAGGCCCGCGGCGTCATTGCACGATCGAGCGGGAACCACGGCAAAGCACTTGCCTACGCGGCCCGGCAGGACGGCGTGAAAGCAACGATCGTCATGCCCTCCACGGCCGCCAAGGTGAAAATCGACGGGGTCCTGGAGTACGGGGCCGATGTGCACTTCGCTCCCCCCGAGGAGTGCCCGGCCCTCACTGAGCAGTTGGCCGCGGAACACCGCTATGTGATCGTGCCGCCCTTCGACGACCTGGACATCATCGCGGGCCAGGGAACGGTCGGCCTCGACATATCCGATGAAGCGCTGGCTGCGGGACTCGACATCGGCACGGTGCTGGTTCCTGTCAGCGGAGGCGGACTGATCTCAGCTTGGTATTTATCCTCGCTGCCGTTTCAGGCGGATGTGTTCGGTGAGGGTTTCGGCTCGTTTCACGGTCTTCCCGGGCTCATGGCGTGGGGCT
>NZ_JBIWMV010000030.1:0-107170 GCF_044766845.1 Streptomyces sp. NPDC101776 | reverse complement strand
ACACGACCGAGTCAGGACGCCCAGCCCCAGCCGCTCCAGACGGGATATCAGCACATCGCTTCAACCGGCCAGCCCCGCCAAAAGCAACGGCATTGGCCTTAAAGGCGTGGGGGGACCCCCATCGCGAGCGCCTGCGCGACCGTCGACTTGCCGGCGGCCATCACGCCCGTGATGAGGACGACTCCCTCGAACACGTCCTCGAACACCCTCAACTGCCTTCCGGGACCCGCCGTCTAGTAGCCGTACTGCCCGTACTGCTGCTCGGCCGTCGCCGTCACCACCGCCGCCTGCGGGCGGATCGGCAGCCGGTTCACCGGGCGGCCCGTCGCGGCGCGTACGGCGGCGGCGATCGCGGCCGGGGACGTGACCACCGGTACCGCGCTGACCGCCTTCGCCCCGAAGGGGGCGACCACGTCACGCTCCTCGACGAGTTTCACGATCTTGATGTCGGGGGTGTCCAGGGCGGTGGGCAGGGCGTAGCCGGTGAGGTCGGGGTGGCGGATCAACCCGCGCGCGGTGCGCAGGTTCTCCGTCAACGCGATGCCTACGCCCTGGGTGACACCGCCCTCGATACGGGCGACCAGCTGGGTCGGGTTCAGGATCCGGCCGACGTCCTGGGCGAGGGCCAGTTCGACGACCCTCACCGAGCCCAGTTCGATGTCTACGTCGACGACCGCGCGGATCGCGCAGAAGGCGAGCCCTACGAAGGCGTCGCCCTGGCCCGCCTCGTCCAGGGGCTCGGTCGGGTGCGGGCGGCACTGGGCGGTGGCCCACAGTTCCTTGCCGTCCAGGGCCTCGGTGACGGTCGTCGAGAGGACACCGTCGTAGGAGGTGATCTTGCCGTCGGTGATCTGGAGGAGCTCGGTCGACATCCCGAACTTGTGCGCCAGGGGCTGGAGGAGCTGGGTGCGGACCATCTTCGCGGCCCGTTCGACCGCGCCGCCCGATACCCAGGTATGACGTCCTCGGCATCCGGGGCCAGCGGGAGGCTGATCGGTGTCTACGGGGGCGACGTGCACCTCGTCGATGCCGAGGGTCTCCTGGACGATCTGGCGGGCCAGCGTGGTGAAACCCTGGCCCGTTTCGACAGCCGCGCACAGGACCGTCGCGATGCCGTCGTGGACCTTCACGGTGGCCGTGGAGACCTCGTCCGCGCCCTCCGCGCCGAGCATGTGCACCATGCCGAGGCCGTAGCCGACGCCCCGGCGCACCGCGCCCGGTTCGCCCGCGCCCTCTGGTCCTCCGGGCAGCAGCCACTCGTCCTCGGGGGTGTCCTTGGGGAGCTGCGGCAACGGGAAGTCCCGTACGGCCTGGAGGAGTTCGGCGACCGGCGCCGGGCAGGTCACCGTCTGGCCGGTGGGGAGGACGTCCCCGGTGGCCATCGCGTTGCGCAGGCGCAGCTCCGCCGGGTCCATGGCGAGCTTCTTGGCGAGCTTGTCCATCTGCGCCTCGTAGGCGGCGCAGACCTGCATGGCGCCCTCGCCGCGCACATGCCCCGAAGGCGGGTTGTTCGTGCGGACGGCCCAGCCCTCGATGAAGGCGTTCGGGACGACGTACGGGCCGCAGGCGAAGGACACGGCGGCGGCCAGGGCCTCCGAGGAGGTGTCGGCGTAGGCGCCCGCGTCGAGCAGCACCTGGGCCTCGACCTTGACCAGCCGGCCGTCCTCGTCGGCGTGGTGGCGGTAGCGCAGGAGCGTGGGGTGACGGTGGGTGTGGCCGAGGAAGGACTCCTCGCGCGTGGCGGTGAGTTTGACCGGGCAGCCGGTCTTCAACGCGAGCAGTCCGAGCGGGAGTTGGAAGCCCTGGTCCTCGCGGTCGGCGGTGGCTCCGGGGACGCCGGTGACGACGACCTTCACGCGGTCGGGCTCCAGGCCGTAGCACGCGGCGGCCGTGTCGCGGTCGGTGTGCGGGTCCGTGGAGGCGATGTACAGCTCGACGCCGCCGTCGGGGCGGGGCACGGCGAGACCGGCCTCGGCGCCGATGGGGGCGGGGTCCTGGCGGCCGATGCGGTACAGGCCCTCCACGACGATGTCGGCGGCCGCGTCCGGGTCGCCGTGGCGCAGCGGGATGTGCCGGATCAGGTTGCCGTCGGGGTGCAGCGGTTCGGCCTCGAAGGCCTGCTCGGGGTCGGTCACCGGGTCGAGCACCTCGTACTCGACCATGATGGCCGCGGCGGCCATCCGCGCGGTGTCGGGGTGGTCGGCGGCGACGGCCGCGATGGGCTCCCCGTGGTGGCGTACCACCTCGGAGGCGAACACCGGGCGGTCGGCGGTGCCGCGGCCGTAGAGGTCCCGGCCCGGCACGTCCTCGTGGGTGATGACGGCCCGTACGCCCGGCATGTCGCGCGCGTGGGACGTGTCGACCGACAGGATGCGCGCGTGCGGGTGCGGTGAGCGCAGGACGGCCGCCCAGAGCAGTCCCTCGGCCCACAGGTCGGCCGCGTACGGGAAGGTGCCCTCGGTCTTGGCCCGGGCGTCGGCGGCCGGCAGCGAGGCGCCCAGGCCGTGGCCCGGATGCTCCGGGGCAGGGGCGGCCTCCGTGGTCGCGGTGGCGGCTTCGTTGCTCACGCCTGACCTCCGTCCTGGCCGTACACCTGGTCCTGCGTGCGCGGGGACTCGAACGCCGACTGGTGGACACCACCGGCTCCGGGGCCCGCCTGATGGGGAATACGCGCCTCGTCGCCGTCCGACTCAGGTTCGGCGGCAGCGGCGTGCGCCTCACGCTCGGCGACGACTTCCTGCACGGCGTCCAGGACACCCCGGTAGCCGGAGCAGCGGCACAGGTTGCCGCACAGGGCCTGGCGGGCCTCCAGTTCGGTGGGCGCGGGGTTGCCCTCCAGGAGGTCGTGCACGGTCATCGCCATACCGGGCACGCAGAAACCGCACTGCACGGCACCGCACTTGGCGAGCGCCCGCTGCACGTCCGAGGGCTGCCCCTCGACGGCGAGACCCTCGACCGTACGGACCTCGGAGCCGGCGGCGGTGACGGCGGGCACCAGGCAGGAGGCGACGAGCCGTCCGTCGACCTGGACGTTGCAGGCCCCGCACTCGCCCTGCGAGCAGCCGTCCTTGGCGCCCGCGAGGCCGAGGCGTTCGCGCAGCACGTAGAGCAGCGACTCGCCGATCCAGGCGTCGGTGACGGGCCGGTCGGCGCCGTTGACGCGCAACACGTAGGAGGCGAGCGGGTGTTCCTCGCCGGGGATCTTCGGGGCGGGCTCGGCGGACTCGTCCGACTCGTCCGCGTCCGAAGCCGTCACGGGCTCCTCAGCGGCCTCCGGGGCGACTTCGGTGCCGTCGGACGCGTCGGCCGCCGCGGAGGCGTCAGCGAGCCTCTCGGCAGCCCCCTCGACCCCTTCGGCATCGCCGCCCGCCGCGCCGTTCTCGTCGGCCGACTGCGCGTCGCCCGCGGCGAGTTCGGCGGAGGCGTCGTCGTGACGGTCGCCGCGCGCGTCCCCGTACGGGTCGGTGGCGGCCTCGCTGCGGGCGTGCGCGTACGGGTCGCTGCCCTGGGGTTCCTCGTACGGGCGGCGGGTCGACTCGGTGGCCGGGTGCGCCTCGGACCGGTCGGCCGGGTGTGCAACGCCGCGCCCGTCGGTGCCCGTCGCCGCGTACGCCGTGCCCCGGCCGTCGGTACCGCTCGCGGGGTAGGCCGTGCCCCGCCCGTCGGTGCCCGTCGCCGGGTAGGCCGCGCCTCGGCCGTCGGTGTGCTCGGCCGGGTGCGCGTCGGGCTGTCCGGGCCGTTCCGCGACGTCCGCGCCGGACGCCTGCTGTGCCCAGTTCTGGCCCGCGCCGTCCGTCGCCCAGGGCGCGGGCGCGCCGCCGGGCAGGGTGGCCGGCGGGGTGCCGCCCCACTGCTCGACCAGGGCCGAGGTGGTGAACTCGCCCGATTCGTCCGGGAGATCACCGCCGGCCACGGGGATCGACCACTCGCCGGTCACATCGCGACCGGGGGCGCCGCCCGCGTCCGGGGCGTTGGTGTCCTGGAAGGTCCACTGGCCGGTGGACCCGGGGTGGTAGGCGAACCGGCCGTCGCCGGCCGTCCCCTGCTGCTGTGCGGCGTTCGGGTCGGGCCACTGGACGCCCTCGGCGGGCCTGGCCCAGGAGCCGGTGTCCGAGGGCTCGGTGTCCGAGCCGGGGGTGGCCGTTATGGGCGGCGGCACATAGCCGTGCCCGGGGGCGGCCAGGAGGGCGTCGATGCCCCCTTCGGGGAGTTTCACGAAGGCCGTTGCGCCGTCGTCGTAGTCGCCCTGGGGCAGCGGGTCCCAGCGTCCGCCGCCCTGGGGGGTGCCCTCTCCGTGCTGGTCGTCGGTCACGACAGCGCCCTCCCGAGTGCTCGTCGGGCCAGTGCGGCGACGGTGCGCCGCAGGTGCAGTACCGCGGGCGGAAGCTGTTCCACGGAGCCGTCCTCGGCCGGTGCCGGGTCGGGGATGCAGGCCGCGGCGACGTACTCCCCGAAGGCGCTCAGAGCCTCGGGGACGATCGTGCGGCTGTTGTCCCAGTCGATCAGCCGGGCCACCCACTGCTCGGCGTCCAGCGGTCTGAGCGGCATCGGCGCTATGGCTCCGACGGCGCACCTGACCCCGCGCCTGGCGGGGTCGAGGACGACCGCGACGGACGCGACCGAGCGCCCGGGGCCGGTCCGGCCGGTGGCCTTCAGGAAGACCTGCGGGGCGTGCAGCAGCGGCACGCGCACGAAGCCGATGAGTTCGCCGCCGCGCAGCATCTCCACGCCGGCCAGGAGGTGCGACACCGGGATCTCCCGGCGGGCTCCGCCCTGGCCCGCGATGATCAGCGTCGCCTCCAGGGCGGCCAGTACGGGCAGCGCGTCACCGGTGGGCGCGGCCGAGGCGATGTTGCCGCCCAGGGTGCCCGCGTTGCGGATCTGCGGCGGGCCCGCGGCACGCGCGGAGGCGGCTAGCGCCGGGATCAGGGCGGCGAAGTCGGGGCGGCCCATGCGGGCGTGCGTGAGCCCCGCGCCGAGCAGCGCGTGCCCGTCCTGGTACTGCCAGCCCCGGATCTCGCTGATCCGGCCGAGACCGACCAGCGCGCTGGGCCTGAGCTGGCCGGAGTTGACGGCCGCCATGAGGTCGGTGCCGCCGGCCACGGGAACGGCCGTGGGCAGGTCTGTGAGCGCCGCCACGGCCTCGTCCAGCGTCGTGGGCAGCGTGACGGACTGCCCCGCCTGCGCTGCGTGCGTGGTCAAACCGGCTGCCCCTTCCCGCTGCCCCACCTGGTCCCACCTGTTGCTGCCGTACGGTACGTGCTGACAGGGCGGACGTGGCAACTCTGGCACATCTTCGCAAGACCCGAGCGCGGGGGTCTGCTAGGAGGCATTCGCCCGTCTCATCAGGGAGATGGTCCGTTTTCGTACGGCATCACCGGTACGCGCGTATTGCCACTCATCGGTGACTCCTGGGGGCTTTTTCCCTTACGTGTTCGCCGCGTTCCTACGCGTTCGGGGGCGGCCCGTCCTTGGGTCGTCCGAGCACTCCGGGGCGGCGCTGCCACGGCAGGGGGCCGGTGGGCGGACGGTAGGCGACCCCCAGGGCGTCGAGTCTCGGATAGTGAGCGGTCATCCGGCGCTCGAAATCGGCGAAGTCCCGTTCCGCGGACGCCGGCAGCGCGCTCCAGGCGACCTCGGCGAACGCGGCCAGCCTGGGGAACGTCTGGTAGTCCACGCGTGCGTGATCCTCCATCACCTCGGTCCACACGTTGGCCTGCGTACCCAGCACATGGCGGGCCTCGGCCGCGCTGAGCTGCTCCGGGACCGGCTCGAAGCGGTAGACGTCCTCCAGGGTGCGCACATGGGCGATCGGCACCGGCTCGTCCTCTCCGGGGGCCTGGCGCCAGTCCAAGTACACATGTTGTTCAGGGCACATGACGACGTCGTGGCCCGCGCGGGCGGCGGTGATCCCGCCCTCGTAGCCGCGCCAGGACGACACGACGGCCCCGTCCGCGAGACCGCCCTCCAGGATCTCGTCCCAGCCGACGAGCCTTCTCCCGCGCGCGGAGAGCCACTTGTCGAAGTGTCCGATGAACCACGACTGCAACTCGTCCTCGTCCGCGAGCCCGAGTTCCGCGATCCGCGCCTGTGCGGTCGCCGACTGCTTCCACTGGTCCCTGGGGCATTCGTCGCCCCCGACGTGAATGAACTCCGAGGGGAACAGGTCCAGCAGTTCCTCGAACACCCCCTCGTAGAAGCGGAGGGTGTTGTCAGTGGGGGCGAGTACGTTCGGGTTGATGCCCCAGGTGTCCCAGACGGAGAGGGAGTTGCCCCCTGTGATCGATGCAGCGATGACGTCGGTGTTGCCGAGTTCCGGATACGCGGCGATGGCGGCCTGCGAGTGTCCCGGTACGTCGATTTCGGGAACCACGGTGATATGCCGCTCAGCTGCGTAGGCGACGATCTCGCGGATGTCGTCCTGCGTGTAGTAGCCCCCGTGGGGCTTGTCGTCCCACAGGGGTGAGGCACGGTGGCCGAATTTCGTGCGGGCCCGCCAGGAGCCGATCTCGGTCAGCTTCGGGTACCGCTTGATCTGTACGCGCCAGCCCTGATCGTCCGTCAAGTGGAAGTGGAAGACGTTGAGTTTGTGCGCCGCCATCAGATCCAGGTAGCGCAGGACGCCTTCCTTGGGCATGAAGTGCCGGGCGACGTCGAGCATGAGGCCGCGCCAGGGGAATCGGGGGGAGTCCTGGATGGTGAGGTGGGGCACGGCCCAGGTGCGGTCGCGGTCGAGCGGAGCCCTGCGGTACGCGTCGGAGCCGAGGAGCTGACGGAGCGTCTGGGCGCCCCAGAAGACACCGGCCGGGCCGCCGCCCTCAATGAAGACCCCGTCCGAGTCGCTGACGAGGCGGTACTCCTCGGAGCCGAGCGCGTCGTCGAGTTGGAGCGCGATGCCGCCGTCGCGGGCGTCGTCGAGTTCCCGCCCCTCGTGCAGCGGAAGACCGGTGGCCTGCTGGAGGACGGTGCGCAGCCAGTTGCCGACGCCTTCCGTCGCGTCGCCGGCGTAGAGCTTGGAGCGCCTCGTCAGCCGCACCTCGCCGGAACCGGCGGCAACACTGCCGGGCTGAGGAATCAGTTCGGTCACGTCAGTCCTTAACCGCTCCGCCCAGCCCCGAGACCAGACGTCGCTGTACGAGTACGAAGAACACCAGCACCGGAATCGTCATCACCGTGGAGGCCGCCATGACCCCGCCCCAGTCCGGGTCGTCGGGCTTGTAGAAGACGAGGAGTGCCATCGGCAGGGTCGACTGGGAGGTGTCGCTGATGATGAAGGACTTGGCGAACAGGAAGTCGTTCCAGGCCGAGATGAAGGAAAACACGCTCGTGGCGACCAGCCCCGGGAAGACGAGCGGGAAAAGGATCTGCCACAGGAATCGCGTCCGGCTCGCCCCGTCGATGTACGCGGCCTCCTCCAGCGCGTCCGGTACCGCTTTCACGAACCCCCGCAGCATCCAGATCGCGAACGGCAGCGAGAACGCGATCTGAGGCAGGATCAGCGACCCCAGGGTGTTCAGCAGCCCGAGCCCCCGCATGGTGAAGAACAGGGGGATCGTCAGCGCTTCCACGGGCACCATCTGGGCCACCAGGAACATGATCAGGAGGGTGGTCCGGAAGCGGAACCGGAATCGCGTCACCGCCGTCGCGGCGAGAAAGGCGATCAGCGCCGAGACGACGACCACCGAGCCCGCCACGACAAGGCTGTTGACGAAGTATCGGCCGAATTCCTGCTGCCCGAACACGCGCCGGAACGAGTCCAGAGAGGGCGCGAGCGTCCACGGCCGAGGCTCGCTCGACTCGATCTCCCCGGCCGGTTTGAAGGCGCTGAGCACCATCCAATAGAGGGGGAAGGCGACGACGATCGCGATCAGCAGCGCCGACGCCTCGGCCGCGAGCCGCCAGGGCCGCCGTACGAAACCGCGGAGCGTACTCACAACTCCTCCCCCTGCCTGCGGAGCAGGCGCAGATAGACCAGCGTGACGGCGAGCAGCATCAGCAGCATGACGACGCCGATCGCCGAGCCGAGGCTGTACTTCGAGGACGCGAACGCCTGTTGGTAGGCGTACACGTTGAGGACGAGGTTCTGGCCCGCGATGCCGCCGCCGTTGGTCATGACGTAGATCTGGGTGAAGACCTTGAAGTCCCAGATGACGGACTGGATGGTGACGACGGTCAGGATCGGCCGGAGCATCGGCGTCAGCACGGACCGCCAGATGCGCCACTGCGAGGCGCCGTCCAGGGCCGCGGCCTCCAGTACCTCGGAGGGCACGGCGCGGATGCCGGCGTAGACCGTCACCATCACGAACGGGAAGGAGCACCACACCACTTCGAGCAGCACGAGGAAGAACGCGCTCAGCCGCCCGTACGTCCAGGAGTGGTCACCGAGCCCCAGGATCCGGTTCACCGGCCCGAAGTCCGGGTCGAACAGCAGCAACCAGACCGTCGACCCGGTGACGGCAGGCGTGGCCCAGGCACCGAGCGCGGCCAGCATCAACACGAGCCGTGGCAACGCCCGCACCCGAGTGAGCAACACCGCGAGCGCACACCCGACAGCGAGCGTCGACACGACACACGCCCCCGCGAACAACACCGTAGCCACCAGCACTTGCCAGAACTGACTGTCCGAGAACAGTGCGGAGTAGTTCCCGAACCCCTCGAAGGTCGTCGGCTCCCCACCACTGACCTGAGCCTGCGTGTACTGGAAGAAGGAGATCAACCCGAGCTGATAGATGGGGTAGACGAGCAACCCACCAAGGACGACAAGAGCCGGGGCGAGATACAACCAAGGGGTCGTCCAACCCCCCTGGGGGCGCGGGGCTGTGCTGAATTTGCGGCTACCGCCGCGTGGGCGCGACAAGCCACGCCGAACCCGCACTCGCGAACGCTCCACACCGACCGAGCTATTGGGCGCCACCGGTCAACCCGCGGAGCTGAACGCGGAGTTCATCTTCGTCGCCGCATCCCCCGAAGCCCCAGCCACACTCTTCTTCCCGCTGATGACCTCCTGCAGCATCGTCGGCACCACCAACGACGAGTCGATCTCCGACCAACCCGGTGACGCGGGAACGAACTTCGTCCCCGCGGCCAACGTCTCCACGAACGGCTTCTCGAACGGCATCCTCGCCGCGGCAGCGTCACGGACGTCCGTGAACGTCGGCAGGAACCCCATCGCGTCGAACATCGAGGCCTGCGTCGCCTTCGAGGTGAGCTGCTCCATGAGATCGACCGCGAGCGTGCGGTGCGAAGTGCTCTTCAGGACACCGATGTTGTTGCCCCCGGCGAACGCGGGAGCGACCGACCCGGACGCGACACCGGGCAACGGCACGACCGCGTACTTGCCCTTGACCTTGCCCGCCTCGACCGCGCTGTGGCTGAAGTCGCCGCCGATCGCCATGCCCGCCTTGCCGGCCGCGAACGCGGTGATCGTGTCGTTGCCGCCCATCACCGCGCACTTGGCGGCGGGACAGTTGTCGCTCGTGAAGAGCGAGGTGTAGGCCTTGATGCCCTTCTGGGCGGCGGCGCTGTCGATCGCGGAGGTGTACGTGCCGTTCTTCGCCGTGGCGAGTTCGCCGCCGTTGGCCCACACGAAGGGCATCGCGCCGTACGTGTAGGCGCCGCCCACGACGAGGCCGTAGAGGTCGGACTTCGCCTTGTGGATCTTCCGGGCGGTGGCCGCCAACTCGGCCATGGTCTTGGGGGGTTGGAGGCCCAGGTCCTTGAAGACGTCGATGCGGTAGTAGAGGGCGCGGACGCCGACGTAGAACGGGGAGCCGTACAGCTTGCCGTCGACCGTGACGGACTGCTTGGCGGTCGGGTCGGTGTCCTTGGCCTCGCTCCAGGCGCCGAACTCCTTGGTGACGTCGAGGAGTCCGCCGTCGTGGACGTAACCGGCCGTGTCGGTGTTGCCGTACTCCATGACGTCGGGCGCGGACTTCGGGTCGTTGAAGGCGGCCTTGACGCGCTGGGCGCGGGTGTCGATCGGGATGTACTCGACGTCCACCTCGGTGTCCTTGTGGGCCTTCTCGAAGGCGGCCACTACGGAGTCGACGACCTTCGCCTTCGGGTCGTTGCCGACCTCCTGGAAGAGCCACACCCGCAGGGTGCCGCTCGTGTCGTCCTGGTCGGAGGACGAGTTGTCGGAGGTCTGGGGCGCGCAGCCGGCGACGACAGCGGCGGCTGCCAGGAGTACGGCGAATCTGGGGGCGAGCTTCATGGAGCGTTCCTCCGGGAATCCGGGCGTGAATCCGGGCGTGCGTTGCAACATATGCAATGGGCGTTTCGCTCTGCACAACACCACGGAGATTAAGGAGTAGATGAACGCGGCCACAAGAGGTCTCAACCACTTCGTGACACGCGAAAGATCGCCGAAAAGCCGTCGAAACATGAGAAAGGCCCTCGGGGCGCACCGAAGTGCGCCCCGAGGGCCTCAGAAACCGAGAGCCTCGGAAAGTCGGGCCGGCCGAACGACTACTTGTCGCCGCCCTTGCCCTTGTCGCCGTCCCCGCCCGAGCCCATGGACTCGTAGATCTCCTTGCACATGGGACACACCGGGTACTTCTTCGGGTCGCGGCCCGGTACCCAGACCTTCCCGCACAACGCCACCACGGGAGTGCCGTCGAGGGCGCTCGCCATGATCTTGTCCTTCTGGACGTAATGGGCGAAGCGCTCATGGTCCCCGTCACCGTGCGACACCTGGGGCGTCGGCTCTACGAGGGTCCCCGTACCAGTCCCGCGCTCGGGCTCAAGAGTGCTCATAGGGCCAAGGGTACTGAAGCTCGGGGGCATCAGTTCCGCCAAGGGCCGTTCAGTTCAGGGAAGGGTCGTCCGGATACGTCGCCACCATCGCCAGCTCGCTGCGCTGGCGGCGCAGCACCTCGCGCCAGAGTCTCTCCGGGGCCGGCGACGACACGTCCCCGGGCTCCGACTCGACGACGTACCAGGCGCCGTCCACCAGTTCGTCCTCCAGTTGCCCGGGCCCCCAGCCGGCGTACCCGGCGAAGATCCGCAGCGAGCCGAGCGCGGAGGCCAGCAGTTCCGGCGGTGCCTCCAGGTCGACGAGTCCGATCGCGCCGTGCACCCGCCGCCAGCCGAGCGGGGCGCGCTCGGCGGACGACGCGCCGCCCGGGATGACGGCGACGCCGAGGGCCGAGTCCAACTGGACCGGGCCGCCCTGGAAGACGACTCCCGGCTCACCGGCGAGATCCCCCCAGCCCTCCAGGATGTCGCCGACGTCCACGGGGGTCGGGCGGTTGAGGACGACACCGAGGGAGCCCTCCTCGTCGTGGTCGAGAAGGAGCACCACCGCGCGGTCGAAGTTCGGGTCCGCCAGGGCGGGTGTTGCCACGAGCAACCGCCCTGTGAGCGAGGACACCTCGGTCATGCCAGACATGATCCCGCATCTTCGCCGTGATGGGGGAGCCAATGTGGGTACCCGAGTGAATGCAGCTCAGGGCGCACCGATGCGTTCGCCGCGCACACGACACCCCGTGACCCCATGTGCCCGATTGGGAACGGTTCGTGTTGTGACACAGCTATGACGTGGCTGAGCGGTCCTTGGGCTTTCTGAAGGGGGGTGGGCGGCCATTACGCTTACGTCTTCGGCCCCTGCCCAACTCCACGGAACGCGAGATTCATGACCGTCAACGGCTCAGACGACGTACTGCTTGTCCACGGCGGAACCCCGCTCGAGGGCGAGATCCGTGTCCGCGGTGCGAAGAACCTCGTACCCAAGGCCATGGTCGCCGCCCTGTTGGGCAGTGAGCCAAGTCGACTGCGCAACGTACCGGACATCCGTGACGTTCGTGTCGTACGCGGACTGCTGCAACTGCACGGGGTGACGGTCCGTCCGGGTGAGGAGCCGGGCGAGCTGGTGCTCGATCCGTCGCACGTCGAGAGCGCCAACGTCGCCGACATCGATGCCCACGCGGGTTCGTCGCGCATCCCGATCCTGTTCTGCGGTCCGCTGCTCCACCGACTGGGGCACGCGTTCATCCCGGGTCTCGGCGGCTGCGACATCGGCGGCCGGCCGATCGACTTCCACTTCGAGGTGCTGCGGCAGTTCGGCGCGAAGATCGAGAAGCGGGCGGACGGCCAGTACCTGGAGGCTCCGCAGCGGCTGCGCGGCACCAAGATCCAGCTGCCGTACCCGTCCGTCGGCGCGACCGAGCAGGTGCTGCTGACCGCGGTGCTGGCGGAGGGCGTCACCGAACTCGCCAACGCGGCCGTGGAACCGGAGATCGAGGACCTCATCTGCGTACTGCAGAAGATGGGCGCGATCATCGCCATGGACACCGACCGGACGATCCGCATCACCGGTGTGGACTCGCTCGGCGGCTACACCCACGCGGCCCTCCCGGACCGCCTCGAGGCCGCGTCCTGGGCGTCGGCGGCGCTGGCGACCGAGGGCAACATCTACGTCCGGGGCGCGCAGCAGCGCTCGATGATGACGTTCCTCAACACCTACCGGAAGGTGGGCGGTGCCTTCGCGATCGACGACGAGGGCATCCGCTTCTGGCACCCCGGTGGCCAGTTGAAGTCCATCGCGCTCGAAACGGACGTGCACCCGGGCTTCCAGACGGACTGGCAGCAGCCGCTGGTCGTCGCGCTGACGCAGGCGACCGGCCTCTCCATCGTGCACGAGACGGTCTACGAGTCCCGGCTCGGCTTCACCTCCGCGCTCAACCAGATGGGCGCGCACATCCAGCTCTACCGCGAGTGCCTTGGCGGCTCGCACTGCCGCTTCGGCCAGCGCAACTTCCTGCACTCGGCGGTCGTCTCGGGCCCGACCCGCCTCCAGGGCGCCGACCTGGTCATCCCCGACCTCCGCGGCGGCTTCTCGTACCTCATCGCGGCGCTGGCGGCCCAGGGCACGTCCCGCGTCCACGGCATCGACCTCATCAACCGCGGCTACGAGAACTTCATGGAGAAGCTCGTGGAGCTCGGCGCGAAGGTCGAACTCCCGGGCAAGGCGCTCGGCTAGCGGCAACTGTCGTACGAACGTCGATGGGGCGGCCACCCGGACTCGGGTGGCCGCCCCTGTCGGCGTTGTGCTGAGCGCCCCAAAGGGGCGCGGGGAACTGCGCGACCAGCCACGGCTGACCCGCAGTCGCCCACGGCGCCAAGCCGTAACGGCGAACAGGCGCCCTTACTTACCCTTGGCGGCTTCCTTGAGCTTGCTGCCCGCGGACACCTTGACGCTGTAACCGGCGGGGATGTTGATCGGGTCGCCGGTCTGCGGGTTGCGCGCGGTGCGAGCGGCACGGTGGGTGCGCTCGAAGGTCAGGAAGCCGGGGATGGTGACCTTCTCGTCGCCCTTGGAGACGATCTCGCCGACGGTCTCGGCGAACGCGGCCAGAACGGCGTCGGCGTCCTTGCGGGTCACCTCGGCACGGTCGGCCAGCGCGGCCACCAGCTCACTGCGGTTCATGTTGTACTCCCGTGTTCTTCTTGCCGTTTGAGGCGTGCCACGCGGCGGAGCCGCATATCGGGCACGGTGAAGCCGATGCTGCCAGGGTCCTCGGTGAGTCCCCGGACCCGGGTCCGTCGTCCAGACCCTCGCGCCCGAAGACGCATCCTGCCCCTACCTGCGGCGGGAAAGCCAATCCGGCACCCGTAGGAGTCGCGAGAACACCCTTGGGAGTCACACGAAGAGCGCCACCGCATCAGCGTGGTGACGCTTCGTCGGCTCCCGGCGGCGAGGGCCCAGGCCTGGACAGGCCCGAACCTGGCCGCCACGATAAACGGCCGCCGAAGGCCCCGGGTTCCGCGACGCGCCGATGTGCGGGCGGCCGTGGCGATCCTCACAACCGCCGCACACCCACCGACCGAGGGGCCGGGACGGACCTACGACGCGGCGGGCGCCGTCGCTCCCGCGGCCTTCGCGGCGTCGCGCACCGCGCCGGCGACCGCGCCCGCGACCTTGTCGTTGAAGACGCTGGGGATGATGTAGTTCGCGTTCAGCTCGTCCTCGGACACCACGTTCGCGAGTGCGGTCGCGGCGGCGAGCATCATCTCCGTGTTGACGGTGCGGGACTGCGCGTCCAGCAGACCGCGGAAGACACCCGGGAAGACCAGCACGTTGTTGATCTGGTTCGGGAAGTCCGACCGGCCGGTGGCCACGACAGCCGCCGTCTGACGGGCGATCGTCGGGTCGACCTCGGGGTCCGGGTTCGCGAGCGCGAACACGATCGCGCCCTCGGCCATCGCGGCCACGTCGTCGCCGTCGAGGACGTTCGGGGCGGAGACACCGACGAAGACGTCGGCGCCGCGCACGGCCTCCTTCAGCGTGCCCGTCAGGCCCTCGACGTTGGTGTTGTCGGCGATCCAGCGCAGCGGCGAGTCGGGCTTGGCGTCGACCAGGTCCTCGCGGTCGGCGTGCACGACGCCGTGGATGTCGGCGACGACCGCGTTCTTGACGCCGGCGGCGAGCAGCAGCTTGAGGATGGCCGTACCGGCCGCGCCCGCGCCGGACATGACGACCCGGATGTCACCGATGCCCTTGCCGGCCACCCGCAGCGCGTTCGTCAACGCGGCGAGGACGACGATCGCGGTGCCGTGCTGGTCGTCGTGGAAGACGGGGATGTCGAGGGCCTCGCGCAGCCGGGCCTCGATCTCGAAGCAGCGCGGCGCGGAGATGTCCTCCAGGTTGATGCCGGCGAAGCCCGGGGCGATCGCCTTGACGATCGCGACGATCTCGTCGGTGTCCTGGGTGTCCAGGCAGAGCGGCCAGGCGTCGATGCCGGCGAAGCGCTTGAACAGGGCCGCCTTGCCCTCCATGACCGGCAGCGCGGCCATGGGACCGATGTTGCCGAGGCCGAGCACGGCCGAGCCGTCGGTGACGACCGCGACGGAGTTGCGCTTGATGGTGAGGCGGCGCGCGTCCTCGGGGTTCTCCGCGATCGCCATGCACACGCGGGCCACGCCCGGGGTGTAGATCATGGAGAGGTCGTCACGGTTGCGGATCGGGTGCTTGGACTGCATCTCGATCTTGCCGCCGAGGTGCATGAGGAACGTACGGTCCGAGACCTTGCCCAGCGTGACGCCCTCGATGCCGCGCAACTGCTGGACGATCTCGTCGGCGTGGGCGGTGGAGGACGCCGCGATGGTGACGTCGATCCGGAGCTTCTCGTGGCCGGAGGCGGTCACGTCGAGGCCGGTCACCGAGCCTCCGTGGGACTCCACGGCCGTGGTGATCTGGGATACCGCCGTTCCGCTGGCGGGCACCTCCAGACGGACCGTGATCGAGTAGGAGACGCTGGGCGCCGTAGCCATGGCCGACTTCCTCTGCTTTCACCGTTGAGCTGAGTACGCGCTCCGATGGTCGCACCTACTGCCGGGTAGGCGTTAGCCGCCCCCGATTGCGAACGTTTTGTTCGCGAGAAAAAGAGGCCCCCGCCACTTTTCCCGTGACGGGGGCCTCTCTCGCGTTCAGTGACACCGACCCGCCATGCTCGCCTCGCGGCAAGTGGTCGCTCTAAGCGACGAAGGTTGGGCCCGGGGGCTTGGATCGGGCCGGTGTCACATCCAGGCTAACAAACAGATCCCGTAAGACCATTCCCATCCCGAGAGTTCATATAAAGCACCCCTGGGTGAGTACCTGGATCAGTCCCTGAGAAGGTCCGGCACCCCGTTCGCGTCGGGCTCGTCCCGCTCGGCGGAGACGACCGTGAGCTGCTGGGTCGCGCGGGTGAGGGCGACGTACAGGACCCGCAGGCCGGCGGGCGACTCGTCGGCGATCTCCGCCGGCGAGACGACGACCGTCGCGTCGTACTCCAGACCCTTGGCCTCCAGGCTGCCGAGGGCGACGACCCGGTCACCGAGGCCGGTGAGCCAACGGCGGGCCTCCTCACGGCGGTTCATGGCGACGACCACGCCGACTGTGCCGTCGACCTGGTCGAGCAGCCGGGCGGCCTCCGCGCGGACCGACTCCGACAACGAGTTCCGTACGACGGCGCTGTGCTCATTGTTCGTAGCCACGAAACGGGGCTTCACTCCGGTCGAACGGACCGCGGACGGCGACTCGGAGCCGGGCATGGCCAGGGCCAGGACCTTGGCCGCCAGCTCCGCGATCTCCGCCGGGTTGCGGTAGTTGACGGTGAGGGTGAAGCGGCGGCGGGGGCGGGAGCCGAGTGCCTCGTCACGGGCCTCGGCGGCCTCGTCGGGGTCGGACCAGGAGGACTGGGCCGGGTCCCCCACGACCGTCCAGGTGGCGTGCCGGCCGCGGCGGCCGACCATGCGCCACTGCATCGGGGTGAGGTCCTGGGCCTCGTCCACGATGACGTGCGCGTACTCGACGCGCTCCTGGGCGAGCCGCTCGGCCCGTTCGCGCTGCGACTCCTCACGCGTCGGCATCAGCTCCTCCAGGCCGGTGAGCTGGTCCAGCGGGTCCAGGTCGCGCCGCTTGCGGGGGCGGGCCGGGGTGCCGAGGATCGCCTGGAGTTCGTCGAGGATCGCCACGTCGTGGACCGAGAGGCCGTCCCGCTTCAGCGCGCGGGCGACCCTGCGGACCTCGCCGGGGTTGAGGATGCGCCGGGCCCAGCGGCCGAGTTTCCGTTCGTCGGACATCGACGCCAGGACGGTGCGCGGCGTGAGTTCGGGCCACCACGCGTCGAGGAACGCGATGAAGTCGTCCTCGCTGGCGATGTCCTCGTCGAAGGACGAGCGCAGTTCGGCGGCCAGTTCGGGATCGGTATGCCGGCCGGCCGAACCGGAGCGCTCCCACAGGGCGTCCAGCAGCAGCTTGCGGGCGCGCGGCCGCAGCATGTTGACGGGCGCCGTACCGCTGAGGGCACTCTGCCGGACGCGCTCCAGATCGACGGCCTCCAGTTCGAGCCGCCGCCCGAAGGCGACGACCCGCAGCCGGGCCGGTGCCTCGCTCGCTTCCAGGGCACCGCGCGCGGCCTTCCGCAAGACGCGGAGCATGCGGTACGAGCCCTTGGCGCGGGCCACGGCCGGGGAGTCGTACAGGGTGGCCTCGGCGCCGTCGACCAGCGAGCCGATGGCCCGGATGGCGACCTGGCCCTCCTCGCCGAGGGACGGCAGGACGCCCTCCGTGTACGCGACGAGCAGCGGGGTCGGCGAGACGATGAGGATGCCGCCCGCGTACCGGCGCCGGTCCTGGTAGAGCAGGTAGGCGGCGCGGTGCAGGGCGACGGCCGTCTTCCCGGTGCCCGGGCCGCCCTCGACATAGGTCACCGAGGCGGCGGGGGCGCGGATCACCAGGTCCTGCTCGGCCTGGATGGACGCCACGATGTCGCGCATGGTGTGGCTGCGGGCCTGGCCGAGCGCGGCCATCAGGGCGCCGTCGCCGATGACGGCCAGTTGCTCGCCTTCGAGGAAGGCGGTCAGCTCCGGCCGCATCAGGTCGTCCTCGACCCCGAGCACCCGCCGCCCCTTGGACCGGATGACGCGTCTGCGTACGACCCGCCCCGGGTCGACCGGGGTCGAGCGGTAGAAGGGCGCCGCGGCGGGCGCCCGCCAGTCGATGACCAGCGGCGCGTACTCGGAGTCGAGGACTCCGATCCGGCCGATGTGCAGGGTCTCGGCGATGTCGGCGGTGCTGTCGTCCCGCACGGAGCCTTCGGCCGGTTCTACGGCGGTGTAGGCGCCGTCTGGTCCCTTCTTGCCGTCCTCGCCGAGCAGGAGGTCGATCCTGCCGAAGAGGAAGTCCTCGAACTCGTTGTTGAGCCGGTTGAGATGGATGCCGGCGCGGAACACCTGTGCGTCCCGTTCGGCGAGCGCGCCGGGCGTGCCGACCTGGCCGCGCTTGGCCGCGTCGTTCATGAGGAACTCTGCCTCGTGGATCTTCTCCTCAAGCCGCCGGTACACCCGGTCCAGGTGTGCCTGTTCGACGCTGATCTCCCGGTCCCGTAGCGAATCCTGGGCGGATTTGTCGGACACCGTGTCGAGCGCGGTTTCCTGTTGAGCCTGTGCGGCCACCGGGCCCCCTTCTGACGTGCTGGGCAGCCGTCAACCGTACGCGAAAAAAGGCCTCCGTAGCGAGGGGCCTGCCCGGTGGATCTTGACAAAGACGCGGGGCCCGGCACGCGCACCTTCCGCGTTCCGGGCCCCACACACCACAACCGGCCGGTTGTTACGTGCTTTACGCGTCGACCGCCACGAGCTTCTTGCCGTCGAAGGTCATGACCTCGAAGTGGTCGATCTCGTTCGGTGTGAAGGCCGCGCCGCCCTGGGCGTAGAGCGGGCTCTTGGCCTCCGCCTTGGTGGCGTTGGCGATGCCGTAACCCCAGGCCGGGACCGACCAGGAACTCATCGTCTCGCGTTCGCCGTTCTTGCCGACGGCGATCAGGGAGCACTTCAGCGGGCCCTTGACGTTGCTGAGCTCGACGACCCCGAGGGTGCCCCAGTCCTTCTTGGACATCGCCACGGTCGCCGTGACCTTCGTGGTCTTGTCCGTGGCCGAGACCTTGTCGGACAAAGTGTCGAAGGTGGTCTTCGCGGTGGCCACCGCCGGGGTGTCACCCGAGCTGTTGCCGCCGTTGGCCGCGATCACGGCCAGCGGTCCCGCGATGATCAGCGCGGCAGCGGCGGCGATCATGTAGAAACTGCGCCGACGCTTGAGGGCTCGCCGGTCACCGACGTCGTCGACCAGCCGCTCCACCAGTCGTGGACTGGGTTTCGCGGACAGGGACTCGCCGATCGCGGGGGTGCCGGAGCCCGGCAGATCCGCGAGCGCCGCCAGCATCGGTTCCATCCCGGCCAGCTCGTCGAGCTGCTGGGCGCACCATTCGCAGGTGGCGAGATGGGCCTCGAAAGCGGTTGCTTCGGCGTCATCGAGAATCCCGAGGGCGTAAGCGCCGACGGTCTCGTGTTCGTTCGAGCCCTGAGATCCCTGCATGGAACCAGGACTACCCGTTCCGTATCCCCCGTAAATGCTCATGCCGTCACCCCCCGCTCCTCCAGAGCAAGCTTCATCGATCGAAGGGCGTAGAACACCCTTGAGCGCACCGTGCCACTGGGGATGCCAAGCGTCTCGGCCGCCTCATTGACGGTACGTCCCTTGAAGTACGTCTCGACGAGCACCTCCCGGTGGGCCGGGGTCAGGTCGTCCAGCGCGTCAGACAGTGTCATCAGCCACAACGCCTTGTCGATCTCGTCCTCCGCGGGGATGACCTCCAGCGGCGACGGGTCCACCTCCTGCGGCCGGGCCTGCCGGCTGCGGTGCCCGTCGATGACGATGCGCCGAGCGACCGTCACCAGCCAGGGTCGTACCGATCCGGTCGCCCGGTTGAGCTGGCCGGCGTTCTTCCAGGCCCGGATGAGCGTCTCCTGCACCACGTCCTCGGCACGTTGCCGGTCGCCGGCGACGAGCCGCAGCACATAGGCGAGCAAGGGTCCGGCGTGCTCTCGGTACAGGGCACGCATCAGCTCCTCATCAGGTTCCGAGGACTGGGACATGCGATGTCGGGCCCTCGGTGCGTGTTCATTGGCCACGACGGAATCCTTGCGCACGCCCACCTCCGGTGTCCGGGGGTTCCCCCAGTCGGTCGCTCAGGGAGAGGTACGCGGGCCGGTGGGCGAGTGTTCAACGTGAGGCGACAGTTTTCCTGGAAGTGACGTGACGAGCGGGACATGAGTGCACATTCCCACCGTACGATCTTTACATTTCCACCACACGAGCAAGATCACGCGGGCTGCCCGCACCCCGCCGAACTGAAACGCACTGTTGTCGAAATCACTTCGACAATTGACAACCCATCACTTCACAGAAGCCACATATGGGATTCTCAGGCTCGGGCGAGCGCCGCGCGCCGTCGATGCCGGGCCACTCTTTCGCGGTTCCCGCACACCTCGCTGGAGCACCAGCGCCTCCGTCGCCCCCGGGACGTATCGAGATAGACGATCGGGCAGTTGTCCCCCGCGCACTCCCTCAACGAGGCCCGTGCGACCGGATCGGTGAGCAGCTCCACCGCGTCCCTGGCGATCACCGCGAGCAGCGCGGCACACCCCGGCGGACCGTCCAACTGCCGCACCAGCGCGCCGCCTTCGTCGCGTACGGCACGGGGGGCCGGGGGCGCGGCGCGGGCGAGGTCGTTGACGTGGGCGAGGGCGAGTTCGTACGGCCGGCTGTCGGCGGACGCTTTACTGCGGACCAACTGCCCTACTTGCCCGCGGAGTTCACGAAAGCCCACAAGCCAGGCGGAATCGACGTGGGCGAGCGGTGTGGCCGCCGGGACGAGCCCCGAGCGGACGATCCACGCACGCAACGGCTCCGGTGCGTCGAGCCGTTCCTCGGGATGCGTGGTCGCGAGGAGATCCAGACAGATCCGCCCGGCGTCGAAGCGCAGCTCGTACGGGACCATGGTCGAACCCAGTGCCATGTGCCTGTCACCGCCTAGGGATTACCCGGTCGGGGAACCGTTCTCCCTACAGTGCCTGCCCGGTCGCGCGGCCGGAACCCCTCGTACCGAGCGCGCGTGGACGGCCGCGTATGCGCGTGCGCGTCTGGGCGATGTCGGCGGGGGCGCCGGGTCCGTTGACTGGAGGGCATGACAGAGAACGAGAACGGGACCGGCAGGGCGGGTTGGGTACTGGGTGCGGCGACGGTCGCGATGGGGTTGATCGCCGGGGTCTTCTACGTCTTCGCCTGCGCGGTGATGCCGGCGCTGGCGCGCAGCGACGACCGGGTGTTCGTCGAGGTGATGCGGAACATCAACGACGTGATCCAGAACCCGGTGTTCTTCCTGAGCTTCATGGGGGCGCTGCTGCTGACGGCGGTGTCGGCGTGGCAGGCGCGTGGGAGGCCGTACCGGGGTTGGGTGTGGGCGGGGTTGGTCGCGTACGCCCTGGCGTTCCTCGTGACGATCGCCTTCAACATTCCGCTGAACGACCGGCTGGCGGATACGGCGGATGTGGGGGTGGCGCGGGAACGGTTCGAGGACGCGTGGGTGGGGTGGAATGTGGTGCGGGGGGTGTTGTCGACGGCGGCGGTGGGGTGCCTGGCGCGGGCGTTGGTGTCGTACGGGGGATTTCGGCGGGGGGCGGCTTCGCAGCGCGGGGGTCCTGCTCAGCGCAGGGCGACTTCTTGATACAGGCCGGCATGAATCATCCTGTCCGGCACCTTTTCAGCACAGGCCCGCGAATCAGCCCGTCCGGCGTTTGAGGACGAGGCCCTTTCGGGGCCGAAGCGGGGGTCTGGGGGCGGCAGCCCCCAGGGACGCTCACATCAACGCCCCGCACCAACCAGCCCGCATCAACGCCCCGCACCAACACCCGGTCACCCGTCGGAGTACTTCGCGTCCGCCGCCGGATCCAACGCCAGCCGATACCCCCGCTTCACCACCGTCTGAATCAGCTTCGGCGCCCCAAGTGCCGTACGAAGGCGGGCCATTGCCGTCTCTACGGCATGCTCGTCGCGCCCGGCGCCGGGAAGGGCACGGAGGAGTTCAGCGCGGGCGACGACCCAGCCGGGCCGCCGGGACAACGCCCGGAGCAACGACATACCGGCCGGCGGAACCGGCCGTAGCGCACCGTCCACGAGGACCGCGTGGCCGCGGATCTCCACCCGGTGACCCGCGATCGGCAGGGTGCGGGCGCGGCCGGGGAGTTCCTGGCAGAGGAGTTGGACGAGGGGGCCGAGCCGGAAGCGTTCGGGCTGGACCGTGCCGATGCCGTGGTTCTGGAGGGGCAGCGCGGTGACGGGACCGACGCAGGCCGGGAGGACGTCGTGGTTCAGGGCGGCGAGGAGTTCGGGCAGCAGGCCGCGGACCTCGGCCCGGGAGAGCAGCGACGCGGCGGCCGGCGCGCTGGTGAACGTCAGGGCGTCCAGGCCCCGGGAGACCGTGGCGTCCAGGAGCCGGTCCAGCGGGGCGATGTCCTCGGGCGGCATCCACCGGTACACGGGCACGACGACGACCTCGGCGCCACCCGCCCGCAGCGACTCCACGAACCCGGGCAGGGGCTCACCGTGCAGTTGGATACCGACGCGGCGGCCCTCGACACCCTCCTCCAGCAGCCGGTCGAGCACCTCGGCCATGGACTCGGACGAGGGCGACCACTCCTCGGTGAGCCCGGCGGCGCGCACCGCCCCTTTCACCTTGGGCCCGCGGGCGAGCAGTTCCACCCCGCGCAACCGGTCGAGGAGCGCCTCCCCGAGCCCCCACCCGTCGGCGGCCTCGACCCACCCCCGGAACCCGATCGCGGTGGTGGCCACTACGACATCGGGCGCCTGGTCGATCAACTCCTTGGTGGCGGCGAGCAGTTCGCTGTCGTCGGCGAGGGGCACGATGCGCAGCGCGGGCGCGTGCACGACCGCCGCACCGCGCCGCTGGAGCAGTGCCCCCAGCTCGTCGGCGCGGCGCGCGGCGGTGACGCCCACGGTGAACCCGGAGAGGGGCCCGTGCTGGGCGCCTTCCGGTCGCTGCGGTGGTTCGTACATGGCTCTCGTCCCGAACGTAGTCGTACATGCGGTGGTACGTGGAATGACCCGGTGCCTACATGCCGAACGAGCCTGTCAACGGCGCGTGACAGGCTCGGTTCGGCTTTATGTCGACGGTGTTACGTCACACCTCGGCATAGCTGAGCTGCGACTTCGCCTCGGATGCGGAAGCTTTGGCCTGGGCCTGGGCGGTCGGGCGGCGAAGGTATACGGCCCACGTGGCCATGAAGCAGAGGGCGTAGAAGACGAGGAAGGCGACGAACGCGCCGGTCCCGGAGCCGGAGGAGAGGAAGGACTGGCGGAAGGCGAGGTTGATACCGACCCCGCCGAGCGCGCCGACGGCCCCGATGAGCCCCATGGAGGCCCCGGAGAGCCGCCGCCCGTAGGCGGCCGCCGCGTCCCCCTCCAGTCCCTGCGCGAGGGCCTTGGTCTGGAAGATGCCGGGGATCATCTTGTACGTCGACCCGTTGCCGAGCCCGCTGAGCACGAACAGGACGACGAACACGGTCACGAACAGCGGCAGCGACTTCTGCATGCTGGCGACGATCAGGATCGCGGTGGCGGCGGCCATGGCGACGAAGTTCCACAGGGTGATCTTCGCGCCGCCGTAACGGTCGGCGAGCCAGCCGCCGACGGGGCGGATCAGCGAGCCGAGCAGCGGGCCGATGAAGGTGAGATACGCGGCCTGCAACGGCGTACGGCCGAACTGCACCTGAAGCACCTGCCCGAAGGCGAACGCGTACCCGATGAACGACCCGAACGTGCCGATGTACAGGAACGCCATGATCCAGGTGTGCCAGTCCCGCGCGGCGTCCTTGGCGGCGCCGGTGTCGTTCTTCACGGAGGAGAGGTTGTCCATGAAGAGGGCGGCGAGGGTGGCGGCGAGAAGGATGAGCGGGATGTAGATCCCGAGCAGCACGCGCGGCCCGCCACTGGCCCCGATGATCGCGAGGGCGATCAACTGGATCACCGGCACACCGATGTTGCCGCCCCCGGCGTTCAGCCCCAGAGCCCACCCCTTCTTCCGCAACGGGAAGAAGGCGTTGATGTTGGTCATGGAGGAGGCGAAGTTGCCGCCGCCGATACCGGCCAGGAGGCCGATCCAGAGGAAGGTGTCGAAGGAGGTCCCCGGCTTCATCACCACGAAGGCGGCGATGGTGGGGATGAGCAGCAGACTCGCGGAGACGATCGTCCAGTTCCGCCCGCCGAATACGGCGACCGCGAAGGTGTACGGCACCCGGACGACCGCGCCGACGAGCGTGACCATCGACGTCAGCAGGAACTTGTCGGCCGGGGTCAGCCCGTACTCCGGGCCCATGAAGAGCACCAGCACGGACCACAGCGTCCAGATCGAGAAGCCGATGTGCTCGGAGAGCACGGAGAACAGGAGATTCCGCCGGGCGACCTTCTCTCCGGTCTCCTGCCAGAAGGTCTCGTCCTCCGGATCCCAGTGCTCGATCCACTTGCCAGTGGCTGTCATGACGCCTCCACGGTGCACTACGGGGTAACGAGCGGTGATGCATCCCGAAGGTAGGGAGGGCGGGTTTCCACGCTGTGGCTGTGGGTGACCGGAAGGGAACGTTGCTCTCACGGGCGGGAAAGGGGCGCGGTGAGGTGGGGAAGCCAGGCAGCGGCCCACCCCTCGGCGTTCGAGTAGGACTCGTATGAATAGCGGGTGGAGCGATCCCACTCCTCGCCCGTGATGCGGCCGTACGCCTTGTCCGGCACGTGGAGCAGGCTCTCCGCCCGGACGAGGTCTTCGGCGTACGGAGCGAAAGAGCGGGGACCGCGACGTGTGGCTTCGTAGGCTTCACGGCCGGCGCCACGACGGCGGCGCGGGTTCAGAGGAAGCTGTCGCCCGACAGGTCGGGGCTACTCGTGTGCCGACACACCCACCGGCCTACGGCACCTCATGGCCACCCTCAAGCCCCCCTCCGCCGACTCCCCCCACCCCTGACCCCGTCCGGCCACAACCTCGGCCCCCGCTTCGCGGCAATGTCCTCGATCCACCCGAACGCCAGAATCGCCACCGCGATGAGCGGCCAGATCAGCAGGAACATCAGGAACGTGTCCGACTTGTCGAGGAGGGCGGTCGCGCTGTCGCTCTCCATGAAGGGGAGGTTGTACAGCTGGTCGATGATCGGGACCGTGGCCATGATGAGGAGGTTGTGCCACAGGTAGATCGTGACGGCGCGGTTGTTGGAGAGGGTCACGAGGCGGTCCCAGCGGGCCAGCCTGCCCGGCAACTCCTGCCAGGACGGCGAGTACTGGAGCAGGATCACCACGATCCCGAAGGACCAGCAGGCCTGGGCCAGCGGGATGTCGTTCAAGTCCCAGCCGTCCGGGCCCAGATGACCCGACGCCCACCACAGACCGAAGCCCATGATCACGGTCGCGCCCGACACCGTGAGGTAGCGCGGGACCTGCTTCAGCACCCCCTCGTGGTGCGCGAAGCCCAGGATCCAACAGCCGCCGTACACCGCGAAGTCGGACACCGCGTTGCCCGTCTCGCCGGGGATGGTGACCAGGCCCGTGCCCACAACTGCCGTCAGTGCCAAGGGCATCAGCAGCGTCGCCCACGGGACCCTGCGGAACGCCCACAGCAGCAGCGGTGACGCGATCACGAACCACAGATACGCCCGCAGGTACCAGAGCGGGCCCGCCGCCTGGTCCGCCCACGTGCTCTCCAACAGGCCCGACTCCGAGCCGAGATGCTCCGGATACGGCGGTGCCCCGAACGGCACGATGTAGTCGAACAGCTTCGCCGCGCCCCACCAAGTGCCGCCCAGATCAGGGTCCTTGAGGGGATGCCAGCCGCTCGCGAACATCATCACCAGCACCACCGCGCTGAACGCCCACAGCGGGGGCAGCAGTCGCCGTAGCCGGCCCTTGATCACGCCCAGCGCGGGGCGGTTCAGTGAGCGGGCCATCAGGGAACCCGCCAGCGCGAACATCACGCCCATGGAGGGGAACAGGACCGACAGCCAGGCCCAGCCGAAGAGGTGGTAGATGACAACTCGGACGAGCGCGATCGAGCGGAGGAGGTCCAAGTAGCGGTCCCGGCCACCCCCTTGCTTGGGCTTCTTCGACTCCGGCGCCAACTCCGGTTCCTGTCGGCGCTGTTGAGGAATCCCGTACACCGGCGTCGACTCCGGGTCCGGGGCCGACTCCGTGTCCGACCCCGCCGTGTATTCGTGCGTCATGCCACGGTCCTCCGATCGCTACCGCTACCGCTGCCGCCGCGCTGACCCGGTACCGGTCCGCCCGGCGCCTCCACGACCCCCGTGCGCCGCAGTTTCTGCCAGCGCAGACGACCGCCGGTGAGGGCGGTGATCCAGGACTGGAGCAGTACGACGTACATGAGTTGGCGGTAGAGGATCTGCTGGAGAGGGAGCGAGACGAGGTGCGTCATGCGTTCGCGGTCCAGGCGGAAGGCGTACGCCGCGCAGAACGCCTGGATCGCGAGCACCCCCAGCCAGGCCAGGAACGTCCTCTCCGTCGGGCCGAACACCAGGCCGTAGAGCAGGAACACGTCGATCAGCGGGGCCAGGATCGGGGCGACCACCATGAAGAGGGCCACCAGCGGGAGGCCCACCCTGCCGAAGCGGCCGGACGGGCCGCGGTCGAGCAGCGCGCCCCGGTGCTTCCAGATCGCCTGCATCGTGCCGTACGACCACCGGTAGCGCTGGGACCACAACTGCTGGACCGTCTCCGGGGCCTCCGTCCACGCGCGGGCCTTCTCGGCGTAGACGACGCGCCAGCCGTCGCGGTGCATCGCCATCGTGATGTCGGTGTCCTCGGCGAGCGTGTCGTCGCTCATCCCGCCGACCCGCTCCAGCGCGCTTCTCCTGAAGGCCCCCACGGCGCCCGGGATCGTCGGCATGCAGCGGAGGATGTCGTACATACGGCGGTCGAGGTTGAAGCCCATCACGTACTCGATGTGCTGCCAGGCGCCGATCAGCGAATCCCGGTTGCCCACCTTGGCGTTGCCCGCCACCGCGCCCACGCGCGGGTCGCCGAACGGCTGGACCAGCTCCCGTACGGTGGCCGGTTCGAAGACCGTGTCGCCGTCCATCATCACGATGATGTCGTGACTGGCGTTCGCCAGGCCCCTGTTGAGGGCGGCCGGCTTGCCCGCGTTGACCTGGCGTACGACCCGGACGTTCGGCAGGAACATCGCTTCCACGATCCGGGCCGTGCCGTCCGCCGAGCCGTCGTCGATGACGATCACCTCGACGGGATGCTCGCTCGCCATCAGTGAACGGACCGTGTTCTCAATGCACTTGGCCTCGTTGTACGCCGGGACCAGCACGCTGACCGGTTCGGTGACCGGCGGGCCCCACGCGAAGTCCTTGCGGCGCACCCGGCGGGCATGGATGGCGGAGAGCAGCAGCATCAGCGCGAAGCGGGCGATGACGAGCGAGCCGGTGATCGCCAGGCCCACCACCAGGACGTCCATGATGCTGTCCGAGGCCTGGACCAGGAAGATCCACGCCTTGCCCTTCCAGAGGTTCACGCCGGTCACCGGGGTGAGCGCGCTGCGGGCGCCGAGCGCCTGGGTGAGGTTGTCGAACCGGTACCCCTTGGCCTGCATCTCCGGCAGGAACCTGTCCAGCGCCTCGACCGTCTGGTGGCGGTCGCCGCCGGAGTCGTGCATCAGGACGATCGCGCCCTTGCCGTCGCGCGGGGTGGCATTGCTGATGATCTTCGCGACGCCGGGCTTCTGCCAGTCCTCGCTGTCCGTGTTGTTGACGACGGTGATGTAGCCGCGCGTGCCGATGTACTCGGTCACCGGCCAGGACAGGTTGTCCATCGCGTCGGCGGAGGACGAGTACGGCGGCCGGAACAGTGACGTCCGGATACCGGCCGCGCCGGTGATCGCGAGCTGGGTCTGCGACAGCTCCCAGTCGATGCGCTTCTTGGACTGGAAGGAGAGGTCGGGGTGGCTGAACGTGTGCACGCCGACCTCGTTGCCCTCGTCCACGATGCGTTTGACCAGCTCCGGGTAGCGCGAGGTCATGGTGCCGGTGACGAAGAAGACGGCGTGCGCGTGGTGCTTCTTCAGCACGTCCAGGACCTTGGGCGTCCAGGTCGGGTCGGGGCCGTCGTCGAAGGTCAGGACGATGTCGCGGTCCGGCACGTCCAGGCTGGTCGTACGGCCGCTGCGGGTGTCGATGACCGGGCCGCCGTCGAGGATCTTGTCCGGCACCTTGTTCGTCGCCGCCTCGGGGCGGATCCGGTGGTCGGCGAGGATCTCGCTGTGCACATAGCCGCGCAGCATCAGCATCGCGAGCAACGCGACGAGGAGCAGCATCGGCAGCAGGAACCGCATGGACAGGCGACGGCGCCGGGGATCGCGCCGGGCGCGGGACGCGCTGCGCTTCGGGGTCCGGGGCGCGGGCGTATGCGCGGCACCTGGCTCGGCCGCACGTGTGTAGCCGGGTTCGGCCGCGCTCGTGTAGCCGGGTTCGGCCGCGCTCGTGTAGCCGGGTTCGGCCGCATGCGTGGCACCGGGCGCGGCCGCATGCGCGGCACCTGGCTCGCCTCGATGGCTGCCACCCTGCTCGCCTCGATGGCTGCCACCCTGCTCCGCTCGATGCGTGCCACCGGGCTCGGCTCCCTGGGGCGTTGACCCGGGCCCGACTCCGTGCGTAACCCCCGGTCCGGCTCGATGCGTGCCGCCCGGCTCGGCTCGATGCGTGGCACCGGGCTCCGCTCGATGCGTGGCACCGGGCTCGGCTCCGCGCGTCGTAGACCCGCGCCCGACTCCATACGCAACGCCCGGCCCGGCTCCGTCCCCGTCAGGGACACCGGACCCGGCTCCCCGCGTAGTACCGGGCCCAACTCCCTTCACCTCAGCCGGAGTCGACGGAGATATTGGAACTCCCGGGGATCCCGGAGTTGCTCCGTGCCGGCCGCCCGGGGTCGGGTTCGTGGCCTTGGCGCGGCGGTTGTGCGATGCCATCAGAGGATGTGCTCCGGGGTCTTGGACGGAACCGGTGCCGGTTCCGAAGGAGCGGCCGGCCCGTGTGCCACGGGCGACGGGCTGCTCGGGCCGTCGGCCACCGTGCCGGTGCCCGTCGTCGCGCTCGGGCTCGGCGTCGGATCGACCGGCGGGCTCGTGCCGACGGTCGGCGTCGGGTCGGCCGGCGGTGAGGACGACACCCGCGTGGGCTGTACGACCGGATTGCTCGCGCCACCGCCCGTGGGCGCCGAGGCGCTCTTGCTGGCGGACGCCCTGGGCGACGCGGACGTGCTCGCCTTGGCGCCGGGCGACGCGGACGCGCCGGACGCGCTCGCCTTCGCGCCCGGCGAGGGCGTCGTACCGTCGCTCGCCGTCGGAATGTTCCCCGGCGCCACGCTGTCGCCGCCGGCGGACGGCCGCCCGGAGTCGGACGGCACCGGCGAGGTGTCGACCTTCCCGGCGGGCGCGTCGTCCTTCTGCCCCGGCACCGGCAGCCACGGCGCGTCTGAACTGCCGGACAACAGGGTGACGACGATGACGACGGCGTAGACCGCGCACGCGATCCCGACGGCCATACCGATCCGACGGTACCTACGGCTGCGACGGCCGGACTCGTCGACGAAGACGGGCCGGTCGGAACCGTCGTGACCGGCACCGGGACCGCTCTTGCCGCCGCCCTTCTTGCCGTCGCCGTCCGCCCGTTGAGCGGGCCCGTCGAGCTGAACGGTCACCTCGTCGGGGTCGGCCGCGCCGGCCTCGGCGCCCGTCCCCCCTGCCGCACCCCAGGGATCGGCGAGGATCCCCGCGCCGACGGCGGCGGACACGCCCTTGCCGGCGGGCGGCTCGGGCCACCCGCTCCCGACACGAGGACCGTCCTTGGTCGTACGACGACCGTCCTTGGCGCCATGACGACCACTCGCGCCCGCATGCCGACCGTCCGAACCACCATGACGACCGTCCTTGGCGACATGCCGGCCGCCCTCCAGAATTTCTGATCCTCTAGTCGCTCCAGGTACTCCGGACACACCGGGCACCCTGGATGTTCCAGCCACTCCGGTCTCCGGGAACGCCGCCTCGACCTCTCCGCCTATGACCGGTACGTCTCTGGTCGCGGATGCAGCTTGGGGCCATTCCGGTTGGGCGTCTTCTCGCCACTTTTCCATGCGCACGCACATCCCCCCACGGGACTGTTCCGGGTGCGCAGACGACCCTGAGCACACGCCGCCGAACCAGGCCCCCACCCGGTCCTCGCGCCCCCCTTACCACACCGTGCTCAGGCCCTGAAGGTAGCGCACAGGGGGCATCGCATGTGCCGGGATGCATCATTTTTTCCTTTTTAGCATGTCCACGTCGATGGCTGGAATCCATCCCTCCACCGGCCGCCGCAGCCACCCACACGCATTGCCGATCTCCACCGCAGCACGTCGAAGCGCATCGAATCCGGGGTGCACCAGCCCCTTTCGCCACACGAGCGACACAGGGGACAACGGCACCGGGTCCACCAGCGGCCTCAGCACCGTCCCAGGCATGGCCGGAAAACCCACCACGGCGAGGATCGGCGTCCGCGCCTTCGCCATCATCCGTTCGAACTCCTCTTCGCCTACGGCCATGGGAGCGGGCGGCGCGACCGCGATGCCACGTCCCTCGAACAGGCGGCGCGCGAGATCGGTCCACTCCGGAGTACGCGGATTCCCGGCACCGGCGTACACGGTCTCCCCCGCGAGCGCCTCCAGCGGCACCTCCGCGAGCGACGCCAGCCGATGCCCCTCGGGCAGCACGACCGCCATCGGCTCGTACCGCACGAGTTGATGGTCGAGCCCGGCCCGCAACCCCGGCTCCAGCCCGGCGAACCGCCCGAACGACACATCGAGCCGCCCCGCCAGCAACTCCCCTGCCGCACCGGTGAGTCCACTCTCGTACCGGGCCATCAGCTCCTGCTCCGGGGCGAGTTCACGGGCCCGGTGCAGCACACGGCGCCCGGTGGCCAGCCCCGGCGAGTTCAGATCGACGAGCAGGGGCCGGGCGGCCTGCCGGAACGCCGCGAGCAGCTCGTCCTGCGCCCCGAGCACCCGCCGCGCGTACGGCACCAGCCGCTCACCGTCCGCCGTCAGCGTCACCTGCCGAGTGGTCCGCACGAACAGTTCAGCCCCCAACTCCCTCTCCAGCCGCCGCACATCACGACTCAGCGCCTGCTGGGCGACGTACAACCGCGCGGCGGCACGGGTGAAGTGCAGCTCTTCGGCCACGGCGAGAAAGGCACGGAGGAGTCGGGGGTCCACGTGGGCGGACGCCAGAGGCGTCCGGGGCGTCGAGGGCATCCGGCGAACCTACAACGCAGGTGCGTGAATCGGCGCGGAGCAGGTGTTGGACCCGGTGATCCACTCCGGGCGACGGTTGCCGCATGCCACGCCGTACGCCACGCCTTGTGCCCCAACGGACCACCTACCGCCGCCTGTTCACCATCCCCGGCACCCGGGCCTTCACCGCGGGCAACCTCCTCGCCCGCCTCCCCACAGGCATGTTCGGCGTGAGCGCGGTGGTGATGATCGCCGGTTCACGGGGCTCGTACGCCCTGGCCGGCGCGGTCACCGCAACCGGCCTCGCGGCGACAGCGGCAGCCGGCCCATGGCTCGCCCGCCTGACCGACCGCCACGGCCAGTCCCGAACAGCGTTACCAGCAACGGCAGTTGCGGTCCTGGGCTCCGTGGCCCTACTCCTCTGCGTCCACTACGGCGCCCCCGACTGGACCCTGTTCGCCGCGTACGCGGCCACGGCGACGACCCCCAACACCGGAGGCATGTCCCGCGCCCGCTGGGCCCACCTGCTCGACGGCGACCCCGAGTCCCTCCACACGGCGAACTCCTTCGAGCAGGCGGCCGACGAACTCTGCTTCATGCTGGGCCCGGCACTGGCGGCGTTCCTGTGCGGCACGTTCTTCCCGGAGGCGGGGACGTTGGCGGGGGCGGTCCTCCTCCTGACCGGAACCCTGATCTTCACGGCCCAGCGTTCGACGGAACCACCACCGAGCCCGCTCCCGAAGGGCGGCCCGCCATGGCGCGCGCCCGGCATCCCGCCCCTGATCGCCGGACTCGTGGCGACGGGTGGGGTGTTCGGTTCGATGGAGGTCGCCACACTCGCGTACACGAACGCGACGGGTCACCGTGCGGTGGGCGGCGCGGTGTTGGCCCTCCAGGCGGCCGGCTCGTGCGCGGCGGGCCTGCTGTACGGCAGGCTGAAACCGACGGGCCCCGCGGAACACCGCCTGCGGTGGTGCCTGTTGGCGATGACCGCCTCGATGTCACTACCGCTGCTGGCAGCAAGCACACTTGGCTCTCTCCCCGCACTGGCAACGGCACTGCTGCTGGCCGGCATGGCAACGGCCCCCACGATGATCACCGCAATGACCCTCCTCCAACACCGCACGCCAGAGGGCAGGTCGAACGAGGGCATGAGCCTGGCGGTGACGGCCTTGCTGCTGGGCATCGCCTGCGGTTCAGCGGCAGGCGGCTGGACAGCGGACCACGCATCCCCAACAGCGGCTTTCGGGTTGCCGGTTGCGGCAGCAACAACAGCCCTGCTCCTTGCAATCCAGGGCAGGACAACCCCCTAGGGGCGCGGGGCTGTATCGATGTGCGGCTCCGCCGCGTGGGCGCGACCAGCCCCACCGGGCCGCACCCAACCCACAACTCATCGAATCGCTTGCGCCAATCTCCGCCTAACCCATTGACGCACGAACACCACCTACATACGTTCCTCCATCGAAGCGCTTCGACACCCATCCAACTCCCCCGGAGGCCCTGGATGCTGAAGACCCGAACGCAAGCGATGACAGCCGCAGCGATCATGACCGGAGCCCTGCTCCTCTCCTCCTGCGGCACCTCGGACAGCGGTACCTCAGACAGCAAAACCCTGAAGCTCTGGCACTACGAGGGCCCCGACAGCGCGATGGGCGTGGCCTGGAACGCGGCCATCAAGGAGTTCGAGGCCCAACACCCGGGCGTCAAGGTGAAGTTCGAGGAGAAGGGCTTCGAGCAGATCCAGAAGACCGCCCCGATGGTCCTCAACTCCTCCGACGCCCCGGACATCATGGAGTACAACAAGGGCAACGCGACGGCAGGCCTGCTCTCCAAACAGGGCCTGCTCACCGACCTGACCGCCGAAGCCAAGGCACGCGGCTGGGACAAGAAGATCCCCGCGAGCGTAGGCACGACGGACCTCTACAACACCAACGGAGTGATGGGCTCCGGCAAGTGGTACGGCGTCACCGACTACGGCGAGTACACGATGGTCTACTACAACAAGACCCTCTTCCAGAAGTACAAGATCGCCGAGCCGAAGACATTCGACGAACTGACCGCCGCCATGGCCCGGTTCGAGGCGAAGGGCATCACCCCCCTCGCCAACGCGGGCGCCGAGTACCCGGCCCAGCAGTACCTCTACCAACTCGCCCTGTCGAAGGCGGACCGCGCCTGGGTCGACAAGTACGAGCTGTACAAGGGCAAGACGGACTTCCACGACGCGGCCTGGACGTACGCGGCGACGACGTTCGCCGACTGGGTGAAGAAGGGCTACATCGCCAAGACCTCCAGCTCCACCAAGGCCGAGGACGCCGGAGTCTCCTGGATCCAGGGCAAGACCCCGATCCTGTTCTCCGGCAGCTGGTGGTACGGCCGCTTCCAGACGGAGGCCAAGTTCGACTGGGACACGGCCCTTTGGCCCGGCTCGAACCTCACCCTCGGCTCCGGCGGCAACATCTGGGTCGTCCCCAAGGGCGCCAAGAACAAGCAACTCGCCTACGACTTCATCGACATCACCCTGTCGAAGAAGATCCAGAACCTGATGGGCAACAAGGGCGGCATCCCGGTCGCGGCAGACACCTCCGCGATCACCGACCCCAAGTCCAAGGAACTCATCGCCAACTTCAACACCCTCACGGCCCGCGACGGCCTCGCCTTCTACCCGGACTGGCCGGTCCCCGGCTTCTACGACGTCCTCGTCTCCGAGACCCAGAAGCTGATCACCGACAGCGAGAAACCGGACGCCTATCTCAGCAATCTCCAGAAGGCGTACGACAAGGGCGTCCCGTCGACATGACGGTCACCACCGAGAAGGACGCGCGGGCCGAGGGCAAGCACCCGCCCACCGGCCCGCGCACCCCTCGTAGCCCCCAACTGAAGTCCTCCTACGCCCTGTTCATGCTCCCCGGCGCCCTCGCCGCCCTTGCCGTGATCGTCGTCCCCTTCCTGATGAACACGGCCGTGAGCTTCACGGACTGGCAGGGCGTGGGCGACCCCAAGTGGACCGGCCTCGCCAACTACCGTGACCTGCTGGACGATTCCGAGTTCTGGGCGTCCTTCCGGCACAGCCTGTTCATGGTCGTGGCGATGGCGGCCGTACCGACACTGATCGGACTGGTCCTCGCCGCCGCCCTGTTCGACTACATCGCCAAACACTTCGGCACCCGCATCGCGGCCGTCCTCCGCGCCTGCTTCTACCTCCCCCAGGTGCTGCCGATCGCGGTCGCGGGCATCGTCTGGAGCTGGATCCTCGCCCCCGACAACGGCTCCCTCAACGCCCTCTTGAAAGCGGTGGGGTTGGGCTCCTGGCAACAGGACTGGCTAGGCGACCCCGACCTCGCGCTCTACAGCGTCATGGGCGTCATGGTCTGGGTCCAACTCGGCTTCCCGCTCGTGGTGTTCATGGCGGGGCTGCAACGCGTCGACCCCCAGCTCTACGAGGCCGCCGAGCTGGACGGCGCCGGCTGGTGGCGCCGCTTCTGGCACATCACGCTGCCGCAGATCCGCCCGGAGATCTACGTCGTCCTCACCTGGTGCACGATCGCCGCGCTCAAGGTGTTCGGCGCGGTGTACGTCCTGACGAAGGGCGGCCCGGGCGGCGCGACCGACGTCCCCTCCTACTTCTCCTTCACCACGTTCTTCGAGAAGACCCAGGTCGGCTACGGAGCCGCGATCTCCACGGTGTTGACGGTGATCATCCTGGTGCTCTCCCTCGCCTTCCTGAAACTCCAGACCCGCGCGGAGGAAGGTGATCGCGCATGACGACCGCCCTGCGCCGCTACCCCGTCCTGATCGCCCTGTGCATCGCCGCCCTCTTCATGGTCGTCCCGTTCCTGATCGTCGTGGTCAACGCCGTGAAGTCACCGGCCGAGTACTCCGAGCACGGCCCCCTCAGCCTCCCCAACGGCCTCTACCTGGACGGCCTCAAGGACTTCTGGCAGCGCGTCGACTACGGCCGGAAACTCTTCAACTCGGTCCTGATCAGCGGCTCGGTGGCCGTCCTCGCCGCCGCCCTGTCCGTCCTCAACGCGTACGCGATCGGCATCGGCCGTATCAAGGGCCGCACCTGGGTCCTGGCCTTCTTCGTCCTCGCCAACATGCTGCCGCAGGAGGCGCTGGTCTACCCGATCTACTACCTGAGCAAGCAAGTCGGCCTGTACGACACGAGGTTGAGCGTCATCATCGTCTTCACGGTGATCCAGGCGGCGTTCGGCACGTATCTGCTCTCCTCCGTGCTGGGCCAGTTCCCCCGCGAGATCCTCGAAGCCGCCCGGATCGACGGCGCGAACAAGTGGCAGGTGCTCTGGCGGATCGTGGTCCCCGTCAGCCGCCCCACCATCGGCGTCCTCCTGGTCTTCTTCTTCATCTGGACCTGGAACGAGTTCCTGCTGCCGCTGGTCATGCTGATCTCCAACGACAACCAGACCGTGTCGGTGGCCCTCGGTGTCCTCCAGGGCCAGCGCCTGATGGACGCCACGATGACCAACGCGGCCGCTCTGCTGGGTGTGTTGCCCGCCATCGTCTTCTTCCTCGTCTTCCAGCGGACCCTCACGCGCGGCATCGCCGTGGGTGCCGTCAAGTAGTAAGGGGACCCCCACATGAAGTTCACCGACGGCTACTGGCTGCTGCGCGAGGGCGTCACCGCCGCCCACCCTGTCGAGGTCCTCGATGTCACCGCTCCTGGGGGTACCCCCTCTGGGGGAGGCGCGTTGGAGATCCACGCCCCGACGATGCCGATCCGCCACCGCGGCGACCTGCTGAAGGGACCGGTCGTGACGATCAGCGCCCACGCCCCGCTGCCCGACATCATCGGCGTCACCTTCACCCACTTCGAGGGCGAGCAACCACGCGGCCCCCAATTCGATGTCCGGACAGAGGACTTCGCCGTCCATACGTCCTACGACGACGAGCACGCGACCCTCACCTCCGGCGCCCTGTCGGTCAAGGTGGCCCGCACCGGCCCCTGGCACGTCGACTTCCTCGCCCACGGCCGCGTTCTCACCAGCAGCGGCCCCAAGGGCATGGGCATCATGCGGGACGCGACCGGCGCCCACTATCTGCGCGAACAGCTCGGGCTCCAAGTGGGCACGTCCGTCTACGGACTTGGGGAACGCTTCGGCCCGCTCGTCAAGAACGGCCAGGTCGTCGACATGTGGAACGCCGACGGCGGCACCGCCACCGAACAGGCCTACAAGAACGTCCCCTTCTTTCTGACCGACGCGGGCTACGGCGTCTTCGTCGACCACCCCGGCCGGGTCTCCTTCGAGGTCGGCTCGGAGGCGGTGTCCCGGGTCCAGTTCAGCGTGGAGAGCCAGCAGTTGACGTACTACGTCATCTACGGCCCGACCCCCAAGGACATCCTCCGCAAGTACTCCGCCCTCACCGGCCGCCCGGCCCTCCCGCCCGCCTGGTCGTTCGGCCTGTGGCTGTCGACGTCGTTCACGACCTCCTACGACGAGGAGACGGTGACGTCGTTCATCGAGGGCATGCGGGAGCGTGAACTCCCGCTGTCCGTCTTCCACTTCGACTGTTTCTGGATGCGCGAGTTCAACTGGTGCGACTTCCAGTGGGACCCGCGGGTCTTCCCCGACCCGGAGGGCATGCTCGCCCGGCTCAAGGCCAAAGGCCTGCACATCAGCGTCTGGATCAACCCGTACATCGCCCAGCGCTCCCCACTCTTCGCCGAGGGCAAGGCACTTGGGCACCTTCTCCGGCGACCGGACGGCAGCGTCTGGCAGTGGGACCTGTGGCAACCGGGCATGGCCCTGGTCGACTTCACCAGTCCGGCCGCCCGCGACTGGTACGCCGGAAAGCTGGAGGCGCTCCTCGCGCAGGGCGTCGACTGCTTCAAGACGGACTTCGGCGAGCGCGTCCCCGTCGACGTCGCCTACGCGGACGGCGCCGACCCCGAGCGGATGCACAACTACTACACCTACCTCTACAACCGCACGGTCTTCGACGTGCTGCGCAAACACCGCGGAGAGGGCGAGGCCGTCGTCTTCGCCCGCTCGGCCACAACGGGCAGCCAGAAGTACCCCGTTCACTGGGGCGGCGACTGCGAGGCGACGTACGAGTCGATGGCCGAGTCCCTGCGCGGCGGCCTCTCCCTCGGCCTCTCCGGCTTCGGCTACTGGAGCCACGACATCGGCGGCTTCGAGGGCACCCCGACCCCCGCCCTCTTCAAACGCTGGCTGGCCTTCGGCCTGTTGTCCTCCCACAGCCGTCTGCACGGCAGCTCCTCCTACCGCGTCCCGTGGCTCTTCGACGAGGAATCCGTGGACGTACTACGGCAGTTCACCCGTCTGAAGCTGAGCCTCATGCCGTACCTCTACGAGACCGCGCGCACCGCCTCCGCCGAGGGCGTGCCGATGATGCGGGCGATGGTCCTGGAGTTCCCGGACGACCCGGGGTGCGCGCATCTGGAACGGCAGTACATGCTCGGGAGCGATCTGCTGGTCGCGCCGGTGTTCAGCGACGACGGGGACGTCTCGTACTACGTCCCCGAGGGCACCTGGACCCACTACCTCACCGGCCGCACGGTCACCGGCCCGCGCTGGGTGCGCGAGAAGCACGGCTTCGACAGCGTGCCGCTGCTGGTGCGGCCGGGCGCGGTGCTCCCGGTCGGCGCGGTGACCGACCGGCCCGACTACGACCACGCGGACGGCGTCACCCTGCGGGCGTACGACCTGGAGCGGGGCGCGCAGGTGACGGTGCCGGTCGGCGAGGTGACCTTCACCGTCGTACGGGAGGGGGACACACTCCGGGCGTCGTGCAGCGACCCGTCCGTGGCCTGGGCGCTGGCCGCCGGGGAGCGGTCGAAGTCGGGCCGCGGGTTCCTCACCCTGGAGCTGGGCTGATGGTGAAGATCACCGATGTCGCCCGGCACGCCGGGGTCTCCCCCAGCACCGTGTCGTACGCGCTGAGCGGCAAGCGCCCGATCTCCGAGGAGACCCGGCAGCGGGTCGAGGAGTCCATCCGCGAGCTGGGCTACCGGCCGCATGCCGGCGCCCGCGCCCTGGCCAGCAGCCGCTCGAACGTGCTGGCCCTCGTGATCCCCCTACGGACCGGCATCCATGTGCCCGTGGTCATGCAGTTCGCGATGTCGGTGGCGACCACGGCCCGCCGCCACGACCACGACGTGCTGCTGCTCACCCAGGAGGAGGGCGAGGAGGGCCTGAGACGGGTCGCGGACTCGGCGCTCGTCGACGCGATGATCGTCATGGACGTCCAACTCGACGACCCCAGGCTGCCGTTGCTCCGCTCCCTCGACCGGCCGTCCGTGCTGATCGGCTTCCCCGCCGAGGCGGCCGGACTGACCTGTGTCGACCTGGACTTCAGGGCGGCCGGCGAGCTGTGCGTCGAACGGCTCGTGGGGCTCGGGCACCGGGTCGTCGCCCTCGTCGGTTCCCCGCCGGAGGTGTACGTCCGCCGAACCGCCTTCGCCCAGCGCGTCGTTCAGGGTTTCACGGCCGCCGCCGACCGCAACCGGCTCGCCTCCTCCGTCCACCCCTGCGAGGCGGGGCCCGGCGCGGCATCGGCCGCGGCGGAACAACTGCTGCGCGAACAGCCCGCGTTGACCGGAGTCGTCGTCCACAACGAACCCCTCCTGGAACCCCTCATCGACGCCTTCGAGCAGCTCGGGCTGCGCGTCCCCGGCGATCTGTCGGTCACCGCGATCTGCCCCGACGAACTCGCCGAGGCCGTACGGGTCCCGGTCACCTCGGTCGCGCTGCCCGCCGCCGAACTCGGTTCCAGAGCGGTCGAGTTGCTGATGAGGAAGCTGGGCGGCAAGACCGTGCCCGACGCGACGCTGCTGGCCCCCCGACTCACGGAACGCGCGAGCACGGCACCACGCAACGCGCCCTGACCACACCCCTGTTGGCGCAAGGCCCCGGTTGGTGCAAGGCCCTACTCGAAGGAGCCGCGACATGAAAGGCAAGAGAAGAAGGCACAGGACAAGTCACAGAACCGCACTCGTCATGGCGTTCGCCCTGATCGCCGGCCTGGGAGCGACGGTCCCGGCGACGGCCGAGACCCCGTACCCCTTCCGCGCCCCGGCTCTCCCCGTGAGCAGCCGCGTTGACGACCTCCTCGGCCGACTCACCCTCGACGAGAAGATCTCGCTCCTCCACCAGTACGAGCCCGCGATCCCCCGCCTCGGTATCCAGTCCTTCCGCACCGGCACCGAGGCCCTGCACGGCGTCGCCTGGCTCGGCAAGGCCACCGTCTTCCCGCAGGCCATCGGACTCGCCTCGACCTGGGACCCCTCGCTGATGGAGCAGGTCGGCTCGGCGGTCGGCGACGAGGCCCGCGGCTTCCAGCAACAACGCCCGGACGGCTGGGGGTTGAACCTCTGGGCCCCGGTGGTGAATCTGTTGCGCGACCCGCGCTGGGGGCGCAACGAGGAGGGCTACAGCGAGGACCCGGAACTGACCGGCGCCCTGTCGACGGCGTACGGCGAGGGCCTGACCGGCGGCGACCCGAACCACCTCAAGACCGCCCCCACCCTCAAGCACTACCTCGCCTACAACAACGAGGTCGACCGCGCGACCACGTCCTCCGACCTGCGTCCAAGGGTGGAGAAGGAGTACGACGAGGCCGCCTTCAAGCCGGCGATCGAGGCGGACGCGGCCACGGGCGTGATGACGTCGTACAACCTGGTCAACGGCCGCCCCGCCACGGTGAATCCGGACCTGAACGACACCGTGCGGGGCTGGACCGACCAGAAGCTGCTGAACGTCACCGACGCCTTCGCCCCCGGCAATCTCGTCACCCCGCAGCAGTACTACCCCACGATCACGGAGGGCGACGCGGCGGCGCTCAAGGCCGGCGTCGACAGCTTCACGGACAACAGCGCGGACCCGGGCCCGACCACGGCAGCGGTCAACTCGGCTCTCCAGCAAGGCCTGTTGAAGGTCACGGACATAGACAAGGCGGTCTCGGACATCCTCTCCGTCCGGGTCCGGCTCGGTGAGTTCGACCCGGGCGGCGGCAGGTACGGCTCGATCGACGCGTCGGTCATCAACAGTCCGGCGCATCAGCGGTTGGCGCGCAAGGCGGCGGCCGAGGGCACGGTGCTGCTGAAGAACAACGGGACGCTGCCGCTGAGGAGTTCGGGCAGGAACGTCGCCGTGGTGGGCCCGCTCGCCGACACCCTCTACACCGACTGGTACTCGGGCACCCTCCCCTACGCCGTCACCCCCGCGCAGGGCATCGCCGCGAAGCTGAACACCCCTGTGGCCACCAGCGAGGGAGTCGACCGCATCGCCCTGCGCGACACGGCGACCGGCAAGTACGTCACGGCGGGCACGGGCGACACGGGCGCGCCTTTGCAGGAGACCACCAACACCCCGACGACCACTGCCCAGTTCGACGCCTTCGACTGGGGCTCCGGCATCGTCACCCTGCGCTCGGCAGCCAACGGCAGATACGTCGGCTACAACTGGTCCAGCTTCGTCAACGACCAGACGCAGCCCAATGGTTGGTACGTCCAGCAGCAGTTCAAGCTGGAACAGCAGGACGACGGAACGTACTTGCTGAGGTACGCGGGTTACGAGACCGCCGAGTCCTGGTGGTCGAGCCCGGTCTACCTCGGCCCGACGGACGCGAGCGGCACCCTTGGCCTGGTATCGAAGGACCAGGCAGCGCACTACGCGAAGGACGTGATCCGCAGCGGTGTCGACGACGCCGTGGCCGCGGTGCAGGGCAAGGACACGGCGGTCGTCGTCATCGGCTCCATGCCGTCGATCAACGGCCGCGAGGCCCACGACCGCACCGACCTGACCCTGGCCCCCTCCCAGGAGGCCCTGGTCAAGGCGGTCCGCCGGGCCAACCCGAAGACGGTGGTCGTGGTCGAGAACAGCTACCCCACCACGCTGGGTGCCGTACAGAACGAGGTCCCGGCTCTCCTGTGGACCTCCCACGCGGGCCAGGAGACGGGCAACGCCCTGGCCGACATCCTCTACGGCGACGTCAACCCGTCCGGCCGCCTCACCCAGACCTGGTACCGGTCGGCCGCCGACCTCCCCCCGATCCTCGACTACGACATCATCAAGTCCGACCGCACCTACCAGTACTTCCAGGGCACCCCGCTCTATCCCTTCGGCTACGGCCTCTCGTACACGACCTTCCACTACGGCACCCTGAAATCGGTCCCCGGCGGCTACGAAGTCGCGGTGACGAACACGGGAACGCGGGCCGGCGACGAGGTCGTACAGCTCTACTCACACCAGCGCACCTCCCGCGACAAAGAACCCCTGAAACAGCTGAAGGCCTTCCAGCGAATTTCCCTCAAACCCGGCGAGACGAAAACGGTCCATCTGAGACTCCGGCAGAAGGACCTCGCCCACTGGGACGTCACCCGCTCGAAATGGGTGGTGGAAAGCGGCACCTACGACGTGCTCGCGGGCGCCTCCTCCACGGACATCCGCTCCCGTACGACCTGGCGCGTCCACGGCGAGACCATCCCACCCCGGAACCTGTCCCGGACGACCCGCGCCGAGAACTTCGACGACTACTCGGGCATTCACTTCGTGGACGAGTCGAAGGCGAGCGGTACGGCGGTGGGCTCGGCGACCGACGGGGCGTGGCTGAAGTTCGCGGACGCGCAACTGGGCGCGGGGGCAAGGAAATTCACGTCCCGGGTGGCAGGCACCGCCGTCGGCACGGTCGAGGTCCGGCTGGGCTCTCCGACCGGCAGGCTCGTCGGTACGGCACACACGGACGGGACGGCATCGTCGTACGACTATGAGACGGTGACGGCCGATCTGGCGTCGGGTGCGGCGAAGGGTCGTACGGACGTGTATCTGGTCCTGAGCGACGGCTTGCGGATATCGACGTTCGCTGTTCGGTGAACGAAGCGGAAAGGAAAAAGCCCCTCACCGCCGAAGCGGTGAGGGGCTTTACCCACATGGGATGAGTGGAGATGGCGGGAATCGAACCCGCGTCCACCGGTGCAGAATCAGGGCTTCTCCGTGTGCAGTTCGCTGTGATTTTCTCGGCCCCGGTGATCACGCGAACAAGTCGCCGACGGGCCCAGTCACTGTTTGATTTCCCATCGAACCCCGTGACCGGGCTCGATGGTTTAGTTCCCTAGATTATGCCAGGGTCCGGGTCGGGAACACTCCCGGGCTGACACCCTTTTAGGGTCCTTCAGTCGCTGTTATTAGGCAGCGAGGGCGAAGGACTGGGAATCGCTCTTGGAATTGGCGATTATTGGTTGCGACATATGGTTAACGAGATCATTGCCGCTTCCTCGACACGCTTCACCTGCTTCGACAGCCGCTGTCGAAACCGATCATCCCCATGTTGTTTTTTCAATCTACTGCTGCGCCCGCTGTGGGGTGCAGTTGCCATCGTACGTGACCAACGCACGCCGATGCCACCGTATTCCTCGTGGCCACTCGTGGTGGCTACTCGCCGCGCTGCTTCCGCTTCGCCGACGCGATCGCGCGGTCCGACTCCCGGCGGTCCTGCTTCTCGCGCAGGGTCTGCCGCTTGTCGTACTCCTTCTTGCCCCGGGCGAGGGCGATCTCCGCCTTTGCCCGGCCGTCCTTGAAGTACAGGGCGAGGGGCACGATCGTGTGACCCGTCTCCTCCGACTTCGACTCCAGCTTGTCGATCTCCTCGCGGTGCAGCAGCAGCTTGCGCTTGCGGCGGACCGTGTGGTTCGTCCAGGTGCCCTGGCTGTACTCGGGGATGTGGGCGTTGTGCAGCCACGCCTCTCCCCCGTCGATCTGGACGAAGCCGTCCGTCAGCGAGGCGCGCCCCTGGCGCAGCGACTTGACCTCCGTGCCGGTCAGGACGAGCCCGGCCTCGAAGGTGTCGACGATCGCGTAGTCGTGCCGGGCCTTCTTGTTCTGCGCGACGATCTTGCGCTTGCCGTCCTTGGCCTTCGCGGCCCCGGCGCCCTGCTTGGGCTGGGACTCCTTGGGTACGTACATTCCCTTGCTCATAGTGCTGACCATTTTCGCACTACGAGGGGGTGTGAGGGAAAGGCGATTACCGAGAGCGGAAACGGACGAGTAAAGGGTGTTGCACAAGGCAGCGTTCGGGCAGGTCAGAGCCCGTGGAGACAGTTCTGTGGTCATGACACGAGGGCGACGTTGTGCATGTGAGCGACGGCCTGGACGGCGTGGTGGAGGCCGTCGCCGCGCTGCCGGCAGTCGCGGAGGATCTTGCGTCACCCTCAGCCCGGTGAACGTCTCCACCCATACCCGCTCGGCCCTCAACACCCCAGCCATACAAGGTAGATGCCCAGTTCACTGGCATGTGCAACACCCTTTAGGACGCGTCCCCGAGCCCGCTCAGTACGGTCTCCGCGCGTTCCACCGCCGCCTGTCCCTGGGCGGTGACGTCGAGGTCGGGGGTGATGCCCACGCCGTCGACGGTGTGGCCGGAGGGGGTGCGGTAGTGGCCGACGGTCAGTTCGGCGACGACGCCGTCGGGGAGTTTGCTCGGCATCTGGACCGAGCCCTTGCCGAAGGTCTTGGAGCCCACGACGACCGCGCGGCCGCGGTCCTGGAGGGCGCCGGTGAGCATCTCGGCCGCGCTCATCGTGCCGCCGTCGACGAGCGCGACCAGGGGTCTGGTGGTGTCGCCGCCCGCCGCCGCGTGCAGGGCGCGCTGCCGGCCGTCGACGTCGTAGGTGGCGACGAGGCCGCCGTCGAGGAAGGCGGAGGCGGTGGTGACGGCCTCGGTGACCAGGCCGCCGGAGTTGCCGCGCAGGTCGAGGATGAACGAGGAGTCGGCCGGAGCCTGTCGTACGGCGGTGTGGACGAGGTCGCCGACGCCCTTGGTGAACGCGTCGATCTTGATGACGGTGACCTCGCCCGCCAGTCTGCGGACGGTCACGGAGTCGGTGGAGAGGCGGGCGCGCCGTACGGTCTCGCTCCACGCGTGCGTGCCGCGTTCCAGGCCGAGGGTGACGGCGGTGCCGGCCGCCGCGTCCTGTGCGTCGCCCCGCAGTAAGGAGACGACCTCGGTGACGGGCTGTCCGTCGACGTTCTCGCCGTCCACGGTGCGCAGTCGGTCGCCCTTGTGGACACCCGCGGCGGCGGCGGGCGACCCGGACTGCACCTTGGTCACCTCGATCCGGCCGTCCCGCTCGCGCCGGGCCCAGAGCCCGACGCCGGTGTACTGGCCGTCGAGCGCCTCCTCGAACTCCTCGTACTCCCCTTGGGAGTACACGGCACCCCACCGGTCCCCGCTGCGGCTGACGGCCCGCTCTGCGGCCTCCATGGGCGACTTGCCGTCGGCCTTGGCCTCGGCGGCGGCCTTCGCGACCTCTTCGGTACGGCCGACGGACGCCGAACGGGCCGTACCGGACGCCGATTTCCGGTCGGCGCGGTCGGATTCGTCGAACGATCCGGTCGCCGCGCCGGCCACCAGCACACTCGCGAAGACCAATGTCAGGGCTGCCCCGCGGCGGATGCGGCGGGGCTGACTACACAGGTCTCGACCTGACATGGCGGTGAGTCTAGGACAACGCGAAGGGCCGCACGGGCGGTTGCCCGTACGGCCCTCTTGGCATGCGTCACACCTTGAGGTACTTGCGCAGCGCGAAGAACGCTGCCAGCGCAGGCATCAGGAGGCTCGTCGCGAGGATGAGCGGGAGCTTGGTGAGGACGGCGTCCCAGCCGATGAAGTTGATCAGGTTGAGCTTGTGGGACAGGTCGAGGCCGTGGTCGATGATGAAGTACCGGGCGACGACCAGGAATCCGCAGGCGACCGTGCCGCCGATGAGGCCGGCGACCGCGGCCTCCATGATGAACGGGGCCTGGATGTAGAAGCCGGACGCGCCGACCAGGCGCATGATGCCGGTCTCACGACGACGGCTGAACGCGGAGACGCGCACCGTGTTGACGATCAGCATCAGGGCGACCACCAGCATCAGCGCCATGACCGCGCGGGCGGCCCAGTTCATGCCGTTCAGGAGGCCGAAGAGGTTGTCCAGGATGCCCTTCTGGTCCTGCACCGACTGGACGCCGCCACGGCCGTCGAAGGCGGTCGCGATGACCTGGTACTTCTCCGGGTCCTTGAGCTTGATCCGGTACGACTCCTGCATCTGGTCCGGGGTGAGCGAACTGGCCAGCGGGGAGTCGCCGAACTGCTGCTTGTAGTGCTTGTACGCCTCGTCCTGCGACTCGTACACGACCTTCTCGACGACGGACATCTTGCCGAGGTCGGACTGGATCGACTTCTTCTGGTCGTCGGTCACCGCGCCCTTGGCGCAGTTGGGGTCGGACTCGGCGTCGCTCTTGTTGCAGAGGAAGATCGAGACGTTGACCTTGTCGTACCAGTAGCCCTTCATCGTGGTCACCTGGTCGCTCATCAGGAGCGAGCCTCCGAAGAGGGCCAGGGACAGGGCTACGGAGACGACGACCGCGAAGGTCATCGTCAGGTTGCGGCGGAGACCGACACCGATCTCGGAGAGTACGAACTGGGCGCGCATGGCGGCTTCTTCAGGCCTTTCCGTGGACGGACATCAGACGGCGGTCGGTCGGCGGTCAGTGCTGGTAGCCGTAGACGCCACGTGCCTGGTCACGGACGAGGCGGCCCTTCTCCAGCTCGATGACGCGCTTGCGCATCTGGTCCACGATGTTCTGGTCGTGCGTCGCCATGACCACGGTGGTGCCCGTCCGGTTGATCCGGTCGAGCAGCTTCATGATGCCGACGGAGGTCTGCGGGTCGAGGTTGCCGGTGGGCTCGTCCGCGATGAGGAGCTTGGGCCGGTTCACGAAGGCTCTCGCGATGGCCACGCGCTGCTGCTCACCGCCGGACAGCTCACCGGGCCTGCGGTCCTCCTTGCCGCCGAGCCCGACGAGGTCGAGCACCTGGGGCACGGACTTGCGGATCTCGCCCTTGGACTTGCCGATGACCTCCTGCGCGAAGGCGACGTTCTCGGCGACCGTCTTGTTGGGCAGCAGGCGGAAGTCCTGGAAGACGGTCCCCAGCTGGCGGCGCATCTGCGGCACCTTCCAGTTGGAGATGCGGGCGAGGTCCTTGCCCAGCACGTGCACCTGGCCCTGGCTGCACCGCTCCTCGCGGAGGACCAGCCTCAGGAAGGTGGACTTTCCGGAGCCGGAGGACCCCACGAGGAACACGAACTCGCCCTTCTCCACTTCCAGGGAGACGTCCCTGAGGGCGGGGTGGGTCTGCTTGGGGTAGACCTTGGAGACATTGTCGAATCGGATCACGGGTGCACCACGGGTAGCCGGGGGTAGGTGAGCGTGACCATACGCGACCCGGGTGTGCCCGCGCAGTCGGCGTCCGGGGTTGCGCGAGGCTTGCACGTTTTGTCGCGGATTTGAAGGGCTGGAACGCACAAGGTCGGGGCAGGATAAGGCGAGCCGCGCCGAATCCCGCGGAACCTGGCACAGTGGAGGGGGAACGTTCTAGTTTCCCGAGGCGTTGTGTCTGTGGAAGCCGGTGCAAGGAGGGCGAGCGCATGACGTACGACCGGTTGGTGTGCGCGAACTGCGCGGCGCCCGTGAACGAGGGCCGCTGTCCCGTCTGCCGTGCGAACCGCGCGCGGCTGCAGCAGGAGAACCCCTGGGGCAATCTGAACCCCATGGCGTTGATCGCCCTGCTCGCGGTGCTGATCGCGGCGCTGGCGCTGGTGGCGCACCAGACCGCTTAGGCGGCCTGGACAAGGACACGCAGAAGGGCCCGGAGCGACATGCTCCGGGCCCTTCGTCGTACGACGTGCGTACGGACCGTACGGGGACGGTTACCGTCAGGCGATCGTGCCGTTGCGGCCGTTCCCGAGGCGCGGGAGGACGCGGAAGGCGATGCCGCCGGCGATCATCGTCGCGGCGCCGATCAGCAGGAACGCGGTCTGGCCGGCACCGGTCTCGGCGAGCTCGTCACCGTTGCCCTGCGCCGACGTGTCGGAGCCGGTGTCGGTGAGCGCGGAGGTGCCCGCCTCCTGGGCGGAGGAGCCGCCGTCGGGGTCGTTGGCGTTGCCGCCGGTGGAGCCGGAGCCGCTGGTGGAGCCGCCCGTCGGGCTGTCGGTGGGCTCGTCCGTCGGCTCGGTGGGGTTGCCGGTGGGCTCGGTCGGCTCGTCGCTGGGAGGCGTCGAGGACGCCGGCGGGGAGGCCGGGGGCGTCGAGGCGGGCGGCGTCGAGGCCGGGGGCTCGCTCGTGTTCGGAGCGGTCGGGACAACGGTGTCGGTCGGGTCCGGGGAGTCGGCCCCGTCGCCGGGTGCGTCGTCGGTGGTGGTGCCGGCGCTCAGCGTCACGCCCAGGTCGAGCGCCGAGGCGGCACCCGCGGCGGTCAGCGAGGCGCCGGCGGCGATGACGGCACCGGCCGCTATGCGCGCGACACGGATCCGCGTCTTCTTGGTCATCTGGTTGCTACCCCCAGTAGCTCGTCGTCAGTGGTGCGTCCGTGTCAGGGGCGGTGATCGACAGGGGTGGCGGCTGGCGAAAGCTCAGGTCCCCCGGTTCACATGCGCCCCAGGGACACGCATGCCACGCTTCACCCTTCCCATTTTTCACAGCAACGTCAAGGCCGTTGCGAGCGCAATGTCCAACTACGGGTTCTTTACTGGGAGATGGAACCTGTGAGTGTGATGTAAAACCCAGGCATCCGGGAGTGCGCCGGGAAAGCGAAAGGCAACTACCGCCCGGTGGGCGGCAGTTGCCTTGTCGACAAAGCAATGCGTGAGACTACTTCTCCTGCTGCTTGCGCCAGCGAATTCCGGCCTCCAGGAAGCCGTCGATCTCGCCGTTGAACACGGCCTCGGGGTTGCCGACTTCGTACTCCGTGCGCAGGTCCTTGACCATCTGGTACGGGTGCAGGACGTACGAACGCATCTGGTTTCCCCAGGAGTTGCCGCCGTCGCCCTTGAGGGCGTTCATCTTCGCCTGCTCCTCCTGGCGGCGGCGCTCGAGGAGCTTCGCCTGGAGCACGTTCATCGCGGACGCCTTGTTCTGGATCTGCGAGCGCTCGTTCTGGCAGGACACGACGATGCCGGTGGGGAGGTGGGTGAGGCGGACCGCGGAGTCGGTGGTGTTGACGCCCTGGCCGCCGGGGCCCGAGGAGCGGTACACGTCGACGCGCAGCTCGGACTCGTCGATCTCGATGTGGTCGGTCTGCTCCACGACCGGCAGGATCTCGACACCGGCGAAGGAGGTCTGGCGGCGGCCCTGGTTGTCGAAGGGCGAGATCCGCACCAGCCGGTGGGTGCCCTGCTCGACGGAGAGCGTGCCGTAGGCGTACGGCACGTGCACGACGAAGGTGGTCGACTTGATGCCGGCCTCTTCCGCGTACGAGGTCTCGTAGAGCTCCGTCTTGTAGCCGTGGCGTTCGGCCCAGCGCAGGTACATGCGCTGGAGCTTCTCGGTGAAGTCGGAGGCGTCGACGCCTCCGGCCTCGGCGCGGATGGTGACGACGGCCTCGCGGGAGTCGTACTCGCCGGAGAGAAGGGTGCGGACCTCCATCTCGTCCAGCGCCTTCTTGACTGCGGTCAGCTCGTTCTCCGCCTCGGCGCGGGTGTCCGGGTCGTCCTCCTCCTCGGCCATCTCGAAGAGGATCGAGAGGTCGTCGATCCGGCCGCGCAGGGCCTCGGTCTTGCGGATCTCGGCCTGGAGGTGACTCAGCTTGCTGGTGACCTTCTGCGCCGCCTCCGGGTCGTCCCACAGAGAGGGCGCTGCCGCCTGCTCCTCAAGAACGACGACATCTGCCCTCAGCGTGTCCAGGTCCAGGACGGCCTCGATCGACTCCATGGTCGAGGAGAGGGACTTGAGCTCTTCGGAAACATCGACGACTGCCACGCCTCCAGCGTAACGGTTCCGCCAAGCGGGGAGTGCCGTGGCTGAAACGGGGGTCAGGTCACCCGGCGCCGAGCCTGGCGTCCCTGGGGGCACCGCCCCCAGACCCCCGGGCCTTTGCCCACCCACCACCCGACTCGGTCCGCCGAGAAGTGGCCCACCGGCGGCCCGTCCGACTCGGTCTCTCAAACACCGGCCCGCATCACCCAGCCCGTCCGACTCGGTCTCTCAAACACCGGCCCGCATCACCCAGCCCGTCCGGCGTTTGAGGACGAGGCCGTTCAGGCCGAAGCGGGGGTCTGGGGGCGGCAGCCCCAGGGGCGGGACGGGTAGGGGCGGGACGGGTAGGGGCGGGACGGGTAGGGGCGGCGGGGGCGAAGAACTACGGCGAAGCCGGTGCCGAGTTCTTCGTGTCCGGGGTGTTCGTGCCGGAGTCGTCCCCCGACGTCGCCGCCCACGTGCCGACTCCCACCGCCGCGACCAGCACCACCGCAGCCGCCCCCAGCGTCAGCCGCCGACGCCGCGTCGCCGCCCGGTGCCGGGCCGAACCGGGGCGCGGGGCGCCCGCCGGACGCGGAGCGCGGGCCGTGCCGCGGGGGCCGCCCGCGAGCTCGTCCGGCGCGGGCACGCGCATCGAGGTGTGCGTGTCCCGGTTGGAGTCGGCGGGCTTCGCGCCCGGCACCAGCGGCACGGCACCCCGTCGTACCCGCTCGCTGCGCGCGGGCGCGGCCACCGGGGTCTCCTCCTGCTCCGCCTCCTCCTGCTCGGTGTCCGGCTCGTCGACGTCCAGCGGGGGCATGCCGGCCAGCAGGGGCAGTTGTTCGCGCAGCCGGGCCGCGAGTTCGGAGGCGCGCAGCCGGGAGGCAGGCGCCTTCGCCAGGCACTGCACCATCAGCTGCCACAGCTCGTCGGGGATCCCGGGCAGCGGTACGACGGTCTCGGTGACATGGCGGCGCAGCACCGCGCCGGGGTGGCCGCCCCCGAACGGCGTGAATCCGGCGAGGAGTTCGTACAGGACGGTCGCCAGGGCGTAGATGTCGACGGCCGCGCGCGGGGGCAGGCCCTCGACGATCTCGGGGGCGAGGTAGTCCGGCGTGCCGATGATCTTCGTGGCGCGGGTGCGGCGCGGGGAGTCGATGAGTTTGGCGACCCCGAAGTCCGTCAGCAGCGCGGGGTGCGCGCCGCCGGGTCCGAGCGGGCCCTGCATGTCGAGGAGCACGTTCTCCGGCTTGACGTCCCGGTGGACGACACCGGCCGCGTGGGCCGCCGCGAGTCCGTCCGCGATGTCGGCGACGATCGCGACCGCCGCCTCGGGGGAGAGCCGGCGTTCCCGGTCGAGCCGGGTGCGCAGGTCGGTGCCGCGGACCAGGTCCATGACGAGGGCGAGGTCGTTGCCGTCGACGACCAAGTCCCGTACGGACACGATGTTCGGGTGCTCCAGGCCGAGCAGGGCCGTGCGCTCCTGCACGAAGCGGCCGACGAGTTCCTGGTCGGACGCGAGGTCCTCGCGCAGCAGCTTGACGGCGACGGGCCCCTCGGGCCCCTCACCCAGCCACACCGTGCCGGCGCTGCCCCGCCCCAGGATCTGGTTGGCGGTGTACCGGCTGCCGATCTTCCGTGCCAAGGCTGCTCCTACCAGACGCGTGTGCCGCTAAAACTACGCGTCAGATGAGCCAACCTTCACCGCCGAGGCGGAAATCACCCACTGGGTGTCGACAAATCACCAACACAACGTCCGACTTGGGCTTTTCGGGAGTCAGTTGCCCGCGGCCGAACCCAGATCCTTGACCCAGCCGCTCACCGTGCCGACGGTGTCGCTGATCTCCTGCCAGTAGCTCTTGCCCGTGCCGATCCAGTCCTGAAGCGGGGTCAGCTCCCACACCAGCCAGCCCGCGACGAACAGCAGGACGATCGTGAACAGACAGCCCTTCAGACAGCCCAGGCCGGGAATCTTCATCGGGTTGGCGCCGCGCTGCCGCGGCTGGCGGGGCTCGCGCTGCGGTTCCTGCGGCCGCTGGGGCTGTTGCGGCTGCGGGCGCTGCGGGGCGTACTGCTGCGGCTGTTGCTGCTGCGGATGGCCGTAGCCACCCTGCTGCTGCGGCTGTCGGCGCTGCGAGGGCCGCTGCTGCGGTTGCTGCGGGGCGGCCTGGCGGGGTTGCTGCTGGGGCTGCTGCGGGCGGGATACCTGGCGCTGGGGGCGACGGCGCAGCGGGTCCTCGCCCGGGTCGAGGTAGGGCTGGAACTGGGTCTGTTCGTTGCGGTCGCGGGCCGCGCGGAGCTGGTTCTGCCAGGGGTGCGGCTGCTCGGGGCCGGGGCCGGACGGGTTCTGCTGTCCCTGCTGTCCCTGCTGGCCGTACGGGTTCTGCGGCATGACCGTCGTCGGGTCGGCCGCGCCGCGGTTCGGCATCACGGTGGTGGGGTCGGCGGCGCCCACAGGGCCGCTGGTGTGCGGGAGGACGCTGGTCGCCGCGTTCGGGTCGTAGGCGCCCGCTCCGCGCCCGAGGACCTGTGTCGCGTCGGCGGCGCCGGGGATGCCCGGTACGGCGGCGGGCATGGGGTCGGGGGCCAGCAGCCTGCCGACGTTCTCGGCGGCGGCGATCTGCGCGGAGTTCGCGTGCACGCCGACGCCCTCGGCGACGACGCGCAGACCGCGGGCGAGGTTCTCGGCGCTGGGCCGCTCGTCCGGGTTCTTGCGCAGGCAGCGCTCGATGACCGTCCACAGGGGGTCGGGGACCGTCGAGGGGCGGCGCGGTTCGGCGCTGAGGTGCTGGTGGAGGACTTCGAGGGCGGAGCCGCCGGAGAACGGCGGGTGGCCGGTGACCAGCTCGTACAGCAGGATGCCGGCGCCGTAGATGTCCACGGCGGAGGTCTGCGGGCGGCCCTCGGCGGACTCGGGCGCGATGTACGCGGGCGTGCCGACGAACTCCTGCGTGCGGGTCAGCCCCGGGGAGTCGGCGAGGCGGGCGATGCCGAAGTCGGTGAGCAGCGGGTACATCTGGCCGCCGCCCTGCTTGAGCAGGACGTTGGCCGGCTTCAGGTCGCGGTGGACGACGCCGTCGGCGTGGCTCGCGGCCAGCGCGTCGGCGATCTGCGCGGTGAGCAGGGCGGCGCCGACGGGGCTGAAGGGGCCGTTCTCGCGCAGGTAGTGGTGCAGGTCGGGGCCCTCGACGAGGTCCATGACGAGCGCCAGGAGATCGCCCTCGACGACCAGGTCGCGGACCCGCACGATGTTCGGGTGGGTCAGGCGCAGCAGCACCGACCGCTCACGGAGGAACCGCATCACGATGTCGGGATCGCTCGCGAGTTCTTCCTTGAGGACCTTGATCGCGACGGTCTCTCCGGGCTGGCCCTGGACGGCCGCCTCGGCGCCCGCGGTCTCGCGCTGGCGGGCCCGCCAGACGGTGCCCGTGGCGCCGCGTCCGATCGACTCCTCCAGGAGGTACTTGCTGCCTACCGGCCGCACGTCTGCGCTCCCTGCTGCTTGCCTGTGTTCCGGTCCACTGTAGTGCCGCCCCTCTTGCGGCTACCTACGTAAGCGTCGCCGTACATGTTCGAAGGAAAGACGCTTACCCCGGTCTCCTGGTTGCCGAAGCCGGACATGACCGGTCTCACTCGATCACCGGCGCATCACTGGTCAGGCACTTTTGGGGACAGAGCTGACCAATCAAGATCACTTGCTGCCGGGCCCCGGGCGAGTTGTCAGTGGCAGGTGCGAGGATGCGTGCAGTACTGGCCGATGTGCTCGCGCGGGGTGGGGGAATATTCCGTGCCGGGGCAGAAGGGACCGCTGACGGCGATGCAGATCCGGCTGACCGTCGTAGACCCGCTGGGGCCGCCCGCGCAGCCGCGGGGCCGCTCCGCGAGTTGCGATGTGCTGGTCACCGCGCCCGCCGGTACGGCCCTGGCCGCGGTGGCGTCCGCGCTGGCCTCGGCGGTCTCCGCCGAGGCTGCCGCATCCCCGTCCGAGCGGAGCCGCGAGTCCGGCGGCCCGATCGTGCTGTACGCGGGCGTGGAGCGCCTCGACACCCAGCGCTGCACCCTCGGCGAGCCACCGTTGACGGACGGCGCGGTGCTGTCCCTGGGCGCCCCCGCCGAGCCGGAGGCGCATCCCGAGCTGGACGACGCCCCGACCCAGCTCCATGTGGTCGCCGGCCCGGACGCGGGCGGGGTGCACCTCCTCCATGGCGGCCAGATCCACATCGGCCGTTCCGGCGACGCCGACGTCCCGCTGGACGACCCGGACGTCTCCCGGCTGCACTGCGCGGTGACCGTCGACCCCGGGGGCCGGGTCTCGGTCGCCGACCTGGGCTCGACGAACGGCACGACACTGGCGGGCACGCGCGTGGGCACCCGCCCGGTGCGCTTCGCCCCGGGCGCGCTGCTGCGCATCGGCGAGTCGGCCCTGCGGCTGACCCCGTCCGGCGGTCCGGGAGCGCGGGCCGAGACCGCGCCCGACGGCGAGGGCCACGTGCGCGTGTCCCCCGGCACCCCGGCCGCCCCGCGCAGCGAACCGCTCGTGGTCCCGGGCCAGGGCGGCGCCCCGAGCATCGAGCACCGCGTCGTCCAGGACGGCGGGGACACCCACGCCGGCCGCTTCGGGGTGTTCGGCGAGGCCCTGCCGGACGGGGACGCCGAGGACGCGTTCTCCGCCCGTACGACGACATCCCGCATCCCCGCCGAGGACGGCTCCGGCGACCACGGCGGTCGCAAGGGCACCCCGCTCCGGGGCACCGACGTACCGCAGGGCGTGCGCAGGCGCGGCGGCATCGGCAAGTGGGCGCGCCGTCTGACGGGCGGCCGCGGCGAGCCGACGACCGAGGACCCGGAGGCGTCGTACGACTCCTACGACGAGTCCTACGCCTCCTACGACGACCAGGGCGCCGACGCGAGCGTGCCGACCCCGCCCGTCGTGCTCCAGCAGCCGGACACCTGGCCCGATCCGGCGGCCCTGCTGCTCACCGCGCTGGGCCCGGGCCCCCGGCTGTGGGAGCGCGCCCCCGGTCACCCGGAGGCACTCACCGTGCGGCTCGGCACGGCGGACCGGGCGACACCGGACGGCTCGGCGCTGCTGCCCGCGGTGCCGGTGACCTCCGGGCTCCGTGAGGTCGGCGCGCTGGGCCTGGCCGGTCCGCGCGCGCGGCTCTCGGGGCTGGCCCGCGCGGTGGTGGCCCAACTCGCCGTGCTGCACTCCCCCGACGCCCTGGAGATCGTGCTGATCAGCACGGACCGCGCGCGTTCGGTGGCCGAGCGCACCGCCGAGTGGTCCTGGCTCGGCTGGCTGCCCCACCTGCGCCCCGGGCACGGCCAGGACTGCCGGCTCCTGCTGGCCTACGACCGCGAACAGGCGACGGCGCGCACCGACGAACTGCTGCGCCGTCTGGAGGACCACACCGCCGACACGCACGGCACGGGCCGGCAGACCGTCACGTCCGGCACCTCCGGCCGCCGCACTCCGGGCATCGGCGCGCAGCGCGGCTCCACGGAGGGGCAGTCGGGGCTCTCCTCGGCAGGGGGTGTCTCCTCGCAACTCGGCCCGGCGGAGGGCGAGTCGGGAGCCGGCGCGCGTACTGCCGCCGAGGCCCAGTACCCGCGCGGGGCGACCGTCTACAGCACCAGTGACGACGCCCACCACCACCGCTCCGGCACCCCCGACGCCTCGGGCGCCGCCCGGCAGCGCCCGTCCGACACCGAGCCCGGCGACCAGGTCCGCGGTGCCGCGCATCGCCCCGCCTGGGCCCGCGCCGACGAGGGTGACGGTTCGGCGGACGGCTTCGTCGGGCCGTACACCGTGCTCGTGGTGGACGGGGATCCCGGTGGGGCCGATGTGCGCGAGGCGGTGGCGCGGCTGGCGCACGACGGGCCCCGGGCCGGCATTCACGTCGTCTGTCTCGCCGAGACGGAGGCGGCCCCGTCCGCGCCCTCGTCGCCGGTGACGGAGACCTACGAGGCGGCCTGTGCGGCGGCGCCGACCTTCCGGGAGTGCGGGGCGGTCGCGCTGCTCAGCGGCGATGTCGCGACGGCACTGCGGCTGCTGCGGGTCGCGCACGCCGGTACGGGGGCGTCACGCCCCGAGGCGGACGGCCCCGGCCCGGTCGGGCACGGCACCACCGCCGCCATGGACGCGGTCTCGCTCGCGTGGGCCGAGCGGTTCGCCCGGGCGCTGGCACCGCTCAGGGCGGAAGGTCACAGCGGCGAGCGGCACACACGCGTGTCGGCGCCGTTGCCCCAATCGGCGCGTCTGCTGGACGAGTTGGGGCTGGCCCGGGCCACCCCGGCGTCCCTGCTGACGCGGTGGGCCGACGCGGGGGACGACAAGGACGCGATCGGCGGGCGGGCCTGGGCGGTGCTCGGCGCCGGACCGCGCGGGCCGGTCAGCGCGGACCTCGCCGCCGAGGGCCCGCATCTGCTGATCGAGGGCCCGCCCGGCAGTGGCCGTACGGAGTTGCTGCGCGCGGTGGTCGCCTCGCTTGCCGCCGCCGAGCGCCCCGACCGGCTCGGCATCGTGCTGATGGACGGCCGGGACAGCGTCGGCGCTGTGGGTACCCCCTCTGGGGGAGGCGGGCACGGCGAGGGCCTGCGGGTCTGCACGGACGTACCGCATGTGACGACCCATCTGACCGCCAACGACCCTGTCCGGATGCGGGAGTTCGCGCAGTCGCTGAGCGCGGAGCTGAAGCGGCGGGCCGAGTTGCTGGGCCGGGTCGGCTTCGTGGAGTGGCACTCCCGGCACGAGGTGTCGGGGCGGATCATCGCGCAGCGTGGCACGTCCGGTGCCGGGGATCTGGACAGCGCGCCCAGTAGTGCGACGATCCGGCTGCGCCCGTCGGCGGCGGCCCGTCAACAGACCGAGGCGGCACCGCCGTTGCCCCGGCTGGTCGTGGTGGTGGACGACCTGGACGCGCTGGTGAAACCGCCGCTCGGCTCGCCCGGCCGGCCCGCCGCGGGTTCGGTGATACGCGCGCTGGAGGCGGTGGCCCGCGAGGGCGAGCGGCTCGGCGTGCACCTGGTCGCGGCGGCCGGCGTAGAGGCGCGTACGTCCGAAGTGGAACCGGCCCGGCACATCACCCTCCGTGTCACCCTCGACCCGACGGCTCAGGGGCCGGACGAACCCGCGCCGGGGCGGGGGCGGTTGCTCCTCGCGGACGGTCGGAGCACTCCCTTCCAGGGGGGCCGGGTCACGGGCCGTATCCCGCGTACGGCGACGCTCCGGCCCACGGTCGTCCCGCTGGAGTGGCAGCGCATGGGCGATCCCCCGGCCCGCCGCCCGGTCCGCGAACTGGGCAACGGGCCCACGGACCTGGCGCTCCTGGCCAGCGCGCTGGAGCGGGCGACGCGTTCGGTGTCGGCGGCGGAGGTGCCCTCGCTCCTCTGATCGTTCACAGCTCGCCCACACAACCCCACGTCACGACCCCATCACGATCGCGTACTTGACAGTGGACGTCATCTTGCCGCGTTCAAGTACCGGGCGTAGACCAGTGCGCACGGAAGCGTTCGAGCGTTCGACGAAGAACGAAGAACGGGGCAGTGATGCGCAGCACGAGCAGCACAAACCGGACACGCACCACCGTACGTACAGCGGCAGTCGTCGCCGCGGGGGCACTGGCGCTCTCGCTCACCGCCTGTGGAGGCGGCGGCGACAAGAGCGACGACAGCAAGACCAGCAGTCCCTCGGAGACCGCCGGCACGGTCACCCTCCCCAAGCTGAACGGCGCGAGCCTCGAAGTGGCCGCCGTGTGGACGGGGGCCGAGCAGAAGAACTTCAAGACGGTCCTCGCGGAGTTCGAGAAGCGCACGGGCGCCAAGGTCACCTTCGTGCCCGCCCAGGACCCGATCATCAACTTCCTCGGCTCGAAGATCGCGGGCGGCCAGCCGCCGGACGTCGCGATGCTCCCGCAGCCCGGCGCGATCAAACAGGCCGTCGACAAGAAGTGGGCCAAGCCCCTCGGAGCCGAGGCGATCGCGGAGTTGCAGAAGAACTACTCGCAGGGCTGGCAGGACATCGGCAAGGTCGACGGCAAGCAGTACGGCGTCTACTACAAGGCCGCCAACAAGTCGCTGATCTGGTACAACGCCAAGGTCTTCGAGAACGCGGGCGCCAAGGAGCCCAAGACCTGGGCGGAGTTGCTGACCACCGCGCAGACGGTCTACGACTCCGGAGTCACGCCGTTCTCGATCGCGGGCGCGGACGGCTGGCCGCTCACCGACTGGTTCGAGAACATCTATCTGTCGCAGGCGGGCCCGGAGAAGTACGACGAACTCGCCCAGCACAAGATCAAGTGGACGGACCCCTCCGTGAAGGAGGCCCTCACCACGCTCGCCCAGATCTGGGGCAAGAAGGCCTATATCGCGGGCGGTCAGAGCGGCGCGCTCCAGACCGAGTTCCCCGCGTCCGTCACCCAGACCTTCAACGGCGGCGACCAGCCGAAGTCCGCGATGGTCTACGAGGGCGACTTCGTGCAGGTCAACATCGGTGAGACGAAGGCGAAGGTGGGCACCGACGCGAAGGTGTTCCCGTTCCCGTCGGTGGGCTCCACCGCGCCCGTGGTCTCCGGCGGCGACGCGGCCGTCATCCTGAAGGACTCCAAGGCGGCCCAGGCACTGGCGACCTTCCTCGCCTCCCCGGACGCGGCGACGATCCAGGCGAAGCTCGGCGGCTATCTCTCCCCCAACAAGAACGTGCCGGACTCGGCGTACCCGAACGCGGTGCAGCGGACGATCGCCAAGTCGCTGATCGCGGCCGGTGACGACTTCCGCTTCGACATGTCCGACCAGGCCCCGCAGTCCTTCGGCGGTACGCCCGGCAAGGGCGAGTGGAAGGATCTCCAGGACTTCCTGAAGAACCCGACCGATATCGCGGGCACACAGAAGCAGTTGGAGAAGGACGCGGCGGCGGCGTACGCGAGCGGGAGCTGAGCCGGCGATGGCATCGGCAGCGGCGGAGGCCCCCGGGGCCCCCGTCCCTCCCCGCAACCGCAAGAGCGTGACCGGTACCCGCAGGACCGTGGCGGTGCTGTTCCTGCTACCCGCCCTGGTGCTGCTCGGCGCGCTCGTGGTCTACCCGATCGGGTACTCGCTGATCCGCAGCTTCGGCAACCGGGCCGGCGACGGCTTCGCCGGATTCGACAACTACAAGGCCCTGTTCACCGACGACGGCATCCGCACCGCCCTGAAGAACAACGTCATCTGGGTGATCTTCGCGCCGACGGTCGCCACCGCCCTCGGCCTGATCTTCGCGGTGCTGACCGAACGGGTGCGCTGGGGAACGGCGTTCAAGCTGGTCGTCTTCATGCCGATGGCGATCTCGATGCTCGCCGCCGGCATCATCTTCCGGCTCGTCTACGACCAGGACCCGCACAAGGGCGTCGCCAACGCGGTCTGGGTCGGCGTCCACGACACGTTCGTCTCGTCGTCGGCGTTCCCCAACGCCCACCCGGGCCGCGAGTCGCCGCTGAAGGCGGACCACGGCGCCTTCATCACGAGTACGACGGTGCACACCGGCCAGACGGTCGTCCTCCCGCTGGTCGGGGTCGCCCCCGACCAGATGCCCGACAGCGCGAAGAAGGCCGTGGCGGCCGAGCCGGAGCCGGGGAGGATCACCGGCACGACCTGGCAGGACTTCACCCGCGGCAAGGGCGTCGGCAGGCTCGGCGCGGTCGACCCGTCCGAGCTCGGCTACGGCGGGATGCGGATCGAGGCGGTCAAGGACGGCAAGGTGGTCGCCTCGACGAAGGCCGCGGGCGACGGCACGTTCACCTTGCCCGCCAAGGCCGACGGGGCCCAACTCCGGCTCCCGGCAAGCAACTTCAAGGCGCCGTACAACGGAGTGGAGTGGCTGGGCCCGTCGTTGGTGACGCCGGCCATCATCGGGTCGTACGTGTGGATGTGGGCCGGGTTCGCGATGGTGCTGATCGCGGCCGGACTCGCCGGTGTGCCACGGGAGTTGCTGGAGGCGGCACGGGTCGACGGCGCCAACGAGTGGCAGGTGTTCCGGCGGGTCACGGTGCCGCTGCTGGCGCCGGTGCTCGCGGTCGTCGCCGTCACGCTGATGATCAACGTGCTGAAGATCTTCGACCTGGTCTTCATCATCGCCCCGGGCTCCTCCCAGGACGACGCGAACGTACTGGCCCTGGAGCTGTACCGGAAGGGCTTCTCGGAGGACCAGCCCGGTGTGGCCAGCGCGATCTCGGTGTTCCTGCTGCTGCTGGTGATTCCGGTGATGCTCTTCAATGTGCGCCGACTGCGGCGGGAGGTGCGGCGATGACTGCGGATGTCGGAACTCCGGTGAATGCGGGGCCCGTTGAGGTCGTCAAGGCGCGGGAGTCGCTCGGTGGGCGGCTCGCGGCGGCGGCGAGCGGGGGCCTGGTCAGGGTGTTCCTGATCCTTGTCGGGCTGTTCTGGCTGGTGCCGACGATCGGGCTGCTGCTGTCCTCGCTGCGCAGCCCGGAGGACATGAGCGCGAGCGGCTGGTGGAAGGTCTTCAGCCAGCCCTCCCAACTCACCTTCCACAGCTACAAGACGCTGCTGGAGAACAGCGACATCACCAACTCGCTGTGGAACACCGTCCTGATCACCGTCCCGGCGACGATCCTCGTCGTGGTGATCGGCTCGCTCGCGGGCTACGCGTTCGCGTGGATGGAGTTCCCGGGCCGCGACTGGTGGTTCCTGGGCGTGGTCAGCCTGTTGGTCGTGCCGGTGCAGGTCGCGCTGATCCCGATCGCCGAACTCTTCGGAAAGATCGGCCTGTTCGGGACCATCTTCGGGGTGATCCTGTTCCATGTCGGCTACGGGCTGCCGTTCGCGGTGTTCCTGCTGCGGAACTTCTTCGCGGAGATCCCGCGTGAGCTGCTGGAAGCGGCCCGCCTCGACGGAGCCGGTGAACTCCGGCTGTTCGCACGGGTCGTGATGCCGCTCGGCGGGCCCGCGATCGCGAGCCTGGGCATCTTCCAGTTCCTGTGGGTGTGGAACGACATGCTGGTCGCGCTGGTCTTCACCAAGTCCAGCACCCAGCCGATCACGGTCGCACTCCAGACCCAGGTACGCCAGTTCGGCAACAACATCGACGTGCTGGCACCCGGTGCGTTCATCTCCATGGTGATCCCGCTGGCCGTGTTCTTCGCGTTCCAGCGGCAGTTCGTGTCCGGTGTCATGGCGGGGGCGGTCAAATAGCCCACAAATAGCAACAAACGGGGCGTAATTCGGGAGGTGGGCCGTCACCGGCCCGCCTTTTCCCGTTCACCGGGGATCCCCCGTATGCCGTACGCGCCGTAACCAAGTCACTCCATCGGCCGTTCCCGGGCAGAACGCCCGCGCCGACCGACCCATGGATGTCCCTTGCCCAGGTTCAGTGTCATTGTCCCCGCGTACAAGGTCCAGGCGTACCTGCACGAATGCCTGGAATCGGTGCTCTCGCAGTCGTATCCCGATCTGGAGTTGATCGCGGTCGACGACTGCTCGCCGGACGCCTGCGGCGCGATCATCGACGAGTTCGCGGACCGCGACGCCCGCGTACGCGCCGTCCACCTCCCCGAGAACCAGGGCCTCGGCCGCGCCCGCAACGCCGGTCTCGAACAGGCCACCGGCGACTATCTCGTCTTCCTCGACAGCGACGACACGCTCACCCCCGACGCGCTGCGCTCGATCGCCGACCGCCTCAAGGAGACCGGCGAACCGGACGTCCTCGTCTTCGACTACGCGCGCACCTTCTGGTCGGGCGAGGCCCAACGCAACAAGGTCGCCGCCCAGTTGACCGAACAGGGCCCGGCGCCCTTCCGCCTGGAGGACCGCCCCGGGCTCCTGCGGGTCATCATGGTCGCCTGGAACAAGGCGTACCGACGGGAGTTCGTCGAGCGCGAGGGCTTCGCCTTCCCGCCCGGCTACTACGAGGACACCCCGTGGACCTACCCGGTGCTGATGGCGGCGGAGACGATCGCGACCCTCGACCGGGTCTGCGTCCACTACCGCCAGCGCCGCCAGGGCAACATCCTCGGCACCACCAGCCGCCGGCACTTCGACGTCTTCGACCAGTACGACCGGGTCTTCGCGTTCGTCGACACGCGCCCCGAACTCGCGCAGTGGCGACCGGTGTTGTTCCGCCGCATGGTCGACCACCTCGCGACGGTCTTCACCAAGCCGGACCGGCTGCCGCGCGGCACCCGCGCCGAGTTCCTGCGCAACGCCCGCGCCCACTACCGCCATTACCGCATCCCCGGCACCCCGGTGCCCCTGCGCACCCGGCTGCGCCACACGTTCGTGCACTTCGGCGTGCACCGCACGTTCCGGGCCGTGCAGCGGGCGATGAGCTGGCGGCGCCGGGCGGTCAAGCTCACCGCCAAGCTGCTGCGCAATCTGCGGGCGGCCGTCCTCCAGCTCCACTACCGGGTCCAACTCCGGCTCCCGCTAAGGGATCGCGCGGTGTTCGCCGCCTACTGGGGACGCGGCCACAGCTGCAACCCGGGTGCGCTGGAGACCGCGTTCCGCACGCACGCCCCGCACATCCGCACGGCGTGGGTCGCCCGTCCCGAGCACCACCACACGATCCCGGCCGCCACCCGCAGGCTGCGCCCGAACACGGTCTCCTACTGGACGGCGCTGGCCCGCTCCAAGTACCTGGTGAACAACGTCAACTTCGACCGGCGGCTGGTCAAGCGCCCCGGCCAGGTGCTGATCCAGACCCAGCACGGCACCCCGCTCAAGCACATGGGCCTCGACCTTCAGGAACGCCCGGCCGCCGCACGGGACATGGACTTCGGCGAACTCCTCAAGGGCGTCGACAAGTGGGACCACGTCCTGTCCCCCAACCGCCACACCACCCTGACCTGGGAGCGGGTCTACCCCGGCAGCTACACCACGCTCGCCTACGGCTATCCCCGCAACGACGTGTTCCAGCAGGCGACTTCGGCCGACGTGGACCGGCTGCGCGAGTCGCTCGGCATCCCGCGGGACGCCGTCGCGCTCCTCTACGCGCCGACCCACCGCGACTACCGCCGCGTCCAGCGCGCCCACCTCGACCTCGACCGCGTGCTGCGCCGCCTCGGCCCGCGCTTCGTCGTGCTGGCCCGCGCCCACTACTGGCACGAGGGCCCGCTCGCGGCCGCCGCGTCCGGCCGGATCATCGACGTCACCGACCACCCCAGCGTCGAATCGCTCTGCCTCGCCTCGGACGCGCTGGTCACCGACTACTCGTCCCTGATGTTCGACTACGCCAACCTCGACCGCCCGATCGTCATCCACGCCGACGACTGGGAGGCCTACGAGGCGGCCCGCGGCACCTACTTCGACCTGCGGGCCTTCCCGCCGGGCGCGGTCGCGCGCAGCGAGGACGAACTGATCGACATCTTCGCGACCGACCACTGGCGCGGCTCCCGCTCGGCGCAACTGCGGGCCGCGTTCCGCGAGCGCTTCTGCCCCTACGACGACGGCCGCGCCGCCGAACGGGTCGTACGCCACGTGGTGTTGGGCGAGACGGAGCTCCCGCCGGTCGTCCCGCTCGCCGACCGCCACCCGGTCCCGTCGGCCGCCGCGAGCCGCACCCGCTCCCCACTCGCCACCGTGCCGCAGCCCACGACGTCCCTGCCCGTCACCGACCGTCTCTGAACACCGCTTCCCCACAAGGGAGTCGACATGCCCTCAAGCCCCTCGCGCCCGACCCCGACCCGGCCGACCACCTGGCGTCCGACCGGGCGCCCCGGCCACCACGCGCACTGACCCGGACCCCTCCGGACCACTGGAGAAAGAACAGAATGCCCCGCTTCAGCATCATCGTCCCGTCCCACGGGGTCGCCGGCCGGCTGGCCCTGGCCCTGGACTCGGTCCTCGCGCAGTCCTACGGCGACTTCGAGCTGATCCCGGTCTGCGACGCCCCCGGCTCCCCGGCCGCCGACGTCGCCACCGGTCACGCCGGGCGGGACTCCCGGGTGGCGCCGGTCCACTCACCGCCCTCGGCGGGCCTGAGCGGGGCACGCAACACCGGGCTGCGGGCGGCGACCGGCGCCTACGTCCTGTTCCTGGACGGCGACGACACCCTCGCCCCGGGGGCACTGGCCGCGCTGGACGCCCGGCTGACGGAGACGGGGGCCTCCGGAGACGTCGACGTCCTGTACTTCGAGCACGAGCGGACCCCGTGGTGGGAGGGCGAGCCCACCAACCCGGCGGCCCCGCCGCTGGCGAAGACCCCGGCCGGCGCCTTCTCCCCCGACCGGGCACCGCAGTTGACGGGCGTCCAGCTCCCGGCCTGGAGCGCGGCCTACCGCCGCGCCTTCCTCACCGACCACCGACTCACCTTCCCCGAGGGCCCGTTCACGGATCTCGGCTGGGGCGGCCTGGTCACCGTCGCCGCCGAGCGGGTGGCGGTGCTGCGCTCGGTCGTCGTACGGCATCTGCTGCGGCGGCAGGGCAGCCGGCTCAACCTGCCGGGCGCGCACCACCACCAACTCCTCGACCAGGTCGACCTGGTGCTGACACGGGCCGCCGAGAGCGCGCTGTCCGGCGCCCTGTTCGAGCAGCTCTTCGCGGTGGTGCTGAAGACGGCGTCCCGTCCCGAACGCCTGTCCTCCGGGCGCCGCGCCTTCTTCCGCCGGGCGGGGCGGCTGTACCGCACGCACCGGCCCGCCGACTTCCGTACGCCGGGCGGGAGTCTGGGGGTGCAGCACCGACTGCTGGCGTCGGGGGCGTACTCGGCGTTCCGGGCGCTGCGCGGCGCCAATCAGTCGGCGTCGGGAGCGGCCGAGCGGGTCCCCCGCCCCCGGATGCTCCGCACCCGGCTGCGCTACGCCCGTGACCTGCGCCGCCCGCTCGACCCCGACTTGGCCGTCTACTGCGCGTATTGGGGCCGGGGCTACGCGTGCAGCCCGGCCGCGATCCACGCCAAAGCCGCCGAACTCGCCCCGCACATCCGCTCGGTGTTCCTGGTGGACCCGGACGCGGTGGACGCCGTACCGAAGGGCGTCGAGCACGCCGTCATCGGCAGCCGGACGTACTGGGAGGTACTGGCGCGGGCCAAGTACCTGGTGAACAACGCCAACTTCGCCGAGGACGTCGTCAAACGCCCCGGCAGCGTGCACGTCCAGACGCAGCACGGGACCCCGCTGAAGAAGATGGGCGTCGACCAGTCGGCGTACCCGGTGGTGGCCGCCGCGACCGGCAGCTTCGCCAAGTTGCTGGGCCGGGTGGACCGTTGGGACTACAACATCTCCTCCAACCGCCACTCCACCCAGATGTGGGAGCGCGCCTTCCCCGGCTCGTACGAGGCGCTGGAGTACGGCTATCCGCGCAACGACGTCTACTACACGGCGACGGCCGACGAAGTGACGCGTGTACGGCGGGAGTTGGGTGTCCCGGAGGGCAGGACGGCCGTCCTGTACGCGCCCACCCACCGCGACTACCGGACCGGCTTCGACACCGGCCTCGACCTGGAGGCGTTCTGCGCGGCGGCCGGTGAGGACGTCGTCGTGCTGCTGCGCGCCCACTACTTCTACGACCAGGGCCGGGCGAAGAGCAGCGGCCGGATCATCGACGTGACCGGGCACCGCTCCTCCGAGGACGTGTGCCTGGCCGCCGACGCGCTGGTCACGGACTACTCGTCGATCATGTTCGACTACGCCAACCTCGACCGGCCGATCGTCGTGTACGCCGACGACTGGGACGTCTACCGGGAGACCCGGGGCGTCTACTTCGACCTCATGGAGGCACCGCCGGGACCGGTCGCGCGGACGCCCGAGGAACTGGCGCAGGTGTTCCGCGACGGCTCGTACGCGGGGGCCGAGTCCAGCGCGCTGCGGGCCGAATTCCGGTCCCGCTTCTGCGAGTTCGACGACGGGCTGGCCGCCGAGCGGGTCGTACGCCGGGTGTTCCTCGGCGAGCCGCCGGAGGCGATCCCGCCCGTGATCCCGCTCGCGGAGCGCGTCCCGGCCCCCGCCGCCACCCTCGTAAGGAGCTGAACCCGAAGTGCCCCGCTTCAGCGTCATCGTCCCCGTCTTCAAGGTGCAGGGCTTTCTGCGCGAGTGCCTCGACTCGGTTCTGGAGCAGTCCTACCGGGACATCGAGGTGATCGCCGTGAACGACTGCTCGCCGGACGGCTGCGGCGCGATCCTCGACGAGTACGCGGCCCGCGACCCGCGCGTCCAGGTGCTGCACCTGCCGGAGAACGTCGGCCTCGGCCGTGCCCGCAACGCCGGACTGCCCCTGGCCACCGGCGACTTCCTCTTCTTCCTCGACAGCGACGACACCCTCACCCCGGGTGCCCTGCGCGCGATGGCCGACCGGCTCGACGCGAGCGGCGACCCGGACGTCCTGGTCTTCGACTACGCGCGCACCTACTGGTGGGGCGGCACCCGGCGCAACGTCCTCGCGCACGTCCTGACGGAAGTCGACGGCACCTTCACGGTCGCCGAACACCCGGAGATCCTCGACCTGTTGATGGTCGTGTGGAACAAGGTGTACCGCCGCGAGTTCGTGCACAAGCACGCCTTCGAGTTCCCGCCGGGCTACTACGAGGACACGCCGTGGACGTTCCCGGTGCTGCTCAGCGCCGAGCGGATCGCCACCCTGGACCGGATCTGCCTCAACTACCGGCAACGGCGGCAGGGCAACATCCTGTCCACCACCAGCCGCAAGCACTTCGACATCCACGACCAGTACGAGCGGGTCTTCGCGTTCGTCGACTCCCGCCCGGAGCTGGCGAGTTGGCGCCCCTACCTGCACCGCAAGATGGGCGAGCACTGTCTCGACATCCTCAGCAAGCCGGACCGGCTGCCCCCGTCCGACAAGGCCGAGTTCTTCCGCCGTACGGCCGAGCTGTTCGCCAAGCACAAGCCGGCGGGCGGCGGGACGGTGGACGCCGAAGTCCGTGTCCTGGAGGGGAGTTACGCGAAATACCGGGTCAGGCGGCAGGCAGGGCGGGCCGCACGGCAGCTCGAACGACGGGCGGTGCAGGCACGCAAGTCGGCGGCCGGGCGGGTCAAGGGCGGCTGGGGCGCGCTGCACGGCCGCCGCTCGCTCGACCCCAACCTCGTTGTGTACTCGGCCTTTTCGCACCGCGGGGTCCTCGGCGACCCGGCCGCCGTGTACTACCAGGCGAAGGAGATCGCCCCGCAGCTCCGGGGTGTCTGGGTCGTCCAGGACGCGGAGCAGGCCGCGTTGCTGCCGCCCGGCGTCGAGCACGTGCTCCTCAACACCCTGCGGTATCGCCAAGTCACCGCGCGCGCCAAGTACTTCGTCAACAACGTCAACTGGCCCGGCACCCTCACCAAGCGCCCCGGCAGCGTCCACATCCACACCCACCAGGGCACCCCGCTCAAGTACATGGCGGCCGACCTGCTGGACAAGCCCGGCGCCCGGTACGGCGTCGACGTGCCGCAGATGCTGCGCCGCGCCGACCGCTGGGACCACAGCCTGGTCGCCAACCGGCACTCGGAGCTGGTGTGGGAGCGGGCGTACCCGTGCCACTTCGCCTCGGCGCGGACGGGCAGCCCGCGCAACGACGTGCTGGTCGGCGCAACTGCCGAGGCGGGTAAGGCCGTTCGCGCGCGACTCGGCATCCCCGACGGGCACACGGTCGTGCTGTACGCGCCGACCCGGCGCGAGTACGTCAGGGGCGGGCACATCGACCGGCTGGACCTGGCCCGGTTCGCCGAGGACCTCGGCCCGGAGCACACCCTCGTCGTACGTCTGCATCCGTCCCTCGCGACCGGGCCCGCGCGCGGGATGGGGCTCGCGGACCTGCACCGGCGGGGTGTTCTGGTCGACGCGACCGACGAACCCTCCGTGGAGGACGTCATGTTGGCGTCCGACGCGCTGGTCACCGACTACTCGGCCCTGATGTTCGACTACGCCAACCTCGACCGGCCGATCGTGCTGCACGCCGACGACCGGGAGGCGTACGCGGCGAGCAGGGGAACCTACTTCGACGTCACCGCCGCGCCACCGGGTCATGTGTCCGGTTCCTACCGGGAGTTGGCGTGGCTGTTCGCCTCGGGTGCCTGGCGGGACGAGGACTCGACGCGGTTGCGGACCGAATTCCGGTCGCGGTACTGCGAGTTCGACGACGGGAACGCCGCCGAGAGGGTCGTACGGACGCTATTGCTGGGCGAGGAGGGCCCGCTGCCGCGAGACGGATCCGGCGCGCGGGTCCCCAACCCGGCTGTCGGGCACGACCAGTTGGCGTCCTCATGAGGCCGCGCACCTGGGTGCTGGTGCTGGCCGCCGTGTTCGCGGTGCTCCAACTCGCCAATGTCACCGGGCGGGCCACCCCCGACACCAAGAACTACCTGTCGTACGCGATGAGTCTGCGGGGCGCGAGCGAGCACGAGGCGGCGGCCGTCGCCATCGACTACGCCTGCGCGAGCAACGGGGCGACCGCGCGGCGCGACCAGAGCGTCAACGTGCTGAACTTCCACGGCAAGGACCCCGCCGCGCGGGTCGCGAAGAAGTGCCGGGCCGCGCAGTGGCGGGCGGTGGACGCGCAGGTGCGGGCCGGGTACAGGGGCGGGTTCATCACGCCGTTCATGCCCGAGCGGTTCATGCGGATCTTCGAAGTGCGGCCCGGATACCCGGTGTTCCTGGTGCCGTTCGTGACGCTGCTCGGTCCGGTGTGGGGGTTGTGGTCGGCGAGTGTCGTCCTCACCGTCGCGGGCGGGATCCTCGTCTTCCTGATCCTGCGCACGCTGTCGGTGTCGGTGCCGCTCGCGCTGACCGGGCAGGCCCTCTACTACGTCCTGCCGATCGGGACGACCGCGATGCGTCCGATGGCAGAGGGGCTGATGACGGCCCTGACGCTGGCGGTGCTGTGGGGCTGCGCGCTGGTGCTGCAAGGGCGCCGGACGCGCGTCGGGCTCGCCCTGGTCGGCGGCTCCCTGCTCCTCCTCTTCACCGTCAAGCACTCGCAGGCCCTGTTCCTCGGGCTGTGCCTGGGCGGTGCGGGGGCGCTGGTCGCCGTACGGCAGCGACAGCGGCGGGCGGTGGCGGCGGTCGCGGCGCTCGGCGCGGTGGCGGCCGTAGGGACTCTGGTGGTGGCGGGGCTGCTGCACTATCCGTCGCAGACCGACAGCCTCCAGGATCTGCTGACCGATCACTACGCGCGGCCCGACCGCGCCCGGCTGTGGCCCGAATTCCTGCACCTGGAAGGGAACTTCTGGCTGGAGTGGACGCGGCAGCAACTGTGGCAACCGGTGCTCGCGGCGGCGCTCGGCGCCGGGGCGTGGGGTGCGTCGCGGCGGCCGGCGTTCGGGGTGTTCCTGGTCGGGGCCGCGTTCACGGGGATTCTCACGCAGGCCGCGCATCCGGACATCAGTGTCTGGGGTGGGCGGTTGATCGTGCTGGTGTGGCTGTTGCCGGTGGTGGGGGTGCCGTTGTTGCTGGAGAGCGTGGTGCGGGGGAAGGCGGTCGCGGCTGTGGCGGCGTCGGTGCCGGCCCCGGTTCCCGGGCAGGGGCTCGGGGAGCACGCGCGATCGGTGACGTGACGCGGGCGACCCCGGCGCCGGGGTGATCATCTCGGCGCCGGGGTCGCGAGAGCGTCGTAGTGACCACTCGATGACGTAGTGACTACTCGATGACGAGGTCGACCTCGATGTTGCCGCGGGTCGCGTTCGAGTAGGGGCAGACCTGGTGGGCGGTCTCGACCAGCTTGCGGCCGGTGGCCTCGTCCACGGTGTCGGGGAGCTCGACGCGCAGGGTCACCTTGAGGCCGAAGCCCTCGCCCTGCTTGCCGATGCCGACCTCGGCGGTCACGGCCGCGTCGGTGACGTCGACCTTCGCCTGCCGGCCGACGAGGCCGAGGGCGCTCCCGAAACAGGCGGCGTAGCCGGCGGCGAAGAGCTGCTCGGGGTTGGTGCCCTGGCCGTTGCCGCCCATCTCTACCGGAATGCCGAGCTGAAGGTCGATCTTGCCGTCGTTGCTGACCGCGCGGCCGTCACGGCCGTGGGTGGCGGTGGCTACGGCGGTGTAGATCGCGTCCATTGGAAACCATCCCTCTCGGAAGTCTTGGTGAGGTGGGGTTGGTCCGGGTGTCCGGACCGCCTCACGGAGATAAGTAGAGCACACAATTCAATTGCCCACAACTGAATGGCCCGCTAGCGCTATCCTGGACACATGACCACCACTCCCGCCGACACTCCCACCGCCGACTGGCTCCGGCTCGACCAGCAGATCTGCTTCTCCCTGAACGCCGCGTCACGCGCCTTCGGCGGTGTGTACCGGGTGCTCCTCAAGGATCTCGGGCTCACGTATCCGCAGTACCTGGTGATGCTGGTGCTGTGGGAGCAGGGCGAGCTGCCCGTCAAGAAGCTCGGCGAACACCTGCGGCTCGACTCCGGCACGCTGTCCCCGCTGCTCAAGCGGCTGGAGACGGCCGGTCTGGTACGGCGTGAGCGCAGCGCGCGCGACGAGCGCTCGGTGGAGGTACGGCTCACCGACGAGGGCGTCGCGCTGCGCGAGCGCGCGGTCGAGGTGCCGCGCCGCATTCTCGGCGCGACCGGCTTCGACATCGACGCGATCCGGGCGCTGCGGGAACAACTCGACCAGCTCACGGGGGCGTTGGACGCGGCGACGCTGGAGCAGGCGTAGACACCGGGTTCGCCGGCTGCTTCATCGGTTTCGTCGACCACATGGCCTGTGGTGGCATGCGGCGGATGTAGAGGGCGAGCTTCACCCGGCCGCCCACGTACTCGCGGCGGCGCGCGAACTCCCCGTCCACGACGTCGAGTTTGACCCGTTCGGTCGGGTCGCCGGGTGCCCAGCGCGAGGGCAGCAGATTCGACTGCGCGACGATCCAGACCCGGTCCACACCGGCGAGCCGGGCCCGCAACTCCCCCGGCCCCACCTCACGCCCGCTGAGCGTCCCGGACCTCGCCCCCGACTCCCGAAGCGCCAGGTCCCGGGCTCCGACGAACGGTCCCGGGTACGCCGACGCCGTCACCCGCCAGAACGACGGCAGGAACAACACGGGGTCTCCTGACCGGAGTTCACGTCCGGCGAGGGCGGCGACCACGGCGAGGTTCTCGGGGCGGCGGGCCGCGAGGTGGTCGTTCCGGTAGGCGGGGAGGTTGTGGAGGAAGGGGACGGCTACGGCCAGGACGCCGGCGAGGGCGATGAGATTTGCTCGGGTGAGGAGGCGGGCTCGGGTGAAGAGATTCGCTCGGGTGAAGAGAGGGGCTCGGGTGAAGAGATTCGCTCGGGTGGCGCGGATGGTGAGGGTGGCGAGGAGCGTGCGGACGTCGGCGGGAAGGCGGGCGGGGGCGGCGAGGAGCGTGCGGACCCGGGTGAGAAAGCGGGCGGGGGCGGCGAGGAGCGTGCGGGTGACAAGCCGGATGCGGCGGGGTGAGCGGCGGCTGGTCAGGGAGCGGCGGGGGGCGATGGGCCTTAGGGGGTTCGGGTGGTCAACTCCGTTCAGGGGTGGGCGACTTGCGAGGCGAGCTCCAGCGCCCGTTCCGGCACCGGCTTCCGTCCCCACTCCGGCACCAACTGCCGCTCCGACACCGACTCCAGCACCTACTCCGGCTCCGACACCGGCTCCAGCACCCAGTCCGACTCCGACACCGACTCCGATACCGGCTCCGATACCGGCTCCGATACCGGCTCCGGCTCCGGCTCCGGCTGCCGCACCCGCACCGACTCCAACTCCCGCTGCGGTTCCGGTTCCTGTGCCAACTCCCGCTCCCGTCGTACGGTCCGCTCCCGGGCCCAGACCACCCCCGCTCAGCGCGCCGACCAACTGCCGGTGACTCCCCGCCTCGGTCGCCACACGGCAGGGCTCCGCGCGACGACCATTCGGGGTGCCGCGTTCCTCCAGCCACAGTCGTCCCATCACCCCCACCACCCGGTCCGCCCCCGCCGCCAGCAGCAGGGGCGCGCCCGCCAGCGCGTACAGCACATACCGCTCGTGGAACAGCGGCCGGAACTGCGACACCGTCAGCAGGATCACCGGCGGCACCAGCAGCAACGGCAGCGCGACCGACGTGAGGCGTCCGGCGCCGAGTCCGATCAGGATCAGCAGGACCGAGGTCCAGAAGACGACGCCGGTCGGGGTGACGGCGAGGAAACCGCGGGCCAGGCGTTCCGTCGTGTCCCAGTCCGGCATCCGTAGCCACGCCACCTGTGCCGACTGCCGTTGGGACACCCACGCCAGCGGCAGCAGGACGCCCACCGCCATGCCCGCCGCACGGCCCCAGCCGAGCCACACGCTCTTGGGCACTCGCGCCGCCGCCAGCGTGATCGCGTGCGCGCAGAGCACCAGGACCGCGAACTCGTGCAGCAGAAAGGTCACGGCGAGGACGGCGCCGTAGCCCCACCAGGACCGCCCCTCCAGCGCCCGTACCAGCAGCAGCGTCGCCCCGGCCACGCCCGCCGCGACGAGGGTGTACGAGCGGCCCTCCTGGGCGTAGTGGCCGGTCAGCGGGGTGATCGCGTAGAGGAGACCGGCCCAGAGGCCGACCCGGGGGCGGGCCAGGCGTGCGCCGAGGATCGCGACCAGGCCCGCCGTCGCCACCGCGCCGCACACGGACGGCAGCCGGAGGGCGACCTCGCCGGGGTGGACGGCGAGGACGGCGTGCATGAGGAGGTAGTACAGGCCGTGCACCGCGTCGACACCGTGCAGCAGATGCCAGATCTGCGGCACCGTGCGCCGCCCGACCAGGAACGTGACGCCCTCGTCGCCCCACATCCCGCCGCGGTCGAGCCCCCACAGCCCCAGCGCGAGCATGACGGCCATCGGCACGAGCACGGCCACGACCTCCGCACGCGTCCGTCGCCCGAGCCCGTGCCCGTACTCACCCTCGCCTTGGCTGTCCACCTGGATGATTTTGTACTGTTGGCAAGCTCTTACCGACGATTGACGGTGTATGAGCATTCCTACGGCATTCACCCGGCTTACGATCCGCCGTGTGATGAACGCCGCCCGCGGACACCGCCTCCTCGCCCTCGCCCTCGCCTGGCTCACCACCCGCGCGGGAATGCTGCTCCTCCTCGCGTACAACGACCTCCCCCTGCTCGGCCGGGGCGGGGTCGCGCGCGAGGTGTGGCGCCTGTACCACCACTGGTACGGCGTCCTGTCGCACGGCGCGTTCCCCGCGCACGACCCGCTGTGGCAGTACCCGCCGGGCGCCGGCCCGGTCCTGCTGGCCCCCGCGCTGCTGCCGGACCTGACGTACTTCCAGGCGTTCGTCGCCCTCACCCTCGCGACCGACGCGCTGATCACCGCGGTACTGGCCCGCGCGGGCACCCGCCCCGGCCACAGCCTGCGCGGCGCCGCGTACTGGATCCTCACCCTTCCCCTCCTCCTGCACATGCCCCTCGTCCGCTACGACGTGCAGGTCACGGCGTTCGCCGTCATCTCCCTGTTGACGTTGTCGCGCTCCACGCGTGTGTGCGGCGCGTTCGCGGCGCTGGGCGCGCTGGTGAAGGTGTGGCCGGCGCTGGTGCTGCTGGGGATGCCGAGGGGGCGGACGACGCGGTCGGTGTGGTCGTGGGCGGTGGGGACGGGGGCCTTGTCGCTCATGTCTCTCGTGGTCTTGTTCAACAATCCTTTTGCCTTCTTGCGTCAACAGGGCGGCCGGGGCGTGCAGATCGAGTCGTTCGGCGGCACCGTGCTCGGCCTGGCGACCCACGCCGGCTGGGCGGGCCAGGTGCACTACCGGTACGGCGCGATGGAGTTCACGGGGCCGTACGTCTCCGCCGTCGCCGACGTCTCCCTCGCGCTCACGGCGGTCGCCTTCGGGCTGTTGCTGCTGTGGCGGGTCCGGGCCCGCCGCTGGACCGCGGCGACCCCGTACGACGCCGCGCTGAGCGCCGTCCTGCTGTTCACCGTGACCAGCCGGGTCATCAGCCCCCAGTACATGATCTGGCTGCTCGGCCTGGCCGCCGTCTGTCTGACCTCGCGGCACACCACCCAGCGCGCGGTGGCCGCGCTGATCGTGGCGGCGACGGCGGTCAGCTCCGTCGAGTTCCCCGTCCTGTACGTCGACGTCATCCACTCCACCTGGACGGGCTGCGCCCTGATGGTCGTCCGCAACGGTCTGCTGGCCGCCGCGGCCGTCCTCTCTTTCGTCCGCCTCTGGCGCTCGTCCAGGGCGCTCCCCGAGACGACGCACACGCGCGTGCTGCCCCCCGGCCCGTACGGGGAGTCCCAGCGGTTGACCGCCGCGCACTCCGGCGCCTGATTGACTGAGGCCCGACCACGGATCTCACGGGATCCAGTGACGGAGGGGACGGCCGCACATGACCTGGCTGATCACCGGCGGCGCCGGCTACATCGGGGCGCATGTCGTGAGGGCGATGACCGAGGCGGGCGAACAGGCGGTCGTCTACGACGACCTGTCCACCGGCATCGCCGCGCGCGTGCCCGACGGCGTGCCCCTGGTGGTGGGTTCGACCCTGGACGCGGAACGGGTGGCCCGCACCCTCGCCGACCAGGACGTCACCGGAGTCGTCCACCTGGCGGCGAAGAAGCAGGTCGGCGAGTCGCTCGACCTGCCGTTGCACTACTACAGGGAGAACGTCGAGGGCCTGCGCGTCCTCCTGGAGGCGGTGACCACGGCCGGCGTCCCGTCCTTCGTCTTCTCGTCCTCGGCGGCCGTCTACGGCATGCCCGACGTGGAACTGGTGACGGAGGAAACGCCGTGCGTGCCCATGTCGCCGTACGGCGAGACCAAGCTCGCCGGTGAGTGGCTGGTCCGCGCGACGGGCCGGGCGACCGGCCTGTCCACGGCCTCCCTGCGCTACTTCAACGTGGCCGGCGCGGCGAGTCCCGAACTCGCGGACACGGGCGTCTCCAACCTCGTCCCCATGGTCTTCGAGAAGCTCACCGCGAACGAGCCCCCGCGCATCTTCGGCGACGACTACGCCACCCCGGACGGCACCTGCGTCCGCGACTACATCCACGTCATGGACCTGGCCGAGGCCCACGTCGCCGCCGCCCGCGCCCTCCAGGCTTCTCCCGGCCGCGCTCTCACCCTCAACATCGGCCGCGGGGAGGGCGTTTCGGTCCGCGAGATGATCGACCGCATCAACGCGATCACCGGTTACGACCGTCCACCGACCGTCCACCCCCGCCGCCCCGGCGACCCGGCCCGCGTCGTCGCCTCCGCCGACCGCATCACCACCGAACTGGGCTGGAAGGCCAAGCACGACGTCCAGGACATGATCGCGTCGGCGTGGGAGGGGTGGGTGCGGTTGCATCCGGGGGCGGCGCGGGCCTGATGGACGGTTCCCGCGGGGCGGAGCGCGCGGTGGGCACCGTCCTCGGCGACACGCAGAGGCAGAACATGCTCGCGTCTGCCTGGGAAGCGTGAGTGCGGTGGCGTCCGGGAGCCGCGCGCGTCTGACGGCCGGCCCCTCCCCAAACGCTGAGCCGAGACCCTGCACTTAGCCCTGCCGGGGTCCCGGGGGGTACGGGTGCTGCGAGCGGCTGAACTCGGAGAGCCGGCACGGCAGTTGGACCGCCGGGGATGGGGACTCGCCGGCGGCCGGTCGGGGACGCCGGTAGCCATCGTCGTCACAGGGGTGCGGCGGAGCCCTACAGCGCCTTGAGTCCCTCGGTCGTCGCCCGGGCCAGCGCCCCCAGGTACCCCTTCGGCAGCTTCGGGCTGCGGATCACCACGGCTCGCCAGTACAGGGGGCCGGAGATCAGGTCGAGGGCCAGGTCGTCGTCCATGCCGGGGCGGATCTCGCCACGCCGTTCCGCCGCCGCCAGGATCTTGCTGGCCACGCCCTCCTGACCCTCCCGCAGCGCCTTCTGCATGGCCTCGGCGATCTCGGGGTTGCGGGCCGCCTCGGCCTGGAGGTCCGGGATGATCTGCGAGGCGACGGGGTGACGCAACGCCCGTGACGTCACCTCGTACAGCATCCGCAGGTCACCCTCCAGCGAACCCGTGTCCGGCGTCGGCAGCCCCATCACCGCGATCGCCGACACCACGTCGAGCACCAGGTGCAGCTTCGAACGCCAGCGGCGGTACACCGCCGTCTTGCCCACTCCCGCCCGACGCGCGATCCCCTCGATCGACATCCGGGCATATCCGACCGCCGCCAACTCCTCGAAGACCGCCGCGCGAATGGCTTCGGTCACATCCTCGCGGAGTACGGCCGCCCCGGCGGGGGTGCGGCGGCGCTGACGTGTCTGGGGCTCGTCGGCGTTCGTCGTCATAGCTCAAGCATAGGGGCGTTGCGACGAAACGGTTGCGTTCCGACGCGGGTTGCGTTGCGACGAAACGGGTTCGTCGTAACGCGGACGGGCGGCACGGGCGGACGGGTGGCACGGGCAGACACACGGCACGGGAATCGAGCCGTGCGCGAGCCCGTCGGCAGCAGGCGGCGGCGCAGCGGCACGTCGAGACGCAACCGGCTCGTCGGCGGGACGCAACCGGCTCGTCGCCGCGACGGAACCAGACCGTCCCCGCGACGCGCCCGTAGCGTCCCGCCGACGCGACCGGGCCGATCGGGCCGATCGGACCGACCGGCCCGCCCCTGCGACACCCCGCACGACACTCCACGCCACCCCTCCCAGAGCGTATCGACGCAACACCCCCGTCCCGCCCCAAAACCTAACGGCCCCATCACATCCGTCACGACGAAACGGTTGCGTTCCGACGCTGAATCCGCCTACGCTCACGTTGCGACGATACGGTCCCGTCCCGACGTAAGAGAACGTAAAGAAAAGCGTAAGAAAACGCCGGACGGCGGGACACGGCAGCCGGACGCACGCACCCCCTCCCCCCGAGCGAAAGCAGCGGATGTGAGCCAGGTCCTCCACACACCGCCCCATTCGCCGGCCCCGGCCGACGAAGAAGACCTCGCGGCGCTCGCCGCACGCCACGGCCTCACGGTCAGTGGCGCCCGCCCCTCCCTGCGCGAGTACGTGAGCCAGCTGTGGGAGCGCCGCCACTTCATCACCGCCTTCGCCACCGCCAAGCTGACCGCGCAGTACAGCCAGGCGAAGCTGGGCCAGATCTGGCAGGTGATGACGCCGCTGTTGAACGCGGCGGTGTACTACTTCATCTTCGGCATCCTGCTGGGCACCAAGCGCGGCGTCCCGGACTACATCCCGTTCCTGGTGACGGGCGTGTTCATCTGGACGTTCACGCAGAGCTCGATCATGGCGGGCACCCGGGCGATCTCCGGCAACCTCGGCCTCGTACGGGCCCTGCACTTCCCGCGGGCCGCGCTGCCGATCTCGTTCGCGCTGCAACAGCTCCAGCAGTTGCTGTTCTCGATGGCCGCCCTGGTCGTGATCCTGCTCTGCTTCGGTGTGCCGATCAGCTTCTCCTGGCTGATGGCGATCCCGGTGCTGGTCCTGCAGTTCACGTTCAACGCGGGCGTCTCGATGATCATGGCCCGGATGGGCGCGAAGACGCCGGACATCGCGCAGCTGATGCCGTTCGTGCTGCGCACCTGGATGTACGTCTCCGGCGTCATGTGGAGCATCGACAAGCTCACCAGCAAGGACCACCTGCCGCACATCGTGACGCTCGCCCTGGAGACCAACCCGGCGGCCGTCTACATCGACCTCATGCGCTACTCGCTGATCGACAGCTTCCACTCCAGCCAGCTCCCCCCGCATGTGTGGCCGGCCGCGCTGGCCTGGGCGCTGATCGCCGGAGTCGGCGGCTTCATCTACTTCTGGAAGGCTGAGGAGACGTACGGCCGTGGCTGAGCAGACCATCGAGTACCACACCGAGCGGACCCCCGTGGCCGCGGACAGCACCATCCCCACCGTCGTCTGCGACGGCGTCGACATCATCTACCGGGTCAACGGAACCGGCGCCGGACGCGGCTCCGCGACCGCCGCCCTCAACCGCATGCTGCGCCGCGAGAAAGCGGAGAAGGCGGCGGGTGTGCGCAAGGTGCACGCGGTCAAGAAGGTGTCCTTCGTCGCCTACAAGGGCGAGGCGATCGGGCTCATCGGCACCAACGGTTCCGGCAAGTCGACCCTGCTCAAGGCGGTCGCCGGCCTGCTCCCGGTCGAGAACGGCCGTATCTACACGCACGGCCAGCCCTCCCTCCTCGGCGTCAACGCGGCCCTGATGGGCGACCTGACCGGCGAGCGCAACGTGTACCTCGGCGGCCTGGCCATGGGCATGTCCCGCGAGCAGGTCAAGGAGCGCTACCAGAGCATCGTCGACTTCTCCGGCATCAACGAGAAGGGCGACTTCATCACCCTCCCGATGCGGACGTACTCCTCCGGCATGGGTGCCCGGCTGCGCTTCTCCATCGCCGCCGCCAAGGACCACGACGTCCTGCTGATCGACGAGGCGCTGGCGACGGGCGACCGGTCGTTCCAGCGGCGTTCGGAGGAGCGGATCCGCGAGTTGCGCAAGCACGCGGGCACGGTCTTCCTCGTCAGCCACAACAACAAGTCGATCCGCGACACCTGCGACCGCGTGCTGTGGCTGGAGCGCGGCGAGCTGCGGATGGACGGGCCGACGGAGGAGGTCCTGGAGGCGTACGAGGCCTTCACGGGCGGCGCCGACAAGCCCAAGGAGCCGGCCGCCGACAAGGTCGCCTAGAGGTCCTTCCAGAGGTCCTTCTAGAGGTCCTCGTCCTGGAACACCCACGTGCGGTAGACCAGGAAGCGGAACGCGGACGCGAGCACGATCGACAGGGCCTTCACGGCATTCGCCTCAAGCGGACCGTGGAGGCCCAGCCCGTGGTAGCCGACGTAGAAGAGGCCGCTCTCCATGGCCACGCCGATGCCGCTGAAGACGAAGAACAGGGCGATGCGGCGGGCGCCGGGGGCGTCGCGGTCGCGGTAGGTGTAGTAGCGGAAGCCGAGGTAGTTGGCGCCCATCGCCACGCAGCTGGCCAGGACCGTCGCGAGCATCGCGGGCCAACGCAGGCCGTGCAGCAGGGCGTTGAAGACCGCGAAGTTGACGAGGACGCCGCTGCCGCCGACGATCCCGAATTTCACGACTTCCAGGACGACCTTGCGCACCGGCCTGACGGGGGCGGCGGTCGCGTGTTCCTCGGTGAGGTTGAGAGTCACGCACCAAGGCTTAGCGGGACAGAGTAAGCACTCCCCCTGATTACCCCTAAGGCACTCCATGAAAGGGCGCCCCGAGCCATTGCGGCCCGGGGCGCCCAGTCGTCGTAGGAACTACGAGTGCGTGCGCAGCAGCGTCCTCATCGTCCGCATCGCCACCGACAGGTTGGCGAGGTCGAACGTCTCCGAGCCCTGGATCTCGTCCAGGGTCGTGCGGGCCCGGCCCAGGAGCGCCGTGTTCTTCTCCTGCCAGGTCACGAAGCGCTGCTCGGGGGTCGAACTGCCGTTGCCCGCCGAGAGGATGTCGGCCGTCAGGGCCGCGTGCGCCGCGTAGAGGTCCTCGCGGATGGAGGCGCGGGCCATCGACTGCCAGCGGTCCGCGCGGGGCAACTCGATGATGCGGTCCATGAGTTGGGTGATGTGGAGGCGGTCGGCGAGGTCGTAGTAGACCTCGGCGACGTCCATCGGGTCCTTGCCCGTGCGGTCGGCCACCGAGACGATGTCGAGCGCCGGGAAGGCGGACGAGAACCCGGCCACGCGGGTGGCGAGTTCGGCGGGGACGCCTGCGCCGGTCAGCTCGTCGTAGATCTGCTGGTACCACTCCAGGTCCGCGCCGCGCAGCAACTTGGGGAGCTGGGACCAGACTTGCTCGACGCGCTCGCCGAAGAACTCGACGGTCTCGGCGAGTTGGAGCGGCTGCGGCCGGTTGTTGAGCAGCCAGCGGGTGCCGCGCTCGCACAGACGGCGCGAGTGCAGGCGGATGCGGGTCTGGACGGGTGCCTCGACGGAGTTGTCGAGGGCCTCCACGCCGTCCCACACCTCGGCCGCGTCGAAGATCGCGCGGGCCGCGGTCTGCGCCCGGACGATCTCCTCCAGGGAGGCCCCGGTCTCCTCGCGGAGGCGGTGCAGGAAGCTCGTACCGCCGGTGTTGACCGTGTCGTTGACGAGGACCGTGGTGACGATCTCGCGGTGCAGCGCGTGGGTGTCGATCTGCTCGGCGAACTTCTCGCGCAGCGCGGTCGGGAAGTAGGCGTGCAGCAGCGTGCGCAGGTAGGGGTCGTCGGGGAGCGTGGTGTGCAGCAGTTCGTCGGCGACCGTGATCTTCGTGTACGCCAGCAGGACGGCCGTCTCGGGACTGGTCAACCCCTGTCCCTGGGCGAGGCGTTCGCGGATCTGGCGGTCGGTGGGCAGGAACTCCAGCGCCCGGTCGAGGTGGCCCTCGCGGACCAGCGTGCGCAGGAAGCGCTGCTGGGCGTGGAGCATGTCCTTGGACTGGGCGAGCGCGTTGGCGATCGCGGTGTTCTGCGCGTAGTTGTTGCGCAGGACGAGGGTGCCGACCTCGTCGGTCATCTCGGCGAGGATCTTGTTGCGCTGCTTGACGGTCATGTCGCCGTCGGTGACCAGGCCGTTGAGCAGGATCTTGATGTTCACCTCGTGGTCGGAGGTGTCCACTCCCGCGCTGTTGTCGATCGCGTCCGTGTTGATCTTGCCGCCCTGCTGGGCGAACTCGATCCGGCCGAGCTGGGTCAGACCCAGGTTGCCGCCCTCGCCGACGACCTTGACGCGCAGGTCGGCGCCGTCGACACGGATGGCGTCGTTGGCCTTGTCGCCGACGTCCGCGTGCGACTCGGTGCTCGCCTTGACGTACGTCCCGATGCCGCCGTTCCACAGCAGGTCGACCCGTGACTTGAGGATCGCCTTCATCAGGTCGGCCGGTGTCATCTTGGCGACCTTGTCCTCGATGCCGAGGGCCTCGCGCACGTGGGCGTTGACCGGGATCGCCTTGGCCGTGCGGGGGAAGATCCCGCCGCCGGACGACAGCAGCGCGGTGTCGTAGTCCGCCCAACTGGAGCGCGGCAGCTCGAACATGCGGCGCCGCTCGGCGTACGAGACGGCCGCGTCCGGGGTCGGGTCGAGGAAGATGTGCCGGTGGTCGAAGGCGGCGACCAGGCGGATGTGCTCGCTGAGCAGCATGCCGTTGCCGAACACGTCACCGGACATGTCGCCGACGCCGACGACCGTGAAGTCCTCGCTCTGCGTGTCGACGCCCAGCTCCCGGAAGTGCCGCTTGACGGACTCCCAGGCACCGCGCGCGGTGATGCCCATCTTCTTGTGGTCGTAGCCCGCGCTGCCTCCGGAGGCGAACGCGTCACCCAGCCAGAAGTTGTAGCTCTCGGCCACTCCGTTGGCGATGTCCGAGAACGTCGCGGTGCCCTTGTCGGCGGCGACCACCAGGTAGGTGTCGTCCTCGTCGTGCCGGACGACGTCCGCCGGAGGGACGACCTCGCCGGCCACCAGGTTGTCGGTGATGTCGAGCAGGGCCGAGATGAACATCTTGTAGCTGGCGATGCCCTCGGCCAGCCAGGCGTCCCGGTCCACGCTCGGGTCCGGCAACTGCTTGGCGACGAAGCCGCCCTTCGCGCCGACCGGCACGATGACGGTGTTCTTCACCATCTGCGCCTTGACCAGGCCGAGGATCTCCGTACGGAAGTCCTCGCGCCGGTCCGACCAGCGCAGCCCGCCGCGCGCGACCTTGCCGAAGCGCAGGTGCACGCCCTCGACGCGCGGCGAGTACACCCAGATCTCGTACGCCGGCCGCGGCGCGGGCAGGTCGGGGATGGCCTGCGGGTCGAACTTCATCGAGACGTACGCGTGCGCGTGCCCGCCACGTGCCTCCTGGAAGAAGTTGGTGCGCAGGGTCGCCTTGATGACGGTCAGGAAGGAGCGCAGGATGCGGTCCTCGTCGAGGCTCGCCACCTGGTCGAGGGCCGCGTCGACCTCTTCGAGGAGGGCGTCCACGATCTCGCGCCCGGCGCGCTGCCGGTCCGGCGACATCCGCGCCTCGAACAGGGAGACGAGCAGCCGGGTGGTGTGGACGTTGTTGCGGAGGGTGTCCTCCATGTAGTCCTGGCTGAAGGTCGAACCGGCCTGCCGCAGGTACTTGGCGTACGCCCGCAGCACCATCGCCTGCCGCCAGTCGATCCCGGCGCTCAGCACCAGCGCGTTGAAGCCGTCGTTCTCCGCCTGCCCGGTCCAGGTCGCGGCGAACGCCTCCTGGAACCGCTCGCGGCCGTTCTCGCCGAGGGAATCCCCGTTGCCGTTCTGCGACTTGGGCATCCGCAGCCCGAAGTCGTAGATCCACGCCGTCGTACGGTCCGAGCAGCGCAGTTCGTACGGCCGCTCGTCGACGACCTCGACGCCGAGGCGGCTGAGGACCGGCAGGACGGCGGAGAGGGAGACCGGGGCGCCCTTGCGGTAGATCTTGAAGCGGCGCTCGTCGGGGGCGGCGCCCACCGGCTCGTAGAGGCTGAGCTCGAAGGCCTCCTCCTCCGTGAGCCGTTCGAGGTGGACCAGGTCGGCCACGGCGGCGCGCGGGGAGTGGTCCGCCTTGTAGCCCTCGGGGAAGGCGTTGCCGTAGCGGCGCACGAGTTCGGCCGCGCGCTCCTCGCCGCACTCGGCGTTCAGCGCGTCGCCGAAGGCGTCGGCCCAGGAGCGGGCGGCCTCGACCAGGCGGGTCTCGATGCGGTCCTTGTCGGCGTCGGACAGCTCCGGCAGTTCGGTGCCCACCGGGACGCGGACCACGAAGTGCAGCCGGGAGAGGATCGACTCGGTGTTCCAGGCCGTGAAGTCGACGCTGATGCCGTCGAGTTCTTCTTTAAGGATGTCGATGATCCGCAGGCGTACGCCCGTGGTGTAGCGGTCGCGCGGGAGGTAGACGAGGGCCGAGTAGTAGCGGCCGTACTCGTCCTGGCGCAGGTACAGGCGCAGCCGTCGGCGTTCCTGGAGGTAGAGCACGGACGTGACGATCGAGCGGAGTTCGTCGACCGGGGTCTGGAACAGCTCGTCGCGCGGGTACGTCTCCAGGATCTGCAGCAGGTCGCGCCCGTCATGGCTGTTGGGCGAGAAGCCGGCGCCTTCGAGCACCTCGTCGACCGTGCGCCGGATCACCGGGACCCGGCGGACGGACTCCGTGTAGGCGGCCGAGGAGAACAGGCCCAGGAAGCGGCGCTCGCCGACGACCTCGCCGTTCTCGTCGAACTTCTTCACGCCCACGTAGTCGAGATACGACGGACGGTGCACCGTGGAACGGCTGTTGGCCTTCGTCAGGACGAGGAGCTTGTGCTCGCGGGCCTTGGCCCGGGCGTCGGCCGGGAGCCGCTCGAAGGACGGGCTCACCGGGTGGCTGTCCTCGCCGGCGTGCTGCGGGTCGGCGCGGAGGATGCCGAGGCCGGTGCCGGGGACGGCGGCGAGGGAGTCGTCCTCGCGCAGTTGGTACTCGCGGTAGCCGAGGAAGGTGAAGTGGTCGGCGGCCAGCCAGCGCAGCAGCTGGCGGGCCTCCTCGACCTCGCTGGAGGGCAGGTCGGAGGCGGTCGGCTCGGTGGGCAGCTCGTCGGCCATCCGCAGGGCCGAGTCCCGCATCTTCTCCCAGTCCTCCACGGCCTCACGGACGTCGGACAGGACGCGCAGCAGATCGGCGGTGATCTGCTTCAGGTCGGCGCGGTCGGTCTCGCGGTCGATCTGGACGTGGATCCAGGACTCGGTGTGCGCGTCGTGCGGCAGCTCGCCGGCGGGCGGGGTGGTGAGCACCTCGATGAGCTTGCCTGTGAGGTCGCGGCGGACGACGATCTGCGGGTGGATGACGACGTGGATGCCGCGGCTCTGGCGGGTCAGTTCGTTGGTCACCGAGTCGACGAGGAAGGGCATGTCGTCGGTGACGACCTCGACGACGGTGTGGCTGCACGTCCAGTTGTTCTCCTCGACCGTCGGGGTGTGCACCCGTACGTTCGCCGTGCCCTGGGGTCGGGTCTCGGCCAGCCGGTAGTGGGAGAAGGCGGCGCCGAAGACGTCGACCGGTTCGCGGCCTGCGAGGTCCTCCGGGGCGGTGTGCAGGTAGTAGCGCTGGAGGAACGCGAGCACGGTGTCCCGGTCGGGAGTGCTCCCGTCCGTCGTCCCGGTCGGTAGGTGCCCACCGACCGGGCTGTTCTCAGCTACCCGAGCAGCCCTCTCGAGCAACTCGGCCTTTGCTTCGTCCAGCTTGGTCTGCATTGTCCTCTGGCTCCTGTCGCGCGCCGTTGCGTGACGTAGAAGGAAGTTCGGTGTCTTCCCCTGCGGCTCGACGCCACGGCCCGGGGTGTCCGGTCTGCTCAGACGCTATGCCGCAAGGTGAGATGAGCGGTGGGTTATCAGCCATTTTCGGCACGCCCGCAAGGTGTGACGCTGCTCTCTGTCGCGTCGGTACCCGGGGTGTGCACGGCGTCCTGGGAGCCCTTGGAGCTCCGTCCCGCCCGCGAGGGCCTGCCGGGCAGACCCTGGGACCAGCGACCGCCGCCCGGTCACGGATGTCGTCCGTGCTCGCCGGGCGCGGAGCAGGGGCGACGATGCCCCCGCGAAATATCGCGCTGATCACGCCACAAGGCTATCTCTCCTCACCGGGGGCTCGTCACGAGCCGGATGTGTACAAACCGAGGGTGGAACTTTGACGTTATGCACAGGGGCGCAGAGCGTGAAATCGTCGTATTCACGGGCAGTCGGGACGGTGTCGATGGGTGGCGGTGGTGGAGGTGACCGTGTCGGTGACGGTGGTGTCGGTGGGTGGCGGTGCCGGTGACCGCGTCGGTGACGGTGGTGTCGGTGTCCGGGCCGCGAGGCCCCTTGGCAAGCACCGCGGCACGAGGCACGTTGCCCTTGACGCCTCGCTCAAGACGCCTTGCTCATGACGACTTGAGCGCTTGAGGCCCTTGCGTACGTGCTTGAGGCCTTGAGCTCATGAGCCCCACGGCGCCCGACGCGGGCTCGGACGTATGCCACGGCAACAGAGGAGCGCACCGACATGACAGCGAAGATCCTCATCGTCACCGGCGACGCAGCGGAGTCGCTGGAAGTCCTCTACCCCTACCAGCGGCTGCGCGAGGAGGGCTACGAGGTCCACATCGCGGCTCCCGAGCGCAAGCAGCTCCGGTTCGTCGTCCATGACTTCGAACCCGGCTTCGACACCTACACCGAGAAGCCCGGCTACACCTGGCCCGCCGATCTCGCCTTCTCCGAGGTCGATCCCGGCCAGTACGCGGCCCTCGTCATCCCCGGCGGGCGGGCCCCCGAGTACCTCCGCAACGATCCCGAACTCCGCAAGATCCTCAAGTCCTTCTTCGACACGGACAAGCCCGTGGCCCAGATTTGCCACGGCCCCCTGCTCACCGCCGCGATCGACGGCCTGCGCGGCCGGCGCGTCACGGCCTACCCGGCGCTCGAACTCGACATGCAGTCCGCCGGCGCGACCTTCCAGGACGCCGAGACGGTGGTCGACGGCACGTTGGTCTCCGCCCGCGCCTGGCCTGATCACCCCGGCTGGATGCGGGAGTTCCTCACGGTGCTGCGGGCGAAGGCGCCGGTGACGTGACGGGGGCGTGAGCTCCGGCGCGGTGTCTCTTGGGCATGGTGTCCCTTGGGGTGCGGTGTCCCTGGGGCATGGCGACCCCGGGATGCGGTGTCCCCGAGGGCGCGGTGTCCCCGAGAGCACGGTGTCCCTTGAGATGTCGCGCCCCGCCCTGTCACACCGGCCGGCAGGTCACGCTCACGTTCCCGTTCACGCCGCCAGCCGCTCCGCCTCCGCGACGGCTTCCGCCAGCGAGTCCACCACGGGTACACCCACGACCTCGAGGCTGGCCCGGCTGTGCGAACCGCCGGTGTAGAGCACGGCCCGCGCGCCCACATGCAGGGCTGCCACCGCGTCGTCGGTCGCGTCCCCGATCACCACGGTGCGCGCGGGGTCCACTCCGGTCAGCGCCCCCAGGTGCCGCACCATGTGCTCGGCCTTGCTGCCGCCGGAGGGACCGGTGCGCCCGTCGACCCGTATGAAGTGCGGCTCTATCCCGAACTCCCTCACCAGCGGGACGAGTTCGTCATGGCCGTACATGCTGAGGATCGACTGACTGCGACCCGCTGTCCGCCACCCCGCGAGCAGGTCCGCCGCGCCTTCGGTCAGCCCGCAGGTGATCCGGTGCTCGGTGTAGTACCGATGGAAGACGCCATCCATGGCCTCCCACTCGGCGTCGGTGGGCAGCCGCCCCAGCAGCCGCTCGTAGAACTTCGGCACCGGCACGCAGTAGAGCGCCCGGTACTCCTCGATCGTGATCGCCTTGAGCCCCAGCTCGGCGAACGCCGCGTTCGTCGCTCCGACGACCGCGTCATTGTCGTGGAACAGCGTGCCGTTCCAGTCCCAGACGATGTGCGCGCTTCCTTGCATCCCCATGCCAAAAACGGTACCCGCCGCCACTGACAATCAAGAGGATCGCAGGTCAGTGGGCATATTCCGGCACCGCACAGGCTCAATCGGCGAGCCCGACGAGGTTCGGGATCTCCTGCGTCGCGTACCAGAGCAGCTCGTGGTCCTCGGCCCCGTCCACGACGAACTGCGCGTCGTCGTCGCCGCGCTCGGCCGCCGCGAGCGCGTCGGCGGCGGCGCTCACATCTCCCTCCGCGTCACCGAGATCGACGTGCACGGCCGCCGCCTTGGCCAGCGACACCGTTCCGCCGACCCGCAGCTCGCCGAGCGCCGCCGGGTCCAGTCCGCGGTCGGGGTCGGCGTGCGCGCTGCCGTCGGGTACGTCGACGGCGACCACGACCCGGCGCCGGGGCGCTTCGGGGTCGGCCGCCAGCAGCCGCAGCGAGGCCAGCGCGGCGCGGTTCAGCGCCGCGTACTCCAACTCCTCGATGTCGTCGGAGAGGTACCACTCGCGCAGCGCGGGCGTCACGGCGTACGCGACGAAGGGTCCCGTCCCCAGCTCACCCGTCTTGTACGCCTCGGCGAGACCGGAGAGGGTCAAGGGGACGTAGACGCGCATGGCTGACCGCTTTCGTAGTCGGAGAGTGCCTCGGGGAGGACGGTGCGGTGCCTCCGGGAGGGCCTTCAGGATACGTGCGCGGGTCCCCTATCGAGTCCCCACCCGCACCCCTGAACGCGTCCACCCCACGCCGGAAATTCACCCTGGGCACCCTTGCGGTGACGGGCTCCAGGGTCCACAAAACACTCGGATAAGTGAACATTCCAGCCCCTCCGACCCGCCCCACCACGTCCTTGCCACCCGTGCCCATGGCCCCGTACAAGATCCCCAACCAGCAAGTTACTTCCCGGTACATCCCGGGCCGACCCAACGGGGACCCCATGCACAAGGTCATGACCAGGACCGCCCAGCACACCCCGACCCGCCCGCCGACCCGCCGCGACCCCCGCCGCCCCGGCACGGGCTCGCCGCGCGGACAGGGCGGGGGAACGTCCCGTACGGCACCTGCGGCCGAGACGCCGGCGATCGCGGCCCCGGCGAGGCGCACGGGCGCGGCCGCTCTCCCCACGGCTCTCACACCGACGCCGAGCCACCGCACGACCCCTGCGGCATCAACGCCTATGGCAGGCCGAGCGACTTCCCCCACCTCGCCGCGCACCTCGCCGCACACCTCACCAAGCACCTCACCGCAGGCCGAACCCCACACCGTGCCCGCCCAGGCCGCCCAGACCGCCCGCAGCGGGGTTCCGCAGCCACGCCCCACGGATCTCTTCGCCGACCGCCTCCTCGCCGTGCTGAGCGGCCAGCGGCCCGTCCACTCGATGCTCCGGCACACCGCGGGCCGCGCCTACGACGACCTGGCCCGGCTCGCCGAACACGGCCCCCTGCGGGCCACCCGTGGCACCCGCCCGGTGGTCCGCGACATCGGCTACTACGTCGCCCGCCCGGGCGCCGTGGAGGCCTTCGCCCGCATCGGCGCGGGTGACCAGGTACGGGCCATGGCCTTCCGCCTGGAACGGGGCGCGGACCTCCGCTGGCGCTGCACGGCGGTAGAACTGGGCGGCCCTCGCACGCCGCACTCGGACGACGACTGAGGAGGGTTGACGGAGGCTGACGAGGGCCACCGGCGGACTGGGGGTTACGGGGGCTGCCGGTGGCCGGGGGGCGGAGCCGGGGCTGGAGCCGACGCAGAGGTAGAGGCCGAGGCCGGGACCTGGACCAGGGCCGGGGCCGGGACCAGGGCCGGGACCGGGACCGGGACCGGGACCGAGTGGGACCGGGGCCGGGGCCGAGTGGGACCGGGGCCGGAGTGGAGCCGAGACCAGCGCCAGGGCCGGAGCCAAGGTAGAAGCCGAAGTTGGGGCCGAAGGTGGAGCCAAGGCCGTCGCCGGAGCCGGAGGCAGGGCCCAAGCCGACCCGAAGGTGAAGCCGGAGCCAAGGGCCCAGCCGGAACGAGAGCCAAGGCCCAAGCCGGAGCGAGAGTCAGGGCCGAAGCCGCAGGGCTGGAGCCGAGGCCAGGACCGGAGCCGGGCCGGAGCCGGAGCCTAGACCGAGGCAAAAGCCGAGGCCACGGCCAGCGCCGGGGCAGGCTCCAGCGCCTGAGCCGGAGCAGAAGCCAGCGCTGGAGCCGCAGCCGAGGCCGAGACAGAAGCCGGAGCCGGAGCCGGAGCCAAGGCTGAAGCCGGCGCTGGCGACGGCCCCAGCAGGGGGACCACCCACCGCGCCTGACGCACCCACCACACCCACCGCCTCCCTACAACCCGCCCCCACGCCACACCCGCACCCCGCACACCCCCACACCACACACACGCCGAAGGGCCAGGCACCTTTACGATGCCCGGCCCTTCAAGATCTCTGCACGGGGACTCCGCGCGGGAAACAGCCCCGACAAGCTCAACCCGTCACTCAGGGCCGCCAGTCACAGCACACCACCCGCCCACTCGGAGCAACCCCACCCGGGGCTGACCCCACAACGCGGAGCAACCTCACGAAGCCGACCCCACGACGCGAAACAACCCCACGTGGAGCCGACCCCACAACACGGAGCAACCTCTCACAAAGCCGACCCCGAGACACCGATCAACCCCGCGGAGCGACCGTCACTTCTTGCGGCGGCTGCTCCGGCGTCCCTGCTTGCGACGCTCCGCGCGCGTGAGGCCGTCCGCCTCGGAGCGAACCGGCTCGTCGTCGCTGGTGAAGTCACCCTCGACGATGCCGCCCTCGCCGTCCACGGTCGGCGCGGAGAAGTGCAGCCGGTCCGGCCGCTGCGGGGCGTCGAGCCCCTTGGCGCGGATCTCGGGACGGGCGCTCGCCTGCGCGGGCACCGTGTCCTCCTTGTCGAGCGACGGCTTGTCGTCCTCCAGGGGGACTTCCTCGACCTGCTGCTCGACCTGGACCTCCAGGTTGAACAGATAGCCGGCGGACTCCTCCTTGATGCCGTCCATCATGGCGGTGAACATGTCGAAGCCCTCGCGCTGGTACTCGACCAGCGGGTCCTTCTGGGCCATCGCGCGCAGGCCGATGCCCTCCTGGAGGTAGTCCATCTCGTAGAGGTGCTCGCGCCACTTGCGGTCCAGGACCGACAGCACGACCCGTCGCTCCAGCTCACGCATGATCTCGGAGCCGAGCTGCTCCTCGCGATCCTTGTACTGCTCGTGGATGTCGTCCTTGATGGACTCGGAGATGAACTCGGCGGTCAGACCGGCCCGGTCCCCGGCCGCCTCCTCCAGCTCGTCCACGGTGACCTTCACCGGGTAGAGCTGCTTGAACGCGCCCCACAGCCGGTCGAGGTCCCAGTCCTCCGGGAAGCCCTCGGCGGTCTCCGCGGTGATGTACGCGTCGATCGTGTCGTCCATGAAGTGCACGACCTGCTCCTGCAGGTCCTCGCCCTCCAGGACACGGCGCCGCTCGCCGTAGATGACCTCGCGTTGACGGTTGAGGACCTCGTCGTACTTGAGGACGTTCTTGCGGGTCTCGAAGTTCTGCTGCTCGACCTGCGACTGGGCGGACGCGATCGCGCGCGTGACCATCTTGTTCTCGATCGGCACGTCGTCCGGGACGTTCGCCATCGACATCACGCGCTCGACCATCTGGGCCTTGAACAGCCGCATCAGGTCGTCGCCCAGGGAGAGGTAGAAGCGGGACTCGCCCGGGTCGCCCTGACGGCCGGAGCGACCGCGCAACTGGTTGTCGATACGACGCGACTCGTGCCGCTCGGTACCGAGGACGTAGAGGCCTCCGAGGTCCTTGACCTCCTCGAACTCGTCCTTGACCGCCTGCTCGGCCCGCTCCAGCGCGGCGGGCAGGGCGTGGGCCCACTCCTCGATGTGCTCCTCGGGGTCGAGGCCCTGCTGGCGCAGCTCCGCCTCGGCGAGGTCGTCAGGGTTGCCGCCGAGCTTGATGTCCGTACCGCGGCCGGCCATGTTGGTGGCGACCGTGACGGCACCCTTGCGGCCGGCCTGGGCGATGATCGGCGCCTCGCGGTCGTGCTGCTTCGCGTTCAGCACCTCGTGCTGGATACCGCGCTTGGCGAGCTGCTGCGAGAGGTACTCGGACTTCTCGACCGACGTCGTACCGACGAGGATCGGCTGGCCCTTCTCGTGCTTCTCGGCGATGTCGTCGACGACCGCCTCGAACTTCGCGACCTCGGTGCGGTAGATCAGGTCGGACTGGTCCTTGCGGACCATCGGCCGGTTGGTCGGGATCGGGACGACGCCGAGCTTGTAGATCTGGTGGAACTCGGCGGCCTCGGTCATCGCCGTACCGGTCATGCCCGAGAGGTTGCTGTAGAGGCGGAAGAAGTTCTGCAGGGTGATCGTGGCGAGGGTCTGGTTCTCGTCCTTGATGTCCACCCCTTCCTTCGCCTCGATCGCCTGGTGCATGCCCTCGTTGTAGCGGCGGCCGGCGAGGATACGCCCGGTGTGCTCGTCGACGATCATGACCTCGCCGTCGATGACGACGTAGTCCTTGTCCTTCTTGAAGAGCTCCTTGGCCTTGATGGCGTTGTTCAGGTAGCCCACCAGCGGGGTGTTCACCGACTCGTAGAGGTTGTCGATGCCCAGCCAGTCCTCGACCTTGCCGACACCGGCCTCGTGGATGGCGACCGTGCGCTTCTTCTCGTCGACGTCGTAGTCGGCCGTCTCCTCCAGGCCCTTGAGCGAGTTGCCTGCCTCGCCCTTCTTCAGGCGGGTGACCAGCTTGGCGAAGTCGCCGTACCACTTGGTGGCCTGGTCGGCCGGGCCGGAGATGATCAGCGGTGTACGGGCCTCGTCGATGAGGATCGAGTCGACCTCGTCGACGATCGCGAAGTTGTGGCCGCGCTGCACCAGTTCGTCCTGCGACCACGCCATGTTGTCGCGCAGGTAGTCGAAGCCGAACTCGTTGTTCGTGCCGTACGTGATGTCGCACGCGTACTGCTCGCGGCGCTGGGCCGGGGTCATGTTGGCGAGGATGCAGCCGACCTCGAGGCCCAGGAACTTGTGGATCCGGCCCATCATCTCGGAGTCGCGCTCGGCCAGGTAGTCGTTGACCGTGATGATGTGGACGCCGTCTCCGGAGAGGGCGTTCAGATACGCGGGCAGAGTGCCGACCAGGGTCTTGCCCTCGCCGGTCTTCATCTCGGCGACATAGCCGAGGTGCAGGGCGGCGCCGCCCATCATCTGCACGTCGTAGTGGCGCTGGCCGAGGACACGCTTGGCGGCCTCGCGCACGGTGGCGAACGCCTCGGGCAGCAGGTCGTCCAGGGTCTCACCATCGGCGTAGCGCTGCTTGTACTCCTCGGTGAGGGCCTTCAGCTCGGCGTCGGAGAGGTCCACGAAGTCCTCTTCGATGGACTTGACCTGGTCCGCGATGCGGTGCAGCTTGCGCAGGATCTTGCCTTCGCCTGCACGCATGATCTTCGAGAGGACGGACACGGGGCTTGGTCTCCTTGCCGGTCGGGCCTGGGACAGTCGGTTTCCAATGACATGGCTGAGCAACGGCCATCGTATGCGAGGACCCCGCCACGCCGGGAGCCTGCCGGGGACGCCGACCGTCCACTACTTCAAAACTGCTTCAAGGGGACAACGGCCGGGGGTCGCCGATGGTGCCGCGTCGTTCCGAGGAATTGCGCGAAATGTGATCACTCGCTCACACAGCGCGAAAGGATGGCGTCCTTGTGCGCCCCCGAGCAGAATCGGTCGATGGAACCCGTCACGCTCACGACCGACCGTCTTCTCCTGCGCGGCGTCGGCCCGCAGGACACCGATGTCGTGTATTCCGCCGCCCAGGACCCCGAGATCCAGCGCTGGACGACGATCCCCTCGCCCTATCTCCCGGAGCACGCGCGGAGTTTCACCGAGCAACTGGTCCCCGAGGGCTGGGCGAACTGTTCGATGTTCACCTTCGGTGTCTTTCTCCCCGAAGGGGAGTTGGTGGGCATGCTCGCCATCACGATGCGTTCCCTGGGCGTCGGCGAGGTCGGCTTCTGGGCCACGAAGCGGCACCGCGGCAACGGCTACATCACCGAGGCCACCCTCGCCGTCTCCCGCTGGGCCTTCACCCGGCTGTCGATCGACCGCGTGGAATGGCGCGCGGAGGTCGGCAACAAGGGCTCCCGCGCGGTGGCCGAGCACGCCGGTTTCACCATCGAGGGCACGCTCCGCTCCGCGATCAACAACAAGGGCGTACGACGGGACTGCTGGGTGGGCTCCCTGCTCCCGTCGGACCTGGGCCTGCCGTCGACCGCGCCGTATCTGCCCGCCCAGCCGTAGCGTGAGAAATCCGCAGCTCAGCCCGCATTGTCAGTGCCACCCTCTATCGTGCGGAGACATGACGAGTGCCCCGCGCCCCACGACCGACCTGTCGGCAGCCGACGCCCGCCGCATCGCCCTGCGCGCACAGGGTTTCCTCGGCGCCCCCGACCGCCGCGCGAGCGTGCGCGGCGTGCTCCGCCATCTCGGCGCGGTCCAACTCGACACCATCTCGGTCCTCGCCCGCTCCCACGAACTCATCCCGTACGCCCGCCTCGGCGCCGTCCCCCGCAAGACGGTCGAGGACGCGTACTGGACGCCCGCATCCATTGGCGCGCCTCCGGCACGACCCCACGCCTTCGAGTACTGGTCCCACGCCGCCTGCATCCTCCCCGTCGAGGAGTGGCCCCACTTCGCCTTCCGCCGCCGCGCCTACCGCGACCGCCCGCACTGGAACCACGACCTCCCCGACGGCACCTACGACCAGGTCATCAAGCAGCTCAGCGCCGAAGGCCCCCTCACCTCCACGGAGTTGGGCGGCGCCAAGCGCACCAGCGAGTGGTGGGACTGGTCCGGTGCCAAGGTCGCCGTGGAGCGCGCGCTCATGTACGGCGAGGTGGTGTGCGTGGAGCGCCGCGGCTGGAAGCGGGTGTACGACCTCGCCGAGCGCGCGATCCCGCGGTCGCTGCTGCACGACGAGCTGGATGACACGGAGTGCCTTCGCCGCCTGGTCCGGCTGGCGGGCCAGTCCCTGGGCGTCGGCACGCGCGCGGACATCGCCGACTACCACCGTCTCAAGGGCGAGCAGGTCGACGCGGTGATCGCCGACTCCGGCCTGGTCCCGGTCACGGTCGAGGGCTGGGGCAAGCCCGCCTGGGCCGACCCGGCGGCCCTGGAAACACCCCCGCGCGGCCGCCACCGCACCACACTCCTGTCCCCGTTCGACTCCCTGATCTGGGAGCGGGCCCGCACGGAGCGCATCTTCGGCTTCACCCACCGCCTGGAGGCCTACGTCCCCAAGCCCAAGCGGGTCTACGGCTATTTCGCGATGCCGGTGCTGGCCGGCGGCCGGCTGGTCGGTCGCGTCGACCCCGCGCGCGAGGGCCGCACCCTGGTGGCCAAGCAGGTCACCCTGGACGGCGTGAAGGCCGTCCCGTCCGTGGCCCAGGCCCTGGTCGAGGCCGCGAGCTGGGTGGACTGCACGGACGTACGCGTGGAGCGGGTCGACGCCCCCGAACTGCGCGCCCCCCTCGCCGGAGAACTCGCCCGTCTCCTGGCGTGAGGGTCGGCGGATCCCTGGGTCAGTGGATCGGGGTCAGCGGATCTCGAGGATCTTCTCGCGCATCGCGTAGACCACCGCCTCCATCCTGGAGTGCAGCTGCAGCTTCTCCAGGATGTTGCGCACATGGTTCTTCACGGTGTTCTCGGAAATGAACAACTGCTTGGCGATATCGCGGTTGTTCATGCCGGTGGCGACGAGTTTGAGAACCTCCAGCTCACGGTCGGTGAGCCGGGGCGCGGGCACCAGTCGGCGCTCGTCGGTGCGCTGGATCATCGACTTGAACTCGGTGAGTAGTTTCGACGCCATGGAGGGGCTGATCTGCGACTGCCCGTCGGCCACGGCGCGAATGGCGGTGGCCACTTCGTCGGTCGAGATCTCCTTGAGGAGATATCCCGTCGCGCCCGCCTTGATCGCGTCGTAGAGATCGGCCTCTTCGTCGCTGATCGTCAGCATGATGATCTTCGCGCTGGGTGCCACCTCCTTGATGGAGGTGCACGCCTCGATCCCGCCCCGCTTCGGCATCCGTACGTCCATCAGGACGATGTCCGGCAGCAGGTCCGCCGCCTTGTCCACGGCCTCCGCGCCGTCGCCGGCCTCGCCGACGACCTGGATGTCCTCCTCGGCCGCCAGCACGATCTCCAGGCCTCGGCGGAAGAGCGCGTGGTCGTCCACGACAAGGACTCTGATCGGCTCCTTGCGTGTCGAGCCCGCTTCCGGGCCCATGCCGACGACGCCGCCGTCGGTATCCCCGACATGCATCGGTCCGAAGCTGTCCGCCATCGTTCCTCCCCCTGAAGGCTGTGGCCTGTGGTCCTGTGCCATCGCCAACCCAAGGCAGCGGCCCACCGGTTGGGCCTGTACGGCCATGATTCCATGCCCGGACGACAGTGCGGTCACGGAGCGGGGCGCGAAGTGGTCGCACACCGGTGCCCCTGGGGGCGCACACGCGCTCCAGGGGCACCGGCTCAGCTGTCTGCCGGGTGGGTCAGCCGCCCAGTGTTCCGCCGGCCGCGGGCGGTTGCGCCTGCGTGACCATCGGGTCCGTGCTGAGGTGGATGACGCCGTAGTCGTAGGCGTGCCGTCGGTAGACGACGCTCGGTTCCTTGGTCTCGGAGTCGACGAACAGGTAGAAGTCGTGTCCGACCAGTTCCATCTCGTAGAGCGCCTGGTCGAGGGACATCGGAGAGGCGACGTGGGTCTTCTCGCGGACGATCAGGGGACCTTCGCCCTTGACCTCCAGCGAGCCGATCTTCTTGGTGGGCACACCGTCCGACTGCTCGTCCGGGACGGCGTGGCCGTTGCCGTTGAGCGTCGCCGCGCCCGGGACGTGGTCGGGGACCTCGGCGGCGGTGAGCCGACGGGCGCCGCGGCGCGTGTTGCGCTTGTCGTGCTGCTTGCGCAGCCGGGCATCCAGCTTCTCCGCCGCGAGGTCGAGTGCCGCGTACGGATCGTTGGCCGAGGCCTCCGCCCGGATCACCGGACCGCGGGAGCGGAGCGTGATCTCCACTCGGTCACAACGGTCGGCCTGTCGGGGGTTCGGCTCCTTGGACACCTCCACGTCGAGGCTGATCACCTTGCCGTCGAGCTTCTGGATCTTCTCCAGCTTCAGCTTCTCGGCCACGTGCTTGCGGAACCGCTCGGGCACCTCGGTCTTGCGGCCCTTGACGACGATGTCCACGCAGAACTCCGTTCCCGGATCGCTCCGCTTCGCTGCGGAGCGTCTCCCTTTCGCACCAGGCTCCGGTCACCCCGGAACCTCGGACTCGGTGACTTCCACCTCCTCCTCCCCCATGGGCAAGATCTCCACCCCATGGCCGCGGGTGATTGCAGAAAACCCGCAGCACGGCATTCGGATAGGAGAGGTGCGGCCTGCGCCTTTCTCTCACAACCGAACATATCTCGCCCGGACGGATGTCGTCACCCTCTACCGCGGCGTACCTCCGTTCAGGTGAATTGGCCCTCTGATTACCTGCAACGACGCAAGTTCGCGGTCAGTTCCGGTTTATTTCGAAGGAATCCGGCGACGCAGCGATCACCGCTGCGCAGATCAGGCCATCGGGGCCGCTCATCTCCACGATTCCCGGTGCACTGAGTGCCATGTTCCTCCCGTTCTCCAACGGTCTCTCGTTGTGTTCCTCTCTGCCTTCCCTGGACACACGCGCGTACACAGCGGCGGTCGCGCCAACTTCTCCGCCGCACACGATCGCCTCACGCACGGCACGCGCCGCCTCCCTCAAGGAGGCCCCCGTCGTCATCAGGTCGTCGACGAGCACCACCGGACCGGCCGCGAGCAACCGTGCACCGCCCTCGACCACCTCCAGCGCACCGACGAGATTGCCCAGCCGCTCCCGGGAGTTGAGCCCCGACTGATCGGCCACCCACCGCCGCTGCCGCAGCACGGCGACCACCCGGGCCGGTGTCCCGGTCCGCCGCAACTCCCCCGCCGCCGCCAACGCGATCCGCCGCGCCGGATCATGCCCTCGGGCCCGCACGGCCCACCGCGCGGAGGGCACGGGAACCACCAGCACCGGCCCTCCGGCGCCCCTCCGGGACGAGACGGCGCTCCCGGCACCTCCCCCACCACGTCCCGCTCCCCCTGCGACACCTCCACCCCGGCCGCCCTGATCGTTTCTGTGCCCCTTACCGCGCCCGACGCCCGCGTCACTCCCACGCCCCCTACCGCGCCCGCCGCCCGCTTCATCCGCCTCCCCCAGCTCCTCGAACCCCGACACCAAGCCCCTGCCCGCCTCCCTCGCAGCACCGTCCACCCTCACGGCCCCGTCCACCGACTCCCACCGCTCCCGAAGCCCCACCCGCACCGCGTCCGCCAGAGCCGCGCCCAGCGGCCCCGCGAGGGCCAGTGCGCCGCGCTCCTTGTGGGCGAGGAGCATCGCGCGCACCTCGTCCGCGTAAGGAGCCGCCGCGTACGTCGCCGGCAGCCCGGCCGGCTCGGGCATCGGTCGTACCCGGCTCGGCACGGCCCCGTCCAGGGCCGCACGGCACTCCGGGCAGAGCACCGTGCGTGGCCTCCCGCAGCCTCCGCACTCGGCCGGCAGCACCAGATCCGTGAGGTCCCGCCACCACCCCCGCATGCCCACCACTGTGCCAACGCCCCCGCCGACCGGCCACCCCTGTGGACAACAGCCTGTGGACAACTCGGCGCAACCGTCAACAGCCGTCACCCACACGGGTACATGGCCACCCCGAAACACGCGAACGGCCGCCTCCGCCGAGCCTCAGCCCGACCGAAGACGGCCGCTTTCCGCACGCATACCCATCGCCTCAGCGCGTCACCAGCGCCTCACCCCGGATAAACCGGCGCCGACCCCGTCTTGACCACCTTCTGCCACTGCGCCCCGCTGGGCAACCGTACGATCCCGTCCTCCGAGTAGGCCACCAGCGGCAGCTTGTCGTCCTCGGACGCGGCGATCTCCTTCACCCCGGTCAGGGCCGCGGGCGCCGGGCCCTCGGGCGTGGAGCCGTCGACCTGGACGTACCGCATCTGCAGCACGCCTTCGTGCTCGCGCCCCACCACCACGAGCCGGCTGTCCCCGGCCCACGACATGGCCGTGATCTCCTCCAAGTCCGGTGTGACGGAACGGAGTTCGAGGACCGAGACCACCGGCGGCTCCCCCGTCGTCCCGCTCCGCTGGATCCGCCCGATGAGCAGGGACCGCTTGCCGTTCTTCTCCACGACGAGCGCGATCCGGACCCCGTCGGCAGCCACCCGCACCGACTCGATACGGCCGTCCAACCCCAGCGTCTCCACCGCTATCGGCTGCCCCGCGCCCTTCTGCAGCATGAGCAGCCGGGGCTTCTTCGGGTCCCGGTCGGCCACCCAGAGGTCACCCTGCGCGTCCCAGCTGGGCGCCGTCAGCCGGTCGGCCTCCGTCTTGCCCTGGCTGGTGAGCACGGGGTCCCCCAGCGAGGCACCGGACACCAGCGACCCGACGTAGAGCGACTTCCCGTCGAGACCGACCCCGGCGCCGGACTCCTCGTCACGCGAGACCGCGACCGACCGCAGTTGCTTGTCGCCGTCGCCCAGCGCGCCCGGCACCGGATCGGCGTGCGTGCCGCGGCTGACGCCGGGCATCCGCACCACGCGGTGCTTGGCGTCGAGGAAGTACAGGTACTCGGGGCGGTTCACGGCACCGTGTGCCGCGAGGGACTCCGCGCTGTTGACGTTGTAGACGCACAACTGCGCGCCGTTGGCGGCCTGCAGCTCGACCTCGTCCACCGTGGGCGTGATGGTCTGGAGCGTGTAGAGGATCTGCGTGGCCATCTCGTCGCACCGGGCCAGCCCCACCCGCGAGGCCTTCTGGTTCAACGGAACCGTCAGCCTGTTCTGGTCGTCGGGCGTCAGCGAGGTGACGCCCTTGCGCAGCGTCGTACCGGTGGGGAAGCTCGACCTGACCACGGGCCCGAGCCAACTGGTGGGCCCGTTGAGGAGCGACCGCACCATCTGCGTCATGGGGTCCACCCGCCGCCGTACGAACACGGGGTCGGCGACGGCGATCGTCTGCGAGTTCGTCGCGGCCGACGTGTTCGACGCGAAGTAGTACTTGTTGACCGACATGTAGTTGCGCTGGAAGTCCGACTCCCCCATGACGACGCCTTGCGGAAGCCCGTCGATGCGCCACTGGCCGCTCTTCGCGTCCTTCGTCAGATGTACGGCCCTGCTGTACTTCCCGTCCGCCGGCGCGTAGGCCTGCTGCGAGTCCACCGTGGCCACCCGGTTGCCTGCCATTGTGTACGTGAAGGTGCCGGTGTCCTCCCGGCCGGCCGGGGGACGGACGGCGGCGGTGCTCGGACCGTCGGCGAGCACCGTGGTGGACAGCCCCGGCTGCCAGTCCCGCGCGGCCTTGGCGGTCAAGTACAGGCGCGCTGTCTTGTAGTTCGGATCGTCGCTGGTCAGCGCCTCCAGGAAGCCCTGCACGATCTCCCCCTGCGACGCGTCCTCCCGGGGCGGCATCGCGAAAACCCGCACCTGGGTGTCCTGCCGGGGCGTCGACTCGACACCCCGGAGATCCCCGCTGTCGGGCATCGAGGCGCATCCCGCCAGCACCACGACGCCGCACGCGGCGTACGCCACCGCGCGTGCCGGCTTCCGCCGGGCGCCCCCCTCGCGGTCAGCGCCCACGCGATGCCTCCCCTTGCTTGTTCGAGTCCTCCGGTACGGCGGCCGGGTCCGTGCCGCCCGCGGCCTCGCTCCGAGCCGGATCCGCGGGCGAGCGGTCCTCCTGCCGCCGGGCGCCGCCGGTCGGCCGGGGCACCACGCGCGCGCCGTTGCCGGGCAGCGCCGTCGGGTCCGCCGTGGCAGTGGTGGCCGGCCTCGGGGCGATCGGGTTCCGCGAGGCCGTCGGCGGCGCCTGGTCGCCCATCGGCTGCACCGGGACCGTCGCGCGCTTGTCCCCGCCCCCGCTCGGCAGACCGGCGTCATTAAGTCCACGATTACGGCGTGAATCCTTGGGCTCCAGGGGTATCGGCGAGCCCCGTAGCGGTTCGTCCGCGGTCCGCGGCAGCGTCAGCCGGAACTGCGAACCGCCGCCCGGCTCGCCCCAGGCCTGCAGCCAGCCGCCGTGCAGCCGCGCGTCCTCCAGGGCGATGGACAGCCCCAGACCCGTACCGCCGGTGGTACGCGCGCGTGCCGGGTCCGCCCGCCAGAAGCGGCTGAACACCCGGGTCGCCTCACCGGGCTTGAGCCCCACTCCGTAGTCGCGCACCGCGATGGCGACCGCCCCGCCCGCGGTGGCGAGCTTGACTATGACGTCCTTGCCGTCGCCGTGCTCCACGGCGTTGACGACGAGATTGCGCAGCACCCGCTCCACCCGCCGGGCATCGGCCTCGGCGACCACGGGCTGCTGGTCGCCGACGACCCGTATCTGCGTGCCCTTACGCTCGGCGAGCGGCTCGGCGCCGCTGAGCACCCGCCGTACGACCTCTCTGAGGTCGATCGGCTCGGCCTCCAGGGCCGCCGCGCCCGCGTCGAAGCGGCTGATCTCCAGCAGGTCCGCGAGCAGCGTCTCGAACCGGTCCAGTTGGTCGGCCAGCAGTTCGGCCGACCGCGCGGTCATCGGATCGAAGTCCACGCGCGCGTCATGGATGACATCGGCCGCCATGCGTACGGTCGTCAGCGGCGTCCGCAGTTCGTGCGACACGTCGGACACGAACCGCCGCTGCATCCGCGAGAGGTCCTCCAACTGCTGGATCTTCAGCTGGAGGTTCTGCGCCATCTTGTTGAAGGCCTCGCCGAGCCGCGCGATGTCGTCCTCGCCGGTGACCTTCATCCGCTCCTGGAGCCGCCCGGCGGACAGCCGCTCGGCGATCCCGGCGGCCATCCGCACCGGCGTGACGACCTGCCGCACGACGAGCCAGGCGATGGCCCCGAGGAGTACGACGACGAAGAGCCCGGCCGTCGCGAGCGTCCCCTTGACCAGGCTGAGCGACTTCTCCTCCTGCGTGAGCGGGAAGAGGTAGTACAGCTGGTAGGGGTTGTTGTTCAGGTCGTTGACCTGCTTGCCGACGACCAGCGCGGGCTGGGACTCCTTGCCGTTGCTGTAGATGATCCGGGTGTAGCTCTGGGCCGCCGACGTGTTGTCGTTGACGCGGGCCCGCAGGGCTTCGGGGACGCTGGCGGACGGGTCGACGTACCCGGAACCGCGCGGGCTGCGACCGGCGCCGCTGTCCGCGCCCGCGGGCAGCGTCACCACGTCGAAGGCTCCCTGACCGCCGCTGGACAGCGACGACACAAGGTCGCTCATCCATGAGATGACGTTCTGCGGGGAGCTGCCGCCGGTCGCGGAACCGTCGTCGGCGGTCCCGGTGGCCGCCTCGTCGGCCCGCTGCTTGGCCACGGCGAAGCCGCCCGTGGCCTGGCTCTGCGAGGCCTTCACCTTGGCGTCCAGCAGACCGTTGCGCACCTGGCCGATGACGACGAAGCCCAGCAGCAGGACGACGCCCAGCGACATCAGCAGGGTCGTGACGACGACCTTGAGCTGGATGTTGCGCCGCCACAGCCGCATGACCGGCAGCAACGGCCGGCGCACCCAGCGCATGAACAGCCGGAGGACCGGGCTGCCCTGGACTCCGCCCTGCAGCAGCCCGCCCTCCACCAGGCGTGCCCACCGGGAGCCCGCCGCCGTCCGGCCGACAGGCCGCCCCGCGCGGGCCCCGGACTCTCCGGGCGCCGAAGCGGCACTGTCCCTGGACATGTCAGCTCGGTCCCGCCTTGTAACCGACCCCGCGGACGGTCACCACGATCTCCGGCCGCTCCGGGTCCTTCTCGACCTTGGAGCGCAGCCGCTGGACATGCACGTTGACCAGCCGGGTGTCGGCCGCGTGCCGGTAGCCCCAGACCTGCTCCAGGAGCACCTCACGCGTGAACACCTGCCACGGTTTACGGGCCAGCGCGACCAGCAGGTCGAACTCCAGCGGCGTCAGCGCGATCGACTGCCCGTCCCGCTTCACGGAGTGACCGGCCACATCGATGACCAGATCGCCTATGGCGAGCTGCTCGGGCGCCGGCTCCTCCGACCTCCGCAGCCGCGCCCGGATCCGGGCGACCAGCTCCTTCGGCTTGAACGGCTTCACGATGTAGTCGTCAGCGCCCGACTCCAGGCCCACCACGACATCGACGGTGTCGCTCTTCGCCGTGAGCATCACGATCGGCACCCCGGACTCCGCCCTGATCAGGCGGCACACCTCGATACCGTCCCGTCCGGGCAGCATCAGGTCCAGGAGCACCAGGTCGGGCTTGCTCTCACGGAAAGCGGCCAGCGCCTTGTCGCCGTCGGCTACGAAAGACGGCTCAAAACCTTCACCACGCAACACAATGCCGAGCATCTCGGCCAGTGCGGTGTCGTCATCGACGACAAGGACTCGTCCCTTCATAAACGACATCATCCCATTAACTAAATCGTTACCTGTCGTGACCTGTCACACAGCTCTGCCAGCGCCTCCGCCGTCACGGGCGAAACAGCGCCTTCTTCGGTGACGATCGCCGTCACCAGCTCGGGAGGCGTCACATCGAACGCCGGGTTGTACGCCTGCGTCCCCAGGGGTGCCACCGGAATCCCGCCTCCCGCTCCCGACACCGTCACTTGGGGTGACGTGATCTCCGTCACTTCGAATCCGGGGCGCTGCTCCACCTCGATGGACGCCCCGTCCGGCGTATCCGGATCCACCGTCGTCACCGGCGCCACCACGATGAACGGCACATGGTGGTACCGGGCGAGCACGGCGAGCGGATAGCTCCCCACCTTGTTCGCCACCGAACCGTCGGCGGCGATCCGGTCCGCCCCGATCAGTACCGCGTCCACCTCCCCGGCCGCGAACAAAGAGCCCGCCGCGTTGTCCGTGAGCAAGGTGTACGCCATTCCGTTGCGTGCCGCCTCATACGCCGTCAGGCGAGCACCTTGCAGCAACGGACGCGTTTCGTCCACCCACAGCCGCCTCAGCCGCCCGTCCCGGTGCGCCGCGAGCGCCACCGCGAAGGCCGTGCCCTCACCGCCCGACACCAGTGCCCCGGTGTTGCAGTGGGTCAGAATCCGGTGCCCGCCGCCGGGCAACAGCTCGTCCAGCAGGGCCAGTCCGTGCGCGGCCATCCGCGCGCTGGCCTCGGCGTCCTCCCGGTGCAACCGCCGCGCCGCCGCCAACGCGGCCCCGGCCGCCTGCGCGGAATCACCTCCCTTGGCCACCGCGTCCCGGTGCGCGGCCAGGGCCCTGCGCACGCCCACGGAGAGGTTCACCGCGGTGGGCCGGGCGCCCGACAGCGCGATCGCGGCCTCGTCCACGTCGAAGCCCCGCGCGGCGGCGAGCGCGACGCCGTACGCCCCCGCGATGCCGAGCAGCGGCGCCCCGCGCACCGCCAGCGAGCGGATCGCGTCCACCAGCGCGGACGCGTCCGTGCACACCAGCTCGACCTCCTCGGCCGGCAGTCTCGTCTGGTCGAGAAGGACCAGCACAGGGCCCTCGGGGGGCTCGTCCCAACGGATCGCGGGTATCTCGGTCGGCCGGCCGTCCTCGCCGGATTGCGCGTGCTGATCAGCCATGCGGTCAGTCTGCCCCGGATCCGGCGGACAATTGAAGGTGTGCAGCCCATACCGCGGCCGGTCACCGCTCGACCACCCCATGACACGATGGCTGCCAACCTGCCGCCGCGCCCGCGGACGGGCACCGTGAAGGAGCGACGATGAACGACACTCCGGGCTGGGCCTCGCCCGGATCCGCCCCGCCCGACGGGCCCGCGCCCGGCGCGTCCGGTCCTACCGGACCGGCGGATGTCCCCGGTCCCGCGCAGCCCGCGGACCAGCCCGGCACGGACCCGTCGGGCTCCGGCCCGCAGTGGTCCAAGGAGCAGCCCCCACCCGGCCAGTGGTCCGCGCCCACCGGCGCCCCCGGCCAGGGCCAGGCACCGCCGCCCCCACCGCCGGGCCCGGGCTGGGGAGGCGGCCACCCCGGCGGCCCGGCCGGCCCCGGGGGATACGGCGGCGGCTACGGCGGGCCCGGAGGCAACGGCGCTCCCGGAGGCTGGAACGCCGGCTGGGGCAGCGGCTGGGGCGGGCCCCCGCCCGCGGCCAAGCCCGGTGTCATCCCACTCCGTCCGCTCGGCGTGGGCGAGATCCTCGACGGCGCCGTCTCCACGATGCGCACCTACTGGCGCACGGTCCTGGGCGTCTCGCTCACCATCGCGGTCGTCATGCAGACCATCGTCGTCCTCGTCCAGGGCTTCGCTTTCAGCGACCTCACCAGCACCAACGCCCTCGACGACCCGAACGCCAGTGCCTCCGAAGTGACCCGCGGCCTGAGCGAGGCCTTCCTCAGCACCGGCGTCGTCTACCTGGTCGTCCTCATCGGCACCGTCGTCGCCACCGCCCTGCTCACCGCCGTCACCAGCCGTGCCGTACTCGGCAAGCCGGTCACCGCCGGAGAGGCCTGGCGCGACGCCCGGCCGCAGGTGCTCAAGCTGTTCGGCCTGATCTGCCTGCTGATCCTCATGGCCGTCGCCCTCATCGGCGTCCCCACCGTGCCCGGCATCGTCCTGGCCGTCACCGGGTCGCAGGACGCGGGCATCGCACTCGCCGTCCTCGGCGGCCTCGCCGGCTCCGTCGTCACCCTCTGGCTGGCGATCCGCTTCTCCCTGGCCTCGCCCGCGCTGATGCTGGAGAAGCAGGGCATCCTGAAGTCGATGACCCGCTCCGCGAAGCTGGTGCGCGGCTCCTGGTGGCGGATCTTCGGCATCCAGTTGCTCGCCCAGATCATCGCGAGCATCCTGTCGTCCATCCTCGTCATCCCGTTCGCCTTCATCGCCAGTCTGTTCAGCGGCGACGGCCTCAGCGGCCTCGTCGACGGCAGCGGCGACCTCGGCTGGACGTTCCTCATCATCAGCGGCATCGGCTCGGTGATCGGCCGCATGATCGCGTTCCCGATCACGGCGGGTGTCACCGTGCTCCTGTACATCGACCAGCGCATCCGCCGCGAGGCCCTCGACCTCGACCTGGCCCGCGCCGCCGGCATCCAGGACCAGGGCACCGCAGCCCCCGGCCCCACACCTGGGAGTTGATGCGGTGAGCCTGGCGGGGGGAGTTCTCACAGCGGTACCCGGAACACTGCCGCGCGCCGTCGAATCGGCCGCTGGAGCACTGCTGCGCGCCCACGGCGCGGTCGTACGGTCATCGGCCCTCTCGGGCGACGAGCCGCCGGTGACGATCCCGCGCGACCCCGCGCGGGAGGCGGCCCGGCGTGAACTGTCCAAGCAGATGTACCACGAGAACGACCCCAGCCTGGTGCAGCGGGCCCTGGACACCATCTCGGACTGGGTCGACAAACTGTTCGGCAGGGCATCGGAGGCGGCACCCGGCGGCCCACTCGGCCTGGTCGTCGTCATCGTGGCCGTCCTCGCGGTGGGAGCCGCCCTGTGGTGGCGCCTCGGCACCCCGCAGCGCCAACCCGTCTCCGCCGCCGCCCTGTTCGAGGACGGCCCCCGCAGCGCCGCCGAACACCGCGCGGCCGCCGAGGCACACACCGCCCAGGGACACTGGAACCCCGCCGTGCAGGAACGCATGCGTGCCATCGTCCGCTCCCTGGAGGAACGGGCCCTGCTCGACGTCCGCCCCGGCCGCACAGCCGACGAAGCCGTCGCCGAAGCCGGCCGCGCACTGCCCTCGCACACGACCGAACTGCGCGCCGCGGCCGCACACTTCGACGACGTGACGTACGGCGGACGCGGCGCGAGCGAGCAGTCGTACCGGCGCATCGCCGACCTGGACCGGGACCTGGAGCGCACCAGGCCCGTCCTCACCAGCAGCGCCCACAGCACGGCCCACCACACCAGCCAGGGGGCCGCCGAATGACCGCGGAGGCGACGCTTCCCACCACCTCGGCCTCGCCGACCGTCCGCCAGGTGTGGACCCGCGCGCGGAGCATCGTCCTCGTGCTCGTGCTCCTCCTGGCGGCCGCCGTGGCGATCGCCGCGATCCGCTCCGACGCCCGGCACGGCGCTCTCGACCCGCGCTCCGCCGCCCCCTACGGCAGTCGCGCCGTCGCCGAACTCCTCGGCGACCGGGGCGTGTCCACACGCGTGGTCACCACCCTGGCCCAAGCCCGCGCCGCGGCCGGCCCGGACACCACCCTCCTGGTCGCCGTCCCCGACCTGCTGACCAAGCGTCAACAGTCCGGCCTGCACACGGCGTTCACGAACTCCGGCAACCGTACGGTCCTCGTCGCCCCCGGCGCGGCCTCCCTGGGCCGACTCGCCCCCGGGGTCACCGCGGACTCCGGAATCAGCTACGACTCGTCGCTCTCCCCCGACTGCTCGATGCCCGCCGCCCAGCGCGCGGGCGACGCGCAAACCGGCGACTACAGGTACACGACCACCGCCACCGACGCCGACGAGTGCTACCCCAGCGACGGCCGACCGACCCTGCTGCGACTCCCGGACGCGTCCGCGGGCGGCGACACCGTGGTCATCGGCGCGCCCGACATCTTCTTCAACAAACGTCTCGACAAGCAGGGCAACGCCTCGCTCGCCCTCCAACTCCTCGGCTCCCGCCCGCATCTGGTCTGGTACCTCCCCTCACTGTCGGACACCTCGGCCACCGATTCCGGCAGCCAGAGCTTCTTCGACCTGCTCCCCTCGGGCTGGCTCTGGGGCACCCTGCAACTGTTCATCGCAGCAGCCGTGGCCGCCCTGTGGCGGGCACGCCGACTCGGCCCCCTGGTGCCCGAAAAACTCCCCGTGGCGATCCGCGCCTCCGAAACCGTCGAAGGCCGCGCCCGCCTCTACCGCAAGGCCAACGCCCGCGACCGCGCGGCCACCGCCCTGCGCTCCACCACCCGCACCCGCCTCGCCCCCCTCGTAGGCGTCCCCGTCTCCCAGGCACACGCGCCCGAAGCCCTGCTCCCCGCGCTCTCCGCCCACCTCCACGGCGACGGACAGACCCTGCACGCCCTCCTCTTCGGCCCGCCGCCCAGCGACGACGCGGCCCTCATCGCACTTGCCGACCAACTCGACGCCCTCGAAAGAGAGGTACGCCGTTCATGATGGACCCGACCACTGACAACGCCGGGATCACGGGGAATCCGGACACCGCCCGAGCCTCCCTCGAATCCCTGCGCGCCGAGATCGCCAAAGCCGTGGTCGGCCAGGACCCCGCCGTGACCGGCCTCGTCGTCGCCCTCCTCTGCCGCGGACACGTTCTACTAGAAGGAGTCCCTGGAGTCGCCAAAACGTTGCTCGTCCGCGCCCTCGCATCCGCACTCGAACTCGACACCAAGCGCATCCAGTTCACCCCGGACCTGATGCCGAGCGACGTCACCGGCTCCCTGGTCTACGACACCCGCTCCGCCGAGTTCCGCTTCCAGCCCGGCCCGGTCTTCACCAACCTGCTCCTCGCGGACGAGATCAACCGCACTCCTCCGAAGACCCAGTCGTCCCTCCTGGAGGCCATGGAGGAACGCCAGGTCACGGTCGACGGCACCCCGCGCCCGCTCCCCGACCCGTTCCTGGTCGCCGCGACCCAGAACCCCGTCGAGTACGAGGGCACGTACCCCCTCCCCGAGGCCCAACTCGACCGCTTCCTCCTCAAACTGACGATCCCTCTCCCCTCCCGCCAGGACGAGATCGACGTCCTCACCCGCCACGCCGAAGGCTTCAACCCACGCGACCTGCACGCCGCCGGTCTACGCCCCGTGGCAGGCCCGGCCGACCTCGAAGCAGCCCGCGCGGCCGTCGCCAAGACGACGATCTCCCCCGAGATCACCGCCTACGTAGTCGACATCTGCCGCGCCACCCGCGAATCACCGTCCCTCACCCTCGGCGTGTCCCCGCGCGGCGCCACCGCCCTTCTGGCCACCTCGCGCGCGTGGGCCTGGCTCACCGGCCGCGACTACGTCATCCCCGACGACGTGAAGGCCCTGGCACTCCCCACCCTCCGCCACCGCGTCCACCTGCGCCCCGAGGCCGAGATGGAGGGCGTGACAGCGGACTCCGTCATCAACGCGATCCTCGCCCACGTCCCGGTCCCCCGCTGATGGCCCTCACCGGCCGCGCCGCCCTCCTCGCAGCCCTGGGCTCCCTCCCCGTAGGCATCTGGGAACCCGGCTGGACAGGCATCCTGGCCGTCAACGCCCCCCTCGCACTGGCCTGCGCCTGCGACTTCGCCCTGGCCGCCCCGGTACGCCGCCTGAGCCTCACCCGCTCGGGCGACACTTCCGTACGCCTGGGCGAATCAGCCGACGTCATCCTCACCATCACCAACCCGTCCCGCCGCCCGCTACGGGCCCGCATCCGCGACGCCTGGCCCCCCAGCAGCTGGCTCCCCGGCACAGAATTCGCCGCATCCCGCCACCGCCTGACGATCCCGCCCGGCGAACGCCGCCGCCTCACCACCCGCCTACGCCCCACCCGCCGCGGCGACCGCCACGCAGACCGAGTGACCATCCGTTCCTACGGCCCTCTGGGCCTCCTCACCCGCCAGGGCACCCACTCGGTCCCCTGGGCGGTACGCGTCCTGCCCCCGTTCACCAGCCGCAAGCACCTCCCGTCGAAGCTCGCCCGCCTGCGCGAACTCGACGGCCGCACCAGCGTGCTGACCCGAGGCGAAGGCACAGAATTCGACAGCCTGCGCGAATACGTTCCCGGCGACGACACCCGCTCCATCGACTGGCGCGCCACCGCCCGCCAAACGACGGTCGCGGTACGCACCTGGCGCCCCGAACGCGACCGCCACATCCTCCTGGTCCTCGACACCGGCCGCACCTCAGCCGGCCGCGTCGGCGACGCCCCCCGCCTCGACGCCTCCATGGACGCCGCCCTGCTCCTGGCAGCCCTCGCGTCCCGCGCCGGCGACCGCGTGGACCTCCTCGCCTACGACCGCCGAGTCCGCGCCCTGGTCCAGGGCCGCACGGCACGCGACGTACTCCCATCCCTGGTCAACGCGATGGCGACACTCGAACCGGAACTCGTCGAAACAGACGCCCGAGGCCTGGCAGCCACCGCGATCCGCACCGCCCCCCGCCGCTCCCTCATCGTCCTCCTGACAAGCCTCGACACGGCCCCGGTCGAAGAGGGCCTGCTCCCCGTACTGGCGCAACTCACCCAGCGCCATACGGTCCTGGTGGCATCCGTGGCAGATCCCCACATCGCCCGCATGGCCATGGCCCGTGGAAGCACGGACGCGGTCTACGAGGCAGCGGCAGCGGCACGCGCCCAAACCGAGCGCGATCGCACCGCTGAAAAACTTCGCAGGGCCGGCGTCACCATCGTCGACGCGACACCGGACGATCTCGCACCGAAACTCGCGGACGCATATCTGGCTCTCAAGAGTGCGGGACGCCTGTAATACGAGGGGCATGCTTGGAAAAGCAGAGCCCGCTACAGAACCCCTTAAACACAGAAAACCCCCGTACCGATTTAACGGTACGGGGGTTTTCGCAATATTTGTTCGGCGGCGTCCTACTCTCCCACAGGGTCCCCCCTGCAGTACCA
>NZ_JBIWMV010000029.1:0-112891 GCF_044766845.1 Streptomyces sp. NPDC101776 | reverse complement strand
CCCGCGAAGCGGGTCCCTACGGGCTGCGCCCGTAGACAGCGAACGGTTGCGCTGCGCGCAACCGTTGCGCTCCCGCTCCGCGTGAGCGCCAGCCGTGTCACTGCGTGACACGGCACCAACTCACGTGCTGCGCACGCGAGTTGAACGCGAGCCGCTGCGCGCCCCGCGCAGCGGCCGCAAGCGGCCGGCTCCGAGACCCCTCGGAACGGGGCCTCCGCTGCGCTCCAGCCCCCAACCCTCAGTCAGTAGTGGGCCGGTGAGAGGGAAAGCGGCAGCAAGGAAGGGGGGTGACGGATGGTCATGAGCAGGGTGTTCGAGTGGGTTGAGTCTCGTCCTCGTGACTGATCTCTGGGGTGACCATAGGGCAACACTAACAGGATCAAGTCACGTTCGGGAGACTTTTGGCGTTCCCTGTGCTTCAGTTTGAAGCAAGAGATAGACTCTGGACTCACAGGGCAGCACCGAGAGCGCGGCACCGGTCGATTCGGAAAGCGAAGAAGAAGCAATGGATTCGAATTCGCTGAGCTTCGGAATGCGCTTTGAAGCGCGCGAGGAAATCCACCGTAAAGTTATCGGAATGACGGTGCAGCAAATCCATGAGCGGTTGGTAGCTGCGGGTGGACTGGAGAGTCGAGAGGATCTGCCGAGGCCGCTCAGTGCGGAGGATCGGCTGGCGGCGGTCCGGAGGAACGAGCTGGGGCGTATCTGGAACCTGATGTCCAGCGGGGGGGGGGGGGGGGGGGGAGACCTACTCTCCCGAGAGCGATGCCGAGGTGCACCGCTGGCGCCAGGAGCTGGAAAGGCGTCAGGCGGGCGCGAGCAGTGCGGAGGGGCTGGCCCCGGAGCTGATCCGCTACCGGATCGTGGCGCAGCGGACCGATCCGGCGCACCCGGGGGCCGTCACGCTGACGCACTACGCGTATGCGGAGTCGGTGGAGGAGGCCGTGGCGAAGGTGCGTCAGGCGCACGAGAAGCCGGGCGGCGTGTACGGGGACCAGGGTCTGTACCGCGTGGTGGAGGTAGCGGAGGAAGGCGGGGACAGCGAGGTGCGGCAGCAGGAGGGAGCCCGCCGGCGGTACCTGACCACCATCCTGGAGAACGCCACCGCCACCGTGCGCGGCCGTGAGCTGGAAGACCCGGACGCGGACCAGGTCCGCCGCCTGGACGACTTCTTCACCCGCGCCATCACCTTCCCCGACCCGCACACCACCGGCGTGCATCCCCGGGCTCACCAGGCCACGTTCGGCTGGATCAGCGAGCAGCCGTCCAGTGAGCACGCCAGCGACCCCGGCCGCGCCCTGGCCCTGTTCCTCCTGGCCTACCTGGACCACTACGGCCTGTACCTGGAAGCCGCCCGTACCAGTGCGGAGAAAACCGCGTACGACACGAGGGATGAGGACGGCGAGAATGACCGCTAATCAGCGCGATGCGGCTCAGCGAGAGGCTATTGACGCTGTTCTCCGTGCCTTGAAATTGCCTGCAAGATCTCTTGTGCCGGAGCGGGGTCTGCGGACTCAGGTGATCATGGCGACCGGGTCGGGCAAGACCCGGGTCGCGGCGCGCAGCTCCGAGGAGCTCCGCGCGGGCCGTGTGCTGGTGCTCGTGCCCTCGTTGGATCTGCTCGTGCAGACCGAGTCGGCGTGGCGGGAGGCCGGCCGCCGGGGCCCGGCGATCGGTGTCTCGTCCTTGCGGGGTGAGGAGGCGCTCTTCCCCAACACCACGGACGTGGGCGAACTGGTCGACTGGGTACGGCCGTTGGACAAGGTCACGGTGTTCGCCACGTACGCCTCGCTCGGGCTGGGCACCCTGGAGCGCGCTCACGCCGCCGGCCTTCCTGCTTGGGACCTGATCGTCGTGGACGAAGCCCACCGCTGTTCCGGCCGGATCGGGAAGCCCTGGGCAGTCGCTCACGACAACCAGAAGATCCCGTCGCTGCGCAGGTTGTACATGACGGCCACGCCCCGGGTGTGGCAGCTGGACGAGGACTCCGAGGGCGCACCGGGCGAGCTGGTCGCGTCGATGGAGAACGACCCGGAGGGCCAGTTCGGTGCCCGCTGCTACACGCTGACGCTGTCGGAGGCGATCGACAGGGGGATCTGCGCGCCGTACCAGGTGGTGTGCGTGGACATCACCGACACTCAGCTCCAGGCCGCCCAGTTGCTCGGTGCCGAGGGGCGTTCGGACGAGGTCCGCGGGGCCCGGCTCGCCGCGCTCCAGACGGCGCTGCTGAAGGCGTCCTCGGAGGAGAACTTCAAGCGCACCCTGGTCTTCCACCATGTCGTCAAAGAAGCCGAGGCGTTCGCGGCGGGCCTCCCCCACGTCGCCGCGCAGCTGCACGCCGCCGACCCGAAGCTGTATCCGAAGGTGATCTGGGCGGACTGGCTGTGCGGGGAGCACAAGCCGCTGCACCGCCGGCGTCGGCTGGGTGAGTTCGCCGCCGGGATCGCTTCGGACGGCACGGTCGTGGAGAAGTGCTTCCTGTGCTCGGTGAAGGTGCTGGGCGAGGGCGTCGACACCAAGAACTGCGACTCCGTCTACTGGGCTGACGTCCGCGGCTCCATGCCCGACCTCGTCCAGGCCGTCGGGCGCGCGCTGCGGATGCAGCCCGGCGAGGGCAAGGTCGCCTCCCTCGTGGTGCCCGTGCTGCTCGGGCCGGGCGAGACGGCCGACAGCATGCTGACCAGCCGGGCGTTCGGCGGGCTGGCGAAGCTCCTGGAGGCGCTCAGGGCGCACGACGCCCGGGTGGTGGAGCAACTCGCTGAGCAGCAGGCCCCGAGCGCCTACAAGCCCGCCTCGAAGGCCGCGCAGGACCAGGAGGGCCGGGGTGAGGGGAAGGCGTCCGGGGGTCCGTCGGCGCCCGCCCGGCGACTGCTGAAGTTCAGCACGCCGCGTGATCCGGCGCAGCTGGCCGCGTTCATCAACCTGCGGGTCCTCAACCCCGAGCACGAGCACTGGCGGCGCGGCGTGGAGGCCGCCGTCATCTACGCCCGCGAGCACGGCGACCTGAAGGTCCCCTTCACGTTCCGCGTGCCGGCCGTCGACGACCAGGACGCGGAAGCCGAGAGGTGGCCGGCCTCGCTCGCGAACTTCCCGCTCGGGCAGTGGATCGCCGACAACCGGCGCTTCTACGCCCGCGGCGACATGGACACCGACCGCATCGAGCAGCTGGAGAAGCTCGGCATGGTGTGGTCGCACTACGACGTCGCGTGGGAGGAGGGCCTGTCCGCCGCCCGCGGCTGGGCTGAGGAGAACGGGCACCTTCTGGCCCCGCTGGACGCCACCTTCCAAGGCGCGAAGGTGGGCATCTGGCTGAAGAACGCGCGGGCCGCCACGCGGAAGGCGATCGAGATCGAGCAGCGGCGTGCCGAGGGGCTCCCGGTCGGGTCGTTGGCCGGCGCTCTGTCCGACGAACGGCGCGAGCAGCTGGAGGACATCGACGCGTCGTGGTGCCCCACGTGGCCCGTGGAGTGGCAGCGGGCGTTCCACCTCACCCGCCAGCACCTGGACGGCGGCGGCGTGCTGCCGACCGAGCCGGGTGTGGTCGTGCGCCAGGGCGAGGACCTCGGCCGCTGGGTGCGTGCCCAGCGGCTCGGCTTCGACCAGCTCACCGCCGTACAGCAGTGGATGTGCGAGCAAGTCCTCGGGATCGAACCCGCCACCGAGGACGAGAAGCCGAAGCCACGCCGAACCCAGGCCGATAAATGGACCCTCAACTTCCTCGCCGCCAAGCAGTTCTACGAACGCGAGGGGCACCTGCGGGTGCCGCGCAAGCATGTGGAGACCATCGTCGTCACCAGTGACAACGGCATCGACCAGGAGCAGCGGGAGCTCCGGCTCGGTGCATGGATCGGCAACCAGCGCTCGCGCGCGGCGACGCTGTCGCCGGAGCGGGTGGAAGAGCTGTCCGCCATCGGGATGCGGTGGGCGTAGACCGCAGCGTCACATCGGCCCGCGGTTCCCCCATAACTTCTCTGTAAGCCAAGAACGTGAAGTCACCGACTCCCTGACAGTTCCTCAGGGGGTGTGAGGCCCGGACCAGGTGGTCCGGGCCTTCGCAATGTCTCGCGAATTCTCCGGTCGGGCTGCTGTCCATGGCTCTTGCCGCAGCTCAAGGGGTGAAGTCGCCGATTTTCGCGAGCCCGCGACACAAGCACCGAGCCCCGGTCACTGTGCTGCCCGCCCGGCACCAACGCGAACGAGAGGAACCGCTGATGACCACTCACCAGACAGCCGGGGGAACGGACATGCCGATCGTCGCTAGGCTGGAGATGCCACCCTGGGCACGAGCCGAGGCTCCACAGGGACGCTCTCAGGCAGAGAGCCGCAGGAACGCCGACCGCGAGGCGCACGCCCACGCGGACGACACCACGCAGGTGTCCGCGATCCCCGTTCTCCCCGCCCAGAGGAGTCCCACCATGCCCCGGGACACTGATCCCGAGCTGCCCGCGCAGCCCTCCCCCGACCACCAAGCCGCCATACCTGCCGGCCCGAACCGGTCGCAGCGCCTGGCCCGGCGTCTGCGCATCATCACCGCCCGCACCAGGGCCATCGTCTGGAAGCTGGTGAAACTGTCCGTGGAGGAGTTCGTCAAGGGCTTCGCCAACAAGGCCGGCGCCACCACCGCGCTCGTCCTGGGTGCGGTCGGCGTCGCCTTTGTGCTGGGCATCGACCCAGCCGACGCCGTGCGCCGCGTACTCGGCATGTGACTGGCCCTGCTGCCCGGAGCAACGCGCCGCACGCTATCTCCGGGTAGCAGGGCCCGGCCATGCGTACAGCGGTCGAAGAGGGCCGATCAGAAGGGCGGTTCGTCCGAATAGCCACGTGTCTGCTGTGAGAGCTGAGGAGGGGTTCCAGTCGCCCAGGGGTCGTCCTGCTTCGGCTGCGAGGGGGCATTCCCCCAGCCCCCGGTCGACGCGGGTGGGGTGCCGCCCCATCCTCCGGAAGTCGGGAGTGCGGACACTGCGGGCGGGACCGTGGGTGCTTCGCCTGGTTCGAGCCCGTCGATGTCGTCGTTCCACAGCCTGCGCAGGTACTCACGGCAGGTCTCTGGGTTGTCTTCCTCGTACTGGTCGTCCGGCTCCGGCCAACGGCGGTCGTCGGGGGCGCGGGCCTGCAGTTCGCACAGAGCGCGCACAAGGGCATCGACTACAGCCCATTGGCTCGTGGTCTGCCCGGTGAGCAGGCGCCGGATGGTTTCTCGGCTCACCTTGTGCGGGTTCGGCATTTTCTGGGTGAGCGTCTCGATGTGCGGGAGCGGCGGCCGCCCAGCCTCGCGGTAGTAGACGTAGAGCTCGGCAACAAGTTCCCTCTTGGGGCCCGGTGGCAGGACGTCCTTGCCAGGCATCCGCAGCATTCGTGGCATCCGCCAACTCTGCCATGGTCAGGCCCAGTTAGACACAGGAACCCTCATTTGAACTTGGCATCACACCATGGGAAACCCCAAGTGACCTCACTCTGACTGCTCTTCAGCACAGTTGAGCACGTGTCAGCCACTCGTAGACCGCTTTCAGCCCAGGGAAACCCCTTTCAACAAAGAGCTGTTTTCGCTGGTCAGGGGCTATTTCGAGGTGCTTTTGTTGAGCCTGTTCACTCCAGAACCGAGACGCGTCTCAAGGAGTGGACAACGGCAAGGCCGGCACCGGAAAACGGCGACGGCCCCCTGGGGCACAGGGAGCCGTCTGCAGAAGACCGAACGTCCCCGACGAAGGAGAAGCTCATGTCCACGCCCGAGACTAGGGGCAACAGCCCAGACCCGGAACCCCTCCCAACGCCGGAAGGTGCGTCATCGCAGACCCGGTGGGCCAAACGTGCCCGGCGGCTCCGCAACGAGGCCGGCCTGTATCTGATCCGAGGGGCCGCAACCGCGGTCGGCGGCGCCGTCGTGGCGTACAGCGGCCTCTGGATCCAGTCACGCTGACAACCGACAGAGGGGCCGGGCAGGGTGATCCTGTCCCGCCTCGCTGTCGTCAGCCGAAGTCGAGCGCCTCCTGTGCGAAGTCGGCCGGGACCAGGCGGGGCAGGGACGGTGGTGCCCCGCCCTGGCATGCGGCCTGCCAGCGCTGGGTCAGCTCGTCCTTCCATCCCTTGGGCGGGGGCCACGGGACGCCCCAGGCGGCAAGCTGGTCGCGCTTCCATCCGCCGGCTGGCGTGCGGGCGGCTTCGATCTCTTCGGGGGAGGGCAGGCTGGGCACGTCTACCAGCACCTATTGGACCGGAGACGGGACGGCGCGATCAACGACATCGTCCGCGCGGATCTTGCCCGAGACGTAGGCGATCCGTGCTGCCTCGATCAAGGGGCGAACTCGCGCTTGAGTCGTCTCGGTTGCTTCCGTGCTGAGGATCTCGGTCGCCTGCATGAGCTTCTCAACAGCCGGCACCAGCGCGCTCAACAGCGCCTGCATCTCTTCGATCCGGTCGTGATCCGAGATCTTTTCACCCTGTCTGGCCATGGACGCATGGTACGGCCCCAGCATGGCCGGTTCCGGCTTCATGCCTCGTCAGCCGACGGTCAGTTCGTGTGCTCGGAGGGCGTGACCAGGTGTGCCGCCGCCAGGGCCGTCCGAATCTTGGCGGCTTGCTGGGTCCTCGATCGGCGACGTTCTGAGCGTGGCGGACGATGTCATCGTCCCTGGCGTCGTCGTCGACCAGCGGGCCGTGTTCGCGGTCGGTGCCGAGCGTGTGGGCGCCCCAGGCGTGGAAGAGGATGTCGTCCATGTCGTTCATCGCACCGGCGACCGCTTCCAGGATCTCGTTGCGCTCGCGGTATCAGTCACTGGGGAGGTCCGTGAGCGGCCCATACGTGGCGGCCAGAGCCTGCCACGACACCGGCTTGCTCTTCTCTTCGAAGGGCAGCCGCAGTTTGTAGCCGCGCAGCTGCCACTCGCCCTTGTGCGGGCCGTCGCTGGTGAGGCGGATCCAGAGGTCACCCTCGCCGTCCACGACGAACGCCTGCCAGTCCCAGTAGCCATCTGCGGGCGCGGTGTCATCGGGTCCCCAGGTCGTGCGGTCGGGATGTTCGGAGCGCCGGGCCTGGGTGATGGTGAGCTGCGCGGCGCGGTCGCCGGACCGGTCGGTGGCAAGAGTGGGGAGCTGAATCATGCCCCCATCCTTTCGCGGTCCAGGGCAGTGTCGTCGTCTCTTCCTCACGTTCGGTGCCCGGCTGAGGCGTTCAGCGTGATCAGCGTGTGGGAGGCCCCAGGTACCCCTGGGGCCTCGTGCTGGGCGGTCTAGGTGCTCACCTCTGTGATGGTGTCCGCGATCAGGACGGGCAGGTGGTTGATCGCACGTTCCAGGAGTCGCTCGATCGGGACCGCGTGCGGGCTGCTGTCGACGTTGATGTGCTTGCCCCAGACTGCGGGCTCGTAGCGGGCGAGCATGGACAGCGTGTACAGCACGGCCCACCAGGCCATCAGGGGGTGTAGATCCCGCTTCATCGAGCCCAGGACCGGCAGGAAGTACCGGTCCCCGGCGTAGCCGCGGGTCAGGGTTCGCAGGTGCGCCTGCCGTTCGGCCATGGTCGCCATCCCGTTGAACCCCGTGCCCACGCCCTCGGGCATCATCCAGTTCATGGACAGCTGGCCCCCGCCGTGGTCGTAACGGACGTAGAACGGAAGCGCCGCCTCTCCCACATTCCTGTAGCTCTCGTGCTGGGCGACAGCCGGGTAGGCGGTCAGAAGGTCGGCCAGCGCCTCACGAGTGCCGGCCTTGACGACCCGGTCCGGGATGTTGCACACGAAGACGCTGAGCAGGGAGTGGTCGCCTTCGTCGACGCTGCCCTCGCTTGTGTAGAGCGGGGTGAGCCGGTCCCTGGTGGTGAGCGGGTGGCGGAGGTTCGTCGGCAGCAGGTCCCAGATGTCTTCCAGGCGCATCGGGTCCTTCTCCCACACGGGTGAGTCGAGGACCTCGCTGACCTTCACGAAACTGCCCTGGGTGCCAAGCGGGTCGGTGCGGATCTCGATGTTGGGGAAGGCCAGATGGAACCCCGTGGTCTTGATCCCGTGGGCCTTGAGGCGCCAGTCCTCGCCCTCAAGGGATCGGGCGGCGGCCGTGATGGCGCGGCCGGCCTGGCTGAGACCGTAGAAGGCCAGGATCGGGCTCGTGGCCGGGCCCACGACGGCGGCGGCGCGGAACAGCTGCTGAGCCTGCTCCAGGGACGCCGTGTACGTCTTGCAGCGAGCGGCGTTATCGGCCCTGACCGGTGGATCGGAGCGGCTGGCCCGCAGCCGTTCCCACGCCTCATCGGCATCGAGATCGTTCATGGCCGGGACGCTACCCGCTGTCGAGTTGACGCCGCTGGGTGATTTTTTCCCTCGTGTACGCGTGCACGGATCTAGTCGCAAGAGTCCAACTTGCCTTGTTTTCTTGGCTCTTGACAGCTTTTCAGGTGTTCTGTCACGGTCTTGTTCGCCCGCTCCGGGCGGACCACGAGAGATGGAGATCCCCATGGCACGACTGACCGAGTACGACGACGCCCAGGCGGCGAAGCGCCTGCGCGTCCCCGTCGCCGCCTTCCGGTGGGCGCGACACACCGGCCTCGTCCCGGCCCCGGACGTCTCCTCCTGGCAGTGGTCGCGGGCCGCCGTGGAGGCGATGGACGCGGACGCGATCCGGGCCGCGCTCCCCCACGAGCCGATCCCCGCCGCCGTGGCTGCGGACCACATCGCCCAGGCCCTGGGCACACCGAACGTGCCCGGCGAACCGCCGGTCGTGAGTGCCTTCGCGGTGCGCCGACTCATCGCCGCTGGGCTGCTGGCCGACCTGACAGCGAACCCGGAGGCCGTGCTAATCAACCCCGACCAGGTGACGGAGGTCTGCGGCATCGAGGGCCTGGCGCAGCGGCTCGCCGCCGAAGCGCCGCTCGGGCCGGACCAGGCCGCTGCCCGGCTGGGCGTGAGGAGGGTCGACTTCGACTACATGCGGGAGCTGTTGTGGGTGCGTCCGGCGGAACGGCGTGAGGTGCGTTTCGGCACGTCACGAGCCGGGGCCGTGATGGTCCCGCTGTTCACCACGGCGTCCGTCGACGCCCTGCCCGACGCTCACCCCGAGGTCGACTGGGAGCAGCTGCGCAGCGTCGGGAAAGGCCGGCGCTCCCCGCTCGCCGCCCTGGTGAAGGCCAAGCAGCAGGAGAAGGAGGCCGCCGCGGCGTGAGCGGGCGTCGCCCGTGTGGGTGATGACAGCCGGGCGGTTCGGCGAGACGCTCAGCAGAAAGTCGAGAACACCCAAGACCACTTCAGGGCCCGGTCGCGCTGCGCGGCCGGGCTCGCGCCGTGCGGCGCGGCTGTTCCGCAGCAGCCGTGCCGCCGGGCCGCCTGCTGGCCGTGCGGGAGTGCGCCAGCAGGCGGCCGGTGTCCCACAGGTGCAGGCTGATGGGGTGGAGTGGCCCGTGGACGTCGCCCTCGCGCGGCCCGTGACGCAGCTGCCGACAGGCCCGTCGTGGGCGTACGAAATCAAGGTCGACGGCCACCGGACCGTGCTGTGGCGAACCGAGGACGGCGTCCGGCTCCAGTCGAGGACCGGCCGCGACGTCACCGCGCTCTGGATGGACCTGGCCGTGGCCGCCATGCGCCTGCCGCCCGGCGCGATCCTGGACGGCGAGGCCGTGGTGTACATCGCCGACGACAACGGCACCGCGCACATCAGCTTCGCCTCGGCGCAGTCCCGCGCGCTCTCCCACCCCCGCCGCGCGAGGGAGCTCGCCGACCAACACCCCGCGACGTACGTCGCGTTCGACGTCCTCGCCCATCCTGCTGCGGGCCTACCCGACCTGCGGCCGCATCCGTACGCGGAACGGCGCCAGGTCCTCCTGGACGTGCTCGCCGACGTCGGCCCGCCGATCGAGCCGGTGTGGTCGACCACCGACCGGGACGAGGCCCTGCTCTGGTACACGACGCTCGAAGGGACGGGCGTGGAGGGAATCGTGGCGAAGCCGCTGCGGTCGGCGTACAAGGCGGGCCGGGTGTGGTCGAAGGTGAGGCACGCGGACACCGTCGACGTCGCCGTGGTCGGCTTCACCGGCACGGCCCGGCATCCGAAGGCGCTCGCCGTACGGCTGCCCGGCGGACGAGTCGCGCTGTCCCAGAGGTTGACCACGGCGCTCGCCTCCGTCGTCGGCCCGCGCCTGGTCCCCCAGGCCGGGCAGGCGTCCACGAAGGCCGGCGACTCCTACACGCCCGCCGTCGACGACCCGGTGGTGGAGGTCGTGGCGGGCACCACCCGGCATGCAGTCGTCACCGTTGTCCGCCTGCGCTGACCTTCTTGCTCAGCTCAGCGTTGGCACGTAGAGGCCAGCCACCTTCGCGATCTGCACCACGTCCATCGTCTGCTGGAGAGCCGACGGCTTCCAACCCGTCGCTTCCTGGATGAAGCCCGCCCTGTGCCGAGCTGTCTCGTTCCATCCCTGGTCCAGTACGGGAAGGCGCATCCAGTTCAACCGCTCTCCGGTGTCGGCGTTCACGGGGTGCGTGTAGTGGGTGAGGAAGTCCTCGTTCGGCACGTCACCGAACAGTTTCACGAGCTCAGGGGCCGCTGGCGTTGTCCTGGCATATGGCGCTCGTTCGAAGATGCCAGTGAGCATGGGCTGGGCAACGGTCCAGTCGATGAGCACCTCGCCCTGCCGGTACAGGGACGGCCACTCCTGGTGGTACTGGTTCGCGTACTTGTCGGCCCATAACCGCCACAGCTCACCAGCGCTGATTTCGTCGGGCAGGTAGTCGTCGCTGATGGCCGCTCCGTTCGGCTCGGCATACAGGACGAGTTCTTCAGTGTGCTCAAAGCCGTTACTACGAGCGGAGAACGTCCACTTCGTGCCGGGCGAGTAGGTGCTCACGGTCTTCACGCGACTGCTGTCGTATGGCATGCCAGCAGTCTTCCGGTGCGCGAGGTGCGTCGGGCCGGATTCGGTCGAACGGACCGTGAAAGAGTCCCCCGGACGAGAGAAGCGGGATCAGCCTGCGCCCCGCGACAAGACTGCTTCCCTTGGCACGGCCAGGCTGATCGACTGCCGCAGGTCCAGGTAACAGCGCAGCCGTACGCCGGGTTCCCCCGGGTCCCGCGTCGTGTGCAGCGCGGGTGCGGTCGCCCACCGGTCGGTGAGGAGCTGCTGGAAGGCAAGCGCGGTTTCGTCGGCGGCCGCGACGTCGACGACGACCAGGCCCGGCCTGCTGACGTGTACCTCGCTGATCGGATCCATGTAGGGCACCACGCCCGGCTGCCGGAAAGAGTTCCGTACGTGGGGTCTCTTCACCCGACCGAGGTGTGCCGAGGACGCCGTCAGGGTGAGCCGGCCACCACCAGTGCTCCGTCTGCGTCCCTCCGGACGTCGCGGACTTGCAAGTGTCCAGACGAGTAGAGGAGCGCGCCCCCGCCGTAGAGGCGGTAGTGGAGCCACGTGGCGCGTTCGAGGTCGCGCCGCTGCTGGGGGTCGCCGTCGGGAAGGACGAGTTCGGCGAACCCGGCGCCGTCGCGCAGCACTCCCCGGGACGTGATCTTTCCGGTGATGGTCACTACGAGTGTGTCGGCGGTGAGCTGGACGGTGTCGCCGTGGACCGGGGTGTAGCCAGGGAATCCATCGCTCATGCTGCAGCTCCGGCGAGAGGGATTTCGGCGACCGGGTCCCATATGAGCTGTGCGCCGTCGTGCCACTGCTCCACGAGGTGCAGCCGGTCGACGATCAGGGTCTGAGACACCGGATGCTCGATGTCGGCCAGTTCGGCCCGCAGGCCGACCGGGTCGACGTCCTGGGCACCGTCTGCGGTGTAGGCGACGGAGACATGGGGGTAGCGGCTCGGAGCGGGCTTGAAAGGAACTCCGGTGCGGATCGCCGCCTGGGTGACGGCGTCCACGATCTCGGTGAAGGGACGGCCCGGCCATCCGCTGATCTCAACAGCGACGGCGGCCACGGCGGGCCGGTCGAAGGTCAGGACGAACGGATGCCGTGTCCGCGCGTAGTCGGCGACGTCCTCGATGAGCGCGTCCGTGTTGACGTCGGCGGCGCCCAGGCCGACGGCGTGCAGGACCGTGCAGTGGAGACGCCCTGCCGGCACGCTCCACAGTCCCGGCCGGTCGAATGCCTTGTATGTGTGAACGATCACGTAATTCACGTGACGCGGAACCCACCCCACCTGGGGAATTTCATGATCGCTCACACGGACCGGCCGGCACTGAACGTGGTAGCGATCCACCAGTTCCTCGGCGCTGGACTGGCCCGCGTACGTCGACACCGACCGAAGCGTCGCGGGCGCGTTAGGGGGGAAGTTTCCCAGGTCCTTCAGGAGCGTGTAGAACAGCGTCCGCGAGGTCGGGGCCTTGCGCAGGACGCTGACCTCGATGTGGCGCAGCTGCAGGCAGTCGCCGGTCGTGATGTCCCGCACGCCACTGATGTCGTGGGTGGCCGATCGCGTCGGCGTGCTGGCCAGCCCCTGCGGGGCGCACCAGTCTTCGCAGTCGAGCGATTCGGGGGTCCGAAGCAGGGCTCGAGTGTGTCCCGCCCGCGTGCTGACCCAAGCCTCTCCGGTCGAATCGCCTCGCTGGCCAACTCAGTCAGGTCTTCTTCCACCTGCGGCCGGTGCTCGATGTGCTCGAGCCGGCGCTTCACGGCCGTGCGGGCCGCCTCATGGGCCGGTCCAGCTTCCTTGAGGGCGCACCAGGACGGGGCTCGAACGAGGCGCACCAGTGGGTGCGGTCGGGCGTGTTGGACACTGTCGGGCCAAAGCGCACGTCTGTGACCTTCTGACCCGTTTCTGTATCTGCGGCAGCCGTCGGCTGGCACGCTGGTCGCGTCGTCCGCTCCCCTGCTGAAGGGTCAGTTGTGCTGCACATCCCCAACGAGGACGCCAGGTTCATCCGGGAGACCTGCGGACCCGAGATCATCGACGTGCTGGAAGAGCAGGCCGCCGAGCACGCCTGGACGGACCTGTACCTGCATCGGCCCGAGTGGACCGCACAGGGCCGCAGCTACACCGACGCTGTCCTGTTGGCGGTCGAAGTCGCACCGCCTGCACAGCAGATCATCCTCAAGATCGTTCCCGCAGGCGCAGCCGGACGTGAGCCCGCTGCTGCCGCGGCTGCCGCTGAGGCTGTCGAAACTTTCACCGACCTGCATCTGGTCAAGCAGCCGTTCGATCCCGTGCCGCTGCCGGACGGCAGGACGCTGATGTTCCAGAAGGTCGCCGGCGACAGCCTGCGGAGCACGACGACTGTTGGAGGCCTTGACGGGCAACACAGGGCGCGGGTGGTCGAGCATCTGATCCGGGGGCTGTTGTCGTGCTGGAATGCCGAAGTCCTCAAGCTGGCTGTCCCCGAGCCTGTGAAGGTCTCTGCCTTCCTGCGCGAGGAGTTGAACGGCGTGTGGCAGGGCGACGGCTCGCTTCAGGCGTGGGGAAGGTCTCTGGGCGTTCTCGATCCCGCGCCCCCGTGGCTGTACAGCGACGGTATGCGGCTGCCCAATCCGTATCTGATGGTCAAGGGCGGGCCGGCCCTGCCGGATCCCGAACTGCGTGTGCTGCGCGGTCTGGGTCACGGCGACCTGCATCTGGACAACATCCTCGTGCCCCAGATGGAGGGGACAGTACAGGCCGAGGCGTACCGTCTTATCGATCTGTGCACGTTCAGCGCCCGGGCTGACCTTGGCGGGGACGCTGCGACGGTGCTGCTGTCCGCGCTGATTCCCTTCGTCGAGCACGAGCTGCCGCCAGATCAGCGGCACGCTCTGCTCCGTTTCATCGTGGCCCCGCACGCTACCCACGGCGCCTACATCGTGCCGCGTGCAAAGACGCTGGTGCAGGCGGTGACGGTGACCGCCCAGCGGGAGATGAGCCACTGGCGGGACTCGTGGGACGCGCAGTTCCTGCTCTCGCTGATGGCGCGCGCTCTGATGTTCACGACGTACACGGGAATCGGTGTGGCGGGCCGCGGATGGCTCGTGCGGCTTGCCGCACATGCCGGGGGCGAGCTCCTGGCGCGGACGGCGAGGCGTCAGGGCGGGCAAGCGTGGCCCCCGCCTCTGGAGCCGGGAAGGGACTCCTTCACGACGACGCAGTTCAGTGCCGTTGGCGTGGCGGGGAGCCGGGGTTCCGCCGGGTTTGTGCCTGACCAGGAACCGCAGCGGCGGCGCTGGGAGACGGACTCGGGGGTGCGGGACGAGCGGGCGGTGCTCGGATTCGGCCCGGATCACACGGTGGTGTTGGTCGACGGGCAAGGTCGCGTCCGGCGGTGGAGTGTGGGGGGAGATTCTCTGCCTGGGGCGGAGGGTCGTCCGGCTCGCATCAGGGTCGGCCATCAGGCATTGGTGTCTTCTCTGACGCACAGTCTGGTGACCGCCTGGCCAAAGGAACTGGAGATCCTGCGTTTTCCGCAGGATGCGGGGGTGTTCCGCTCGGATCCGGTCCATTTCGACGGCGGGGAGAATTTTCTGGTCACCAGTGGTGGTGACGTGTTCGCCACGCACGACAGGAAGTCGCTGACCGTTCGCAGTTTCGAGGACGGCTCGGTGGTGGAGCGCGTTCCCTGCCCTGCTTCGCTGGCGGCTAGCGCGGTGAGTCTCGACGCATCGGTGATCGCCTTGGCGCGCTCGCAGGAAGTGTTCATTCATCGCAGGGGCCGTCCGACGCTGCAACGGTCGATGGCCAACTCCATGCTCTACTTCCGGACCGGCCTGCTCAGGAAGTTTTCCTCGCTGGTGGGCCCGGGCTGTCAGCTGGCAGTCTCCCCCTCGGGCAGCCATGTCGGATGCGTGACCTTTGAGGAAGTACTGGTGTGGAGTACAGAGGATGGCAGGGAGGTGTACCGCCGCAAGCTGACGGACCGGGAGGCCCGTGAGGCATTGGGCGGGGAGGGTATGCGTCTGCTGTGCACCGAGACGGGCACGCTGTTCTGTCTCAAGCGGGGCCGGCTGTCCTGCCCGACCATCGACGGCGGGATCCAGTTGCGCCAGTCGGGCCGTTATGTCGACGTGGCCACCTCCCGTGATGGGAGGCTGATGGCGATGCTCGGCAGCGAAGGCCGGCTGGAGGTCTGGGATCTGTGACCTGGGCGGACCGCCATCTGCTGGCTATGGGCTGGGCGCTGGCGGGAGGCGCGTTCAGAGGGGGTGCGCATGGCCGCTGTGGGAGACGGGCATGACTTCTCGTGCGGCCAGGGCGTCGTCGGCGTCGCCCGGCCCGCGCGTCACTCGGGGGTGGCTGTGGGGGCAGCAAGCACATCGATCTTCACTCGGCAGAATGATCCGGAACTGCTGCGCATTCTGAAAGCGGCTTCGGTAGCGCACCGGCGCGCCAAGAGGCTGACCTCTTCGCACATGACGCTTTCTGTTCTGCTGGCGGGTCTGGGCGTGGCCGGGGTGTTCGTCAGTGCGCTGCAGACGCCGGTCACGCTGCTGGGGCTCGTGTGGGCTTTGGCCTATACCGCGGGTGCCCGGGTGTGGGGAGCGCAGGAGATGCGCCGTGCGGCACTCTTCCAGGAAATGTTCGACGTACGGCTTTTGTGCATTGACTGGAATACGGTTCTTGCCGGCGGGGAGGAGCCTGCGGCGCAGGAGGTGAGCCGGGCGGCGGGCCGGTACACGGGGGCGGAGTCTCGGCTGGAGGATTACTTCTACGAGGTCACCAGGCTTCCTAGGCCGCTCGATGTGCTGGCCTGCCAGATGCAGAACCTGGGCTGGGGTGCCCGGATCCGGCGGCGTTACGCCGCCGCGGTGTCCGGAGGGCTGGTGTTGTGGAGCGTGGCGGGCATCGGACTTGGTCTGGCCCGGGCGATGACGGTCACCGAGATGCTGCTGCACTGGTTCGTCCCTTCGTTGGGCCTTTTATTGCTGGGCGTGGACACCGCCGCCTCCCAGAGGGAGACCGCCCGCGTCCGTGAGCATGCACAGGCCGTGCTGCTGCAGGCGCTTCGTGCACACATCCGGCGGGGCAGTCCCGCTGGGGACACTCCGGGGCTCCTGCTTCTGGCCCGGCAGATCCAGGACACTTTGCTGCTCACGCGGCTGCGGCAGGCCCGGGTGCCCGACTGGTTCTTCAAACGGTTCCAGACGTCGGACCGCACCGACTTCGTGCGGGCGATGCGGGAACTGGACCAGCTGGCTGCTACCCCGTAGGAGCAGCGTCGCTCGATGGACGTGCCTCCCTTCGGGGGGAGCGTGAACCGCCGAGGTGTACGCCGTGTCGCGCTACCGGTGCGCTCTGTTGCAGGTGGATGCGGATCGCCAGAATGTATCCCCGGCTCCGACGCGGGGCCGAGGCGGGCAGACGGCACCGGGGCTTGCGGTGTGGCCGTGTTTGGCCCGCTCCCGATCGTCGGTCGTGGCTTCTGGCAGACGGCGTGGCTGTTGTCAGGTTCGTCGGCGGACGAGTAAGGGTGCAACGTGGTGAAACCGCTCCAGTACGGGACCGATCCTCTGCGCATCGGACCGTACGAGGTGATGGGGCGTCTGGGGTCCGGCGGCATGGGTGTCGTGTACCTCGCCCGAAACACGGGGTCTGGATGTCTGGTTGCGGTCAAGACAATCCGGGCCGATCTAGCGAAGGAGCCCGGCTACCAGGAGCGTTTCGCCCGCGAGATCGAGGTCGCCCGCACGGTCCGCAGCCTGTACATCGCCCAACTCGTCGACTTCGCCCCCGGGCCAGCGAGCCCCTGGCTGGCGACAGCCCTCGTGCCCGGCCCGAACCTGGCTGAGGTATTGGCCAAACACGGACCGCTGCCAGCCGAAACAGTGCGAGTCCTGGCACTCGGCCTGGCTGGGGCTCTCACAGCCATCCACGCCGCACGTATCGTGCACCGTGACTTGAAGCCTTCCAACATCATCCTTTCCGAGGGCGGACCCCGTCTCCTCGACTTCGGGATCGCCCGCCCTCTGGGCCAGGAAGGCCTGACCGCCACACGACAGTTCATCGGCACATCCGCCTACGCCTCCCCCGAACAACTCCTCGCCCACAGGGCTGATCCGCCCAGCGACGTCTTCTCACTCGGCGTGGTCCTCGCCGAAGCCGCCGGACTGGCCATGCCCATTGATCCGCTTGCCGCCGCCATCGTCGACGGCCGCACCCCTGCCCTGTCATCGCTCCCGCCAGACGTGCGGAACGTCATCCACAAGTGCCTTTCCCAGAGTCCGGAGGACAGGCCAGCGGCAGACGAGCTTCCCGGCATGCTGACCACGAGTGCGCGCCCTCACTGCGAGGGCACCCGATGGCTTCCGGACTCCGTCCTTCTTCTTGCACGCAGGACGTCACAGGAACTACTGGCTGTCACTCATCCGGTGACCGCCCTCGATCCCCGCTTCGCCGGCGGTCACCAGCAGGAAACAGCCACCGCGAGGATGCCGCGCGGCGCCACCGTTGTCCCGCCCCACGCGACAACGTCCCTTTCTCCTCCCGCCGAAAAGAAGATAAGCGGGGCAAAAGCAATGATCGGGGCGGCCCTGTTCCTGCTGATCGGGGTGGCAGGTTTCTCGCTGGCCGGACAGCGCAGTGATAGCGGGCAGGAAGCCACGCCGAGCGCAACAGTCACCGTCACTGCGTCAGGCCGGCCCGACAACGCCAAGCCTGCTTCGCCCCGGTCCTCGGAGACCTGGCAACCCTCACCAAAGCCCGCTCGACTGCCGTCCGCCGCACCACCCAAGTCCCCCAGTTTCACCCGGGGCCCACTGGGAGTCTCCCGCTACCGGGACCCTGAGTACAGGGCCGCAGTGACTTCGGTGGCCGCTGCCCGGAATCAGCTGACAGTGACCGTGAGCGCGAGGGGCAGATCAGACCTGCGGGAAGCGGAGACTACGTGTCTTGAGGTGCAGGGGGCGGAGGGAACGTTCACGGTGCTTCCGTTCGCGAAGCATGCCCGTACAGAGCGACCTGGCGCTTTCGACGGGACACTGGCCTTCCCGCTGCTCGTATCCGGACGGTACACGCTGCGCTATTCCTGCCAGAGCGACTACACGGGTGTCGACCTTGGTACCGCGAGCGTGCCTCACATGAGCATCTCCCGGTATACCGATCCGAGGTATTTTGCCGTCGTCCTGTCGGCGGACCGCACGTCCCGCGGACTGCAGCTGGTCTTTGCCTCCACCGGGCCGCCGGACCTGCGCGATCCCAACACGTCCTGTCTGAACCGGGGTACTGGTGAAGAACACACGAAAAACCTCGAGCTCAACCGCAGCGAGAAGACCCTGAACTTCTTCTACTACGGCGTCATGAACTTCCCGGCCGTCGGGGCGAACAGCACGTTCTCCTACTCGTGCAGCGGGGACTACAGCGACGCCTCCCTGCCCTGACATGTCAGGAAGGTCGGTTACCTGGAAACTGGCGCTCTCATTGCTGCTCCGGCCAGACATCTGCCCCTCGTGCGGACGGTCTGTGAGGTCTTGCCGAGCAGGTGACCGGCCCGACCGTCGCCCGCGGCCCGACCGGCCCAGGTCGGCAGGCTCCTGCGGCAAACAAGCGCCGTCGTGCACCCCGCAGAAGGCAGGCGCACTCTGTGAACATGAGTGGAAACACACCTGTAGGGCCGCCTCCGGGACCGACGTCGGATCACACATCGTCCCCTGGCGCCCAGGCTCCATCCCGACGCAGATGGTTCGCCTACACCGCGGCCGCCATCGGTGGACTGCTGGTGGGAGTCCTGCTCGGCATCGTCGGGTCTGGAGGGGGCGCGGACTCTCCTTCCGCGACGGTGACCGTGACCACCATGGCGACGGCTGCAGACGCACAGGCGGGTGCCGCTTCCCCCGTGGCCACTGCCGGAGAGCAGCAGGAGGACGCACCCAAGGGAGGGATCCCGGGCGACGGGACCTTCCTGGTGGGCAAGGACATCCAGGCCGGCACCTACCGCAGCAAGGGCAAGAACAAGTACGGCTGCTACTGGGCGCGCTTGAGCGACACGACCGGCGAGGGGGACGCCATCATCGCCAACGGCAATGCCGAGGGCCCGGCCATCGTCAAGGTCTCCGCAGGTGACAGAGCGTTCCAGACCACCGACTGCAAGCCCTGGAAGAAGATCGGCTAACTTGACTCTGTCGGTGATCTTGAATGGTCGAGGTCAGGTGCCGAGGGTTCGCCAGGACTTTGGCCGGGGTAGTTCGCGCTGGTCGAGGTAGTTCTGGAAGGCGGTCGGCCGGCGAGGTATGGGTGCTTCCTCGGTCGGTGTCAGTGCGCTGAGGCGCTCGATGTTGACGGCGATGGCGGTCAGGATGTGCTGGATGTGGGCCTTTCCCTGTCCTCGGTAGCGGCAGCGGCGCATGCCGTGGCCATGGGCGAACTCGTTGACGTGGCTAGGGCGGGCGTCGGCGGGCTCTGGCACAGATCTTGGACAGCGGTCGCGGAGTGTCACCACGTTGTTCGATTGTGGCGGTCTGCTCTTCCGTGAGACGGCGCGCGCTGTGCCACCACGACGGTTGCTGACACTCCGTCAAGTAGGTTCGGAATTCTGCGTTCCGGTGACGGTGCCGGTCATGCACGCCGACGCGCTGTCCTGGGAAACGCTGGTATTCGCCGGGATCGACAACGTGGACGTCGTGAGGGTGACCGCTGCCTTCGGGACGGTCGATATCGTGGCCCGGGGTCGCCGGACCGGTGCGGCCTGTCCGGACTGCGGCCACTATTCGCAGCGCACGCGTGGCTCCTACCAGCGCAGATTACGGGATCTCCCGCCCGGTGAGCTGCGTGTTGTGATCCTGTTGAAGGTCCGGCGCTTCGTCTGCGGGGCGAGGGTCTGTCCGCGTCGCACCTTCGCCGAGCCATTCACGGGGCTCGCCTGTCCGTACGCTCGCTTCACCGTCCGGCTCGACCGCGTGCTGGAGCGTGTCGGGCTCGCGCTGGCCGGACGGGCCGGTGCGAGGCTCGCGGCCCAACTGGGTCTCGGTGCCGGTCGGATGACGCTCCTGCGCCGGGTGATAGCCCTGCCGGACCCGGAGTTCGACACGCCACGGGTCCTCGGGGTCGACGATTTCTCCACCCGCCGCGGCCACACGTATGCCACGGTGATCACGGACGGTGAACGCCACCGCCCGATCGATGTCCTGCCCGGACGGGATGCAGCACCGTTGGCAAACTGGCTGAAGGCACATCCGGGAGTGGAAGTGATCTGCCGGGACCGGGCCGGCGCTTATGCCGAGGGCGCCACGCTCGGCGCCCCCGACGCCCGCCAGATCGCGGATCGCTTCCACCTGTGGCAAACCTTGGTCAGGCCGTCGAGAAGTGCGTGGCCGCCCACCGCGACCAGCTGCGCGCCTTCGACCTGCCGCCGCGCGAAACGGAGGCCAGGGGCACGGACAACGGCCCTGCCCCTGCCGATGATCGGGACCAGGTCCCGCTGCCGACCGGCCTACGGGCCGAACGCCACCGAGCACACCATGCCCTCGTCCACGACCTGTTGAGCGAGGGCATGGGGCTGCGCACCATCGCCCGTCACCTGCGCTGGGGCCGGCACACCGTGCAGCGGTACGCCCGCGCGGCCCGCTGGCAGGACACCGTCACCGACCGCCGCACCCGGACCAGCCACCTTGACCGCCACCAGTCCTACCTGCACCACCGCATCGACGAAGCCGAAGGCAACGTCACCATCAAGGAACTGCACGAGGATCTCGCAGAACGCGGCCAGCCGGTGCCCTACACCAGCCTGCGCGACTGGGCGCGCACCCGTCTGCAACGGCCTGTCCGGCCCGACGCTCCCGCTCCCCCCATGGCGGCACCGTCCGTCCGGAGGGTGTCCGGCTGGTTCACCCGCCACCCGGACACCCTCGCCCAGGACGAGATCCAGCAGTTCAAGGCCGTGCCGGCCGCCTGCCCGGAACTCGACCAGGCCCATCAACTGGTACGCGATTTCGCGGAGATGCTCACGACACGCACCGGCCATCTGCTGCCTGAGTGGATCAGCAGAGCCCGCTCCGTACAACTGCCTGGCATCACCGGCTTCGCCGGTGGACTGACCACCGACATCGAAGCCGTCGTCGCCGGCCTGACCCTTGACTGGAGCTCCGGAAGCGTCGAAGGCGCCGTGACCCGCATCAAGAAGATCAAGCGGCAGCTCTACGGACGCGCCGGATTTGAACTACTCCGCAAGATGATCCTGCTCCAGTGACCCTCCGCGACCGCTGTCCAAGATCTGTGCCAGAGCCCGCTGACGCCCGCCCTAGCAAAGACAGCCGAGGACCGCGCCGAAACGGCGGCCCCGGTCTGTACCTGGCGGCGCCGGCCTCCGGCAACCGCCGAACACCGGGGAGAGATCGGGCCGCTGCCCCCATGCCGGGCGCGGCGCGGGGGCAGCAGGACCGTCCTCGTGGACTAAGCGGCCGAGGTGACGGCGAGATCAGCGGCGGTACGCGCGAAGCGGACAGCCTCCTGGAGGGTGAACATGCAGTCGGCGTATGTCAGTTCGTTCTCGTCGGGAATGCGGGCGGCCGCCCGCAGTAGGCCTGCACTCACCTCTTCCTCGGCGGCCGCCTCCAGCACCATGTACACGACCTGGACGAGGGGCCCGTCGTGCACCGTGACCTCGCCGACTACGTGCTCGTCCACGACGAGCCGAAAGAAGGGTCAGATCACGGCGGAGGCTGTTTCCCGCCAGGTCCGCAGCTGTCCTTCCGGCGCGCGCACTCGGTTAGCGGCATTCGTCATGCGCTGAGTCGGCAATCAGCACTTGGCCAGCGCGAGGGATCAGTCGTGGATACGATGTCCGCCAGCTTGAGTGTCACGCAGTTTCTGAGGGGGGACCTTGGCACAGCAGCCGATCGAACTCGCCATGCCGGACGGGCAGATGGTCTGGGCCATGGTTGAGAGGCAGGGGCCGCGGGACACCGGACTCGGTGACCAGGTTACGCAGCGGATTGAGGGCTTCCAGGAGTCGCTGCATGCCGTGGCTGTGAACGTGCGGGCTGCGGTGGCGACCGCCCGGCCGGACGAGGTGGGTGTCGAGTTCGGGCTGGAACTGGCTGCGGGCAAACACGGAGTGGTTGCCGCGCTGACGGGCGTCGGTGGGAAGGCCGCGTTCAAGGTGACGTTGAAGTGGGCCGCGACTGCACCCAGCCCCGTCCAAGCGCCGCAGCAGGACGGGGTTGTCGTGCCTGCGCCCTCTGACGAGGGGTGACATTGTCCCACTTCGTCAGAAGCATCTGCGATTCCGACGGTTGCTATGCGCGGATTTAACCCGGTCGCCGCACTCCAGGAGCTCCTGGAGAACTGCCGTGTGCTCGTGGAAGGCGCCACCGACGGAACGGGATTTTTCGTTGCGCCCGGATTCGTGGTCTCCTGCGCCCACGTCGCCGGCACGGAAGCGGGGCTGCCCTCACTGGTTCGGTGGGACGGTCGGGACTACGAAGCCGTGGTCGTTGCGGCCTCTGCGGATGCCCAAGACCGCAGCAGCGCGCTGTACGCATTCCCCGACTTGGCCGTCGTGAAGCTCCTTGATCCACCTGACGGTCATCCTTGTGCGTGGCTCGACATGGCCAGGCCCCTGCAGGGAAGTGAGTTGACGGCAGTGGGCTTCACGGACACGCTCCAAGCTGGCGCGGCCGCGCCACGCCTGGTGAGGCTGACCGCTGGTGGCCGTACCGCCCAGGCGAGCGGCCAGCTGGTGGAACTCGTCGAAGGAGAGATCAATCCGGGGCTCTCCGGAGGCCCTGTGCTCGATCACACCAGTGCCGGAGTGTGCGCGGTCGTCAAGGCAACCCGCTTAGAGGACACCGCCATGGGCGGGTTCGCAGTGCCTGTCGACGCATTGCGGCTGATCGACCCAGCGGTGTACCGGACCGTCATCAGGAAACACGACTGCTTCCACCAGTCGGACCCCCGATGGCGCGATTTGTCCGATCGGGTGGAACAGGCTCCCGCCGGCGAGGTCTCCGAGGGTGCCTTCGACCGGCACTTCCTCGGTCTACTGGCCGCGCTGCCCGACTCCCACGACGCCGATCGGTCACATCACGCCGCGTTCCTGGCCGTTGCCGCGCCTGGGACGCCGCTGCCCGAGCGGCCCATGCTCACCCATCGCGACGTCTACACAGAGTTGACCGCGCTCCTGCCGCCACTGGACGGCGAACTCCCCTACGAACTCGCCTTCTGCGCCGACCTCGCCCGCGAGCTGGCGGGCTCGCCGTCCGACGCGTCGGACGCGGTGACCGCATTGCGCGACCAGGTGCTGATCGCCGCCGGCCGGCTCGGACTCGGCAACGCGATACGGGCCCGGCTGGCGGACGACGGAGCGCCAGCCCGGCGGCCCTCTGTGATCGGCAGGGTTCGGCACTCGCTCCGGGACCGCAGTCTTTACCACGTCATGGTCTGGCGGTTCCGGTCGCCGCACGACATCGTCCCGGGCGCCTCGGAATCCTCGGCCCTCCCCCTGCGGGAGGCCCTCGTCCTGCTCTCCGACCTGCTGGCTCAGCAGATCGACCTGATGGGTGACACTCCTCAGCGCCGGGGGCTGATCGAACTGATCCTTCCGCGCGAGGTCCTCGACGAGGACTTCGCCGACTGGAGGCTGTGGCCGGAGGTCGGGTACTGGTCGCTGGGACGCAAGTACGACCTGGTGGTGCGGCCGCTGGAACGCCACGAGGCTCCGTACCTCCACGCGGCCTGGGAAGAGCGCTGGCGTCATCTGGAGGGAAAACGGGTGGGTGAGGCGCTGGTCTGTGTCTGCGGGCGCGACCGTCAGCGTCAGGCGGCACTCGACGCCATGTTCAACAACGACCCGACACTGGCGGCACTGGCGCTGGCAGGGTCTCCGCGCCAACGTCCGGTCGCTGAGGCGTACATGGTCGCGCTCACGTCCGGAGTGCCGATGATGTTGTGGCGACGAGGTTCCGTACCCGGCACGCCGGTCTGCGGAAGTCCCTGCGGAATCCCGGGCCGGCACGTCTGCCCCGACCCGGGGTTCCTCACTCAGGCACGTGAGTTCCTCTCCGACACCCCGCGGGACGACGTGCCCGACAGGGTCTGCGCGCTGCGCAACGATGCGGAAATCGAAACCGAAGGCGATGGTCACATCGGCGAGCACGTCGTGCTGCTGTGGGACGACCCCAGCCGGCGGATTCCCCGCACTCCCCTAGTCCCGGCAGCCCCGGTCGAGGAAGGACAACCCGTTGAGTGAGTGGAGGATCTATCAGGGCGTCGGCGAGCCGCACGATGGCATCGACCGCCTGCCCGATCCGCCGCCGTGGCGTGACTTCGGCAACGCCGGGGACGAGGTGACTCCCTTCGACCGGGAGGTACCCGAGCAGGGCCGACGCCGGCTACCGCGGGCCGCGGCCTACCAGGCTGACACAAGCATCATCGAGGCGGTGAACACGGCCCTGTATCTGCGCAGGCCGCTCCTGGTCACCGGAGACCCCGGCGTCGGCAAATCGACGCTCGCAGACGCGGTGGCGAGCGAGTTGAAACTGGGCACCGTGCTGCGCTGGCCCGTGAACAGCAAGACCACACTGCGCGACGGACTGTACCGGTACGACTCGCTGGGCCGCCTGGAGGAGGCCAGCGTCAACAGGCGCCAGACACGACAGGGCGCGCAGCCGCAACCTGCAGGGCCCGGCCGGTACGTCAGCCTCGGCCCGCTGGGCACCGCTCTGGCCCCCTACCGGCTGCCACGCGTGCTACTGATCGACGAGATCGACAAAAGCGACATCGACCTGCCGAACGATCTCCTCGACGTCTTCGAGGAAGGCGGATTCGAGATCCCTGAGCTGGCACGGGCCGCGGACACCCACGAGACGATCATGATCCGGCCGGCCGACGGCGGCGATCACGTCACTGTGCACCGCGGCATGGTCCGCTGCCATGCCTTCCCGTTCGTCGTCCTGACCAGCAACGGGGAACGAGAGTTTCCTCCTGCATTCCTACGGCGGTGCATCCGCCTCCAACTGCCAGCAGTCACCGAAGACGAGACGCGACTGCGGGCCATTGTGCGCGCCCATCTTCCAGGCGCCGACGGCCGGGCGGACGAAATCATCGAGTTGTTCATGGAGCGGGCGGCGACCGGTGAACTCGCCACCGACCAGCTACTCAACGCGGTATATCTGATGAGCCGGACCGTCCAGGAGGGCGCACCCGATCAAGACGGGATCACCAGGCTGATGCTTCAGCATCTGAACGTGACAGCTCCCGTCGAGTGACGAGCGACAGCGGCGGCATCGCACGGCTCAGCGCGCTGCTCGGCGCCCTCGACCCACACGGGCCACCGACCGGTCCACGGGAGATCGCCGAGCTGCTGTGGCTGGCCGCCAACCTGCCTGCCGGTGCCCTCGTCCGGGCGCAGACAGCATCTGGCGAACGCGCTGTGGATGAGACGCCACCATCGCACCCGGTCCAGGAGGCGGCTGCCGCCGATGCGTCGGCGGCAGCCGCCGATCGGGGTGATGCGGGGCCGGACGGCCGCTTGTACCTGCCGGACACCGAGGTCCCCAGCCAGGAGCACACCCATCCCGCCTCCCTCATCCGCGTCGCCGGCGCGCCCGCGCTGCCACGCCGGCGCGCCCTGACCAGGTCGCTGCGGCCGCTCAAGCGCCGAGTGCCCTCGACGACGCATCTGGTCCTGGATGAGGAAGCCACCGCCGACCGTATCGCCGACGAGGCCCGGTGGATGCCCGTCCTCGTCCCCGCCCAGGACCGATGGCTCGACCTCGCGCTCGTCATCGACGTCCACGGGGACGGCGCCGCCCTGTGGCAGCCGTTGGCCCGCGAACTGCTCGGCGTGCTGCAGCAGCTGGGGGCCTTCCGCAACATTCGGATGTACTGGCTGCGTCGTCGCCCTGATGGCACGCCCGGGCTGGCCGCGAGCCCGCACCAGGCGCCGCGCTCGGCCGCGACCGCGAGCGATCCCACCGGACGCACGGTCACTTTGCTTCTCACCGACGGAGTCGACCCGGGCTGGGGTACCGCAACCCTGCGCAGCATGCTGCGGCAATGGGCTCGCAGCGGCCCCGCCGCAGTCCTGCAGACGCTTCCTGAACATCTATGGGGGCAGACAGCACTGGCACCGGAACCAGGCCGCTTCCGCAGCACCGAGACGGGCGGCACGCCTACGCAGCTGCACTTCACCCCCTACGCCCTCGGTTCCCCCACGCCGCAGCCCGGCGAGGTTCCCCTACCGGTGCTGGCCATTCATCCTGAATGGCTGGCCCCCTGGGCCAAGTCCGTCGCCGGCATGGGCGAGTTCGACGGCGCGGCAGTCCGCCTGCCGGCGGGCGAGAAAGCAGCGGTCCATGCCCTCACGCCACCCCCTGCCGGGCAGCCGATCGGCTTCGAGGAATTCCTCGCGCAGGCGCAGCCTGGAGTCTTCCGCCTCGCGGCCTACCTGTCCGCTGCCCCGCTCAACCTCGCCGTCATGCGACTGGTGCAGTCGGCGATGCTCCCCAACAGCCCACCCTCGGACCTCGCCGAGATCGTCTTCAGCGGCCTCCTGCGCAGGCTTCCCGCAAGCAGCACGGGCGGCGATCCGCTTCAACAGGCATACGAATTCACGCCTGGCATCCGCGAGCATCTACTGAGCACCCTGCGGCGCGACGAAGCCGCCCAGGTCATCGCCAACGTCTCCGCCTACGTCGAGCGTCATATACCAGCCGGTGCTACACGCTTCACCGCGGCGGTCGCCGACCCGGATGGCTCACTGCTCCTGCCGGCCGGGGCCCGGCACTGGGCCGAAGTGCAGAACCTGGTGCGCCGACGTCGCAGGACCCCGGCGCACCACACAGAGCACCTGGATCCTGCCCTCGTGCGCGGACGCGACGTGAGACGGGAACCGGGACCGCACCGCGCCCCCAAACCCTCAGCCGCGCAACTAGCCCCGGCCCCTACCGATGACCCGATTACGGTCATGCCCGACCGCAATAAACGCAGGCGCTTCCTGATCACCATCGGCATCTCACGGTTCACGTCCGATCTGCCGGAGCTTCCGCAGGTCTCTCAGGACGTCGCCCGGGTACGCGAGGCGTTCGAGGCACTCGGGTACACCCCTGTCCTGCCCAAACTGGCAAACAACCCGTCGGTATCCGCCGTGCTGCACAGCATCGAAGCCTGGGCCAGCAGCGAGAGCGTCCGCCCCCCCGATGTGGTGGTTGTCTACTTCGCGAGCCACACGAAGGTCATGAGCGACGGCACTGACCAGCTCATGGCCTTCGACAGTGATCTATCCACCGAGCAACCGAGCGGTATCTCCATTCCGCGACTACACCGGGTTCTGTCCGGCCGCGTGGGTCGTGCCATGCTCATTCTCGACACAGGCTTCCCAGTCCTTTCCGGCGTCCCGGCCGACCTGGAAGATCCCCCCCTGTGGGTACTGTCGTGCCATCAGCACAGGCAGGAACGCAGTGGCGGCACGTTTTCCCACGCGCTGACTGCAGAGTTGTCGAGATTGCATCGTTCTTCAGCCAGCCCGGACCTGGAAAACCTTGCAGCGCGCATCAGGAACCGGATTCTCTCGGACCAGAGGACTAACGACACCTCCATTAAGGCGTGGAGTCCAGACAAACGGTACGCCTTCTCCCGCTTCTTCCCTGCCCCATACCGACCACGCGCCGCAGCTCACCCACCCCTGCCAGTGGAAATAGTTCCACGTATCGCTCAGTCAAATGTTCTCGAGGCCATCGTGGATTGGTTGCTGTACCAGCCAGCCGATAGCAGACCCAGAATCGTAACTGGACCACAGGGATCCGGCAAGACGACGGTGCTGCGGCTACTCAAAAGCCATCTGACCCGACGCAGCAGTCGAGCTGCCGACACCAGCGGTCGCGAGCAGGACGAGAGAATAAGGACCGTTCTGCTGAGCTCGATTCCCGGCACTGCAGACGACGTGTCACGGGAATTGGTCCTCCAGCTCGGATTCGGAAGATACTCCAAAAACCGTTGGATAACCCAAGTGGCCAGCTCCCCGGACACGGTGCTCGTACTACTGGACCGGCTCCACGAGGCTTCCCCGAGCCAGCGCCGGAGCATCATAGACAAAGTGATTCGCCCCCTGCGGCAGCTCCCCGGCATACGGTTCGTCATCGCTGATGACTCGACGCAACTCGTATCCGAACTGGGCACCGAGGTAGAAGTCTTTCGCCTTCCGGACTCGTACGGCTGGGGGCCGGACGAGACGGGTACCCAGGTCGCGGTCAGATACGTGTTCGCCTGGGAGGTGCACAAGTTCCGCCAGGTCGCAGGGCACACCGACCGTGAGCTGAATGCAGCCATGGACCGCTTACACGACCTAGTCAGCCGCAAGCTCGGTGACGATCCGAATCTCGCGAAGGTCCACGCGGAGGCCGCAGCCGGGCAGCACGAACTCACACCGCTCACCCGGCAGCGTCTGGAACTCTCTTTGGAACAGGAGGTCGAGCGGGATCCCAGGTTCGCTGCGGCACTGGACGAACTGCTCACGCAGCTACAGGTCGCCACCTCTGGAACCGGTGAGGTATCGGCGTCCGATGACGGGCAGGTCACCACCCAGAACATGGACATCCACGCTGATACCGGGGCAGTCGCCGCACTGCGGATAGGGGATGTGACGAACGAGTCCGCCACAAAACCTCCACAGCCAGGCCCAAACCACGGCTGACTAGTCCACCCCTACCCCGCAGCTGATCAGCAGCTGAGGAGATTCAAATAGCCCCATCAACCCTATTCTGAGTCAAAGGCCGTACGGATCACGCTTGTTGCCCTGGATTCGCAGCATGATGACAGTGCGAGGGCGGGGGTCGCCGGCGGGCCCGGGGACGGTGCGGACGTGGACGCAGGCTGGTACCGAGGCCAGGCCCTTAGGTTTGTCGGTGAGATCGAGGACGACGAGGAAATTCACAGGCGGCCCGTTGACCTGGTAGGAGATGGCCTGGTCCAGGAAAGCGTTGGCGTAGGCGTCCCAGGTGGGGGACTTCCAGTCCCGCTTGAGTTCGAGGGTGATGAGTTCGTCGTGAGGGCGCCAGGCGATGTCGACGCGGCCGGCTCCTACATTGCTGACTTCCAGATCGACGCGCAGGCCTTGCCCGCGTAGGAAGTCGCGCAGGTCCCGGCCAAGTTCCTTCTCGAGTGGCTTGTCTTCGTCGAGGCCCTCCCCCAGCACCCGGACGCCGAGATCCTGCTGAGCTTCTCCGGCCTCGGCATCCAACTCGCCGCCCGCGTCCTCGCCGAGATCGGCGACGACCGTGCCCGGTTCGCCGACGCCCGCGGCCTCAAGGCCTACGCCGGCTCCTCACCCATCACTCGTGCTTCCGGCAAGAAGTCCGCCATCACCAGACGGTGGGTGAAGAACGACCGGCTCAACCACGCCGGATACCTCTGGGCCTTCTCCTCACTACGGGCATCCCCCGGGGCCAACACCCAGTACCGGCGCCGCCGCGAACAAGGCGACTGGCACGCGGCCGCCCAGCGCAACCTCTTCAACCGCATGATCGGCCAGCTCTACCACTGCCTCCAGAAACGCGAGCTCTTCGACGAACAGACGGCTTTCCCCACCTTGCTAGCCGAAGCGGTTTGAGGCGATCACAGATCGTCCGCATGACCGGTGGCCTGCATGCGCCAGGCTGCACTGACTTCAGCGAGCACACGGCGAGCAGCCTCGCGGCCGTCCGGGCGCGGGGCAGGCACCCTCGGACCAGCAAGATCAAGTCCGGTGAGCGACCGGCCGGGGACAGCAGCCCAGTTCTCCCGGTGCACCACTGCGACGTGTCCTTCCACCCAGGCTTGCTTGTCCTGCCAGTCATCGGGCGGCGCCATGAGGACCTGAAGGGCCTGCTCGTCGAGCCACTCCAACCCCAGGACCTGCCGGCCGATCTCGTGCTCGATGAGTGATCGGGTCTCGCCGGTCTCCAGATGGAGCAGCAGCAGCTCGCCCTCGAAGAAGTAGCCACCGTCGTATCGGCCCGTGCCCACGGCAAGCTGTCCTGTCTCGGTTGATAGTTGACGCTGCGGCTTCACCTGATGCTTGACACCGCTTGCCTCGGCTGTGGGGTCTGTACGCTCACCGGTGTAATTGATGATCATGGAAGAGACATCAAGTGACTGACACCGTGACCGAGTTCGTGGCCGCCGATGACCAGGCGGATCCGTCGCCGGATGCTGCGACGGTCGAGCAAAAATTGATCGACCAGCTCGTCGGGCAGGCCCGCAGCAAGGGGCTGCAGCTCACCGGCGAGGGCGGGCTGCTGCAGCAGCTGACCAAGGCGGTTCTGGAGTCCGCTCTGGAGGGCGAGATCACCGACCATCTCGGTTATGACAAACACGACCCGGCGGGCAAGGACGGCGGCAACTCCCGTAACGGCACACGGTCCAAGACGGTGCTGACGGACATCGGGCCGGTCGAGATCGACGTGCCCCGTGACCGGGACAGCTCCTTCGAGCCTGCCATCGTCAAGAAGCGGCAGCGACGGCTGACCGGCGTCGACGAGATGGTGCTCTCGCTGTCCGCGAAGGGCCTCACGCACGGGGAGATCTCCGCGCACCTGGCCGAGGTCTACGGCGCGGCAGTGTCCAAGACGACCATCAGCACGATCACCGACAAGGTGATGGATGGCATGGCGGAATGGCAGAGCCGTCCGCTCGACCGCGTGTACCCGGTCGTCTTCATTGACGCTATCAACGTCAAGATTCGCGATGGCCAAGTAGCGAACAGGCCGATCTACGTGGCGTTGGCGGTCACCGCCGAGGGACACCGTGACATCCTCGGCCTCTGGGCCGGCGACGGCGGCGAAGGCGCGAAACACTGGCTCCGAGTACTTTCCGAACTCAAGAACAGGGGCGTCGAAGACGTCCTCATGCTGGTCTGCGACGGGTTGAAGGGGCTGCCCGACGCAGTCGGCGAGGTCTGGCCGCGAACTGTGGTGCAAACGTGCGTGGTTCACCTGCTGCGGGCGTCGTTCCGTTACGCGGCCCGGCAGGACTGGGACAAGATCGCGAAGGCACTCAAGCCCGTCTACACCGCGCCGACCGAGGACGCGGCCACGACACGGTTCCGTCCGCCTCTGGGAGTCCAGCTGGCCCGAGTTCACGCCTTTCCTCCAGTTTGATGCAGAAATACGCCGCATTGTGTGCACAACCAACAGCATCGAGAGCGTCAACGCCCGCATCCGCAAGGCCGTCCGCTCCCGCGGGCACTTCCCCACAGAGCAGGCCGCCCTCAAATGCGTCTACATGGCTGTCATGAGCCTCGACCCGACCGGCGCCGGCCGTAAACGCTGGACCATGCGCTGGAAAGGCGCCATGAACGCCTTCGACCTGGCCTTCGACGGTCGCCTCACCGCAGGCCAACTCTAGCCAGACCAAGCCCAGTTACACCGCTCGCTTTACAGACCCTGTGGGCTGCCCCAGATCCATGGTCTGGCACGGGCGTTGAGCTGGTCGGTCGCCAGGGTCGTGGCGTATGTGATGTCGTCGGGGTTGGCGAAGGAGCGGCCGGCGAGGGCGGTTTTTCGGAAGATTCGCCACCAGCCTTCCTGCAGGTTGAGCCAGCAGGCGCCGACGGGGATGAAGGCGTGGTGGATGCGGGGATGGTCCTCCAGCCAGGTCCGGGTGGACAGGCTGTTGTGGGAGGACAGGTTGTCGGTGACGATCCAGATGTCGCCGGCCGGGTTGGCGTCCTCGACCTGTTGCAGGAACTGCTGGTAAAAGACGCTGTTGCGGGAGGAAGCGGTCATGGTGATCTGCCGGCCGTCCCGGACACGTAAGCCTCCGTAGACCCAGGTCTTCTCCGGTCCGCGGCTGTAGTCGAGTTCCGCCTTGATCCGGTGGCCGTCCGGTGACCAGGCAGGTGCGGGCGGGAACGTGCGGGGGATCACTGGCCCCAGCTCGTCGGCGCAGATCACCGTGCCGCCGTCGGGCGGGTGGGTGTAGAGGCCGATGATCCTTGTCCTTTTGGGACGAAGTCCGGGTCCTTCGACCGCGTCCAGGACCGGGTGCGGCGCCAGCGCACGCCCTCGGCGAGCAGGATACGGCGGACCTGCGAGCGGCCCACTTCGATCCCCTCCGCCCAGGCTGCTGCGGCCAGCGAATCCAGGGTCCACTCGGCCGGACCGGACTCGTCGAAGGCCCACAGTTCCCCGACCGGTTCCCACCTCAGACGCCCCGGCGGCACGGTCTTGACCAGGGAGATGATTCTGGAGCGTTCCTCCTCGGTGATCCGCCGCTTGCGGCCCTGCCCGCCCAGATCCTCCAGCCCGTCCAGGCCCGAGCGGTTGAAGCGGTGCAGCCAGCACCGCACTGTTTTCTGGCTGCAGTCCAGCTCAACAGCGATGGCCGGCACCCGCAGCCCCGACCAGCTCAGCTCGATCATCCGGGCCCGCATCACCGCATCACGCGGAGCCTTCCGCGCCCGCGACAACCGCCGAACGACGCTCCGCTCGTCCTCATCACGCCCCGGCCGTGCTCGTAAAACCATCGCCCAGCACCCGCCCCCGAGCACCGTCAACTACCCCGCCACCAGGACATATACCCAGCCAAAGAGGAATCCAGCACTACCGGTAGTTCGTTAGATCCGGCGGTAGAGGTCAATGCCCTGTCCGTTGGTGACCGCGTGGATCAGGGCCTGCAGCTCGGCGGGCGGGTCCGTGTCCGTCCAGGCTCGCCACCATTGATTGAGGGTGGTGGCGGGGGTGAGCCATGCGCGGACTGAACGTAGTGCCCTGGGCCAGCAGGGCAGTTGGGGTGGGTGGGGTTTGCTTGGTCCCCCTCTCTGGCCGGTCGTCGGGGCACGAGTCCTGTGCGATGGGATCCAGGGGTCCCGATGGGGTGAACCACTGGTCCCAGCAGAAGGAGAAGGCGCAGTTGACCAGAGTCTGGTGGCGGCGGATGGCGCGGTCGGAGCGGACCTGGAAGTCGGCCCAGCCGAGTTCGTCCTTGATCTGTTTGTAGCTCTGCTCGATCCAGGGCCGCAGGCCGTAGAGGCGGACGATTTCGGTGCGGTCGGCCGATGAGTGGGGGCCGGTGGTGGCGTGGGGTGCGTGGGGGTGGGGCAGGTTGGTGGCCAGGTACCAGGTGGCCTTCGGCGGCAGGGTGGCCGGGTCGGTGGTGGCCACGACCAGACGGCAGGGTGAGTCGGGTCCGTAGCCACTCAAGTGGGCATCGGCGGCCCACCAGGTCTCGGTGTGTCCGTCGCGGAAGTGACGTTCCACGGGTGTCCAGTCGCCGGGATGCTCGGCATCGTGCCAGGCCAAGGCGTGGGCTGCTTCGATGGGGGTGTGCGGCTGGTCGGCCCGGGCCCAGGTGCCGCGGTGCGGCCTGAGCGCGACCACGTAGGCCGGGCCGGCCTCGCGCAGTGCGAGATACCAGGTGTCGCTGACCGAGTAGGCGCAGTCGGCGACCACCGCCCGGCAGCCGAAGCCCGCCGCCTTTCCACGGGCAGCGAGAGCAGCGGACAGCTGCGGTTTCGTACGGAAGGCGGGATCGGACCGGCCGCGGGCGAAATGATGGGCAGGGGTGCAGGGAGTCGCATGCAGCGGGTAGTACACGCGGCCGTCGGTCCACACCGTGGTCACCGTGACGATGCCGTTGTCCGTCTTGCCCAGCCGCCCCAGCCACTGCCGACCGAGATGCGCGGTGGCGGTGCCGTCCTTGCGGTCTCCGGAGTCGTCGATCACGATCACCCCGCCATCGTGCGGAGCCGTCGCCGGCTCCTCGCGCAGCAGCTCAAGGCGCCGGTCGTTGACCCGCTCGGCCTCCCAGGGCGACTCAGACAGGAAGAACTGCAGCCGCTGCACCCCCGGCATCCCTGCACCCGCCACCGGCTCCGCCCCGGCCAGGCAGGTGATCGTCTTGTTCCGCTCCCGCGGCGCCAGCAGCCCGGTCAGGTACTCGCGGAACCCTCGCCGTTGCGCCAGGCTGAAGAAGAGGTCGTCGAACCGGGCCGCGTAGTCCTCCAACGGCCCCGGCGCGGGCGGACACGGACGGCGAGCAGTCATCTTCAGCCTCCGGCAAGGCAGTTGCCTCCTACCACCGGCCTACGACCAACCCGACCGGCCGTCAACCCACATCACCACCGGATCTAACGAACCACCGGTAACCGCAGAGGAGGACGTCATGGATGCGCGCGCTGGTGGTCGAGCCGGGCGGGATCCGGTTGGTGATCACCGGTCCTGGGCCAGCTTGTAGAGTTCGGCCAGCAATCCGCCGAGGTCCATCAGCTCCTGCCACGTCCCGGTTTCCCGGACCTGGCCGCCGTCGAGGACGATGATGCGGTCGGCGATCCGGGCGTTCTCCAGGTTGTGGGTGACGAAGATGGCGGCCTTGCCCGCGGCGAGTTCCTTGAACCTGCTGATCACGAGGTGTTCGGCGCGCGGGTCCATCGCGGACGTGGGCTCATCCAGCATCAGCATGGCGGCATCCCTGTAGAACGCGCGAGCGACCGCGATGCGCTGCCACTGCCCGCCGGACAGATCCGTGCCGCCCCAGTTCGAGCTCGCGACCAACGTGTCGAGGCCGTACGGGGACTTCGCGATGACGCTGTCCGCGCCGGCCGCGCGAGCGGCCTCCATCAGGAGCGTGTCGTCTTCGGTGCGGGGCTGGCCGAGGTGGATGTTGGCGCGCAGGTCCATGGGCCAGCGGGTGTAGTCCTGCGGCACCAGGCCGACCCGGGCCCACACGCTGTGCGGGTCCGCCTCCTTCAGGTCGGTCCCATCCCAGGTCACGGTGCCGCCGGTGGCGGTGCGCAGGCCGGTGAGGAGGGCGGTGAGGGTGGTCTTGCCGCTGCCGTTCTCGCCGATCAGGGCGACCAGTTCGCCGCGCCGCAGGGTGAGGCTGACGCCGTCGACCGCCGGGGTCTCGGCGCCCGGGTAGGTGTATGTGACGTTCTCGGCGCGGATCTCGGCCGGGCCTTCGGCCGGTACTTCCGTCGTGCCGCGTACGGCGCGCAGGGCCTTCGCCCGGCGCAGGAACGCCTGCCAGTCCTCCAGATACAGCGACGTCCGGAACAGCCTCGCCGCCGCCATCACCATGGAGGTCAGCGCGCCGGTCGACGTCCGCACGGCGATGACCGCGGTCGCGGCGATCGCCAGGTCCATCCGGCCACTCGCGGCGAGCCAGCCGAGCGCCGCCCACGTCGCCGCGAGCATCAGCCCGCTGATCGCGGCGCCGAGCAGGGTGACGCGCAGGACGCGGGGCGCCGCCGACCGGTGGGTGGCCTTGATCCGGTCGGTGATCTCCCGATACCAGGAGGTCAGGAACCCGGCCATCGTGGTGGCGCGGACCTCGGCGGCGGTGCGCCGGTCGGTGGAGTAGTACCTGAGCAGGTAGCGCAGGTGGTTGTCCGAAATGTTCTGGTAGTCCGCGCGGTGCTGGACACGGGCCGAGGCGATGGCCGCGGCCCCCTTGGGCACCACGGCCAACAGCAGGAGAGGCAGCAACAGCGGGTGAAGCACCGTCAATACAGAGGCGGCGGCGACGAGCTGGGCGAGTGCGGAAACCAGGGCCTGGGCATCCCCGATGAGGTTCTCGGTCGCCTCCGCTCCCCTGCCGGCGGCCTGGAGGCGGTCGGTGAACCCGGGTCGGTCGTACGCCTCCAGCTCGACCTCGGGGGTCGCAGCGATGATCTGGAGGTCCGCCTCGGTGGCGACCTCCGGCGCGAGCCGGGCGGAGGCGTATACGGCGAGCGCGTCGGCCCCGGCCCGTACCCCGGTGGCGACGGCGACCACGATCAGCGAGCCGGTCGCCGAGGACACCCTGTCGGCGACCGGGCCGCCGGTGAACAGGTGGTTCATCGCGCCGGGCAGCGCGCCGAGCGCGACGGCCGAGGACACCGCGACGACCAGCTGGCAGGCGGCGAGCCAGAGCATCGCGGGCCGGTCGGCGGCCCACCCGAGGCGCGCGGCGGCGGCGAGCGTCTTGGGGAGACGGGCGGCCATCTGCCACCAGGAGGCGTTCGCGATGTCCTCGAAGTGGGGGTCGCTCCGGTAGCCGACCTGCTGCGGGGAACCGGAGGTTTTCGGGGCGGGTGAGGACTCGGTCACCCTCCCCATCCTTGCGCGTCCGCCGGAGCTCAGAGGGCCGATTGTGAGGTTCCCCCGGGATGCGGAGTGTGTTGACATGTCGAATGACCGGCCGGCTCTCCCTCGCATTCAGGAGCCGCTGCTTCTCCCTCACCAGCTCCGCGGACACATCTACGCCCAGCCATCCCCACCCGCGCCCCCGGGCACGGACGTCTCACACGACGCAGCGATCCTGAACACTGCGGGACGAAAACGGCGGGGCTGTAGACCTCGAAATGCGCCGAATTAAAGCGTTTTGCGTGTCGGCACATTTCGAGGTCTACGAAGATACGGCCCACCAGTGGCGGTTCCGGCGCAAGGCCGGCAACGGCTAGATCGTCGCGCAGGGTGAGAGCTACCCGACCAAGGCGGGTGGCTATCAAGGAAGCCGCGTAGGGCCCCGCGCGAGAGCTGACCTGGTCCGCGCCCCAGTAGGCCAGAACCCTAGTGTCTCGCCCGCGCGATCGGCGAACTTCCAGATCGCGTAACCCTGCGCGGCCTAGTTCGATAGGCTATGTACCGTTCACTCCTTGGCCGCGCCAAAGGAAGGAGCCATCCCATGGGCTGGTCTGGATGGAAGCGAACCACCTTCGGACCAGGTGTCTTTCACCCTGCCAGTGCACCTGCCGCATCCGGCTACGGCGGCGTCTTGGACGTCGTCTGCCAGGAAGACAAGAATCCGTACAGCGGCGATCTGTGGGAGCAGCCATATCTGGGGAACGACTACTGGTCTCCCTATAGCAATATCGGACAGCCGCAGGGGCGCGCGATCATCGGATCGCCCGCGCTCACCTCATGGCAGGACGGTGACCGCCACGACCTGTTTGTGAACGCCGCGACCAGTTTGCTGCACCGATCGATGCAGCGTCCATACGGGTGGTCGGACTGGGAGAATCTAGGCGGTGGGCCACCTGGCGGCCCCATTCTGGGCAGCTCCCCGGCCTCCTGCGTCGACAGCGATGGCCGACTTGACGTCTTCTGCATCTCGGGCACCGACTTCTCGCTGCTCCACAAGCGATACCGGAATGGATGGTCGGACTGGGAAAGCCTTGGCGGCCACTTCGGGCGACAGTTAACTCCCGCGGCGCAGACCTGGGGAGGCGGCCGGGTCGGTGTCTTCGCCGTGGGCGATGACCGCAGCATCCACCACAAGTGGACCGCTGCCGACGGCGCTGGCTGGTCCGGCTGGGAGGACATCGGCGGCTTCACCGAACGGGGAATAGCCGCCAGCTCATGGTCGCCGGGACGCATCGATCTTTTCCACCGCGGAGATGACAGAGCCGTCTACCACAAGTGGTTCGACGGCGGATGGTCAGGTTGGGAGAGTCTGGGCGGTATCACCAACCACGGGGTAACCACCGCGAGCCGGGGCACGGGACGCGTCGACGCACTGGTAATCGGCACTGACGGCGAGCTGTACATTAACGAGTTCTAACCTTGGCTTTACTCTCTGACGTCGCAGGTCGTGAAGGGTGCAAGGTGCTGCACGGAGGCGTCGACGCAGGCGGTCGTGCGAATGCTGCGCACCGTCCCGCGGCTACAGGCTGAGTGCGATCGTCTCGCAGTAGCCCAGCGCCAGAGCGGCCTGCTTGAGGTCGTCCTCGGCAGCTGACCGGCAGGCCATTCCCATCATCGTCAGCATGCTCTGCAGCGGTGGGTCCTCGCCGCCGGCTTCCCGCTCCGCGCGGGCGAGCAGAGCGCGGTCGGCCTGGTCCAGGACGTCGGACCACGCACCGCCGGACGCGGCCGGGTCGACGCCGGTAAGCGGGGTCAGCCACAGGTCGGCGTGCGATTGGAGCAGCTGCTCCGTCGGCCGGTAGTCCAGGACGCTGCCGCACGGCATCGAGCCGTGGTCGTCGTGCGTGCGGACGCCGGGCCACCCGGGCAGTTGCTCGGAGTGCTCGAAGCACAGGAACATCAGCCAGGCCGGGCCGGTGCCGGAGTCCCCGGCGGCGCCCTCGCGCAGGGCGCTCGCCTTCTGGGGACACTCCAGTACGGCGCGCAGGGCGCTGAGTTCGCGGTGGGCGGAGAGCTGCTGGAGGGCGGTCGGCACGGCGGCTCCTTAGTGGGTCAGACCTCGATGAAGGCGACGACGACGATCTTCAGCGCGGTCACCCAGTACACGAGACGGACGCGTTCGACGTCGTCGACGTATTGGCGCAGCCGCGGCCCGCTGCTGTCGCCGGGGAGCAGTTCGCCGACCTCGAGGTCGACGGAGATGACGACCAGGGCGCGGTCCAGGGCGTGCAGCTCGGCTTCGCGGGTGATGGCGTTCAGCTGCTTGGCGGCGGAGTCGGAGAACGCGATCCGGGCGCGACGCGGGCCGTGTGGTGCAGGCATCAGGCGACGGCCGGGCGCTGGGCTGCGAGCCGGGCGAGGTGGGCCTCGCGCAGTTCCTCCCACGGCGTGCAGTCCTCCACCGAGGGCAGGCCGTTGGTGGCGATGTCCTCCAGGACGGCGGCGAGCTGGTCGGCGCTCTCGCGGGTCCGGGCCGCGTACGCGCGGACCGCGTCGGCGGCCGCGGGCTCCAGCTGCTGCCGGGCATGATCGGAGGGGGCCGGCTGTTCACTCATCAAGGCCTCCATGGGGGAACTGGCTTCCTCTGCAACGGTATCGGCCGCTTCAGGATGCCGGGAGCCTTCCGGCGGCACCGGTCCGCGCTCAGTTAGACGGGGCGTGACGTAGATCAAGAGGACGGCCAGTCTCGTCGAGTTTTGGATGGTGCCGGGGTTCTAGCCAGCGCCGGTGACCGGGGGAGAGGAGTTGTCAATGCTTACGATGTTGTCGGGTTGGTTCTGCCAGTCGTTGTCGCGCAGTCTGTCTCCTGGCCCGTTCTCTTTGAGATGGTCTTGGATCTCTTGGACGTACACCAGTTGGCGAATGCCGTTTTTCTCGGAGTAGACCGGATGGATCTCAACTGCGGCCAGCTTGGTGGGTACCGCCCGGTCGTCCCACATTGTGTTCAGAGTGTGGGACAAGTGGCGGAGCAGAAGGCGCGTCGAGTCGGGATCGAAATTTACTCCCTTCGCCAGATAGGTGGCACCGTGACCGGCGAAGTTTCGTAGCTTCGCATAGTCTTGAGGCGTGTGCGGTAGAGACCTGACCTGCGGGTCGGCATGGTCACCCACGTATTTGACGCCCCTGCGGAGTACCTCAGTGAGACTGGGCTCGCGGGGGCCTTTGCGGCGTGAGCTAGTGGGGCGACGCGTACCAGAGACGACACGTCCGAGCAGCTCTGTGGCGTCGAGAGCGAGAAAGAGTGCCCCGAGGTGGTACTCGTTCGCCAAGTTGAGTCCGGAAGCCTGCATGAACTCGCGCATCGCGCCGCAGATGTACGAAGCCTTGCACTCGTAGGCCTTCAGGCCCGTGGCATGGGCAGCTTTGTTCCACTCATCCACCTCGTGGGTGAGCGGGAGGGCATGCTGGGCGAGCAGGGGGCGGTAGTCCATGCGGCCCATGCTCCAACTGGCGCTGAACCAGAGCAAGAGGGATTCCGGGTGCCGGGAGTTCAGCCGCGATTGGAAGCAAGCATCCTCGACGAGATCGCCGGTCGTGCCCGCGAGAATGGGGGTCTTCAACGAAGACCACGGCAGGGGACCACGCCAAGGTGGGGCTGACGCGCAAGGACATGTGGAGGTGCCGCGAGTGCGGCGCTCTGATCAGGGGCAGAAAAGAAGGCCAGAGGTCCGAAGCCCAACTCGAACACGCCCGAAGGGCCGGGCATCGCGCAGCTGTTGAGCCATACCGGCCGAAGAACGCGACAGAGTGGCGCTTGTGGTGGAGCAGCCTCCCGGTAGCCATACGGGCGTGGGCTGCCCTGGCAGTGGTGATGTCGGCATTCGTCCTGAGTGCTTGGATCGCTGACCAGCAGAAGGAACCAGACCCGCGCCCCATCACTACCCCGCGCTGCTTCCCCATCAGATGTGGAACGTAGTTGTACTCGAAACCCGTGTCACATTGATCCGCAGGTGACGCGGAACCGGCCTTCGGGCCCGCGTTTCTGGGCCAGTTCGGTCGGTGTGACACCAGTCGGTGTGACGACGCGGCAGCCGCTCCCGGAGGTCACGGATGCGGTGCTACGGCCGGGCGCGGGTGAGGAACGCGGCGAGCGCGCCGACGGCTTCGGGCTCGACGGTGGCGAACCGGGCCGCGAACGCCAGCTGGTCGACGTCGGGGCCGGGGACCAGGCGGACGAGTTCGACGAGCAGCGCGGCGTACGCCAGGACCGGCGGGGTGAGAAGGCCGGCGGCTTCCTCGCGGGCGGCCGGATCGCGGTAGTGCCCGACGTGCGCAGCCAGAGCATGCGCGAGCCAGGCGTCGACGTCGGCCTGGACGTACCCGCCGGCTCGCCGGGTGAGTTCGTCGCGGACGGCTTCGTCTCCGGTACACGGCTCGGTCTGCTCCAACGTGCCGAGCTCGCGCAGCGCTTGGAGCTCGTCGGCGCGGGCCGCGATCCGGGCGGCTTCGCACCACTCGGCTTCCCGGGCGGTGGCGGACGCGGCTTCGGCGACGAGCTCCTCGTGGACGTCGACGCCTGGGTCGTAAACGGCGCCCGATGCGGCGTCGGCGAGCAGCTGCTCGATGCGCTCCCACTCCACGAGCTCCGCGCGGCCGCGTTCGTCGTCGGCCAGGTGCTCGTGTCGGGAGTCATGTCGCGCGTCGAAACGGGCGTCCTCGAGGGCCGCCGCGACGTCGGCGGCCGTCATCCCCGTCGCGCGGGGGCGGACCACCTGCCGGCCGATGCGTGCGGGGCCGACCGCCTCGCGGGGCGCGGCCGCGCGTCCGGCGAGAGGCCGACGGGTGCTCCGCCGGGTCCAGGGGGTGCTTATCAGGGCCTCGCATTTCGTCGCCGGGAAAAGAAAGGCGGGCCGCTGTCAGAGCGCTGCACGACGGCCCGCGAATCTGTTTATAGCAGACCCTGAATTCCAATTTTTCAGAACTGGAAATCTATCGACCTGACGTGTATGAAATCTGCTCGGAGTCCCTCCACGCGTGTGCCACATTCCGTGAAATATGACTCGGTGATAGCGTCGGCGACGATCGGATGGAGGTCCTCTCCGTCGCTATGGTCTTCTGGAGACGGAGGATCTCCTTGACGTAGACGGGCGGGATTGGGGTGCTGATGAACCGTTCGCGCCCGTCGTCAGAACTGCCCGAGCAGGTGAACCCGAAGGAGGCGTAGACCTCCACCACCATGCCGCTCGATGTGGCCGCGCGCTCCCACGCCTGTGCCCTGACCTGTGGCTGCCACTCCGTGGCGGTCTCCTCCACCAGGGCCGCGCGGAGCTTCTTCTGAGGCTTCGTCTGCTGCCCGGCGCGGTAGCACTGCACCGTACGGCGGGAGACACCCAGGCGTTCGGCGAGGGCCTTCGTCGACCCCTCCGCGTGTGTGAGAAGGAATTTCATCTGAGCCTTCGCGGATTTCGGCGCGGGCCGGGTGGCGGTCTTGCGTTCCGCCCTGGTGAGGGCGTCCAGGACCTTGCCGCCTCGCGGGGCCAGCTGCTGCGAGTCGTGCTGATCATCCATGAGGACGGCCACGGGCGGAGCGCATGCGGTCGGCCCTGAGTGCTTGGACTTAGCGTGGCAAGCTGGCGTCAGCAGGGTCATTCTCTTGCTTGATCTGACGCACGAGCATGATCGCGCGGAGGATCCGAGCAGGAGCTGCCAGAAGGTTGATGACCGCATGGGACAGGATGGCGGCCACGACCATGACCAAAGTGGCCATCACGGTGGGCAGACCAGCCTCCAGGGTGATGGGCAGGCCCAGCCATTCGTGGCACAGCGAGTTCGAGGACAGCCACAGGGAGTACGGGAAGAGGACGCATCCTGCAGCCATGGCCAGGATGCTCAACAGGGGCACGATCGTCATCAGGTGACGGTCTACGCGCCGCCAGTTGAAGTAGGAGGCCAGGCTCACAGCGGTCATGGCCCAGCGGGTGGGGAACACCACGATCACGGAGAACATCCCGAAGATAATCCAAAGCCCTGCGGTACAGACGAGTACGGCAGTCGCCTTCTGGCCTGTTCCGCCCTGGAGTGTGAATCCGTTGACCAGCCACGTCGCCGTTCCGACGCCGATGCTGGCCGTGGTGATGTTCTGTGCGTGCTCTCTTACGCTGATCCATTCTTTCAGCTGATGGCCCAGGTCGGTGCGCCACTCGTGGCGCTGCTTGAGATCGCGCAGCTCATGGTGCATCTGATCGCCGTTTCTGCGGAGCATGCCCAGCTCAGTCTGCTGACTGCGGATGCGGGCGAGCATCGTGGTCCGCTGCAGCTCGCGGGCCTCGATCTGTTCCTCTAGATCACGTACCAGGCGGGTCGCCTGCTCTGTGTTCTCGCCCGCTTGCCGACGGGCCTGTTCCAACTCCGCAACTGCTGTTTTCCAGCGCTCGCGCAGGTTGTGCAGTTCTGCACGGAGTGTGCGCTGCTGCGTATGAGCCCGTTCAAGCTGGCCAAGGATGGTCTCCTCACGACGTGCGGCTTCCTCAGCCTGATCATGAAGGGTGTATTCGTACCAAGTGGGGCGCCTTGCCTGACGTTTGCCCGGCCGTTGTTTCTCTTGTTCCTCGAAGTGCCGGAGAGCATCCATGTAGCGGAGGCGGGCTTGTTCCCGCTCCTGGAATTGTGCCGTGTGGCCCGTGGCCCGGCGGACTGCCTCGACGAGGATGCCGTCCAGCCACTCCCGGGGTGGCATCCGCTGGCCCGTCAGCATCCGGGACAGCTCATCCTCCCGGATCTTCAGTGCCCGTGCCGCTTCCCGCCTGGTCGGCCATGTCTGATCGACGATCCCGCTCAGCCAGCGAATCCAGGCGATCAGCTCGGGCCCGAGCAGCGAGTCCGGCTCCGTCGTCGGGCGGCCGGGCCGACTCTGCCCGGCGCGAGGGCCGACACTGTCGCCGGGCTTGGCTAAGAACGCGTCGCCCACTCTTTCTCCTCCGTGACAAAGTCCCAGCTCACAGGGGTTTTTGCGAGTTGTGCAAGAACCTGCGGCATGCGCATGCTCCCAGACACACGCCGCCTCGCGGGGCGGATCCCGCAACTCTTCACCACTGGTGTTCGACGGTCGAGATCCACTACAGCGAGAGGGCACACTCACGCGAAGGGAACACGTACATGACCGCGTGCCGCGACAAGCGAGCACCCTCGCTCACGCGCATAACTCGCCGAAGGCTGTCCCGCACTGCCGTGGCCGGCTTCGTCCGCGGTGCCGCCAGTGCCGTCGGGGCCCTCGCTATCGGGATGCTGGCCGCTTGGCTCCGCGATCACTTGTAGGCCGGACACGCTTGACCGGAACGTGAGTGGGAGGCTGGCCCAGGCATCCAGCCTCCCACGGTCGTTATCGCTGCGAAGTTCGCCTGCCCGGCACGTCGTGCGCCTGACGGCGTGAGTCGAACTAGTGTTATGCGGTGAGCTAGGACTTTCCCAAGTTCTCTGGGAGAGTGAGGCTGTAGTAGAGGTGTACCTCTCGGGTATGTGCAGCGCAGCCGCTCGTGGTTGAACTCTAGCCAGTGCAACAGCTGTGGTGCTGTCGCTCGTTGGGGTGTCGCTGTTGGCAGCTGGGTGATCCACGACGCTCTGCGCAGGCCCCGGCGTCCTACGGCCTATGGGAAACGGTCGTGGGTTCGAGTCTCCGAAAGGGGCTTGTAGCCGGACTCGTGGGTGGTGCGTTCATAACGGCATCCGGGCGGGTGTGGCTTCGTACGAGTCTGCCGAACCGGCACCTCTCACCGGCGAGGTCGTAGTGTTCACGCGCCGGCATGCAGGTGGGCGGCCCACAGCAGAGGAACTTGCCTGCGGTCGATGAGGGCTGGCAACAGGTCGTGGCCGTCGCGGACCTTGCGTACGGCATTGTGGAGAGCGTGGGCTGCCCGGTCAGGGTCTAAACCTGCGGAGTTGGTCTGTAGAGCGGCGTAGAACAGGTCGGCGATGGTGAAGGCGATGTCGTCGTTGATCTCCCACAGGGTGCCGATCACATGGGGGAACCCGGTGAGCTGGAAGGCAGAGGTGAGGTGGATGGCCTCATCGAGCAGTTTGGCTGTGTCGATGACTGCAGTGCGGCAGGCGGACAGGTAGGCCAGTCTGGCCTGGCCGAGCATGACGGGGGCGAGGCTGGCGACGGTCAGCGGATCGTCCGCGTGGTCGTGGAGCAGCAGCTGGCTCTTCGAGGGGTCGGAGGGGTTGCTGGCACCGTGGCAGGCGAAGTGCGCGATCGCGCATCGCGGCAGGTGTTCCAGAACGTGGGCCTTCATCGGCAGGGGCGGAGACGGCTCGGCAGGTCCGTCAGCGGGGTCTGGCTCCTTCAGCAGCACAGGGTTGGGCAGGCGGGATTGGAGCATCGTGGCTTCGGCGTCGACGAAGCGCAACCGGCCGTGGTCGGGCAGCCCGGGTGTGGTCGGCATGGCGACGATCAGATTCCGCGCCGCTGTGGGGGAATGGGCGCGCTCGCGCGCGTACCGCAGCGCGCGCACGGTGGGCGTGTAGGAGGAGATGACCCTGTCCATCACGGAACGCTGACGTGGGTCGTCAGCCGCATCGGTGTGGTAGCCCGCCGCATGTAGCGGCAGCAGACCCAGCAGTCCGCCCGGTGCCCACCACACCTGTGGCCATCGCTCCTCGCAGTCCTCGCTCTCTACTGCGGGCGCACCGTCGTATCCCAATTTTTCCAGCACGGGGCCGGTGGCTGCGTCCCATAGCCACTGAAGGATCTCCGTGAGTGCGGCCTGAGCGTTCTCCCGCTCAGACGGGTCAGCCCCGGCCACCGCCAGATGCAGCGCCCGCCGGAAGGTGTTGATCTGGTCGATCACCGTGTTGGGGATGAGGCGGGGCAGTTTCACACTGGTGATGCCCTCGGTGGTGAGCAGCAGGGCATCGCTGCGGAGGTCGCTGATGTTGAACACCACCACCGGGCCCTGGGATGCCTGCGTAAGGAGTTCGTCCGTGGTGGGTGGCAGGGCGAAGGAGGAAAAGCCGTCCAGGTTGCGGATCTCGGTCAGGAGGGCGGTGAGCTCCTCCGCCAGCCGGTGCCTGTCCTGCACCAGGTGGTCCTGTTGAAGCCCCAGGACTTCGGCTTCGATGCTGGCTTCTGCGGGGGCCGTGGTACTCGTGGGCTCATCCAGCTTTTGACGCAGCTCGGCGAACCGGCGTGCCAGCCCGGGGTGATGCTCACGCAGATCGGTCAGATCGCTTCGGGTTTCCAGCGCCTGACTGAGCAGCACCGCCCGGCCCGCCTCCAGCACCCCCAAGGCCCGCTCCGCCCGGCTGGTAGCGGTTCCGCCAGGGGCGGCGAGCGCCAATGCAGCGGCCGTACCGGCAAGCCCGACGACACCTCCGAGCGCATGCTGCTGATCCATGCGTTCCAGACGGCGTGGGGCCACTTGGGGCAGCAACCGCACCGCCGTCTCCGCTACTTCCGCTGCCTGCCCCACATCACCGGACTGCGCAATCAGACGAGCCGCCGCCGCCCCAGCCCGGACACGGAGTGCGGGAGCCGCCGCGTCAACCTCTGACGCCTCCAGCCAACAAGACGCTGCCCATTCCAAGTCCTCTGGCGCCCCGACTTGATCGAACCGGGCGTGCAGGACGTCCCCGAAGTTCCAGAGCAACTGCCCGCGTTCAGGGTGTTCGTCGGGAGTAGCGGCCACCGCCTGCCGAAGATGATCAATAGCCGCATCCATATCCCCCGGCGCACCCGTCCGCCTAGACCGGCTGGCCAGCGCGACCGCAAGGTTGGACAGCATTCCAGGACGATGGGTGTGGTCGGCGGGTGTGGCTACCACCGCCTGGCGGTGGTAGCCGATCGCAGATTCCAGATCTTCCAGCGCAGCAGTCCGCCCAAACCGGATGTCCAACGTGCTTCCGAGGTTGGACAGCATCACCGGTCGGTTGGGGTGGTCGGCGGGGGCGGCGGACACCGCCTCCCGAAGATGACCGATAGCCTCATCCACATCCTCCAGCGCACCAGTCCGCTCGAACCTGAATCCCAGCACGCCCCCGAGGCTGGAAAGGATCAAAGGGCGGTTTGGATGGTCGGCCGAAATGGCGGCCACTGCCTGCCGAAGATGACCGATAGCGGCATCCACATCCTCCAGCGCACCAGTCCGCTCGAACCGTTTGCTCAGAGCGATGCCAAGGTTAGACAGCGTGATGTGGCGGTTGGGTTGGTCGATGGGAGTGGCGGCCACTGCCTGGTGGTGGTAGCTGATCGCAGTGTCCAGATCCTCCAGCGAACCTGTCCGCCCAAACCGGACTCCCAGCGCACCCGCGAGACTAGACAGCATATCGAGGCGCTTGGGGTGGTCGGCCGGAGTGGCGGACACCGCCTCCCGAAGATGACCGATAGCCTCATCCACATCCTCCAGCGCACCAGTCCGCCTAGACCGGCTGTCCAGCGCGTTCCCGAGGTTGTAGAGCCACAGCCCGTGGTTGGGGTGGTCGGCCGGAGTGGCGGACACTGCCTCCCGAAGATGACCGATAGCCTCATCCACATCCTCCAGCGCACCAGTCCGCTTGAACCTGGACCTCAGCGTGGTGCCGAGATTGGACAGCCGCATGGGGCGGTTGGGGTGGTCGGCCGGAGTGGCGGACACCGCCTCCCGAAGATGACCGATAGCCGCATCCACATCCTCCAGCGCACCAGTCCGCTCGAACCTGAATCCCAGCACGTTGCCGAGATTAGACAGCATCCCAGGGCGGTTGGGGTGGTCGGCGGGGGCGGCGGACACCGCCTCCCGAAGATGACCGATAGCCTCATCCACATCCTCCAGCGCACCAGTCCGCTCGAACCTGGCTCCCAGCCCAGCTCCTAGGCTGGACAGCATTCTGATGCGGTTGGGGTGGTCGGCGGGGGCGGCGGACACCGCCTCCCGAAGATGACCGATAGCCGCATCCACATCCTCCAGCGCACCAGTCCGCTCGAACCTGAATCCCAGCACGGCCCCGAGGTTAGACAGCCTCTCAGGGCAGTCGGGGTGGTTGACCGGGGTTACCTGCACGATGCGCTGCCAGAGATCTGCCGCGGCGGAGAGATGGCCGACGTCGGGCGAGAACTGCGCATACTGGCCCATCTGGACGGCAAGCGGGGCTACGGCATCAGCAAGATGCGGCAGCAACGGCTCTGGCAGACCGCGGATGCCGGCAGCGAAACACGGAGTGAACGCTTCAACGGCGGCCGTCAGAGCTGCTTGATCTGCACCTTCAGGTAGCGCGTAGTAGCGGTGCAAGTGGAACCAACCGAGCGTGAACTGGACTTCCAGATCACGCTCGTCGTGATTGTCGGCGAGTTCCTGCGCTTCTCGGAGAGCTTCGAGTTCAAGTATGGCGGACAGATCATGGGTCTCGCCGATCCACTGCAGTCGTGCCCACACTGCAGCCAGCCGTTCATCACGCACTGCACCCCCGACCACTCACGTAATGTGATGGTTGTAGCACAATCCGTTGAGTGATGGGGAGATGCTGGGATACGCTCCCATTGTCTGGGCGGTCTGGGCAGCGTGAGCAGTAGCGCTGACCGGACCGAGCCAGGGGGCTGGGGGAAACGCATGACTGATCTGGATGCGATGGTGCAGGACAGACTGGCGATCGTCTGTGCGAAAGCGGAGGACATTCGCAGGCGTCTGTGTCAGAGCCGGGCCGGAAACGACACCATTCTCGAGGAAGTGCTGACCGCAGCACGCAGCGGCGGAGAGATAGCTGGCCCGGTAAATGTGCTGCACGCCGCACTGCAGGCTCTCGGCGACGTCCAAGGCCTGTACGCATACAGCGACAACGGGGGTACAGCAGATCGCAGTGGTGTTCACCCCACGGGCGTTGATCGGGAGCGCTCGCCTGAGCCTGTGTACCTGTGCCCGGCCGGGCGGTGCACACGCTTTTGGTGGCCGCAGGGACTTGTCCCCGTGCCCTGCTGCGCGATCAGTGGGGATGCTCTGCGCCGGGACCGGTTGTAGCAGATGGGGGGCATGCTGGCGGAACTCGGCAAAAAGCTCGCTGAACGATGGCTGTCCCTACTGGTCCTGCCCGGAGCTCTCTACCTGGCCGTAGTCGCTGCTGCCCGCACCCTTGGCCATAGCCACCCCTTCGACCTTCACCGGCTCACCGGCCAGATCACCGAGTGGGCCAACGCCCCTGCCGCTGGGAGCGCCGGAGGCCAAGTGATTTTGCTGGCCTCGGTGCTGGGCGGCGCCGCCACGGCGGGAGTGGTCGCGCAAGCTCTCGGTTCCCTGGCCGAACAGCTTCACCTCGCCGCTGACTGGCACACCTGGCCTGTCGGGGTCCGCAACCTGGCACGCCGGGCCACCGCATGGCGGCAAACCCACTGGGTGACGGCCGCCGAAGCCTGGCACCGCTACCGAGACGAAGCAGCCCGCGCCCGCGCCCGAGGCGCACAGGTCGACCCCGCAGCACGGCGGGCCGCCCGTGCGGCGATGATCCGCATCTCCCCCGAGTGCCCCGAACGCCCCACTTGGAGCGGCGACCGCATCCAGGCCGTAGCCGTACGCCTGGAGCGCGACTACCACCTCGACCTGGCTGCCCTGTGGCCGCACCTATGGCTGATCCTGCCCGACACCGTGCGCACTGAGATCACCGCCGCTCGCCAGGCCCTCACCCGGGCCACGACCCTGACCGCCTGGGCCCTGCTCTACCTCCCCCTTGCCGCGTGGTGGTGGCCCGCCGCCGCCATCTCGGCAGTCCTCGCTGTCACCAGCTGGCGCCGCACCCGCTCTGCCGCCGACATCTACGCCACCTTGCTGGAGGCCGCCGCCCGCCTCCACGCCCGCGACCTCGCCAGCCGCCTCGGTCTGGACCCCGCCGGCCCCTTCACCCGCGAATCCGGCGGCGCCCTTAGACACCACCTGTCCCCCAGCCCCCCTCCGCAGCCACCAGATGACACCCTTGTCATCGGCACCTGAAAACCGGCCTGTTCGCCCTGTGCCGCCAGGAAGGCGGCGGGATCTTCGGTGGAACCACGACGGACAGGAGGCGACCGGCCGAGCAGATCGACCGCTAAGGGTGACGGGCGTGAACAGATGTCGGGGCTGCGCAGATGGCGTCAGCGGGCGTGGTTCAGTGCCCGGGTCAGTTCCCGGTTGGCCGCTCGCGCGGCATCGAGTTCCTCGGTCCGCTCATAGAGCAGACCCCTGATGTCGGCCAGGTCTTGTTCGAGCATCGTGATGCAGCCTTGAAGCTGGTCGATGTCGGGTGACGCACCGAGGCCGGATTCCTGCCAGGCGGTTTCACCGAGCTTCTCGGAAAGACGCTTCTCCAGCTGCCGGACCCGGACTGCCATCCGTCTATTCCGCTCCAGCGCGTTGGTCAGATCTGACTGCAGCGAGGCCCGGCTGACGGCCGCGATCCGGCCTTCTTCCGGTGGGACGGCTGCGGCGGCGTGGACGCGTTCGAGGAGGTCGCGGTGCCGGTAGAGGAGGAGGCCGCCCTACTCGGCGAGGCGATGGAAGGGTGGCAGCGCCCCGAGGGCCACTGGCTCGCCGCGTCCCCGGCCCGCTCCGACTCGCCGGGATGGACCGAGCAGGAACAGCAGGACGTCGCCGCACTGCGGGAGCAGGAACGCAAGGTGTCCACCGCGATCGTCACGCACACCTTCTGGAGCGAGGTTGCCGCACCCGACCGCGCCGACGCCCGCAGCCAGCTCAAGCACGCCCTCACGGCGGCCCCAGACGGCGGGAAGCAGGTGGCGTAAGCCGGTGGCGCTGGGGCGTGCATCGGCAACGGGCTGCCGACGGTGGGCTGTTGGGGCAAGATCGGTGACGCCGATCGTGGAAAGGGGGCGGGGTGCGGCTGACGATCGACACCGAGACGGACACCTACGACGAGGCGATCGCCGCGGTGCAGGCCGCGTTCGGGCTGCGCCCCGTCGTCCCGGCCGGCTGGTTGGGGGCCCCGGCCGTCGAACCCCGCCCGGGCCCGGAGGATCTCAGCGCCGACGACCTGGGTGAGGGCTGGTCGGACCGGATACTGTTCGAGCCAGTTGCGGCACTGGTGCCCGGAGCCCGGGCCGTGCTGCGCCGTATCGCCGACCTGGGCGGCACCGCCACCTACGACGAGATACAGCACTACTTCACCGGCCACCCGGACACGCCAATCTCGCCGAGGACGATCGGCGGGACCCTGACCAGCATCCGGGCGGTGCGCCGGCGGATCGGTCCCGACAGCCGGTCCATGCTGCTGGAGCGCGACGAACGCGCACGCCGCTACCGCATCACGCCGGTCCTCGTAGACGGGGCTCCAGCGGGCCTTCGTGCTCGCCGACGCCCGCCCGGACCTGCTCCGCAGGTGACCGGCCGGCCACTTCAGCGGAAGTTGCCGCGCCACCGGTAGAAGAACGTCTCGCCCGGCCCCGCAAAGAGCTGGAGCGGCACGCCGGTGAGGGTACCGACATCGATCGCCTGCCCGGACCCCAGCACCGTGAAGCCCTGCCGTGTGTAGTAGGGCCCGAGGTCGCGCTCGGTGGCGAACTCGCCGAACAGCAGCATGTAGTCCAGCTGCCAGTACACCTGCACACACCGCTTCAGCAGCGCGGCCCCGATCCCACGCCCCCGGGCATCCTCGCGCACCGCGACTGCTTTGATCTTCGCGTACTTCAGCATCGACAGCAGCGCCTGCTGCCGGGAGCCCGGCAGTTGGGCGATGCCGGAGGTGATCCTCCCCGACGGGACGGCCAGCAGCGCCCCGACGACCTGTCCGTCGCGGTCCCGGGCGACCAGGGGCAGGGACAGGGCGGCAGCCGCCGGCTGGAGATCTCCCGCCGACAGCGCCCGTACGAGCGGTTCGGCCGGGTCGATGCCGGCGAGCGAGTCCAGCAGCCACGTGCCGCACTGCCCTGCGGCGAGCGCTTCGAGATGGCCGGTCTCCATGTCGTCGTCGGCCATCTTCGCCAGCTCGGTCACTGCGCCGGCCTCCTCCGGCACCGCGTACCGGATCCGCACGCCGTCCGGCCCGGATAAGCCGTCGATCACCTTCTGCTTCGTCAGCCGAGTCAGCCCACTGGACGACCCCGGCCTCTTCTTCGTCTTCTTCGCCATCTCTGAGAGCTACCCACCGCCGCACCGGCTGGCACTCAGGGCAGGCACTCGGCTCCGCCGGCCAGGAGGCTTCGGTGTCAGTCGGTCTTCTGCCAGATGATGACGTCAAGGCTCGCGTTCCGGGCTTGCGGGTGCACGGTAGTCACGGTGACGAGCGCGCTACGTCCTTCGTTGGTGATCAGACAGAGCTTGCCTCCCGCAGTGAGCGGAAGGGTTGCGTTGCGCTGTCCCTGGGTCTGTGAGAGCAGGGCGCATTTTGCGGAATCCGGGTTCTCCCCTGCAGGGACTACCGCCAAGCTCGCCCTAACGCTCGTCAATTCGGCCTCTTGTCCGGCACTGATTTGGTACAACGCGATGTCGCCGTCAGTCGGGAGGACAGCACGGGGTGGAATCGCGTCCAGGTCGAAGTCACCTGAGACGAGCAGTGAACCGGACCAGCGCACGGCAGGAGAGCCGGAAGCTGGCGCGTCGGAGGCATCTGAAGGTGCAGACGCTGTTGCCGTGACTGTGGCCGTTGTCGTGGCGGTGATCGTGGCTGTTGCCGTCTCGACGCTGGAGGCAGGCGAGTTGACTCCAGCTGCCGGCAGACCGATGAAGCCTACGAGGAAGGTGACGACACCGGTCACGGCGGTGATGACGGCGGCAACGGCCGTCCAGTGTTCGGGCGACTTCTTGACATGTGGCTCGCCATGAGGCGGTGCAGGTGGAACTGAAGGTGGAGGTGGAATTGCCATGAATGCCCCCCGATCGGCGGTGTAAGCGCAAGCGTTCCACCTCGCCGGTATACGTATTACCCCCTTCTGATTCCGTAACGTGTTTGTGCTTTTACTGAGTGCGAAGACGGTGGTGAGCCCGTCGCCCCCAGTCCCCTTCCGGTGGTCCGGACTCGCGGGCTGTTCGGGGTCGGCTGCTACAGGTCGAACTCGAGGTGTTCGACGTCGGTGAACCGGACTTCCTCCAGGGAGCCGGCGCGGCGGCCGTTGTCCTGGAAGTACACCTCCTTGAGCGCTTCGGCCGCGATCTCCTTCAGTTCCTGGTCGGTGGCACCGGCTTCCTGGGCGTCGAAGAGGCGGGCGGCGTACTGCGGGGGCAGGGCGACGGTCAGGTGCCGGATGCGGTCCTGGTCCGTCGACCCGATCGGCGCGGTGTAGCCGAGGCGGGCGCGGGTGTCGATGACGATGCCGCCGGTGCTCGCCGCCTTCGCCCGGGCCTTGGCCCGGATCTGAGGCTGCCACCGGGCCTTCACCTCCCGCTCCAGGCGGGCGGCGAGGTCTGGGCGGGGCTTCTTGATCTGGTCCTTCACGTACCGCTCCACGGTGCGCTGGGACAACCGCAGCATCTGGGCGACCGCCCTGGTGCCCCCCAACTGCTTGACGAGGTACCGCATTTGCGCGCCCGCGCTCTTGGGCGCCGGGCGGGTGAACGCCTTCTGCACCGCGGCGTCCAGGCCGTCCCCGAACACGCTCATGCCTGCCTACCCTCTACTCGCCGTTGTCGACGTCGGTGACGGTGCCGTCCTTGATGTACCGGGCCAAGTTGAGCTCCGGGGCGTTGAACTGTTCCCGCACGCCTTCGCCCCACAGCACTTCCTGGGTGCCTTCCCGCTTCACCAGGCCCGGGTTGATGCCGAGCTTGAAGCCGCCCGGCAGCGGCTTGCCGTCGCGGTAGGGCAGGAAGTCCAGCGGCGACTCGCCGTCGACCGCGTACACGACGCAGTCGGAGAGGATCGCTACCGGGTACTGCCCGGTGAACGCCGCGTGTTTGACGATCTTGCGGTGCAGGTTGATCCGGGTGCGGGAGATGACCGCCGCACGGATTTCCGGCCGCCACGTCGGGCGGGACAGCGCCCGCCACGGCTCACCCGGCTTCCATCCCTCCCCGCGCGGGCGTTCGCGCAGCTTGCCCAGGCCGCCCTTGACCGTCGCCTTGACGGCGTCCACGACGATCGCCAGGTCCGGCTCACGGCTACGCCAGCCGTCCATCGCCGTCAGGAAGTCCGCCGGCGCCATGTCCGCGTCGACGCCGAGGTCGGCCATCGTGGCGAGGAAGGCGTCGCGCAGCCGGTTGTACCAGCCGTCCAGGTACCGGCCGTTGTCGTAGCGCACGTATGCCTCGAGGGGCGTGACGTCGTAGCCGAGCTCCACCGCGTACGCCACGGTCGGCGTCGCATACCAGGCCGGCCCCTCCGGCCGGTCACCCGACGGCGTGAACGGGCTCGGCAGCAGAGGGCCGTCCAGGTCCACCCACGTGTCCTTGGCGACCTTCACCCTCGACAGGTCGACGTGGGACAGGTCGACCAGCCACGCGCCGGGCAGCTTCGCATCGAACACCGGCGCCTTGACGTACGTCGGCGCACCGAGGCCGACGGTCAGCCCGTTGGCTCCGGCGGCGAACGCCATGTTCACGTCGATGCCCACCAGGTACCGCCGGGTGCATTCGGTGTCGGTGAGCGGGCGAGCCCAGTCGTACGCCTCCTCGAACAGCTTCTCCGCCGGGCCGCGCTGGTGGAAGCGCGGCAGGTCCTTCAGCAGTGGGTGTCCGTCCGGGGCCTCGCACGGCGCGCAGTCCACCGGGTCCTTGCCCAGTGAGCCGGGGTTGTGCTCGGAGTGCCGCTTACCCGTCTCATCGGGCTCGGAGGCGCGGGTCGGCGGATGGATAGCGGTCAGCAGCTCCAGGCCGGTGACGGCGGTGGAGCCGCGCGGCGTCATCACCCGCGCCGCGTACACCCCCAGGACCCGGGCGAGGTCCGCCGGCGCGAGCTGCGCGGCGTGGCCCCAGCTGCGGGGATCGAGCGCGTTCCACGACGGGATGCACAGCTGCACGCAGTTGCGCTCCGACCCCGTGGCGGGGCGGTAGATCCGCGCCCACGGCCCGAAGCCGCGCTTGGTCAACTTCCACTCCGCGCGGGCCAGCTGCTTGATGACCTTGTGGCCTTCCGGGATACGCCCGGCGACCTTCTCCTCCTCGGTGAAAGCGACGGGGAGGCCGTAGCGCTCCAGCGCGGACTCGGTGAGCACGATCAGCGGGTCGGCGTCCTTGCCCGGCCCGGACAGCTTCGGCTGACCGAGCTTCGCCTCCTTCAGCGTCCAGTCGACCAGGGAGGGCAGGGACTTGGCGGGCACGTCCAGGACCAGGCCGCCGACGCAGTACGCGGACACCTGCCCGTCGTCGTCGACGTCGACGACCGCGAGCGGACCGTTGACGAAGCGCGGGTCGGCGCCGGCCGGGGTGTTCGCCGGGGCCGCCTTCCTCGAGGCCGGACGCCGGGACGTCGACGACGGCCTGACGGCGGGCGCCGGACGCGACACAGCAGCCAGAGCAGCGGAGTCGGAGGCGGGACCGGGCTGGGTGTTCTCTTCGGCCGTCATGACCGCAGACTCAGGCGCCGGGCCTGTGGACAGAGTCCGTGGTTCCGGAGCCGAGGCGGGAGCACTCGCGAACGTCGCGGGAACCGCAGTGTCCTGCACGGGCGCCACGGCGTTGGCATCAGCGGGGTAGAGCTCCGCGAGCTGCGCGAGCAGACGGGCGTACGCCTCGCGCTCCTTGCCCCGCGGCTCGGTCGCCTTCGTGCTGGACTCCCAGCCGCTGACGGTCGCCCGCCGCACCTCCAGCGCTCCGGCCACCTCGTCCAGGGTCAGGCCGTGCGCGGTACGCAGCCGCTTGCGCTCCGCCGGCGGCGGCAGCGGGGACCGGGACGCGACCAGCGCGTCGATCCGGTCGAACAACTCGGACATGGAACACCTCCTGTCACCCAAGCATAGCTTTAACCGTACGGATCGCGTACTAAGTGCGTACGTACAGCGAACATTGACTATTGGATCGTGCCGCTAGTCAGGTGTCCTGTCTCTGTGATGTGGAGGCGGTCCCGCTCTTCTGTAGGCATGTGCGACCGGCCCCGAGCTGGTCGTCGCAGCGGCCGTCGTTTAGAACTCCCAACGGAATACCGACTGGGGCCAGTTCGCGGCTCGTGCAAGATGAACGGGAACGTTGTGGGTATCGGGAGGGCGCGTGGATGAGGACGACGGGGTGGACCTGATCCGCTTGGTCGATCCGGACAGCAGCGTTCGGGTGCGCGTGCTGGGACGGAAGAGGCCCGGGGACACGCCGTACAACGACTACCTCGATGCCGAGCTCGTCATCACGAGCGCCTTCGCCAGCGGGCGCCTTGCTCTGTGCCTGCCACCCGAAGCCTTGGATGACTGGTCATCGGCACTGGCCGAGCTCTCCGACAGGCAGGGCATCCGCTGGACGGCCAGGGGCGAGACCGAGATCCGGATTGACGTCGACAGACAATTCTCGGTGCCGCGTCCCATCGTCACGGTCGACGACAGTGGCGAGTCCGGGGTTTCCGTCCGCGTCGTCCTGGACCCGGGCAACGGCTGGATGGACGAGCTGCGTGAGCATCTCGTTCGGGTCCGGCAGACGTGGCCGAACGAGGTGGTGACGACGCCTCGGTCAAGAACCTACTGGCATTGAGTTCAAGCGTCGCCAGCAGATGAGTGCGCATCCGAGGGTTGTGCGGCCGGATGGTGGTCCCTGTGATCACGGACGGCTGAGTGGCGGGACTCACCACGTACGTGACCGCCAGCGCGCCGAGCAGGCCCGTACGGTCGTCCTCCGCCTCGGCCGTACGCGCCAGGGTCGGCCCACCGACGGATCAGCCGCCAACGTCTCCAGGTCCTCCAACAGCGTGCCGGCGAGCAGCGCTCTCAGAGCCTCACACGACAGCGCACCGGGGCGATGGAGGCCAGCCGCTCCGCGCCGTCCAGCTCACGCAGGGACTACCGGGCGCTGTCCGTGAAGACCACCCGATAGCGTCCCGTCACAGCATCCCCGCCAGTGCGGGGAACACATCGCCGATCTCATGGGTGGCCGCGGTCCCGGAGCGGACGGCGTCGGCTGCCGCGCCCGCGTCCCCGTCGCTCGCGGTCTGCGCCACAGCCGCCCACTGGGCCACCAGCGCGAACAGGTCTTCGGGGACCGCGTCGTCCAGGACCGTCTGGAAGCGGTCACGCAGCTCCGGCGGAAGCGCACGGCGGATCGCGCCGACCGTGCGCGGCCGGTCGATCGGCCCCGGAACGGGGCCGCGGGGTTCGGCAGACATGGCGACCTCCGGTCTCGGTGCCTCACCAGGCTACGCGGACGTACCTGACAGCGTCAGGCCCTCGGGCCGTCACCCCGCGGCCGGGCCGGCTGATTCAGGTCCAAATAGCAGCGCAGCCGCACGCCGGGCTCACCCACGTCCCGCGTCGTCCGCAGTCACAGTCGCCCAACGGTCGGCGATCAACTGCTGGAAGGCGAGTGCGGTCGCGTCATCGGCGGCCGCAGCGTCCAGCCCCGGTTCGTTGACGTGCGTCTCGTTGATCGGGTCCATGTACGGCACTACGCCCGGACGCCCAGGAACAGTTCCCTGCGTTCGGTGCTTTCACTCGTGCTTGATGCCGAGCGAGACGCTCCCCGGCTGGAACGAGCTCGCCACTCAGCCGAAGCCCAGCGTGTTCTGGACCGGACCCACGGCGGGTTGGGGCGGCGGCGGTCCTTCCTGTTGCTGTGCGTCACGCCAGCGCTCGATCAGCTCGTCCCTCCACCCTTTGGGCGGCGGCCACGGCACACCCCAGGCATCAAGCTGGTCGCGCTTCCAGCCACCGGCAGGCGTACGGGCGGCTTCGATCTCTTCAGGTGAGGGCAGTTCGGGCATGTGAGATGAACGGACAGCGTGCATCAGTTGTCCCCCGAACCCGTTCTGGAAGCACGAGAGATCAGCCTCCTTCCCCAACCGGATCCACTCCTCCTTGGGCGGCAAAGTACCCGCGTTCGCCGGAGGTTTCGTTCCGACAGGAGCAAAGAACACCTCGCCACGGTAATCCAGCGTCGTCGACTTCAACGCGACCCTCTCTTCGAAAACCTCCTGCCGCAGTCGCAGGACGCCGTCCTGGTGCAGTGCACGGATGCAGTTCAGAAGCTCGATCGTTCCAACCATGGCCCAGGCGACGAGTGGCACGGCGCCACGGAACCGCTCGAACAATCCGAACGCGTCGCCTTCGGCCCGTCGTTCGGTGTCGTGATGCACCACGTCCCCGTAGATCCACGCCATGGCCAGCTTGTGGCGGTCGAGGTCGTGATTCTCGCCAGTGGCCGTGTTGTTGATCACGACCCAGTACCCGGCTTCCGCAGCCGTGGCCGGCTCCACCCGTGACCGCCACTCGGCACGTGCGGCCCGCACCCACTCCGTGTCCTGCGGCAACTCCCGGCAGAAGTAACCCACCGCCTTCAGCGCCTTCTGATAGAAGCACGCGTCGCCATTCAGCAGGATCGGCCTGAGTCGCGCAGCGGCGGACTCCACGACTTCCTCGGCCGGGAACTCCTGCCGGATCCGTGTCTCGCCATCGTCGAGCTGGACAACCTTCATCTGTATGTCGGTCAGGGCCACGAGCGCGTCCCAGTCCACCGCGAGCGAGTGCTCTTCCACCCGGCGCGCACGCACGACATAAGCCTCAAGGCACTTCCGGTACCGCCCGTCGGGGCTCTCTTGCGCGCCGCTTCCCATCGTTCCCCCTTCGCAACCAGACCCGGCTACGTGGCACTTGCTGGACAGCATGCCGCGCTGTCCAGCAAGCCATCCATCCCATTAACCACACCGCTCCCGGCCAGCACCACGGCGATCGCCTGCTCGTGCACGGCCTCGATCACCTTCCGCGTCTCCTCATCCCTCAGCGCCCACAGCAGTTGCAGGGTCGGCTGCGGGCGGAAGACGAGGTCGGCCCCGGTTACCTTCACCGTCGCCAGCCGCACGGCCACGAGCCGGTCGGCGTCCGGGTGCCGACCCTGGCCGAACAAGGAACGCAACTGCGCGGGATCAGGGACATCGGCTGCGGTCTGCGCCCGGCCTGCGGACCTCACCGTCTCCACCATCCCGGCGGACCGGCTTACCGGAGCCGGGCACGGCGGACTGCCGGGGCCGCAGGGGGTATCCCACCCTCCGGGGCCGTAGCCATGTCGGATCAGTGCCTGATGGCCCCCGCGATGTACATCGTGGAGGAGCCGATCCCCATGATCAGTGCGGCGGCTCCCATGAGGTGGCGCTTGAGGCTGTGCCTGGCCGCCGTAAACGGTCCGCGGTGCTGCGGGATCTCCCCGGGGATGACGTCCTCGTGCCACTGGTGGCGCATGTTGGCGATCTTTATGCGGGTCACGGTGAAGTGCCAGATCACCGTGCGGTCCTCTTCCAGTCCGCACGCGGCCAGGAAGATGTAGAGCCACTCCGTGGTGGGCAGCTGGTTGCCGCCCAGTACCTGGGCGAAGGTCGCCTCGGAAATCGGATAGATGCTCATGCTGCGCTCCACCAGATCCGGGAGCGACAGCCCTTTCTCCCGGACGAGCTCGTTCATCAGCTCGATCACGTCCTCGGCGGTGGTGCACAGCGCGAGCGCGGTGTGCACGTGATCGGCCGCCATGACCTTGGTGACCCGTCCGTCCTGACGCTCGTACTCAAGTGCCAGCTGTACCAGTGCGAGCAGCCCGTCCGGCTGAGCCGGGGCGGGCGTCGGCGTGGAGATGGGGATGAGGACGGGAGGGGGATCCGTGGGGACCAGTTCGGCTGCGGGCCGTCGCAGCGCCCGCGTCACACGGGCGCCGACAGGCTGACGCGGCAGCGGGTTGCTGCCGGTGTCCTCGCTGGTACTGCGGCCAGCGTCGCGGCGCGCGGCGCGGTGCATGCGCTTGAACCGGGTCATGTCGCCGTCGTAGCCGCAGCCGAGCACGAAGGCCTGCACGGTCTCCCAGGTCGGCACCGCCTTGCCGGAGGCGGCCGTGGACAGGGCGGCGGTGGAGTAGTGCGAGCGCGCCGCGAGCTGGCTGTAGGTGAGATGGCTCCGCTTGCGCAGCCTGCGCAGCTCGATCGCGAGCGAGCGCAGGGACAGCGACGCATTGGGATCGATCTCCTTCTCAGGCCGCGCCATGCCCGTCCCCCTCCCGCACGGCGGCACGCTGCGAGAACCGCCACGCGGTGCGCTGGAGCTGGCGGTGGCGGCCGTGGTGGGCCACGCGCCGCGCCATCGGACCCGTCGCCGCCGGGAGCGGCGGACGCTGCCGCGGGAGGGGACGGAACACCTCCAGGGCAGTGCTACTGGTGTTCGCGGCTGTCCGGGCCGTGACGGCGGACGCCGTGGACGTGTTCGGCAGATCGTGCTCGGACACACCCAGCAGCTGCCGAAGGAGGTCGCCGGTGGCGCCGGAGACCACGGAGCCCAGGCTGGCCGCCTGCACCGGGTCCATGCCCATGTGCGCGGCGATGAGGCCCGTTGCCGAGCCCGTGGTGCCGGCCGAGCCGGCGGCGATGTACATACGCAGCTTGCTGCGCATCAAGGACCTGTCTCTCTGTACCCCGCGGCCGAGGGCGGGGTACTCATAAGGGTCCCCGCCCGTGCGGGCGGGGACGGGATGTGGCGTGAGTGACTTGGCGGAGCACCGCTTCGACGTGACTGGCCGTCACATGCGCGCGGGCGGAGCGACGCTCGTGTGATTCAGGTGGCGGGTGCAACCGCCGCCCGAGAGCGCTGAGTGCATTCTGCCTCAGTGCTGAGGGGACGCTGTGTCGACTTGTTCCCCGCCGCCGATCGACAACGATGTCGTCTGACCTGCAACGACTGCTAGTTGACGGTGCAACATCTGATCTACCGTCTACTCACTGTCAGGGGCGGACAGTTCTGATCAGCGAACGATCGGATAAGTCCGCTCTGGACCGTATGCACGTCAGATGCATACGGCGTCAGCGTGAACAAGCAGGACGCCGAGCGTCTGAACAACCGGAAAAACGCAGGTCAAAACCCACCCTCCGTAACCGATGGTTGATCAGATTGATTAGGAAGACCTAACATCTCGTGTCAGGAACGGATTCCGACCTCACAAACTCCCCATGGCACGACACCATGGGGGTCATCGGCTGGCCGCGCGCCAGCCCCGCCCAAGGCGTCTCTCTGGCGTGAGTGCACCTTGGCTGAGCCCCCCGGTGCAACGGGGGGCCAGAGGCTTCCGCTTCTCCAGAAGCGATGAACGAGACGGTCCCCTACGGGGGATGCCCTGCACGTGCGTGAACAACGGACGCCGGTGATCAGGACCGACAATCCTCCGGCCTGTGACGCAGGACACCTGAACTTCTTCCCGGGGCCTGCCGTGTCGGATGCTCATCCGCCCCACCTGAAGCCAACAAAAGTCCCAAGATCGACCAGAAGCAGCTTTCCCGTCATTACTCGTGATGTACGACTATTCCTGCGTCCGTACAGTCAGTGCCGAAGCAGATACCGGCGAGGGTCCCGGTGCCCGACGCATGTTTGTCACGCACGGCAAGAACCGGGCAACCCCGCTCCCCCATGCACTCGCCCCCGGCATCCCTCCCGCACGGTTCCCGATACGAGCAGGGCTGGTTCGCGCCTCCGTACTCATCGATCACTTCCCGGCATCTGTTAATCACCCGAGCCCTGCTGGTGCGCGCCAACGCCGTACCGGTCACGGCCCCCGAGACGCGCGGTCCGTGACCGGCGCCGGCAGCACGGTTCCAGCGATGACGGCGCGGTCGTAGCGCAGCGGCTCGCGCCGAATCTGCCACTACCCCTTGTCCGGCGGAAGGTCGTAAGCAGCCGGGTCGGTGGGCTGTTTACGATCGGCTTCGTGCTCGGGAGTGACCGCCGGCCGGTGCCATGCGGGTCGTGGGCCTGGGCGGGCCCAACGAGCAGCGTACAGACGGTACTCAGGACAGTGACCGCGCGCGGTGCGGGGCTCGGTGACGTCCGTGCAGCGCGCGGCGATCATGGCCCGGACGGCGAACGCGGTCACGACGCCGGCAGCCACGGCTTCTCTGAAAGAGCACTTTGATCCCCGGCGCGGAGCACCAAGGGCGCCGAGGCGAAGGAGGTGCCGGTCCGGAAGCCGCCCAGCACCTGGCGCAGAGAGCGAAGGGGGACTGCCGTGTATGCCCCGCTGCGGCGTTACCGGGCCTCCGTGAAGATCGCCGGTGACTGGTAGCCGGTGAGGAAAACTGCGCGCAAGCGCTTTTCGATGCCAGCGCCTCTGTAAGTCATCGAGCAGGTTCGGTTCGGTGACCGAGGAGGAGGATCGGTGGTCACGTGGTCGGCCGTATACCCCGCGTTGGCGATGGCGGGAGGCGCCGGGGTGGTCGCGGCGTTACGGGCTTTGGCCTTTCAGCTGCGCGAGCGGAGTCGGCGCAAGACAATGACGGCTGTGCTGTGCAGAATGCCGCAACGGGGCGGCAGCGTTCAGGTCACCGACGAGAACGGGATCACCTGGGTTTTACACTCCCGTGGGTGTGAGGGGGACGGGCCGGGGTGAGTGGGGACTCCTTCGACACCCTCTACCGCACGTGGTACCGAGCTTTGGTGGCCAAGGCCTTCCTGGTCACAGCGGGCCATCTCAATGCGGCCGAGGACGCAGCGCAAGAGGCCTTCGTGCAGTGCTGGCGCCGGATGAATGACCCCTACGGGCCACCTGTGCAGCACTGGGGCGGATGGCTGTCGACCACGGTGGTCCGTGAAGCGCTGCGGCGTCGCAGCCAGGAGGTTCCCTTCGACCTGGGGCGACACGACAGTGCAGTCACTGCTCCCGATCTGGCCGTTGAGGTCCAGCTCAAGGAGGTCTACCGCAGGGTGTGCGACGAGATGGCACGCTTGAAGGAACGGCCTCGCCAGGCAATGGCCTTGCGCTGTATCGCGGGGCTGAGCACTGCCGAGGTTGCCGAGGAGATGGGAATTACACAGTCGACGGTACGGGTTCATCTTGCCGAGGCCCGCCGGGCGCTGGAGCCGCTACGGATCGAATTGCGGCAATTGGGCATGTTGAACGATGAGGAGGGAGGACGCCGTGGCTGAGAGGCCTGCTGAACTCACTGCCTCCGAACGGGCGATGAGCGGTGAGCCGCCCAGGGCAACGAGGCGTGCTCCTGGTGCGACCTCTCCCAACGTTCCTCCGGCAGATCCGCCCAAGCCCCATGTCATCCCGCCGCTGGGCGATGAAGAAGAGGCAGCGGCTCTGACGTCGGTGACACGGGCATCCGAAGCCGCCGTTGCCGAGGCACTGGCCCCGGTCCTGGACGTCGAGGCCTCTCTTGCCGTGCTCCGGCAGCGGCTTCCCGGCCGTTCCGGAGAGCCTCAAGACCGCCTTGCCGAGGAACGTCATGCGAGGCAGGAGTCGCCCCCCGGCGGCCCCATGCCGATGCGGCGGGACGGGGACCGGCTGCGCTTCGTGGGTGCCGCGACCCGGCGGATCGCCCGCGGTATCGACCTGGACGAGATCGTGATGGGGCTGTGCCGGGCGACCGTGCCGACCTTCTCGGACGCGATCCTGGTCTATCTGCGCGACCCGCTGCCGGTCGGCGACGAGCGGCCCACGGGCCCCGTCGTGCTGCGGCTGCGCCGGACGGACCGGATCCCGGAGGAGCGGGACACGGAGAACGGCTTCATGCCCGCGCTCCAGCCCGAGCAGCCGTCCGAACTCTCGGCGGTCACCGCCGAGTTGTGCGAGGTCAGGCCCGGCGGCGCGCTGAACGAAGTACTGCGGGGCGTACGTCCGATGTTCGCCGATTCCTCGGCCGCGCGCGCCGCGCTGCCGGAACTCCTCGGCGAGGGCGGTGAGTTGATCGTCCCCGCGGGCCAGCGCGCGATCCTCGCACCGTTGCGCGGCCGACGCCGGGTGATCGGCGCCGCGCTCTTCCTCCGCCGCCCCGAGCGCATGGCGTTCGAGGCCGACGACCTCCTGGTCGCCGCCCAACTCGCCACGCACAGCGCCCTGGGCATCGACAAGGCGGTGCTCTACGGCCGTGAGGCGTACATCGCCGACGAGCTCCAGCGCGCCATGCTGCCCAAGACGCTTCCCCAGCCGACCGGTGTGCGGCTGGCCTCCCGCTACCTCCCGGCCGCCGAAACGGCACGCATCGGCGGCGACTGGTACGACGCGATCCCGCTGCCCGGCAGCCGGGTCGCCCTCGTCGTCGGCGACGTCATGGGCCACTCCCTGACCTCCGCCGCGATCATGGGCCAACTCCGCACCACCATCCGCGCTCTGAGTCGAACCGATCAGCAGCCGGCTGAACTCCTGCGGCACCTGAGCGTCCTGATGCAAGACTTCGGACCCGACCACATGGCAACCTGCCTGTACGCGGTCTACGACCCGGTCTCACACCGCATCACCATCGCCAACGCGGGCCATCCACCGCCAGTACTGCTGCACCTGGACGGCCGGGCCGAGGTCCTGCAGGTGCCGCCCGGCGCCCCGATCGGCATCGGCGAGGCCGACTTCGAAGCCGTAGAACTGGACGCGCCCGCCGGGGCCACGCTGCTCCTGTACACGGACGGACTGGTCGAGTCACGGCTGCGGGACGTGTGGACCGGGATAGAGCAGCTGCGCGAGAAGCTGGCCGCGGTCGCGCAGCTCACCGGACCGGACCATCCGCCGCCCCTGGAAGCCCTGTGCAACGAGGTCCTCGACATACTCTCCCCGATCGACCGGGACGACGACATCGCACTGCTCGCCGCCCGCTTCGATCCCACGGGCTGAACTGACAGCTAGCAGGAGCCAGCCAGTCCGGGAGAGCTGACCGATCGCATCGGCGGTCCTGCCGAGGCTGGCGGAGCCGAGTGAACTGTGCCGAAGCCAGCCGGTGAGGGCCTGGCGTGGTGCCTCAGCCGAGGCCGAGCAGGCTGAGGACGGTGGTCCAGTCGGCGACAATCGCCTGCTGCGCAGCGGCGAGCGTGACCTTCCCCGTGCAGACCGCGGTTTGCAGCTTCGTCTCCACCGGATCCTTCAGGTTGTTGGCCCCCGAGCCCTTCTTGTGGCCAGGATCGGCCGCTCCACCCACAGATTGCGGTAGTCGTTCGGATCCCCGCCCAACTGCAGGCTGATGAGGTGGTCGTACTCCGCATCCCCCATGCGGCCGGTGAAACCGTAGGAGGCCGCGTTCAGCTTCTTCCCCTTGCCCGTGACGTACGTGGAGGGGCGCACACCGGAGGTGTAGCCGCCCTTGCGGCAGATCGTCGACTTCACATTCGACTGGGTGACTGCAGGCGAGACCGCGCCCGGCGTACACGCCGAGTCCTCCAGCGGCTCTCCTTTGAGGCACCGGTACTTGCAACTGCCCGCAGCCGGCTGCTGCTGCACGGTGTAGTGCTTCTGCGGGCCCACACCGCGATCGCCCGCCCCGAGCTGCCGAGCAGCGACGTGGGCGAGCAGCCCGCGAGCACCAGGCAGGCGAACAGCACGGACAATGCGGCACGGCGGGTGGAACGCATGACGCCCCCTCACGGGCAGGCGGAAACTGAGCAGATGCGGCCCTACCCGGCTGCCGCTCTACCTCGCGCGGGGGTACGGCGCGCAGGGACCGCACCACCGGCGCTATCCGCGGGCAACGCACGAACCCCGTCCCGCACATCCGCGGGACGGGGTTCGTTGCCAAGCTGCGGGCAGGCCTTGCACCTGCATCTTCTCGCAGGAAGCGGGACCTGCTTCTTTGGACCGCCAACGCGGCACCAACGGACCGGAGTTGCGGCGGCAAGCTCAAGATCCACTATCTTCGGCAGAAGGCTGGCGGCACCAGCGCGTGCACGCACCGTGACCCGTTGCACCACTGGGCAGGACACCCTCGGCAGCTGCCCGGAGTAGGCCCGGGCAGCGGCGCCGTTGGACCTCTACCGGTACCAGTACTTGACGCCCCGGTGGTGCGAGCACGTCCCGCGGGCGTGAGCACTGTAGGAGTAGGAGCCGTCCTTGCACTTCGCGGTAGCACCGCGCGGATGCGGCAAGTTCGCCTTGCACACGCCCGTGGTGTGCCGCGCGCAGGACGCGGCTGCCGCGTCGCTCGCCACGGCCACGGGCACCAGGAGCGCCCCCATCACTACCGCCGCCGCAATCGTGCCCCGGACTTTCGTCAGCATGATTCCCCCCTCTGAACGGTTCGCAGAGGCAAGCATGCATCCGCCAACAGAGGCACCCTCGCCGACCGAGCGCACTGTCACCGAGCAGTGACCGGCGTAGCAGGGCCGTCGCCCTGAGTTCGAAGCACGCGAACAAGTGGCCGGGCCAGGGAGCTACTGACGCACTTCCACTACGACCACGTCGGCGCTGCCGACGCCCTACGTGAGGCCACCGGCGCCCGCGTTGCATGTGACCCCGCGCCGGCCCCTCGGCCGGGCGCTGGCCCCCAGTGTCATGTGCGGGTTGAAAGCACCGGTCACCCCTGACCTCGAGTTCGACGACGAGGAGGCTGGTTCGAGCCGGGTGGGGTGCCGTCGGGGTGGTCATGGATCCAGGACAGTCCTCCCAGGTCGAGGCGTCGGCGGGTGCGGGTGACGGCTACGTAGGCCAGGCGGGCTTCGGCGTCGTCGATGGGGTCGGGTGGTGTCGTGGCGCCTGTCTCGTCGACGGTGCTGTCCTTGGGCCGGGCGAAGTCGTCTGCGATGAGTACGCGGGACCATTCGCGTCCTTTCGCTCTGTGGGCGGTGGAGACGGTGACGTGGGCGTGCGGTTCGGGGGCGAGCTGGGCGACGGCGGTGAGGATGGCGTCGGCGCCGTGGGTGTCGACGAGATTGATCAGGGGCTGGAGGTCGCGGCCGGCGGGGTCGTGGGCGGCGTAGTCCTGCAGGTCTCCCCAGCAGGGGAAGAGGATGAGTTCGGGGTGGTGGGTGCGGCGGCCTTCTTTCAGGTCGCGGGCGGCGAGGGCCAGGGCGTGCAGGCTGTCTCCTCCGCCGGCCAGGGCGACGCGGTGTCCGGCGGCCATGAGGGTCATGACCTGGGCCATGGCGCCTACGTTGGTGCGGCACAGGACGGCGTCCGGCTGGGTGACGGGGCCGAGTTCGGTGGGCATGGCGGGGGTACCGGTGAGGCGGATGGGGGCGTCGGCGAGGTGCAGCCAGCGGTTGGCTTCCGTGGCGAGGTCGGGGCCGAAGCGGAAGGACTGCGACAGGGTCAGCTGGGTGCCGTCGAAGCCGGTCATGACGTCTTTGGCGCCGCGCCACTGGTAGATGGCCTGGGCGGAGTCGCCGACCATGACCAGCTGGGCGTGGTCGCGCTGGGCGAGGAAGATCTGTTCGATGACGGGGTTGGTGTCCTGGGCCTCGTCCAGGAGCAGGAAGTCGGTGGCGATGCGCGGCTGGGTGAGGGCCCACATTTTCAGGTAGTGGTCGTGGTCGAAGCGGACAGCTCCGTCGTCGGGACGTTGCAGGTCTGTCCAGGCTTTGCGGGCGAAGGGCACGACGTGGGCGGCGAGTTGGGCGTGGAGGCCGGTGTCTTCCAGGCCGCGCAGGCGGGGCACGTGATGGGTGGTGATGGCTTCGTCCGCGGTGTGGCAGAAGCGGGTGACGGTGCGCAGGACGGCGTTGGAGAGGGTCTTTTGTGAGAGGTCGCGTTCGCCGATGCGGATCGGCTTGGTGATGCCGAGGACCTGCCCGGTCTGCCAGGCCGGGCGGCGGGGAGCGTTCAGGCGGCGGGTGTAGCGGTGGCCGACGGCCGCGTAGGCCAGCGCGTGAGCGGTCTTGCACAGGACGTTGCGGGGAAAGCGTGCGGTGGCGTCCTGAGCGATGGCCCGGTTGTAGGCGAGGTAGCGGCCTCGACGCTGAGTGGCGTGGGCAAGGAGGGCGAGGGTGGTGGTCTTGCCGGTACCCGCACCGGCCTGCAGGGCCAGGTGGTGGCCGGCGTGGAAGGCGTCGGCCGCGGCCGTCTGTTCGTCGGTCGGGTTCATGCGGGGGCTGCTCCGGGGGTGCGGGTCAGGGCGTGGCCGACGGCGGCCAAGAGGCGTGCGGCCGTGGTGCCGGCGAGCAGTTGCTGCACGGCCCGGTCGAGCCGGTCGGACTCGTCGCTGGCGTGCTGGGCCAGTGCGCGGTGCAGGGCCAGTTTCACGAAGCGTTCCGGGCTCTGCCCCGTTTCGCGGGCGGTCTGGCGGATCGTGGCGTGGACGGCGGGCGGGAAGGCGAGGTTGAGCAGGACCTGCCCGTCGGCGTCCGGGTAGTGGGTGGTGATCACGTCCACGGGGAGCCGGGTGGCGAGGTACTGGCGCAGCCGGTGTGCGGCGCGGTCGGGGGTTTTGGCGTGTACGAGGGCCATGAGGCGGGTGGTGTCGTGGTTGGCCGCGAGCGGCAGCACGCGGGCGGCGGCGCGGAGTTCAGCCGGGGTCAGGGGGCGGGTCAGGAGGATTTCCAGGGCGTGGTGCGGCATCGTCACCTCTCTCCGCCGTGTGCCGGTGGGTAGGGCAGAGCGGTGTGCAGGTGCTTGGCGTGCAGGAGGGGATCGAAGACCTGCCATCCAGCCAGGGCCAGGTCGGCGGCGCCGTGGACGGTGGCGTGTGCGGGGCAGCGCTGGATGCGCCAGCGCCGTTGTTCGGCATGGGGCAGCTGGCTGAGGTCGTAGACGGCCGTCGTCTGCTCGGGCAGGGCGAGTTGGCCGCGTCGGCGGCCGACAGGCAGCAGCCTCCAGGATCCGGGCGGGGCGTCCGGGGCCAGGACGGGGCGTGGGCAGCGGTGTCGGTGGCTCGTCTGGGCTACGCAGCGGATGGCCTCCACGGGACCGTCGGCGAGGTAGTGGCCCAGCAGCATCCGCACGACGGGGCGGTCGGGGCCGCCGGGCGCTGCGCTGGTGGGGGCAGCCGCGGGAGTGGTGAAGACCCCGGTGTCGATCAGGCGGCGGGTCCGTACAGCGAGTTGGCGGCGCACCGACGTGAGGGGCGGGCCGATCCGGCAGGTGGGAGTGCGCTGCGGGCAGAGCACGGCGTGCGGGATGCGGCACCATGCGCTGCCGTCGCTGTGCGGGTGGGCGATGCCGGAGCTCAGGTGCCAGCGGCAGGAGGCGGGGACGTGGGCGGTGGCCAGTTCGGCGGGATGCAGGGCGATGGGCCTCCCGTCGGCACGCGGGTAGAAGTCGATGCGGTTGCCGCACCGGGGACAGCGGCCGCTCTGACCGGCACGCAGCAAGCGGCTGGGGCTGGTGGCGGCCACCCGCAGCGGACGGCACGCCGGGGCGGTGCGGGGGCTGCCGTCCCCGTGGCAGCCAGGGGTGGAGTTGGGGCGCATGGCGAGGACCGTGCCAGACGGCACACCTCAAGGGCGGGGCCGGCGGGCGGGCAGTCCCCCGGGCGGCCCAGCACTGTCGAACAGCGACGCGGTCCAGCGAGTGTGCGTTCTATGCATATTCGCCGGTTCGGGTGATTTACGCCGCGGGCCAGGCCTGACGCGAGCGGAGTCAGGTGGCCTTGAGGCCGGGCGGGGTGTGGTCGTCGCAGAGCGGGCCGAGCAGCTGCTCGATGGGAACATCGAAGGCGTGCGCGAGGGCGTGCCAGGTGGTGACGGTGCCGGCGGCCCGGCCGTGTTCGAGGTCGATCAGCGTGCGCCGGGCCAGGCCACTGCGGTCGGCGAGTTCGTCGAAGGTCCACCCGCGCGCGTTCCTCAGCCGCGCCAGCGTCACACGCAGGGCGTCGCGGTCCGGGTCGGGCGGCAAGATCGTCACCCCACCATCCGACGGTGCAGACACCTGCCCTGTCAGTGCGGATTTCTGCACTATCAGTACAGGTGGGCGCGCCGGACTCCCGCACTGCGCGAGTGCAGAGATCTGCACTACGGTGCGGGCGGCTCCCGCGTCCGTACCGGGAGACCACCGCACGAGGCCGGCGCGGACCGGAAGGGAAGGGGACGACGAGCTGATGCGGCTTGCCAGCACACACGCCACGGTGCAGCGCATCTGGACAGTGCACCTGCGCCCGCAGACGGGCGGACCGGCTCTGGCCTGTCCGCGCTGCACACCCGGTCCTGCCCTGCCGGCCGCCTCCGCCCGCTCGGCCGCTCTCACCCATCTGGCGCGCCACGCCCGCGCCGACGCGCTGCCCGGACATCTGCGCACCTGCCAGTGCCGGACGAGGGGCTGCCACTGGCACCCCCGCCACCGCGGCTGCGCTGGGCCCGTCCTGCTCGCCCTGACCTGCGACCGCAGCGGCCGCGCGTGGCGGCTGGCCGACGCCTGCGCCGCCTGCGCGGCGGCGATGAGCCACACCGCCGTCGTACCGCCCACCCTGCTCGGCACCGGCCGCACCCCGGCACCCCCCACCACGTCGCCCCGTGCGCGCAATACGCCTGCGTTCGGCCCGGCAGAACAGCAGCGCGTACGCGAAATGCTCACCTACCTCGCCACAGCACTGCCCCGGTTCACCTCCCCCGCCGCCCGGCTACTCGCCCTGCAGTGCGCCCTGCGCGCCGATGCCCGTGGTCATGTCCGGCTGCCGGCGGGGCTGTTGCACGGCATGCGTCTGCGCGGGCACCAGGAGCTATGGCAGGAACTGGCCCACGCCGGCTGGCTCGAGCCGCCGGGCACCAGGTCGGCACCCCTGCAGCTGCGGCTGCTCGATGCCACGGTCCTGGACCAGGCGCCCGGCCGCCGCGCCCGCCGACACGCCGCCCACTGGGCGCTGCACCCCGTGCCTTTGACCCTGCCGGCAGCATCGCCCGCCTTGCGTCTGACCGCTCTGGCCCTGGCCGCACACACCTCACTCGACACCGAGCACAGCACCGAAATGGACATCCTCGCCCGCCTGTGCGGGCACTCCCCGCAGCAGACCGGAGAACTCCTCGACCGGCTGGTGACAACAGGCACCCTGACAACCTGGCACCACAACCGGGAGACCGACGAGGCAGTCTGGCAACTACCCCCGCCCTCGCGTACGAACCCGCTCTGCGGCAACGCCGCAAAGGCACCGGACAGCATGGCCCGGGCGTCCGCGCAGGACAGGGGACGCCGCTTGAGGGGAACAACTGGTTCCGCCTGTCCGTAGTATCTCTACGCCAAGGCAATTTGCAGCAGTTACAGCGTCCGTGCCGCCAGTACAGCGCAGAGGAGTTCTGCCCCGGTTCAAGGCCGCTCGCATCGATCACCGCCGCACACCGAGGAAAGGCCAGCCCATGTCCGAGAGCACGACTGGCACCACGGGACTGACATCCCAGTACATCGCCCAGGTAGCCGGCGACCTCGAAAGCAACCTCAAGGAGCAGGAACGCATCGGCGCGGAAGTCGCCGCACTGCAGAAGCAGCTGACTGCCCTGCAGCAGGACCACAGTGTGCTGGTGACCATGCAGCAGGCACTCGGTGTCACGCACGAACCGCATAAGCCGTCGGCTGCAGTCGAGAGCGCCGCAGTGCCCTCTCCCCAGCAGAAGACCGAGGCCGCACCCCCCGGCAAGCGAAGGGCACGAAAGACCACAGCCGTGCGGGAAACGACGGCCAAGAAACCAGCCACACCCAAGTCCGGCACGACGGCGAACCGGCCCACCCTGGTGGAACTCATCCGCCGCCACCTCGCCGACCAGGACGAGCCACGCTCCGCCGCCGAAATCTCCACCGCACTCAGCCAGGCTCACCCCGAGCGTGGCATCAAGACCAAGGTCGTGCGCGTCACTCTCGAAGGGCTCGTGGCCAAGAGCCAGGCCCAGCGCGCCAAGCAGGGCGCCTCGGTCTACTACACCTCTCCCGGCACGCCGGAGCCGACGGCTGCGCCCCAGACCGAGAAGAAGCCTGAAGACGTCGAGCACTGAAGCCACAAGGCAGCAACCGCACACCACCAGCCACTCACGGTCTAAATCAACAAGTCCGAGGCGTACGCGCCGTCATCCGTCCCCTTCCGCGGTAGCCAGTCCGACATCGGCGAGGTTGCGCCAGGGCATGCGCGGCCTGATCAACTCCATCCCACAGAGGCCCATCTGGGATTCCATGAGCGCACTGTCCAGCACATCGCCAGCGGGAAAGGGGTGGACGCAGCAGGTAGATGGGGGCGCAGGCGGCAGGAAGTGCCGGAGGTGGCCGGTTCGGGCTGTACGACCCCCAGAAGCCTCCTCGCTGCGAGGCAGAACCAAAACAGAGCTGGCAGTGAAGACCAGCCCTGTGACAGTGGCGGACGCCAGTTCCGTCGCTCAGCAGAAGGGCGGAGGAAAAAATGCGTCACCCGCGTTAGCCGCGACGCGAGCCTTCGGGAAGCAACCGGTTCAGGTCTGTCCCGTGGCAGGGAAAGTGCGCCGCCAGGCCTGGAATGCGTCATCTGCCTCAGCCCGGGAAGGCACCAACAGGCTAGGTCTGCGTCGACGGCCGAGTGGTCCCGCCGCGAAGGCGGCTGTGATCTTTGGGCTGCCCAGTTCGACTTTCCTGCTGCCTTTCGGATGACTGCACGACCAGGCAACACCTGCGAGGAACTTCCGCCCGACGATTGGCGCCTGTTTCGTCCTGGTATGCCAGCTGACTACATTGTCCGGCGGGAGACGGAAGTCGAGGTTGTCAGGCCAGTTCCCCAGGCAGGGCTAAAACGCCTGCGCTCCGTTCAGTTGGCCGCCAGTCCCGTATCAAGCACGAGACGGCGTGCGACTCGGGCCCTGCACGCCGTCTCGCACTTGTCTTCCTTGGGGCGCCGACCGCCTCTCCCCCGACAAGGAAAACCGATGCATCCTCGGGGATACCGCCGTACGCGCAAGACCTGCCGTGACTTGGGATAGCGAGGGCAGAGAGAAACGCACACACGGGATGGGCAGCCGGCGGGAGAGGGCTGGCCGGAAGTTAGAAGATGACCAGCTTCTGCGGGACGGCGTCGGGACCCTCTTGGACCGTAATCGATCCACCCTGCTCCAGCACTTGCTCAACGTAGGCGTACACGCTGAGTGCTCGGTTAATGCTGTCGGTCTTGCTGTCCCCGGTGATCCCCACCGCCGTTTCAAGCGCCTTGGACGCTCGGCTTGTCAGGTTGACCGTGACGCGCTCCAGGGGGCTAACGCCTCGTCCCGGTGCAGCTGGACGCCCTCCATCGACAGTGGTGCCAGCAGTCCTGGACATGTTCTTCCCTCCTTGGTTTTCCCTGCCGGGAGCATGCTTGCAGACATCCCCGGTAGGGCTTCATACATACATGATGCGCTTAACGTGCGGTCGAGTCAAGTAAAACCTGCCACAAGGAAGCCCCTCTCTTGATGCCCTGCGCCGACCCGCCCAAAACGTCCCCGCAGTGCGCCGCCGCCTCCATCAAGCGAAGTCGGACACGAAGGGAAAGGTACTGCACTTGCAGCTACAACTCACCTCAGCAACAAGCGGAGCAGCTCATTCAGCAGGACCCTCAAGCCCAACTTGTCATGCACCTGACTGTTTGCATTCTGCACCTAGATGCGTTGCGTATGCATTTCGGCGAACTAAGCATGCGGCACACGCAGTTGATGCACATACTTCGCGCGGTCATCGCGAGTACCCCTGGTAAAATGAAGGTGGGATAGCAGGGCTCCGTTCACCCAAATCCGGGCGGACGGCCAGGGAGAGAGAAACGAAAGGCAAGAAATGGGTAAGCGGAAGCACGTCGATCTGTCGAACGAGGAGCCCACCCCGCGGGCGGACCCGGTGATGGAGACCCTGAGCATCGAGGTGGGCCCCAAGCGGGTGGTCGTCGGGACCTCGACGCACCGCGACTCGCACCTGGGCGTGAGCGCGGCCTCCCTCACGGCCTCGACCGGGGTGCTCGGTACCGCCGTCGGTGCCGGAGCTTTGGCCTTCTGGGTGGGCATGGGGCCCGTGGGCTGCATGGTCTGCGCTGCGGTAGGGGCCTTCGTCGCGCTCGTGGTGGTGTTCTTCGTCTTCAAGGCGAAGACACACGGCAGCGGCGCGGCCGTCGACTATACGCCGGAGACCAGGCCGCCGGTCAACAAGTCCGGCCCGAAGGGCAAGGCCGGCAAGAAGGGCAAGAAGCGCCGCTGAGTCGGTGGATCGGCCGGATGGGGCCGGAGCAGCAGATGCTGCTCCGGCCCCATCCGGTTTTCCCGGTTCGAACGTCGCGGGCGGCTCCGGGGCACCGGTGTCGGGAAGGGCGGGCGAGTACGCCCGGAGCACGTGATCGATACCAGCGGCATCGGCGCCTTCCTCGGCCTGGCCGTCGGCGAGGGCGAACACCATGTCACCGACGTCATCCCGACCAGGAAGGACTTCGACAAGCGGCTGCCCAACAACGAATCCGAACTCCGCGAGGTCTTCGGCAAGGTGACGGCCAAGCACGGCACCGTGGTCGTGGTCGTCGACCGGCTCCCTATCGATCGCGGTCGCGCGGGGCATGGGCTGCGCGGTGGCCCATCTGCCAGGTCTGACGATGCGGCGGATCGCTGGTCTCTCCCGGCGAGGCCAAAACCGATGCCCACGACGCGTTCGTCATCGCGGACGCCGCCCGGTCCATGCCGCACGCCCTCCGTTCGATCGAGCTGGAGGACGAGACCGTCGCCGAGCTGGAGATGTTCACCGGCTTCGACGACGACCTGGCCGGCAAGGTCACCACGGTCTCCAACCGGCTCCGCAGTCTCCTCACGCAGATCCATCCGCGCCTGGAGCGAGTGGTCGGCCCACGCATCCAGCACCAGGCCGTGCTCGAACGGCTCGGCCGGTTCGGCTCCTGGGCCCAGATTCCGAGGCCGGACGCCGTCGGCTGATCACTGATACGGCCCAGCGCCCTGCAGATGGTCGGGCATCTGATCGGCTGCATCTTCACCGTGCTCGACAAACCGACCGTCGTCGTCCCCGGCACGGACACCGCCGCGCTGATCGTTCCCAGCCTCGCCAACTCGCTTCAGGCAGCGCTCGACCAGCACGTACTCCTCGGGTCGGGGTCGAGGAACTGCTGGAGGACCACCTTCTCCAAGGTCCTGACGTCCATGCCGGGGGACGGCGTCAGGACCGCGGCGAGGATTGTCATCGACGTCGGCGACGGCACCGCCTTCCCGTCCACCTCTCATCCGATCTCTTCTGCCAGGCTGGCGCCGACGTCCCGCCGCTCGGGCTCTTCGATCCGGGGTGAACAACCCTTCCGGCGAGGAAACAAGCAGTTCAAGCAGACCTTCTTCCCGTCCGCGTTCGCGGCCTTGGCCGATCCGGTCTCGCGGAGCTCCTACGACAAGAAGATCGTCAGGGAAAGCACCACACCCAAGCACTCCTCCGCCTCGCGAGACGGCGAGCCGATGTTGTTCCTCGTGATGCTCCGCGGCGGCATCTTCTGCGCCCCCACCTCACCCCCGCGGATTGACGAAACCCGTAGGGGTACCCATTACGACGGTCTGCTGCGGGTCCCCCGACAACTGCACGGCGTGGAGGCAAGTTCGTCCTCGCGTGCGGTCGAAGCGGCGTCCCCTGTCACCGAGTTCGCCTGCAGACCGGCCACATATCACGTTGCGTATGCGAAGCACATGGTCCGAGCACTTGGTCATCAAACCCAAAGGATCACGTGTCCAGGGTCACAGCGAGGCAGCGCAGTCCGAACATGCACAGGGGGTGTTCCTGCTTACCGGTGCCACGCTCGATGCGGCGTGTTGTACGGCGCCTGCTACCGGGACGATCCCTCTGAGTCGTCATCTCTGCCCCATCAGGGGAATCCGGTGAGTTGTGCCGAAAGAGGCCGCCCCGTCTTCAGACGGCTGCAGCGCAAGGAGGTTGAGCGGATGAGCGCGGATGCTGCCACCAGAACAGATGCGCGGCAGCGCTCTCGGCGACGGCCGAAGACGGGGTCACTGACGGCGTATCAAATCTGAACCACTTTGCACCCTTTGCTCAAATTTGACCTTGTTGGTCAAGGTTAGGAGGAAGGGGTGATCCTTGCGGAGGACTAAGCAGAGATCCGCCGGTTGCACCGGGCCGAGCAGATGCCGATCCGGGCGATCGCGCGGCACCTGGGCATCTCGAAGAACACCGTGAAGCGGGCGCTGGCGGCGCACGACCGGCCGCCGAAGTACGAGAGACCGCTCAAGGGCTCGGCCGTCGACACGGTCGAGGTGCAGATCCGCGAGCTGCTGCGGGAGACACCGGCGATGCCGGCCACGGTGATCGCGGAGCGGATCGGCTGGGAACGCGGGACTGCGGCCAATACCTGAGCAAGGATGGGCAGGCCGTACTGGACCGCGTGTGATGTTCCGCTGGATGACGGACACGGCACCCGCAACAGCCACACGTCCAAACCGGCCGATGCACAGCGGTGCTCTTCCACCACTCCGTACAGAGACTTACCGTCGATTGCATGGCCAGCGGGGTGTTCCACACCGGATACGGCATAAGGATCAATCTGACACGCGAGGACCTTAGCAACCCGGGCTACAAAGGTCTGCTGGAAGAGATCACCCAGCCCGTCGGACAGCGGCCCCGGCACTTGCTGCAGTGCCTGACGGACTACGAGGGCGGGCAGTGCCAGTGCGCCCTGGACGGCAAATCGCCGTGGATGTTCGTGCGAAGGCAGCGCGCAGGCGGCCGGGTGACGTGGGTAGCAGCGCACCTTCCCCTCACCCACGCGGCAACGCCTCGGGAGAGCGACAAACACAAGGCGATGAATGAACGGATCGCGCGCACCGCAGCACGGCACGGGCTGGACGTGCAGACCGAGGCACGGTCGGAGGATGGCCGCGTCATCACCGATGTCCTCGTGACCGGCGTCGGCGCCGCGTCGGCTGGGAAGCCCAGTACTCCCCCGTCACCGCCAACACCGTCCGCAGACGCTCCGCCAAAGCCCGCGAACGCAACATCGCGCCCCTGTGGGTCACCGCGGATGACACGTCCGCACTGATAGACCGTGCCCCCTGGACCCGCGTCGACGACGTCCCCTGGCAGCGCATCGTCTCCCCACTCGCCCTCATCATCCGCGGCGGGGTCCGGCACCTACAGATCTAGAAATGCACCCCCAGCAGCGAGCGTCCCTGCCCGGAAACAGGCAGCGTCTGCGGGAAGTGGCACAGCGGCTGGTTCCTGCCCGCCCTGTGCCTGCCCCAGGAACGCGCCACGCCGCTGGACGAACTCGTCGTCACCAGCGCCGACGGAGAGCACCTGCCCGTGCGCTCACGAAGCCTGCACGATGCCCGGCGCGCCTCCTACCTGTGGGCCCTGGCCCGTGACGTCCGGCGCTGGCGCGAGATCACAGGCGAAACCGATGTCCCGCCGGAGTCCGGCGCGGCCGACGACGAGCCGGTCGCCTACACCGAACAGGAACTCGACAGTTCCTGCCGCTACGGAGAAGAAGGGCCCCACACCAGCAGTCCGCGCCCGCACCGGGACCTGAGCTCCGCGACCGGCTTGCACACCTTCGACCACGCCCCCGACCACACCCTGCTCCAGCCCAGCAGACCCATCGCTCTGCACCTCACCCCGCGCGAACGCCTGGCAGTCGCTGCGGACCTGAAGTGCCCGCCCTGGGAGATCGGGCCCTGCATGCTCTGCGCCACCCCCATCCACCGCTACGGCCCCCGCAGCCCCAAGGCATGCCCCGCCTGCCGCCTCAGCTCCCGAACCCAGTGAGTCTGTATCTCCTCCAGTTCGGTGATGGTCTCGGATCTTGCAGTCCCTTATGCACCCTGCTCGTGGAATCCTGGCAGCCGATCGAGGAGGGCACCGTGGAGAATCTGCCACTTCACGAACTGGGGCTGCTGCGCGGAGCAGTGGAGAGACATGACAGATCGACAGCAAGTTACGGCCGTCGGGCAGACGGCCAGCCTGAAGGCGAATCAGCGTGCCCTCGATAACGGCGTGTTCGCCAGTGTGGTAGATCCACGCACATACGCTGCTTCCCGACATTAACCTGACGTGATCTCAGGTCGCTCGATGCCAGGGGGTACCTGTGCCTGATTCTGACGACGCGGCGAGCGCCCAGCGACTCTCCCGTGAGGCCGCCAAAGCGCGACAGGCCTTTTTATCCGGAGCCGGCGAGGCACACGAGGAACGCGCTCTCGCACTGGCCGGGCGCGCCCTAGAGCATGCTGACCGGTCGGGGGACGTAACTCTGGCTGGCATCTGCCACCTGGACCTTGGGGCGATGCTGGCCTACCGGTACGACCGCCATGGCGGTCTGACGACGCTTGAGACAGCACGAGATCACGCGCAGCATGCGCTGCGGTTCCTGCATCAGGGGCATGTAGATCGGCCTGGTGCGTATGCCATTCTGGCGGGCACAGAGTTGCAGTTCTACCAGCTGAGCGGGGAGCTGGACGTGCTCGACCGCGCGGTGCGACATGCTCGCCGGGCCGTCGAGGAAGGGATCCCGGAGGATCCGCGGATGGGCGGCTTCCGCTCCAATCTGGCCACCTTCCTAATGATTCGCTACGCCCGGACGGGGAGCGACGATGACTTGGACGAGGCGGTGGAGCTGGGTCGCACCGCAGCCGCCACTTACCAAGGACCACAGCGCGTCCTCGCGCTCGGAGCACTGCTTGGCACCCTCACTCACCTCGTCAACCGGCGTTCCGACATGGCCGCGCTCGACGAAGCGCTGGAGGTCGTACGGGAGATCCTGGAAACCGCTGGGCCCCGATCTCCCCACCGCATCTCCGTTCTGGGGAATGTCACAGCTGCGCTCCGTGCCCACCATCTCCTGCGAGGCGACGAGGACAGCGCTGCACTGGACCAGGCGCTGCCTCTGCAACGCGAACTGCTCGACGCTATGCCGTCCGGTCATCCCGAGACCGCGATCCACGTGACCAACCTCGCCGAACTGCTCATCCTGCGCTGGCGCGCCCTCGCCGCACGGGAAGATCTGGACGCTGCGGAACGCCTCATGCAAGAGAGCGATACAACCCCAGCGACTCGCTACTCCACCCAGCTCGGTGCCACCCGGGCCCACGTATTCCGGGCAATCGCGGAGGCACAGCTCGATCAAGGTGACCTTCAGGCCGCCGCCAGGACGGCGCGGGACAGCGTCACGGCGGCCCAACGGCTGAGGACCGAGGCGACGGGGCATCCGCTGCTCGCCGGTCGGGCGGCCGTCTTCGAAGGGAACGCGTGGATCGTCCTTCACGGTGCCTCACGGAATCCTGAGTCCCTGGCCAAGGCCGAAGAGTGCTTCCGAGAGGCAGCGCTCCTGATGCAACCTGACGATCCGCAACGCGGCGTCGTGCTGGGCAATCTCGGCTTTGTCCGACTCGACACGCTGCCGGAGGTGCCAACGTCCGACGACCTCGATCCGGTGATCGCACTGCTCCGGGAAGCCGTCCAAGCGTTCCCCGGCGAGGCCCGGTTCAGCGAGGCGGGTGCTCGCGCGGTGGTGAACCTCGGTGCAGCCCTTCTGATGCGATACGAGGCGGTGCGTGACCCCGCGAACCTCGGTGAAGCGTTGGGCTTGTCCTCGGAGATCGTAGGGAGCGAACGGGTTCCCTGGCGAATGCGGCTGGGAAACTGCACGCTGGCCGCAGACGCCCTGATGCTCACCGGGGATCCGGTCACAGCCGTCGAGTGGTACGAACGGGCGGTACGGCTGCTGCCGTTCACCGCGTGGCGGGGTGCTGACCGCTCAGGCACCGAAGCCATGCTCGGGCCGTTTGCCGGGCTGGGGCGCGATGCTGCCGCTGCCATGCTGAGGGCCGGGGGTGAGCCCGCGCGGGCGCTGAGCCTGCTGGAGTCAGGACGGGCCGTGCTGTGGGCGCGCACAGTCGAACTCCAGGGCCGTACTACGAGCATCCAACGCTCGGACCCTGAAGTCGCTGAGCGGTTGGCGGAACTCGGCCGCCTTCTTGAGGCGGTTGACGATCCGGCCGGTGAGGACGGCGGGCTCCTTGACGGCGCATCCCGTCGCACCGACCGGCGCGCCGCGCTGTCGCAGGAATACCGCCGGCTCACCACCAAGGTGATCGCCGCCGGCAACGGGGGATTCCTCGAACCCCCGGCGATCGCCGACCTGCTGGCCGCGGCGGCACACGGACCGGTAGTGGTCGTCAATGTCAGCCAGTGGGGCTGCGACGCATTCGTTGTGACATCCAAGCAGATCACATCAGTCCCTCTGCCGGGTCTGACAGCCGGCACCGCCGAGCGCTCGGCACGCGAGCATCTGACAGCGCACGCCGAGCTGGAGGGCGCCCGGCACGAGCGTCTGACGGCCCAGGCTGCGAACGCACGAGCTCAGGGTCTCTCCGGAGCCCGACGGGAGCAGGCGGCGCGGTCCACGGAGGTTGCGGCCGCCCGTGCATGGGGTGAGCTACTGGACGCGATCCTGCGTGACTTGTGGGACACCGTGGCCGAACCGGTGCTGCACGTGCTGCCTGCGGCAGAGGACGGCGCCCGCTTGTGGTGGTGCCCGACCGGTCCCCTGGCGCTCCTGCCTCTGCACGCGGCCGGCCACTATGAGCAGCCGGACGGATCGGCCGCGCCAACGGCGGGCCTGCCGCGGACACTGCTCGACCGGTTCACGTGCTCGGTCATCCCGACTGTGATGAGCCTCGCCCGGGCCCACCGCGATACAACTGTCGCCTCGGTGACCGCCCGAGCGGATGGGCCGGAGATGCTGGTCGTCGCGCTGCCGAACACGCCGGGCCAGAACCCACTTCCAGATGTCGAGCACGAACGTGACGTGCTACGCGATCTGTGGCCGTCAAGCCGCCTGACCTGCCTGGAGGGGCCCGGGGCGAGCCGTGCTGCTGTGGCCGCAGCGCTGCGCAGCCATCCTCGGGCGCATATCGGCTGCCACGGAATGCAGAACACTGATCGGCCGTCAGCGGGCGGACTCGCACTCCACGACGGACTGTTGACAGTACGTGACATCGCATCAGCCCGGCATGACGGTGATTTCGTCATGTTGTCCGCGTGTCAGTCCGTCACCGTTGGCAGTGTCCATCCTGATGAGGTCATCAGCCTCGGCGCCGCCCTGCACGTCACCGGATACCGCCATGTCATCGGCACGCAGTGGTCGGTCGACACAGTGGCGGCCTCCGCTGTCGCCGAGGATGTGCACCGAATGTTGACCGGCCCCGGGGGCACCTTCAACTCAATACGTTCCGCCGAAGCGCTCCGCCATGCTGCTCTCCGGCTACGTGCTGACTCCTCGCAGCCCCGCCACAGTTGGGTGGCCTTCACCCACACCGGCCCCTGACACGCCTAAGGAGGACCCGCGCACAATGAGCGCTCATCCACACCGTACCGAGCCGTTCGAAGAGATCACCAAAGAGCACTACGCGCAGACGTACCTGTCGGGCGGCTTCATCCACGAACCCCTGGCCGACGCCGTCCACCTCCTGACCGGCCGATGCCCGCGCTGCGGCTTCACCTTCACGACTGAAGCGACCCTGACCGTGGTGCGCTCGGCAGCGACCACGACACCCGCAGCAACGGCGAGCACGGCCCCGCGCGCAGAGTTGTCGATCACCATCGCCTGCCCTTGCCCCGGCGAGCACTCCGGACGGCCGGACGACATACCCGACGGATGCGGCGCCTACTGGGCGGTACTGATGGAAGAGCGGGTGCCGTGACGTTCACCTTCCGACCGGCGGACGAACCGCCCGGACCAGCCGACCTCCAACAGGCCCGCAGAGAGCGCGAACTACTGCGCTCCGAACTACCTCGGGTGCGGGAGGCCGCTCTGGCCTGGCGCAACGGACTGGCCGCACTTCTGGCCGGACTCATCGGTTTCGGGCTGGTCAAGGGCCGCTCCGACATCTCCGACCTCACCTCCGGCTGGGCGGCTGCAGTGGGTTTACTGCTGCTGGCGGCACTCCTCGCAGGGGCTGCCGCGGCAATGTGGCTGATGACAGCGGCACACGGGTTGCCCAAGGTCTTCTCGCTGAGCAACGGACCGCCGGCCTCCGATCACGGGGAAGCCGTCCTTGGCGCACGTCGGCTGTTTCGAGGCATTGTCGCCACAGCCGTGTGCACCGTGGCCTTGGTCGCCGCCGTAGGCGCCACTTGGTACGGCGCGGCCGCCGACGGTCCGGGTATCCACGTCACCTTCCCCAACGGCGCAGCTTTCTGCGGCAGCGCACTAACCGCCAGCCGCGGCGGCATCGGTCTGACCACAGACCACGGCATAATCACCCTTCCGTCCGGCAGCATCGTCACCGCCCGCGCAGGTACACCCTGCCCGTGAGCCGACGGATTCACGGCGAACAGGACCGCCACACCCACCAGTCCGGAGGAACCGGACACCAGCGCTCGGCCTTCACCTACACCGACGACCCCTAGGAGCACGATCACCGATTCGCCCGGCCACGACATGCACTCCGTCGTGAACTCACTGGACCAGGTTGACCTCCCGCATCGACCCGCTGGGTAACGTCACCCGCTTCGTACGCGCCCGGCCACAACCGACCGCTGAAGCACACGGTGGGTGGCCCTTGTTCGGCACCGCAGGCGGATGTGCTGGCTACTGCCCCACGGTGACGGCCGCCGGGAGCGGGAGCATCACCATGGCAGCCGTCAGCGCCGCCTAGCTCCCGTCCTGGCGCTGGTGCAGCCAGATTTCCGGGGCCGTCAAACCTGGCCCCGTTCAGTCAGTGTGGCGTTGGGTGGGGTCAAGGCGGCTGAGAATGGCGCGCACCAGGTCCCGACTGTAGGCGGAGACCGGTGCGGCCGCGCCGTCTGGCGTGGGCTGGTGTGGCGGATCTGCGGTACCGGGCCCCTTCATGTCGGGGCCGCCGTGCTCTTCCCGGAGCAGGTAGGTGATTTTGGCCCACTGGCGGAAGTTGCCGTGGCAGACGACGTCGTCGATCCACAGCAGTTCGTCGGTGGGTACGTCTGCCCAGAGCGGATGGTACTGGGGGATAACGGTGAGGACTTCTGCGGGGGTGAGGGGCTTGTAACGCTGCCAGATGAGGATGCGGGAGTCGAGGGCGGGCCGGTTCTTGATCTTCTGGTAGCAGTTTTCGGCGCCGACGAGGACGACGGCGAGGCGGGTGTCCTCGTCGTCCCAGAGTTCGCGGATGAACTCGAAGGCGCGGGTGTCCAGCCACTGCGCTTCGTCGACGACCAGGACGCGCGGGGTGTCGGACAGTGCTTCCTTGAGCATGGCTTCGCAGCGGGTGCTGTTGAGGGGTGCCTCGCCGGGCAGGTCGAGCTTTTTGTACAGGGCGGCGCGCAGGGCCTGGATTTTGGCGGAGCCGACTTTGATGCGCAGGGTGGTGTGGGGGGCGAGTTCGTCGAGGTGGAGGTTGACGGCGAAGGTCTTGCCCAGGCCGACGCCGCCGTGGACACACATGATGGCGCCCTTGCCGGCGTCGGCTTTGAGGGTGGTGACGAGGTTGGCGTAGGTCTCTGCGCTGGCGCTGGTCAGCATGGCGCGGGCGCCCGGCAGGCCCATGTAGTGGTAGCCGGAGCCGGTGGCCGGCTGGTCGCCGGGCGTGAAGGTCATGGAGTGTCCTGGGGTTTGGGGGCGGGCAGGGGTTTGGTCCAGCGGGTGGAGGCGGGCTGGGGGCGGTTGAGGAGGTCGGGCCGGGCCTCTGCGTGCAGGTCCCGCTCCGGTGTCTGCAGCTCGCGTAGCTGGGCGGCTGCCTGGCTGGCGGTGAGCCGGTTGAGCGGCTCCGGAGCGCTGGCGCGGCTCGTGGCGGCGAAGCGGGGCTTGGCGTTCTTGCGGGCCCGGCGGGCCTTGGCGGCGTAGCGGTCGGCTTCGCTCCGGCGGGCGTTGCGCAGTTCGCGGGCCTGACGGGGGCTCATCTCGTCGCTGCGGAAGGCGGGTCCGCGGTAGGCGAGGGTGTCTGCGTCGTAGAGCTCGACACGGTGGTAGTGGTGGGGTTCGTGGCGCAGGCGGACCATCTCCCCTGCGCTGCCGTGGCCCTGCATCCATGTGCCGACGTAGTAGGCGCTCTTCCAGCGGACACCCTTGCTGGTGATCTTCAGGGGCGGGCCGCCGTCGTTGAGGGTGTAGGTGTGCAGGTCGTGCGCGTCGAGGGTGTCGATGGGGGTCAGGTCGGCGCGCCAGGCCTGAGCAGGGGTGCGCCGGTAGAGGCGGGCGATGGTGTGGTCGTTGTTCCACCAGTCGACCCAGTTCAGGACGATGGTGATGAAGGTTTCGTAGTCGAGGAGTTCGTGCAGTGCCCACAAGGGCTGGCCGCGGCGGTCGCGGCGGCTTCGGGGGGTGTGGGCGTAGCCGGGCAGGCCTTTGAACAGCATGTGCTTGGCGGCGCCGTTGATGGCTTCGACGGTGCCTTTGAGGTGGGGGCTGTAGGGCGGCAGGACGATGAGTTCGGTGCCGAACTTCTGGAACGCCTCGGCCACGCACTTGCCGAGGAAGTCGCGGCCTCGGTCGGTGCGGACCTTGCGGGGGATGCCGCCGAAGGGCCGGTGGTGATCAGTGCAGAGGATGGCGTCGCGGGCGGCGGCCAGGATGGCGTCCTGGCTGGGCTGGTGGGGAGTGATGGCCAGCCCGCAGATGACGGCGGTGGCGTGGTCGATGAACCAGGTGATCCAGGGTTTGCAGCGGCGGCCGTCGACGTTGACGAAGACGCTGGCTTCGACGTGGTCGGTCTCCCAGACGTCGTTGCGGTTGCCGTGCGGGCGCAGGGCGTGGACGTCGTGGCGGCGGCGGGCTGCTTCTCCGCCCTTGAGGGCGGCACGCTGGCCGGGGGTGAGTTCCCGGTCTACGGCGCGGTAGAAGGTCGCCTGGGACACGCGGGGCGGGCTGCCGAAGATGCCGTCGGTGACGAGTTCGCGGTAGGTGGCTGCCGCGTTGCCCTGCCATTGGGCCAGGGCTTCGTGCATGGCCGGGGTGAGGGTGAAGTGGCGGCGGCCTTGGGGGGTGTAGGTGCCGTTGTGGGTGGTGGCGTTGTCCATCCAGCGGCGCACGGTGCGCCAGTGGACGGTGAAGGCGGCGGCGACGGTGCGGACCTCGTGGTGGGCGAGGCGGTCTGCGGCGCGCAGCCGCAGCAGTCGGCGTACGGCGGCGGCGCGCAGGGAGGTGAGGTCGTAGGGGCCGTCGGGTGGTGGTGTGGCGGGCACGAGGGGCGTGTCCTTCCGGGCGGCTGCGGGTGGTGGTGTGTCAGGCGGGGGCCAGGGAGAGCAGGCCGGCGCCGTAGGGCTTGCCGCGGCCGATGCCGGTGAGCAGCGCGTGGCGCAGTTGGTCGGGGTCGGTGATGGTGGCGGTGCCGTCGAAGCGGGTCAGGGCGTGCCGGAAGACGTCCGGCTCGCTGTGTGCGTTGTGTCTTTTCCTGACGGGGCTGCGGAAGGGTCCGACAGGGATGAGGTCGGTGCTGGTCAGGGACAGGCCTGCGTGGGCGGCTTTGCGCTGCCACCAGGCAAGTGCGTCGTCGCCGTGGAGGGGGACATCCTTGTGGCGGACCTCGGGGTCGAAGAAGGGGTCTGCGTCGAGGACTTTCACCTTGCGGCGGGTGCTGGCATTGGCAGTGATGCGGTAGCGCACGCTCCTGCCGGCGGCCAGGGCTTGGAGCATGGGGGTGAGGTCGCGGGTCTGGATGGTGCCGTAGGCGCGGGAGAGGCGGCTGACGTCGGGCGGCAGCTGTGACTGGATGAGCAGGGTGGGCGGGGTGTGGTCGGTGGCGTGTTCCAGCCGGAAAAGGAGTCCTGCCTCCTGGCGCGGGTGCTCGCCCAGGCTTTCGGGGGCGAGCAGCATGACGGTTTTGTGCAGGCTGTGGGGCTGGGTCAGGTCGCGGCGTGCGTCGGGGCTGTTGCGGTTGAGGCGGATGCGGGTCAGCGTCGCGGTGACCGGCGCGATCACGGTCGCGGGCGGCGGGGTCATGGGGTGTCCTGCTGGATGTAGGCGGTCAGTGCTTCGATCGGGGGGCGTGCGGTGTAGAGGGCGGCGGGTAGGGGTTCGGTGGTGCGCCAGACGTAGCGGGTGTGGTGGAGTCGCCGGGCGTGGGTGAAGTCGGCGGGTACGTCGGCGACTTCACGGTGGGAGGGGGCTGCGGGCACGTGGTCGGGCTGGCGTTCCCAGATGAAGTCCACGGGGACGATGGCCTGCCCGGGAGGGGGCGGGGCGGCCAGGCTGAGAGGAATGCGGTGGCGGAGTTGCCCGACGGGGTCGGGGTGGGGGCCGCGCAGGACGAGGGGTTCGTCGGGGACGCAGGCGCGCCGGCCCAGGTAGGGGGCGAAGGCGGGTTGTTCGAGCCGCTGGATGAGGTGTTCCAGGAGCGGGTCGGGGCCTTGGACGGCGAGGGTGAAGACGGCGTCGGCGAGGTAGACACGCCTGCTGATGAGGGTGGATTTGTTCTGTGCGCGGTAGCCGCCGGAGCTGGTGCGCAGGCCTTGTTTGTGGGGGCGGCCGCCGCCAGCGGTGTGGTAGTCGGTGTGGCGGTGGCCGGGCCGGTCGATGCGGACGGTGAACTCCAGGTCCGTGTAGGGGACTTGATGGGCACCAGGGGTGAGGGCTTCTTCCCGCGGGCGTCCGTCGGCGGCGGCGAACAGGCCGATGAGGGCGGAGCGGGTGGGGAAGGGGAGGGTGTCGCGGTAGTGGAAGGCGGCGTGTTCCCCGAAGGACATCAGCGGGGCAGACAGGCGCAGCAGGATGCCGTTCATGCGGCCGCCAGGGCCGGGGAGGCGAGGGCGGCGGTCTGGGCGAGGGCACGGGTGAGGTCGTCGAAGCCGGTGTGGACGGTGCCGAGGTGGTCGACGGGTGCGTCGTGCGCGGTGGCGTAGCCGGAGCCGATCAGACGGCTCGTGCCCAGCAGCCGGTGGTAGGCGCCGGCGTGCTGGGAGAGGGCCTGGATGGCGGGGGTGAGGTAGCCGCCGCCGGGGGCGGTTTTGACGGGCTGTTCGAAGGCGGCGGCGAGGGAAACGGGGCGGCGGTCGCGTACCGCGTAGTGCACCAGGTGGGGGTAGGTGTGCGGGGCGGTGGCCGTCTTCTTCGCGCCGGGCATGGCGTCGATGAAGGACTCGGCGAACAGTTCCAGCAGGTGGAGGGCCTGGTCGTGGTCGCCGTTGAGGTTGCGGGTGAGTTCGGTGAGGTTGACAGTGGCGTAGCGGTAGAGCAGGCCGGTGGTGAAGAAGCTGGTCTGCAGGTGTGCGCTGCCGTTCTCGTGGGGCAGTGACCAGTCCTCCACCGCGGTGAAGTAGTCGGGCTGCTGGCTGCTTTGGTGGACGCCGAAGGCGTGGGCCATCTGTACGGCGCCGTCGACCTGGGCGCCGGGTACCTCGGCGAGCATGCGGCCGAAGAGGTTGATGGTGGCGGTGCGCTGGCGGATGAGGGCGGCGACGGCGGGTGTGGGCAGGACGGCCGCCGTCTCCTTCTTGGTCTTCCTGCGCGCGCCCTTGGCGTCGGCGTCGGCCTGCTTGGCCTTGTCCGCCGTTTCCTGGGCGAGGGCCTCTTCCAGCTGGGGGCGGTGTTCGGTGCACAGGTCGGTGAGGTCGTCGAGGATGGTGCGCGGCAGGTAGAGGGTGACGGAGGTGATGCCTCCTTGGTCTTCCTCGGTCTTCAGTCCCTCCCTGGTGGCCGAGCGCACGATCTGGGCGCCGGCGAACGTGGCCAGGTCTGCGGGCCAGCCGGCCTCGCGCAGCGCGTCGGCGACGCGCAGGGGCAGCATGCGGGTGCGTGCGGCGTGCTCGTCGAGGTGGTTCTCCAGCCACATGCGGATGGCCCGCTTCCAGGACTGCGAGGACACCATGGGGCGTAGCACGCCGCCGAGTTGCAGTGTTTTGGGCAGGTCGTCCTCGCCTCGGTTCAGGACGGAGGCGGGCAGCGGGTGCAGGGCGTGGAGGTCGATGTACCGGGCGGGTGCGTAGGCGGCCATGTCAGTGCTCCTTGGCGGACAGGGTGTGCAGGGTGAGGAAGTAGTTCTCGCGCCAGCGGGCGGCCGTCTCCAGCCGGTCGTGGTCCCACCAGGCCAGGTCATCGAGGAGGACGGCGAAGTCGAGGCGGGCGGCGCCGTGGCTGTTCAGGTGGCTGGTCAGTGACCACAGCCGGGGGTGGAGGAGTTCGGTGTCGAGCTGGGTGAGGATTTTGACGCGGTTGGTCATGACGGCTTCTTTGAAGCCGTACCGGGCCACGGCGATGGCGAGGTGGGTGCCGAGGTCGGGTCGGCTGCGCCAGAGCCGTACGGCACTGCCGGCAGCGGCCGGTGGTGCGGGTGCCGGGCCCGGCTCGGGCACAGCGCCGGCGGGTGCGGTGGCGGTGGTGGCCGGCGCTGTGGCGGGGCAGGCGGTGTGCTCCGCGGCAGGGGTGACCTGTTCCGGCTGGTAGGGGTCGTGTTCGTGGGGCAGGTCGCGGTTGCGGGCGATGAGGCCGGCCACGGTGTAATGGGCGCGGCGGGCTCCGAAGCCGGCGATGTGCCGGGTGAGGTGTTCGGGCATCCGGGGGCATTCGGCGACGGGGCGTCCGCATCCTGAGTTGAGGTCGGCTCGGATGCTGGTTACCGCGCACAGGGTGATGACCTGATGGACGAAGTCGTCGTAGTGGGCGCGGCGCTGCGCGGTGGTGAAGGACATGGGTGCGGGGCCTTCGATGGGGTGGCGGCGAGAGGCAGGCCGGGGGTCAGGGACGGTGGCCGCGCAGGTCGGCCACCGCGTGGGCGATGGCCTCGGCGGCGCGGAAGTGCTGGGCGATAGCCGGGCGGGTGGCCGTACGCAGTGCGTGGACGGCGTCGGCGGTGAACGCCGCGCGTGCGGGGCGCGCGGTGTCGTCCAGGAGGGCCCAGAACGTGGTCTCGGCACGGGGCCAGTAGAGGGTGCGGGCGGTGTGGGTCCATGACGGCAGGTGCCTGGGCTGGCGCCCGGTCTTGGCGCCGGCCGGGGAGGTGACCTGGCTCCAGGCGGACTTGGAGACGGTGTCGAGGTGTCCGCCGATCTCCTCGGCGGCCTTGCGGCATTCGGCGATGCGCTCGGCCGCGGCCGGGTCGTGTTCCTGCGTCCAGGGCCAGATCGGCGAGGTCAGGGCCGTGTACCAGGTGCGGTTGAGGGTCTTGTCGTCCTGGTCGAAGCCGTAGACCCTCACCCGCAGGGCGGCCCGCAGATCCGGGGGCAGGTCGTTGAGTGTGGTGAAGGCGTCGGGACGCTGGACGCTGTAGGCGGGACCGGCTTTGCCTGTCCGTCTTTTGCGGCCGTCCTCGTCTCCCGCCAGCAGCAGGGCGTCCAGGTCCCGCCACAGGGCCCGGTCGGCGTCCGCCGGGCGCGCCGTGTGCCGTTGGGTGACGTTGCGGCCGGTATGGACGTGGTGGATGAGGTAGGGGTCGAGGGCGGGGAGCTTCTTCTGGGTTGCCCAGGTCAGGTAGGCGTCGGTCACCTGCCGGCCGTCGGCGGAGGGGATGAGGAGGACGGCGTGCCGGGAGCGGCCGGTCAGCAGCCTGCCCGGGGAGGACACCGGCGGCGGTGCGGCATCAGGGTCGGGACCGCTGTCCGGGGCCGGGTCAGGGTCCGGGTCCGGGACGGGAAGCGGCTCCTCCCAGGGGCAGCGGTCCTCCACGTCCGGCCACAACCGGGACGGCTTGGGCATGCCGGCCAGGAGGGTTTCGTACAGGGTGCGGCCCAGCGGGTGGAAGGAGAGCGTGGAGCGCAGCGGTCCGGCCTTGGCGTTCGCGAGGGAGCGTCCGTCCACGGTGCGCGCGGAGCACTGGCCGGCCGCGCCGTAGTAGTGGTGGATGAGCAGGTGCCACAGGGCCTGCTCGCTGGGGACGGGCTGGGGATCGGTGTCGGTGTGCACGCTGAGCCAGGAAAGGTTGTTGCCCTCGGGGCGGCCGAAGACCAGCTTGTTGACACCGGCCCGCTTCTCGCACTGCGCGGCCAGCCGCGGGTCCTGCAGGAACGGCCGCTGCGGGTGGAACAGGTCCCAGATGTAGCGGTCGAAGTAGTCGTGGACGGCGTCCGGGTCGAATCCCGCGGGGTTCTTCAGCAGGTCACGGCGGCGCTGCGCCCACTGCCGTGCCGTCATGCGGCCCTCTGCCTGTGCGTCCAGGCCGCTCACCCGTGCGGCCATCGCCACGAGCAGGCGCAGAACGCCGGATGCCGCCGGCGGCAGGGGTAACGCCAGGTCCTGGATGAGGTGGGCGTTCAGCAGCACATCCCGCCATCCCAGGTATTCCTGGCGCCCGTTCAGGAACAGGACAGGAATGCAGGGCTCTCGGTCGGTCGCGTATTGCGGGGCAGGCACACGGCCTCCATTGCCGGGCGTGGGAAAAGAGGAGTACGGGGTTTTCGGTATAGAGCTGCCTGCCGGAGAACAGGGGTCCGCCCGGGTTACGGCACGGCGGGTGCATGCGGAGGAGCAGGGGGGCCGGACCGGGCGGTCACGGGCCGGGTCAGGCCAGTGCCGGCGGACAGTACGGCACTGCGCGGGAACACCGGGGGTGAGGTGCGCAGCGCAGCAGTCACAGTCGAACTCGAACGCGTGTCCGACTTGGCGGTTCCATATTAGGCACATTGCGGCAGCATCCCGAACCACATTGTTCACTCCGCAATTACCGGTCGGTTTCCCTTTTTTGACCCGACGTCAATTACCGGATAAGCGGGGCCTATTCACGGATCCCCCGGCCGCCGTCGTCTTTTCGCCGCCGCCCGGCGGGCACGACGAACCGGCCCGGGAGCCCCGGGGCGCGGCGCGCCGGCGTCACCGGGGCCGGCCTGGGCGGCCGTCAGGTGCGGGCGCACCGGGGGGTGTTGGGGCGGCAGCGTTCTCCCGGCCGTCACCGCCCGGCGCGGCTCACGGCCGGCGGCCGCAGCCGCCCGAAGGGCCCGGGAAAAGAGGTAGGCGCCGGCAGGCCGGCGGGGGACGGCGGTTCACTCCCGGGTGTGGACCAGGCCCAGGGTGGCGTCGAGGTGCAGGAGGTGGCGTCCGAACCGCACCGGCTGCGCCGGGTTGTCGGCGTCCTGCACCAGCAGGACGAGGTCGGCGAGGAGGGCGTGCGTACGCCAGGAGGCGGGGACCTGGTTGCGCAGGCTGCGGCCGGGGACCCAGGCGGCGGGCACCGGCAGGGTGTGCCGGAGGATCGTGCGGGTCTGTGCGGTGGTCGGTTTCCGCTGCCGGGGCAGCGGCCGGGTGCCGGCGGCGTCCAGGGTGAGGCGCCCGCCGGAGGTGCGGTAGACGGGCAGGAGGCGGCGGGGCATGACGCCCAGCCGGGTGGCGGCCTCTCTCGCGTGCAGGTTCTGGCGGTGCAGGTCGGACAGCGAGAGGGTCTCGTGCCAGGCGGGCACGAGGTGCAGCGCACTGTGGTGTTCTTCGGTACGCCGGCGGGCCAGGTGGAGGGTGTGGCTGCGGCGCAGGGCGGCGCTGGCGGTGGCGAGGTCCTCGGCGTCGCCGTGCACGCTCTGCACGAGGTGCTGGATGTCGTCGGGCAGGGTGAGCGGGCCTTGGTGGCGGTGCGCGAGGTACTCGGCGGTGGCGAGTGGCAGGAACGGGGAGTCCAGGGCGCGCCAGGCGGGCGGCAGGAGGGTGCGCCCGTGGTGGTCGGTGGGCTGCAGGACGCTCAGGCGGGGGCGGGGGTGACCGCGCATCCAGGCGGGCCGCGCGACGGAGTCGAAACGCCACAGGCGGCCCAGGCGCTGCAGGAGGGTGTGCAGGGCGGCCAGGTCGCTGACCATGACGTCGACGTCGATGTCGAGGCTCATGTCCAGCAGGCTGGTGGTGACGACCACCAGGCGTCGCGGCCGCCGGCCACCGCGGGACAGGACGGTGCGGACATGCCGGTTGAGGGCTTCGCCCTGGTCGCCGGGAAGACGGGCGTGCAGCAGGACCAGTTGGCCTTCGGGTCCGCCGTCCGGCCAGTCCAGGGCGGTGCGCAGGTGTTCGTAGGTGGCCTGGGCGTCGGCCACGGTGGCGCAGTAGACGGCGGCGCAGCCGCCGGATTCGGCAACGGGCGCGATCTCCTGGGCTGTCCGCTCAAGGCGGGTCTCCCGGGGCGGCGCGTCCTCGGGGTCGGTGCAGGACGGGTGGTGCACCGGGTGGAGGCGGATGTCGGCGCGGCGGCGGTGCCGCTCTGCGTGGGCGGCGGCCGCGGCAGGGCTGATGCGGGTGAGGGAGGCGTCGAAGGCCGCGGCGTAGAGCCAGCCGGGATACGGCGGCTGGCAGTCCAGAGCGGCTGTTTCGGAGTAGGGGTGGCCGGCGCCGTCGAGGTAACTGCGGACGAGTTCCCTGCTGACGTGCTGGGGCAGGGTCGCGGACAGCAGCACCACGGGGCAGCCCAGGGCGCCCAGCCAGTGCAGCAGCCGCCCCAGCATCAGCCGCATGAACGGGGGCAGGGCGTGGACTTCGTCGACGATGACGGTCCGCCCGGAAAGGGCCAGCATGCGGAGGGCGCTGAACCGGACGGGCAACACGGCCATGAGGGCCTGGTCGTGGGTGGCGACGGTGAACTGGGCCAGCAGGGCGCGGTCCCAGCCGCGCAGCCAGCCGTCGGGCACCGTCACCTTCTCCTCCGGCCGCTCCCCCGCCGGCACACCGCCATCACCACCGTCGCCGTCGTCGCCGGGCCAGAAGGCGTCGCTGGTCGACGGCTCGTGAGCGGCGAGCCGGTGATCGGTGTAGGCGGCGTTGCGGTAGCTGTGGCTGTGGACCACGGAGACCGGGGCGTGTCCGGGCCGGTGGGCGGCGACGTAGGCCTCCAGGACGTCGTAGGCGGCGTCGGTGGTGGCCATGGTCGGCAGCAGCCACAGGATGCCAGCCGTGTCACCGCAGGCGTTGAAGATCCGGGCGGCTTCCAGGGCGGTGACGCTCTTACCGCCACCGGTGGCATCGGTGACCACCACGATCCCGGCCCCCTTCTCCCCCACCACCGGGGCGAGTTGCCCGATCACCGATGCTTGCAGAGCGTTCGGGGTCTCCAGGCCGCCGTGCGCGCGGCTGAAGGACGTGTGCGGCAGGGTGATGCGCGTCAGACCGGACTGCTCGAGCACTCCGGGGGCCTCACGCACGGCCTGTGCGTAGTGGTCGGCGGCGCCGAAGGCGGGCGCCTGAGCCTTGGGCAGCCAGTAATGCCCCTGGCTGGCCAGCCGGTCCGCGATGACACCGACCCCGGTGATCAGCACGGCCGCCGGCACCGACACGTCCGCGGGCACCGCGGTGGCGCCGGTCAGATGGCGCAGCAGGGCGAAGTAACGGCGGCGCAGATCCCGCCAGGCCGGCCCGCCCAACGTCACGCCGACCCGGGAGGCCCTGGCCGCACCGTCGATGTCGACCTGCAGGAACCGGCCGTGATGGCCGCCCAGGATCTGCGCCACCAGCACCCCGACACTGTCGGAGGTGTCCACCGGATAACCCGCCTCGGCCAGCAGATGCAGCGCACTGTGCATGGACGCCCGCTCATGCGGCATACGCTTCCAGCCACGGGCATCTCCGCGCAGAGTGTCACTGACCTGGGCCCAGGGAACCGCCTCCTGCCCCTGAAAAGCTGACAACTTGCCCAAATCATGCAGACCGGCGATGAACATGACCAGGCAACGCGCCTCATCCAGGGAAAGGCCCAGCCCGGCGGCGATCAGACGACGCTGACTGCGCGTCAGATACCGGTCCCAGACCACGCCCGCGATCGCCGCGACATCCAGCAGATGAAACAGCAACGCATACACCGCCCCGCGCCCACGGTCGAACTTCCCCCACGGCGTCATGTCGATCCCGCCACGCCGGGCATCCTCCCGCACTCCCACCAGCTACTCCTCTGCCATCAACTTCCTCCCAGCAGAGGAACATTGACCGTATCCGGGTCATACCATGATCCCAGTTATGGATCAGAGCCGAGATCCGACTGCCTGGGCACATGCACACGGACATACACGGCCACCACTCGCCGGGATCGGGGACCACCGACACAAGCGGCTCCGGTAGAGTGAGCAAAAAGCAGCTTGCCGATTTTCAGACCCACAGCTCAGCAAGGGTCCTTCCCACACTCGTGGGGGTCTGTCCTGCAGGAGGTAGCGGGCGAGTGTCTTCGCCTTGGCTTCCCCGCCCACGTGGGGGTCCGTCTTCGGTGCCTTCGATGAAGTTGGAGAGATACGCGTCGTCCCCACACCCGTGGGGGTGTGTCCCTGTTCTGGTACGACGGGGCGCCGGTCCTGGCGTGTTCCCCACACACGTGGGGGTTGTTCGGCGTGGTGGTGTTTTTCGAGGTCGCTGGTGTGGTCTTCCCCACACGCGTGGGGTCTATCGGCGCCATCATGAGACATCACCACGGCAGCGTCGTCTTCCCCACACGCGTGGGAGTCTCTCGGCCGCCGGGTATTCCGTGAGGCTGTACAGGCCGTTGCTGCAGACGAACCGTCGGAGCACCGTGCTCGTGCTGTCCCTCGGTCCCGACCCGTGATTCCCGTCCGGGCCCTCTCAACGGTGACAGCCGTCGGCTGACGGATAGTTCGCATCCGTCGGCCCTTGATCGGCTCGGGTGAACGGCGTCTCGGTGCTGCGACGCGCAAAGTGGCACCGGTCCGCTCGAGGACTCTTCGTCTCGGCCACGCAGGCGGCTGCGGGAACGGCGACGGGCCTGCCCGTCGTGGAGTCGCACTTCGGCTCAGGGGGCATTTGAGTACTCCCCTGTGCACACGTCGATGTACTGGGTCGGGTCAAAGCGTCCGCCGTGCTGCGGAAAGAAGGTGCTGATCTTCCGGTAGGTCCGGACGCCATCGCAGTCCCCCAGGTCGAAGGCCACGACGGAGTTCTTCTCCCAGGGGCTGTCGGCCACTGATGCGTTGGTGACATAGACCTCTTCCCCTGTTCCCGTGGCGCGTTGCTCGCCCCAGGATGTCCAGGTCAGGTCACGGACCATTCCGGAGGGGCTGCCGCCGTTGAAGAACATCGTCGGCTTGGGCAGCCCGTACCCCTTCTGGTTGGGGGCCCACAGGGTGCCCAGGAGCGGGGTGGTCGGCGAGACCGTGGGAGCCCAGGCGAATGCAGCTACGGAGTCGCCGAGGGAGACCTGCTGCTTCTTCGGGTTGGTGATCATGAGCGGAGAGGGCGGGGGCCGGTAGTCGTTCAGTGCGACGGTTCCGTTCCGTTGCGCGTTCCAGCCGCTGGGGGTTGTCTGGCCCGTGGCAGTTCCCTGGCCGGTCTTGGTCCAGGTGCCGGAGGCCAGGCGGTAGAGGACGGTCTGCTGCCTCTTGGTCGCCGCTCCTTGCCCGTCCGTGGTGCAGGCTTCGGCTGGCTCGCGGAAGGCGCTGGCCACCACCTCTCCCCGGGGGTCGAACCAGATTCCCGTGATCCGCAGTTGAGCGGGTGACCCGCTGTCGGGCAGGGCGATCGTGGTCTGCTTGTCGGTGTCGAGGTTCACGACGGTTACCCCGTCCGGTGGGCCGCAGGGAGTTCCGCCCGAGACGTTGCCGCCGTAGGCGAACTGTGCACCGTCCGGGCTGGTTGCCGTGTACTGGCCGGGTTGGCGTGCGCCGCCCGGGATCTGGGTGAGTGTGTCGTCGACGACCGTTGTCACCATGCTGTTGGCGGCCATCCGGTACATCTTGTTGCCGTCGGAACCACCGGTGTTGTTGTCCAACGTGAAGATCAGCAGCTCGCTCCCGGAGGCAATGCTCCCCACGAGGAACAGCTGCAGGGCGGCGTTCGTGGTGTCGATGCCCTGTAATTGAAGAGTGCGGGGGGTCTTCCCGGTAGGCGGGTAGGACAGGATCTGGGCGCGCTGGCGCACACTGACCAGGTTTGCTCCCTGGAAGGCGAGCCCGGCGCAGTCGTTGCAGTTCCAGGTCCGGCTTTGTCCTGTCGACAGGTCTGCGGAGTGGAGGGTGGCTGCCGTGCCCTGGGCGGGTTTGGCAAGCCATCCCAGGTGGTGTCGGTCGGCTGACCAGACAAGGTCCGTGACGGTGTTGCCGGCCTCCACTCTGCCGACGGTGGTGGCCTTGTCCTTGGTCTGGACACGGACCTGTGTGGGAGTGGCGTACGCGATGGTCGGCAGAGCCGCGACGACCGGCGCGGTCTGCGGTACGGGGTTCGTATCGGGGCGGGTCAGGAGCAGTGCTCCCACGATGACGGCTGCCGTAGTGGCCGCCGCGGTGGCCGCCTTGGCCTTAGGGCGGCGTAGCGGTCCGGCGGCGGACGGTGGCCCGGCAGGGCCGCTGGGGGGATTGGTGGGCGGTGACGACAAGACCGAGATGGCCGTCGACCAGGCCTGGTTGATGGTCTGGAGGACGACGGTCCGCACCGGACGAAGGAACAGGAGGACGACAACGGCCGGTGCCCATTCGGCCTTCAGGGCCATCCGTTCGCTGTCGCATGTCCTGCAGCGACGGCAGTTCGCGGACTTCTCGCACCTCTCGATGGCCAGCACATCGCGCACTCTGCAGGTGGGACACACCACGCAGGTTCCGCAGTCGGCGCATTTGCGGGCATGTTTGAGGACGTGATCCCGCAGTTCGCTGCCGAACTCCTGGGGGTGGCGGCCGATGATGCCGGTCAGCTGTTTGCACAGCGTGCGGTCCTGCTGCACGAGGAGATACGCCTCGAAGCCGACGGCGACGACTGCCGCCACCCTCGTGACCTTGTTCTGCACGGTCTTCTGCGACAGGGGCCATCCGGCCAGGGCCAGTTGCCGGGTCACCTCGTCGACGGACAGTCCCCGCTCGTAGTAGAGCCGGTAGATCTCCTGCTCCTCTGCGGCCAGGGTGCGCCCGACCCGGCCCGCGATGTCACGCGCCTGGGCCAGTCGTCCCTCGTCATCCCGCGCCAGGCCTACCCGGGAGACGCCTGGGCCGAATCCGTCGCCCTGCACATCGCCCGGCGTCAGACGCTCGCGGGCCGTGTCACGACGCCTGTAGTAGTTGCGTTCACGGTTGCGGCTGAAGTTGTTGAGCCAGCCGCCCAGACGGTCCGGGTTCTGCGGCCCTTCCCCCTTCAACAGCTTGTCGCATACGTCGGCGAAGGTCTCCTGCGTGACTTCGGCCGCCGCTTCCGCGTCTCCCATCCGGCGGGTCGTCGACACCAGCACATCATGCAGGTAGCGCTCCGCGATCAGCTCCACAGCGTTCTTGCGCCATTTGGGCTGCGATGCGTCCAGCGCCCAACCGACCAGCTCGCGATCTCCGACCGGCTTGTCGTCCGGCCTGCGTCCACGGTCCCCCACTGGTACTCCCCCCGCGTGAGCTGCAGCAATGACAGCTCACGGAACTCCGGTAAAAGAATCTTCGCGAACTCCGGGAAACACGCAGGCTGTTCGCCCTGGGCCTCCGTCCGATACCTCGCGGCATCAACGGAGGACTCCATGTCCCGTCGCACCCAGCACCACCGCCCCACCCCGACCGAGGGCGAACAGCAGCTCACCACCCTTCGACACCGGCTCATCCGCGCGAAGGCCCTGAAAGGCTCCGGCCTCTCCGGTATCACTCTCTCGACGGCACTGCTGAGCCACAGCCTCCCGTGGGCCGTGGTCACAGCCGCTGGCGTCACGGTCGTCAGCGTCATCGCGCGCCACACCCCCGATCTCGCCCGCATCGTGATCTGGCGTCTGACGCTGCGTACAGCGCTGCGGGAAGTCCGGCAGTTCGCACGCGAGGACCTCCTGTCAGCGAAGATCAGCCCCCAGGAACTGATGAACCTCGCGGCGGACGTCCACCGGCTCACCCTGGAGAACAACCCCACCCAGCCGCGGGACAACCGCGGCAACGACAACTGACCGCGCCGCCGTGGGGCCCTTCACGGTGAAGGGCCCCACGGCCGACGAGAACCATGCACTTATCCGTCCCGACACCTACATAAGGTCGACACGAGAACATACAAGGTACAACCAACCCTCAAGCTCCAAAAGGGAATCCATAAACCCAGGGCAGCAGTGCAGCGCCGATCGGGAACCCTGCAACCACCGACACCGCAGCGCTCCCTCCGCCCCACCATCCGACGGCGTTCCGCCCCGAAGGTCTCGCATCACCGTCCAGCGACGGATGCACCGTTGACGGAATGCGGGCACAGCGCCAGCCCTCTCCCGGCACCAACTGGCCGTTCCACCATCGTCCCTGCCCAGTGCTGCACGTGGCTCCAAAACCATCTATCGGCCGGGCAGTTCAGAACTCAACCGCCCAAGCCACAACCGCCAGACAACAGTCCTGGCCAACGCGGCCAGTCATGTAAAGTCAACAAAACACGGCCTGCTGATCTTCAAACCTGCAGATCAGTAAAGGTCTTCCCCACACGCGTGGGGGTGTGTCCACCTCGATGCCTGTCAGCAGCAGCCCGACTGCGTCTTCCCCACACGCGTGGGGGTGTGTCCCGAGCCGGGACACCGTGTTCCCGGCGATGGTGTCTTCCCCACACGCGTGGGGGTGTGTCGCCCACACGGCGCAGGTCATCCACGCAGTCCGGGTCTTCCCCACACTCGTGGGTCAGACCTGCTTGTTGCTCACCGGCGAGCCCGACGGCGAATGCGCGATGCGTGCCGAGGTCGAGGAAGACGTGAACGCCTTCCTCCGCAGCCGTCGTCCCCACACACGTGGGGGTCTGTCACCACGAACGAACCGTCGGAGCACCGTGCTTGCGTACTCCCACTCGGTTGATCGACCGTCAGACGGACACAGCCCGCAACCTCCAACGCCCGGTCACAACATCAGGTTCATGTTCATTCGAGCCAGCGGCGGTCCTTGAAGATCACGCTCCTCAGCCGCCACACACGGCTCTTGACCAGCAAGGTCGAAGCGCAAAACAAGAGGTCAGACAGCCATCCCTAAGGCCTTCTCATTTCAACGCGCTGGGAATTCTCACTTGATGTCACCAAGACTTCTCACTTGATGTCATTACTACTGCACTCCGACCAGCAGAGATGCATGGCATCCAGATGAGAACCACTGGTGACATCAAAATGAGAAGTCGCAACAGGTCATCGCCATATTCCTTGCGATCCAGTCTGTACAGCGCCCAGGCGAGCTGCTCGGCGAAGCCGACCACGTTGAACACGGGTCCCTTCGCCAGACGGGTTGTCAGAGCAGCGGCGAGCTGATGGCCGTCAGGGTCAGGAGGTGAAGGGCTGCACTCGTCGATGAGCTGCCAGAAGACGTCTTCGTTCATGTCGCAGAGCATGACGGACGAGTGTGACAGGCCGGATCGTCAGTGCTTCTCTCTCACCAATCTGCGCCCCACGATGCCGATCCTGGTGGGGTTCCCCCAGCCGGCACCTGAAACTCTTCTCACTTCCGCAACTCACGCCGATGCCCCGACGTCTAACTCCACGACGGACGACCGCCGATCACCCGGGAGAGCACATGGCGAACAGGGACCAGACGACGGAGGCGGCAGGGGAGGAGGACCGCGAAAAGTGGACGGCGCGCTTCCAAGTACGGCTGGCCATGCAACCGGGCGTGGACCGGACAGTCGTCCTCCGGGCGGTCAAGGAGGTCACGGCGCACTGCGCGGATACCGGAGAGCACCCGCGGACCGCCTTCGGCGACCCGGACGCCTACGCCGTCCAGACCGCCACGCGGCTGGTGCCGGCAGACCGGGCGGCGGACGCGAGGCGGCACAACACCGTGGTGGACACGTTCAGTTCGGTGCTCAAGAGGATCAGAGACGTGACCGGTTGAAGCGACTTCCGCCATGGGCCGGCGCACGGGTTCTGACATAGCCACTCAGGTTGCAGCCGGGCGCGAGGACGATCCGGCCGGCCGCGGTCTCGAAGAGGTTGACTTCAGCGAGCTTGTCCCGATCGATGATCCGGCACTGCCCCACCGCCCGATACTGTCGGCCGCGGCCTTCGCCGGCCAGGAGCCGGTGGCCGAAGCCCGGCATGCGGCCCGCGAGTTCCTGACAAGGGTGCAGGCCGTGGACGGAATCCCGGTGTCGGACCGTGCGATGGGCGTGGTGGAGCTGGTGGTCAGCGAGCTGGTGACCAATGCGCACACATACGCGCCCGGCCCGTGCCTGATGGACCTGGAGATCAGCGACGGCACCGTAAAGATCAGCGTGTGGGACACCGATCCGACGCTGCCACTGGCCCGGGCCGCTGATCCGGGCCGGGTCGGGCAGCACGGTCTGGAGATCGTGATCCGCGTGTGCCACAGCTTTGAGATGCGCCGCGAGCCGGTGGGCAAACGCATCAAGGCCGCCATCATGCTGGCCGACGACCCCGACGACCCCGGCGGGCCTTCTGATGTGACCGTGGCCTGCTCAGGCCCGCGTGAGTCTGCGGGGGCGGGGTGACGGAGGTCCTGGCCGTGTCAGGCCGCGGATGCCGTGTTCGCTGATTCTGTGGTGCGGTGGTGTGCGGCGTTGATGCGCTGGGCTTCTTCGAGCTGGTCCTCGAGGACGATGATCCGGCAGGCAGCCTCGATGGGGGTCCCGTGGTCGACGAGTTCGCGGGCGCGGGCGGCGATGCGCAGCTGGTAGCGGGAGTAGCGGCGGTGTCCGCCGGCGGAGCGGAGCGGGGTGATCAGGCGCGCTTCGCCGATGGCGCGCAGGAAGCCCTGGGTGGTGCCGAGCAGTTCGGCGGCCCGGCCCATCGTGTAGGCGGGGTAGTCGTCGTCGTCGATACGGCCGAACGAGTCGTCTGCTGTCATCTGTGCCTCTCTGTGGACGCGTGGAGGGGCCCTGGTGCTCATCGCACCAGGGCCCCGAAGGAACTGCTACACCATCTGCCGACCCTTGTCCTGCGTCGGCCTTGTGTATCCGCAGCCACGACCTTGATGCTGTCGGGGGTGCTGGGATCGCGGTTGCTTGACCGGGGGCCACCTCACTATCGATGTCCTGCGGTACCCGGGTTCAAGATGCTGGCCCGGGCGATCCTGATGGCGCTTCGCTCCTCCGTTCTTCCCTCTGGGATCAACTGCCTGCAAACTCGGTACTGCGCACTGCTGGTGATACGTACTGCAGATAACTGCCTACTGCTCAGCGGCCTGTGACAGCGCCGCTCTCCGGCAGCCAGCCCCGTCGCCCGTCCTGCGTCTGCCCTGGCTTGGAACCCCACTGCCGGACCTCCCGGTGCGCGCGTCCGCAGCCGACGCCTTCACCGAGGTGCTGCTCACTCACTTCACTGCTGGGTCCTGCGAACTGCACCTGCGATACCGCTCTGCCCGACAGTTCGTGTCTGCCAGGCCCTGCTGTCTCTCCGGGCTACGAGAGAACCATAACCACGACCCAGCCCCAATGTCTACTCCAACAAACAGAGATTTCCGCACGTCCGTCGGCAGGGGTAACCGACCCCGAACACGACGCGGCGAGAGGACCGTGCCGGGCGGACGGGATGGGACACAAGCGTGGTGACTCAGGAGGCGGCGGCCGCCGGGGCAGACCAGTGCGGACGGGTCGGATTCGGTGAGCGGGCAGAGATGGGGAACCGTCGTACGGTTCATCAGCACCCGCCACCCGTGTCTGACCGACCACCGCTTCGACCGCACTGACCTGCCGTGGCCGGGCCTGTGGTCGGGCCTGGCGATGTACGAGGGCCGCAGGCGCGAGACTTCCCTCATGAACACCGCACGACGACAGCCCGGCACCGGCCCGGGCGCCCCCAGCACCACACCCCCGGCAGCCCCGGCACCACGGCTGCCGGCCGCCGAACGAGCCACCACGCCGCAGCAGTTCCCCGCCGACAGCGACCACCAGGCCCTCCCCCACCCGCGAGGCCGACGAATCCTCGGGGACCGGCACCGCACGGAAACCGGAAGGCCCCCGGAGTAGTCCGCGACCGGACTGCCCCTGCAACAAGGGCCCGGGCGAGCAAGGTGGTCGGGTGACGCGTCCAGGAGGCCCTGGGCCCGTACCGGGCGCCGGGTCCGCAGCCGAACCCTCACCCTGCCCGGGGTCGTTGGCCGGGTATGACAACGCACACCAGACCGGCCGACGCCGACCAGATCGCCGGGGAGACCGCCGCCGTGGACCTAGTCCTCGCCTCCCTCGCCGGTACGGTGCCCGCCGCGCCGGCGCTCTCCCCGCTCGCCGCCGACTACATGGAACAACAGGTCTCCGGACTGCTCAGCGGCGCGGTGATGCTCGACCCCGGCTTCTCCCTGCACCGGCGGGCGGTCATGCCGCCCGCCGGGGACGGCGGCGACCGTGGAGTCCACGCTCACGTCCCATGTGATCAAGCCCTTCGCATCGGCCTCGGCTTGCAGCTGCACGAAGATCAGCTTCCAGGTGCCGTCCCGTTGCCAGCGTCGGAACAAGTCGTAGACCCGGTCCCAGGGCCCGTACCGTTCGGGCACGTCCCGCTACGGCGCTCCTGTCCGAGTCCGCCACCTTATGCCGTCGATCAACTGCCGACGCGTCCATGTCGGCGGTCGGCCAGGCTTCTTGCCTTGCGGCAGCAGCGGCTCCAGCCGGACCCACTGGCCGTTCGTCAGATCACCACGCCCCACGGCCAGTGATCATCCACGATGGTGATCCACTTTCACAACACGCCCTAGTCGCCCGACGGGTGGACGATCTGCCACTCCTGGTCGTCGGTGTTGGAGCAGTAGAACAGGGTGAGGTTGGTGTCGTTGCCGCCGGTGCTGTAACCGGCCACGTCCAGGCAGAGGTTGTTGCTGGCGAAGTTGCGGATCCAGTAGGCACCACTGGGCTGCTCGTCGATCCACCAGAGCTGGTTGTCGGCCTTCGTCCCGTCGCACGTGTACTCGGTGATCGGCGAGGACAGCTTGGCCGAACCGAAGTCGGGCAGGTCCATGCAGAGCTGGTCCTTGACGTTGCGGATCTGGAAGAGCGCGGTCGAGCCGGGGCCGTCCTTCGCGTAGCGCACCTCCAGGTTCCACAGCTGGTTGTCGGCGGTGCTCTCGGTGCAGGTGTACTCCCGCACTGGGCCGTTGCTGGTCCCGGCGTCGTTGCCGGGAAGGTCCGCGCACTTCTTCGTCGTCGTGTTGCGCAGCAGGATGTCGGAGGCCGGTACGACCGGTTTGGCGGTCTTCTTCGGCGTGGGGGACGACTGGTCCTGGCCGCCGCTGCCCGACTGGGTGTCCGCAGTGGCGGGGGTGTCGTTCTCCGGTTGCTGCGTGACCGCCGACTGCGTGGGTGGCGGGGCGGCGGCCAGCGAGGGGCTGGGGGCGATACTGCTCACGCCCGCCTCCTGGACCTGTTCCTGGGCGAGGCTCTTGACCGGGGTTTTGTAGTTGAACCAGATCAGGGCGAAGGTGAGGGCGAGGGCCATCAGGGTGCCGAAGAGGGTGGCCAGCCAACGGGGCAGGAATCCGCCCTGGATGTAGGTGCCGTCGACCGGCTCCGGCTTGACCCCCGAGCGCTGCACGGTCAGCTGGTACGGCCGCTGCTCCTTCGACCCGAACCAGATGATCTTCCGGGGTTTGAGGGTGGCATCGATGAAGGCGGCCCGGCCCGGTTCGATCTGCACGTTGCTCGGGCGGATGTCGTACGACAGCTGGTCGCCGTTGTCGCTGCCGCCGACGGAGGCGGTCAGCTTGGTGTTGCCGAGGTTGTCGATGGCGAGCTTGGGGCGGCCCCGGAAACGGCCCTTGACCGTCGGCGGGACCAGTTCCGCGCGCAGCTCGGTGAAGGGGGTGATGATGAGGGTGCCCTCAGGGACGGTGACGGCCTCCGGATGCTCGGTGGGCGTGATCCGGACGGCGTAGGGGTTCGGGCCGGCCGTCGCGTCGGGCGTCCGCGGCGGGGCGAAGGTCAGCTCGACGGTGCCCGTCGTACCAGGGTAGAGCCGGAGCGTCTGGGGCTCGACGGTCGTCCACGGGGCGATGGGTCCCACCGGTTCGAAGCGGTACTCGTCGACGACGTCACCGGTGTTACGCAGCCGCAGGCGGACGCGCGTGCTGCCGCCCGGATCGACGGTCGCAGAGGCGGGTTCCAGGGAGGTCCACAGGCTCACGGGCCGATGCTAGTGAGGCGGTCCAGGGCCGGTCAGGGACCCTTCGGGCACGATTCCCGTGCGGAAGAGGCACAGGACGTTCCCTTAGGGGCGAAGCCCTCAGCTTGAGATAAAACCTGTGGATGCGTGGAGGGGGCGTTCGAGTCCCCCACATGGGGAAACGCGGGGGCAAGGCGACGGCTACGCCGTCATCCTCGGGTTGTGACACCCACGAAGAGCGACGTAGCCATCGCGCTCAGTGTGCCCGACCCCGAAGGACGCCACGCAGCCCTGCTCGAACTCAAGGAGTTCCGCGTCGACCTGCACGCCTGCCTCACCCGCTGGGGAGACGCGCCCTTCGAGATCACCGACGCCGTGCTGTGCACGGACGGCCCCGTGCGCAATCTCGCCGAACTGACCCTCGTGCCCGAACACGCCCGCTCCCACGGCTCCGTGCAGCGCGCCATGAACGACGGAGCACTCGACATCGAGCGCCTGCACTGCTCCTTCGCGCTGCGTGACCTCCCGCACGGCCCCGGCGGCGGCATCGTGCTCGCCGTCGACGTCACCCCCTGGCCCCGCCCCGACGCGGACACCAGCGACCAGCGCACCTTCTGCCACACCTACAGACGCGCCGAGGGCGCACACGAGATGATCCCCGGCTGGGCGTACTCCATCGTCGCCGCGCTCACCAGCGGCCCCACCTCCTGGACCGCCCCGCTCGACGCACGCCGCCTGCGCCCCGGCGATCACGTCCAGCAGTCCACCGCCGGCCAGCTGCGCCCGGTGCTACCCGCAACGCGCTCACACCAGCACCGATGCCCTCGGCGCCGCCGTCGATCAGGCCCTGACCCGCCAACGCGACCGCATCCGCCAATCAGCAGAGAACCTCACCAAAGCCGCTTAGGCGCTGACCCGCTACCGGCTGGTCCACGTCGACCAGTACTACCTGCGGGCCGACACCATCGCCGCGGCCAACGCCGCCCTGATCGAGGCCCAGGCGAAGGTGCCGATCGTGGCGCACTGGGGCAACGGGCTGCTCGCCTCCGTCGACGGACTGCGCTTCGTCGTCCCGGTCCGCTCCATCAGCACCGCCCCGAATCCGAAGTACTTCGGCTTCAAGCGCGGCATCACCTGGCTGAACCCCGGTAAAACGACCAGGTCTTCGGCATCGGGCAGATGGTCGTCCCGGGCACGCCCCGCGACTCCCTGCACATCCTGGACGTCCTGCTGAACAAGGTGACCACCCAGTGGGAGGACATGCTGAAGGTGGCCGGCTCCCTGGTCACCAACCAGGTGCGGGTCTATGACCTGCTGCGGATGTTCGGCAACCATGGACGACCGACGCCGCTGGGGCAGGCGTTCGCCGAGTACGGGCGCATTGCCAAGACCCTGCACCTGCTCCAGGTCGTCGACCCGGTCGATGACACCTACCGACGGCAGATGGGCAAGCAGCTCAGCGTCCAGGAGTCCCGCCACACCCTCGCCCGGGACATCTGCCACGGCAAGCGGGGCACTATCCACCAGGCGTACCGAGACGGGATGGACCAACTCGGCTCGCTGGGGCTGGTGCTGAACGCTGTCGTGCTGTGGACGACGAAGTACATCGACGCCGCGGTCGCCCAGCTGCGTGTCGAGGGCCACGAGATCCGCGACGAGGACATCGCCCGGCTGTCCCCGCTCAAGCACAAGAACCTCAACGTGCTCGGCCGCTACAGCTTCACCCCGTCCACCCCGGCAGGCGGCCTGCGGCCCCTGCGTGACCCCGACGCGGTCGGTCTCGACGAGGACGACGACGGTACGGAGGAGTGAGCCGGGTGCCGGGCGGCATGGGCGCCCGGCACGGCGGCGAACGGCGGAGTGGGTACGCGCGCGGGCAGAACGGCTAGTCGGTGAATGCGCCCATGGCGCGGTCGAGCAGCATGGTCAGTGGAACTGCTCCCTCGCAGGCCACCCACGCCGCCGAAGCCGCGTCGGCGCAGGCGAGGGCGGCCGCGACGAGGGCCGCCGGCCGGGGATCATCCAGCTGGCCGGGACTGGCCCCCAGCCGGCGTGCGATCTCCGGGGCCATTATCTCCTGCCAGTGCATCTGCTTCTCGAAGTGCCGGGCGCGCAGCGAGGGCGTCTCCTGGAGCATCCGCAGATAGCTGAGCATCCGCTCGGGTTCCGCCTCGAGCATCCGCGTCATCACATCGAACACGCGGCGCAGTGCCTCCCAGGGCCGCTCTGCGTCGGGCCGGGCGGCGAGCGCGTCGGTGACCTGGCGGCCGATCTCGTCCAGGTCGGCCAGAACGATGTCTTCTTTCGTGCCGAAATGGCGGAACAGGCTGGCGCGCGACAGCCCGGCTTCGGCGGCGATCTGGTCGACGGTCGTCCGGTCGAATCCCTGCTCGGCGAAGAGCCTGAGGGCCACGACTGTCACTTCCGCCCGGATCGTGGCGCGCTGGCGCTCGCGCAGCCCGGGCTTGGCCGTGGAGCGGGTGGGCGTAGCGGCGGAGTCACTCATACCCGCAGAGTACACGAAATCTCAACTTGATACTGCGTCTCAAGTTGAGTTACAGTCTTCACGTAAGACGTTGTTTCGAGTAGGGGTGTTCCCATGAGCAAGATCTGGTTCATCACGGGTTCCTCGCGCGGCTTCGGCCGCCAGTTCGCCGAGGCCGCCCTGCGGCGCGGCGACAAGGTCGCGGCCACCGCCCGCAACACCAAGGCGCTGGCAGACCTGGCCGAGCGGTTCGGTGACGCGGTGCTGCCGCTGCAGCTGGACGTCACCGACCGCCCCCAGGTGTTCGAGGCGGTCGCGGCGGCCACAGAGCGGTTCGGCCGGCTGGACGTGGTAGTCAACAACGCCGGCTATTCCCTGATCGGCGCCGTGGAGGACCTCGGCGAGCAGGAGCTGCGCGACCAGCTGGAGACCAACGTCTTCGGCGTCTTCCACGTCACCCAGGCGGTACTGCCCGTCCTGCGGGCGCAGGGCAGCGGCCACATCGTCCAGATCTCCTCGGCCATGGGGGTGGCCACCTTCGGCGGCACCGGCGGCTACAGCGCCTCCAAGTGGGCGCTGGAAGGGATGAGCGAGGCCCTCTCCCAGGAGGTTGCGCCCTTCGGCATCAAGGTCACGCTGATCGAGCCCGGCGCCTTCGCCACCGACTTCGCGAGCTCGGCGGTCTTCACCGCGCACGGCCAGGACGCCTACGGCCCCCTGTACGCGTCGCTGACCGAGATGGGCGCCTCCGCCCAGGCACCCGACCCCGAGGGGGTCGGCGCGGCGATCCTGAAGATCGTCGACGCCGAGGAGCCGCCGCTGCGCGTGTTCTTCGGCGAGCAGCCCACCCAGTGGATACCCGCGGTGTACCAGCAGCGCCTGGACACCTGGGCAGAGTGGGCGCACGTGTCCAAGGCCGCGGAAGGCAACTAGGCAGCGCCCGGCCCGCGGCCATGGCACGCCCACACCACGGCGTGTCACCGCACCGCCGACACCTGAGCGAGCCCGGGCGGCACACCCACCACACGAAGAGAAGGTCTACATCATGAGCAAAGTTTGGTTCATCACCGGCGCATCGAAAGGCTTCGGCCGCGAGTTCGCCCTCGGCGCCCTCGAGCGTGGCGACAAGGTCGCAGCGACCGCCCGCAACACGGACACTCTGCGTGACCTGGTCGAGCAGTACGGCGACGCCGTCCTCCCGGTCGAGCTCGACGTCACCCACCGCGACCAGGTGTTCGCCGCGGTGAAGTCCGCGCACAAGAAGTTCGGGCGGATCGACGTCGTCATCAACAACGCGGGCTACGGGCTCTTCGGAACGGTCGAGGAGATCACCGAGCAGCAGCTGCGCGACCAGATCGAGACGAACCTGTTCGGTGTCTTCCATGTCACGCAGGCGGTCCTCCCGATCCTCCGCGAGCAGCGCGCGGGCCACATCATCCAGATCTCGACCATCGGCGGCATCATCGCGTACCCGACCCTCGGTGCCTACCACGCGTCGAAGTGGGCGCTGGAAGGGATGACGGACGCACTCGCCCAGGAAGTCGCCGGCTTCGGCATCAAGGTCACCCTGGTCGAACCCGGCGGCTTCGCCACCGACTGGTCCGGTGCATCCGCCATCGTCGCCGACGCGCATCCCGCGTACGCGGCTCTGCACGAGAACATGGCCGCGCAGCGGGCGCAGGTCGTACTCCCGGAGCCGATCGGCTTCAAGTCCGCGATCCTCACGCTCGTCGACGCCGAGGAGCCGCCGCTGCGCGTGTTCTTCGGCGAGCAGCCCACCCAGTGGATACCCGCGGTGTACCAGCAGCGCCTGGCCGAGTGGGATCAGTGGGCGCACGTGTCCAAGGCCGCGGAAGGCAAGTAGAAAACGCCCGGCCCGCGGGGCCATGACACGCCCGCACCACGGCGTGTCACCGCACCGCCGACACCTGAGGGAGCCCGGGCGGCACACCCGCCCAGGCTCCCTCACCCCCGCAGGCAGCAGGCCCTTCCCCAGCGGGATGCGACATCCCCTGCTTCCGCAAGCACCATGCCGACCCCGTTGCGGATGCCTCTCGGCCGGTAGTCCGAGCAACTCGTCCCGCACAACAAACAGCAACACAACCAGGAGTGGGCCGACCGGGCCCACCCAGCCCACGCCATCGAGGCCCACTGAAGGGAGCCCCGTAATGCCCACCACCAAGCGTCGCGCACTGATCATCATCTCGTCCGGCCACCGGCTGCCGCTGGCAGCGCCGGCCGAGGTCAAGTCGATCTCGACCGGGTTCTTCCTGGTGGAGGTGGCTCAAGTGCTCAAGGAGTTCGAGGACGACTACGAGTTCACCTTCGCCACGCCCGACGGCAACGCCCCGCAACTCGATATCAACGGCATGGCCCTGTCCATGCACTACATCGAAAAGATCGGCGCCAGGACGATCCCCCTGCGCATGCAGCAGCGCCGCCGCTCGTTCACCGTCAACGGCTTCCGGGAGCGCTACCCCGAGCTGGTCGCCCGCCGCGAGCAGGAAGTTGGGCTGCTTGAGCGGCACATCGGCCGGATCCCGGTCTCCGACCTCCTGCCCAACAGCGAACCGGAGCTCGCCGAGTACCGCCCCGAACTGGTCCGCCGCCTCGACAAGCTGCCCGAGGGCACCTTCCACTCGCTGCAGGACCTCGTCCAGCGCCACCGCGACGCGGCCGACGCGTTCACCTTCGCCGACTTCGACTTCATCCACACCCCCGGCGGTCACGCCCCCATGGTCGACTTCCGCGACAATCCGTGGCTCGGCGAAACCCTCCACGTGGCCCGGGAGAACGGCGTCACCATCTCGTTGATCTGCCACGCGCCCATCGCGGTGACCTCCACCCGGCAGCGCATCGACGCGCAGGGCGCCGCCTACTCCGTGAAGGACAACCCGTTCCTCGCCGCCCCCATCTCGACCGTCCCCAAGACGGGCGAGCTGTTCGCGCTGAGTTTTCTCTACCCGCACGTCCCGGGCAAGAAGACCCGACTCCCCTACTTCGTCGACGTGGCCATCAAGGAAGCCGGCTTCACCGTCGCGTCCTCCCTCAACATGTCCGCCCCGCAAACCGCCTACGAGCCGACCGTGCGGCTGCTCACCGGCAACGGCCCGCAGGCCGTCGACAAGCAGACCGCCGAACTCCGCCGCATCCTCACCCACAGCCCCGCTTCCCGCCGGGCCGACAGCAAGCAGGCGAACGCGTAGCCACGACCACTCGCCGTGCCGATCAGGCAGCCAACGATGCGGTCAAGCAGCGAGAACAGGTACGCCTTCGACGCCCCGGACGCCCTGCGGCACCGTGCGATAACGGCCCCGCCCGATCCTGGGCGCGGTCGGCAGACATCGCTACCGCTGGGCGCGCAGGGCCGCGCACGCCAGGTCGACCATGCGCTTGCGGGCCTCCGGTCGGGGCTTTGCTGCCCCTGGGCCAGACAGTCGGCGACGAGTGCCTTCACGCCGGCGCGCACGTTGTCCGCCCGCGCTCCGCGCTCTGTCCCTCAAGGGCAGGGCGCGTCTGCGCCGCGCCGCCGCAGCGGCCAGAAGTCAGGCAGCCATGCCGCCCCGGTGCCCCGCGGACTGGTTGATCGCCTTTCCCACCCGGAACGGGATGTTGCATAGGTGACCGCTCATGAAACACCCGGCCGCCCGGCGGTCCAACTGCGGCGATCGTGTTTCATGAGTTGTTGCAAACGACTGGGCGTCTGAAACGCCCTCATGAAACAGTCCGAGCTTGTGAGCGACGACTTCAAGCGCGTGGGATCGCAACCCTGCCCGATGTCCACCTGCGCCGCACCCGCGGGCTCCCCGTGCCAGACCGGGAAGAACAAGGTGGCCATCCAGTACCACACCGCACGTTTCCGCCTCGTACCCCAACTCGCCAAGGCGCTGAGCGTGCCGACCCCAGCCATACGCAAGCCGGGCTCGGCGTGGACCGAACTGCCCCGACCCGTGCGCGCCGGCACCGAACCGGTCGGACACGTCCGCCTCGGCTACGCCCGCGCCTCGACCGCCCGGCAGTCCCTCGACGCACAACTCGACTCCCTCACCGAGGCGGGGGTCACCCGCGTCTTCTCGGAGAAGATCTCCACCCGCGCCACCAGACGACCGGAGCTGGAGGCCGCCGTGAAGCTCGCCGGGGAGATCCACTCCTCCGGCGTCGCCGTCACCCTCGTCGTACACGAGCACAAGCGCCTCGGCCGCGGCATCGAACTCGCCATGCTCGCCGAGGAACTGAAGGCCAGCGACGTCGGCCTGGAGTTCCTCACCGGAGAACTGAAGGGCTCGCACGATCCCTCCGGGATCGTGTTCACGGTGCTCGCCGCAATGTCCGGCATGGAGCGCGAGTACATCCGCGACCGCACCCTCGAAGGCCACGGGTCCGCCCGCAAGCGCGGCAAGACCATCGGCGGGGCCAGCGTCACCGACGAGTCCATGCTGTCCATGGCCCTCCACCTGCGCGACCAGGAAATGAGCCTGCGCGACATCGCCAAGCGGCTCGTCATCACCACGGGCGTGAAGAAGGGCCAGCCCCCCTCGCCCGCCACCGTCATGAGGATGCTGCGGGAGCACGACGAACAGGCCGCCCCGGCGGCGGGAGCATGAGACTCAGGGCAAGCAACCATCAAGATCAATCTCAGCGCCAACCGCTGTACCGATGTTCCTACCAGTCTCATACCCGAGGAGCCCCGCGAGTTCGCGAAAACTGAAGGGTTCTCGGCGGGAACCCGAGGGTCTGTCGCCGTGCCTCGCGACATCGGATCCGTGGGTTCGTGGCGAAGTCGCGAGGCCAGTGCCCTCTCTGACAGCCTCGGCTGAGGCACCCGTTTTGTCGGGTTAGCCTGGATGGGCGAGACAGGAGTACACCCCGGCATGGCCAGCACCACCCCCACCAGCTCCGGATCGGATCCGGCGCCGCGTCCGAAGCGACGCACGTTCACCGCCGAGTACAAGCTGCGCATGGTCGCCGAGTACGACGCCGCCCCGCCCGGCGAGAAGGGTGCGGTCCTGCGCCGGGAGCGGCTGTATCACTCGCACATCATCGAGTGGCGTCAGGCCCGCGAGGCCGGTGCGCTTGGCGCGCTCACCGACCGGCGGACTTCGGCGGTGCGGCCGAAGAAGGCGGCCGAGCAGGCCGAGCTGGAGCGGCTGCGCAAGAAGGTCGCCCGTCTGGAGAAGGACCTGGCCCGCCGCGATGCCGCGCTGGAGGTCATGGGAAAAGCCAACGCGCTCTTGGAACTGCTCTCCGAGAGCGCGGACTGAAGCATGCCGCCGACCCGGTGGTCGACGACGCGTTCACCGGCGTTCAGGGGCAGTTGGGCATTGCGGTGGCCTGCCGGCTGACGGGACGCTCGCGCGCCACCCACTACCGCCATCGTCATCCGGTGCCGCGGGTGCGCAAGCCCAGACCGTCGCCGCCCTCGGCCCTGTCCGGCGTCGAGCGGGCGGAGATTCTGGCGGTGCTGAACAAGGCGGAGTACGCGGACCTGCCGCCGGCCCAGGTCTGGGCGCGCGAGCTGGACGCGGGGCGCTACTGGTGCTCGGAGCGGACGATGTACCGCATCCTTGCCGCGTCCGGACAGAGCGGCGAGCGCCGCCGCCAGGCCACCCACCCGGCCAAGACCGTTCCGCAGCTGCAGGCCGATGCCCCGTGCCAGGTCCTGACCTGGGACATCACCAAACTCCGTGGTCCGGACAAGGGTGAGTGGTACCACCTCTACGTGATCATCGACATCTTCAGCCGCTATATCTGCGGCTTCACCGTCGAGCGGGCCGAATCGGCCGAGCGCGCCGAGGAGCTGATACGGGAGACCATCGAACGCAACGGGATCGTCCCCGAGACCGTGCATGCCGACCGGGGCACCTCGATGACCTCGAAGAAGGTCTCCCAGCTGCTGATCGATCTCGGCGTGACCCGCTCCCACTCACGCCCGAAGGTGTCCAACGACAATCCCTTCAGCGAAGCGAACTTCAAAACGATCAAGTACTGCGGCGAGTACCCGGAGTCCTTCAACTCCCTTGGCCACGCACGGGAATGGTGCGAGAGCTTCATCGCGTACTACAACCACGAACACCGTCATTCCGGCATCGGACTGCACACCCCGGCCTCCGTCCACTTCGCCACCGCCGACCTGGTCCGCGAACAGCGAGCCGTGACACTCGCCGAGGCATACGCCCGCCACCCCGCACGCTTCGCGCGCAAACCCGAACCGCCCCCGATACCCAAGCAGGTCTGGATCAACGAACCGAAGCAGGAGACAGACTCCGCACAACAGAATGCATGACCGCAAACCGTCTCATTTGACTTGACAGCTTCCGGTGCGACGGCGGCGGGTGGACATAGCCAGGCTGGGCCCCGCAGTCAGGACTGGTCGGAGTGACTGAGTCGCGCCGTCTCTCCGCCGAATGGTAGGTGCGTGACTCGGCTGGTGAGGAGCCAGGTGTCCTCGACCTTCCGGAACGTGTCCTCGTAGTGGCCCACGTTCGCGGGGAGCCTCGGGGGCACCATGCCATCGGTATAGCCGTCGACTCGGTAAGTGGCAAAGTAGGAGGTAGCGGTAGCCGCCGACACAGAATTCACCATGACCAGGATGTTCGTAGACATGCGGCGTGACAGCCGGTCCTTGGGTCGCGAACCGAAGTAGCTGCGGAGCGCCTCACGCCCTTCCACCCTGCGGTCGCCGTGAGGCCACTCCCACACCCCGTCAGGTGTGAAGAGGTCCGCGACGCTGCTCGGATCTCCCAGGTCAAGGCGGCGCACGAACTCGACGATCAGACGCTCGCAGGCTCGCTCGGCGAAGAGACGTTCCATCGGGTCAAGGGCTTCAGTCGGCATCATCAATTGCTACCAGCCCTCTGTGGGGCATCGCGATAGCTTTTTGGCTCCAGATTCCCCCGGCCCGTGAACGCGCCGTCATCTTCGACGTGGCACGGCAGTCATAGCCGCTCGACGGGTCGCTCCAGGAGTCGGCGGGCGGAGTCCGCGTAGCGCATCGCGGTCTTCTCGTCGAGCCCGAACACCTCGGCGAGGTGGAGCGGATCGGCCCCGTGGGCCAGGGCCTCTTCGAGTTGCCGGTCGACGCGGAGCCGCTCCAGCGTCGCGTCCTGCCCGCGCATCGAGGCACTGACCCAGTGGTTGCTGGCACGGCTGGTCTTGGTGGCGGTCTGGTTGTTGATCAGCAGGTGGAGGTTCGCGGTGTTCGGCCACCGGCTTCGCCGGTGCTCCAGCCAGTCCAGCAGCAGTTTCAGGGTGAGGTCATCGAGCGGGCGGACACGGCCGGCGATGGTCAGTCGGCAGTTGCCGAGGTCGACGTCGTCGAGCATGAGGGTGGCGATCTGGGCGACCCGGGCGGCGTGGACCGCGGCGAAGGCGAGGATGAGCCGCGTCGCCGGGGTGGTGGCCGCCGCGACGGAGCGGTCAATCTGTTCGGGGACGAGCGGTTGCAGCACGGCGTACTCGTACTGGCCGACCCTGATCCGGCTGGTCGGGTTGCGGAAGAGCAGCCCGTTCCGCTTGGCCCAGGTGAACAGCGAACGCAGGGCCACGAGTTGGTCATGTCGGTGGCGGCCGTGCAGTGTCTTGACGTAGGTGAGGACGTCGTCGCGGGTCACTTCCCGCAGGTGGTCGTAGCGGTTCGACCATTCCAGCAGGGCCGGGCGGACTCGGTTGAGGTAGAGCCAGACCGTGTCTTCCCGTCGCGGGAGGCTGCGGGGGCCGCCGTCGTGCAGGACGCGGGTCCAGCGCTCGGCTTCCGAGCGGATGCCGGGTACGAGTCCCTCCAGCCTCTCGGCGAGCCAGCTCTCGAAGGAGGGTTCGCTGTCGTTCTCGAAGATCCCCATTTCCTCCAGGACCGTGACGACGTGGCCGAACCGCAGGTCCAGGGCCCGCAGCGGGGCGAAGGTCTCCGTGTGTCGGATGACGTCGCCCTCGACGTAGCCGGTGAGCACGAGGGCCAGGCCGCGGTTGACGGCGATGCGGATGCCGCGTCCCCAGCCACGGGCCTCGGCGAGCTGGTAGGCGAGGTACTTAGCTTGGCGTTTATCCTCGCTGGTCACTCGACCTGCTGATCTTGCTGTGTTCGTGAGACAGCAGGACGGCCGTTCTTCACGCTTCGAGGTGTCGA
>NZ_JBIWMV010000028.1:0-117216 GCF_044766845.1 Streptomyces sp. NPDC101776 | reverse complement strand
GACACGTCAGCCGGGCTACCGGCCTGCCCGCCAGCAGCCACGAAACGCGAAACGGTCTGCCGACTCCGTCGGCAGACCGTCATGAAAGATCGAGGTTAGAGACCGCCACCACCACTATGGGCCAGCAACCCATGATGCGACGCCGATCGCTGCGGAGGCCAGGCACATCGTTCGCCGACAGCAGTCGGACTCAAAGCCGCCGCCCCACCGACTGGAACATCGCGACATCGGCGCGGCTCGACCACCTGCTCACGGCGCCGGAGTTGGCTGTGGAGCCGGCTCACGGCGCTGTTCGCGCTTCGCGTTCCCCGGCGTTCGGCCGTCGAGGTCGAAGACAGCCCGCTTGGCGGGATCCACCGGTGTCTCGTATGCCAGGTCATGACGAGTCGTGAAGGGATGGTTCAGGTCCGCACCCTTCGGAATCCCCGTCCGGCTCATCGGCTACTACCAGCCCGGCGACCCAGGCAGACTCACACCCCCAGAGCGGCGAGCACAGACCGTCAGAGCGCTAACGCGCACCGTTGCGTAGCGGATTGCGCGGTGGAGGGGCGAGGAACGCGATCTCGGCATCCGTCAGATCTCGGGCCTCGTTCCACAGAGTGTTGAATTCACTCATGTACACCCTGAAGAGAGAGCGGTTGGCGCCCTTGATCTCCAGAGCGGGACAGGATTCAGCGGGTGCATGGTACAGATAGGGCGTCGCGATCAGCGTCTGGTCGAAGCGGGACACCATCACGTACTGGATCACTCCTTCGAGGACCCGCACCTGGAATGCGTCACCGTACTCCTCGCTGATTTTTTTCGCCACGTTGTGGAAGAACCAGAGTGATTCCCTGTTGTGGGCGGAAGTGGAGCCCCCTTTGTTCGGCTCGCTCTCCACGACTTCCAGCATCGATTCACTGTCCTGTATAACCGGCGCATACAACATGATGCGATAGCGACAGCCTTGAGCGGCACCGGCCGACACGCTGTTCAGGAAGGAATCCCGATCCAGCACCCAGTTGTGCTGCGCGACGCCGGACAGAACGACTTCCTGACTTGCGCCCGCCAGGAGGTTCTGCCATTCACGTGGTGTTCCGTGGCTGGCGTTGCGTTCACTTGCGCGGACCAGACCGGCCGCACGCAGGGTCTCTGCGGTGGAAAGCAACTGGCTGAGTTCCGTGGCGCGTTGCTGAATAAGTGCCACGTCACGCGCGATGTCACTCGTTCCCGGGGTGAGCGGCTCGCCGCCCATCACGTCCCAGAGAAGGGTGAGCAACGCCGTGCTGAGAAAAATGATTCCCACGTTGATCAGCATCTGATTGGTCAAAGAGCCTTCCGCGGTGCGCTGAGCCATCAAGAGACAGCATGTGCCCGCCAGTGCGAAGACCGTCCTTGCCAGCCCGGGACGATTCATGTCCCACCCTCCCGCCTTTACTGCTTACGTTGGAGGGGACGCGTCGTCCGCTGAGAGGGTTCTTGCGCACTGAGGAAAAGCGGTTGCAAAGGGAGCATGACAGGGCGCGCGAAAACCCCTGCGCGCCGCAGGCGAGGTACACGACGGGCGACGGAGTCGGGGCGACGAGCTTTTGCGAATCAGGTTCGGAGGCTCAAGGTCGTCTCAGATGTCGGCGTCCTCCGGCGTCAGCCGCCGATAAGCCCCCTCCCCCGCCCCCCGCCACCACACCGGATCCCCACACACAACCCCCTCCCGCCGCAGCCCCGCCCGATGGATCTTGTTCGTCGCGGTCACCGGCATCCGCTGCACCACCCGCACGAACCGGGGTGCCATCTTCGTCCCCAAGTCCGGCTGGGCCAGGAGGAATTCGGCGAAGTCGAGGGGGTCGAAGCGGCCGGCGATCGTTGCCATGACCTGGTCGCCGGTCACCGGGTCCGGTACCGCGTAGACCGCCACGGCGTCGGCGCCCGGGTAGCGGGAGAGGATGTTCTCGATCATCGCGGCGGCGAGGTTCTCGCTGTCGACGCGGAGGCGGTCGTCGGTGCGCCCGGCGAAGTAGAGATAGTCGTCGGTGTCGCGGTAGAAAAGGTCGCCGGTCCAGTACCAGCCCGCCCGGCGGCGTTCCGCGTCCGCCTCCGGGTTGCGCCAGTAGCCCTCGAAGGGGTTGGCCGCGCGGTTCACCAACTCCCCTATCGCCGCATCCCCGTTGAGCAGCCGGCCGGCCGGGTCGAAGGCCGCCGGCGGGCATTCCGTCCGCGTCTCCGGATCGAGTACCGCGAGCCCGGGCGCCGCCCGCCCGACCGCCCCGGACGGTGTCCCCGGCGACCACTGCACCGCCGCCCCGCCCTCCGAGGACCCGTACCCCTCCACCAGCCGCACCCCGAACCGCCGCTCGAACGCCGCCGCGTCCACCGCCCCCGCCTCCGTGCCGAAGCCCATCCGCAGCGGGTTGTCCCGGTCGTCGGGGCGTTCCTCCGTGGCCAGGACGTACTGCACCGCACGGCCGACGTAGGTGAAGTACGTCGCCCCGTACCTTCGTACGTCGTCCAGGAAGCCGGATGCCGAGAACCTGCGGCGCAGCGCCACCCCCGCCCCGGCCGCCAGCGCGGGTGCCCAGTCGGCGATCACCGCGTTGCCGTGGAACATCGGCATGCAGATGTAGTGCACGTCCTCCGGGAGCACGCCGAAGCTGCCGACCAGCGAGCTTCCGGCCGCGGCCAGACGGCCCTGGGTGCAGATCGCGGCCTTCGGGGCGCCGGTGGAGCCGGAGGTGAAGTAGAGCAGGATGCGATCGTCCGGGGTGGCGTGGGAGAAGGCGTCGGGGCGGGCGTCGGCGTAGGGGGCGAGCAGGTCGTCGTAGGGCTGAGTGCCCGTCACCAGCACGCGTACGCCGGGGAGTTGGAGGTTCTCCAGGAGGGGGAGGTGCCTGTCCTCCGTGACCAGGACCCGGCACTCGGTGTGCAGGATGTCGCGGGCCAGTTCCGCGCCTCGACGGGTCGGGTTGATGCCTGCCACGGCCGCGCGCGCCAGGGCCGCGGCGCTCAACCACAGGGGATATTCAAGGGTGTTGTCGAGCAGTACGCCGACATGGGGTGGGGCGCCCGGTGGCAGCAGGTCCGTGAGGAGGGCCGCTCTGGCCGCGGCGCCGGACGCCACCTCGTGATGGGTGAGCGTCCGGTGCTCGCACCACAGCCCGGGGCGGTGGTCGCCCCACCGCGCCTGGACGAGTTCCGCGACGGTACGCCTCGTGGACTCCATGGAGGCGCACGGTAGTTGACGTACCGTCAGATGTGGAGCCTACGGGCTCATGAAGTCGCCGGCCGTCGAGAACGCCTCGTGGGTCACGACGATGAATCCGATGCAGAAGGCGATGAAGACGGCGAAGAACGCCAGTGCCAGGCCGGTCCCCGCCAGGAGTTTCCCGGGCGCCGGGGGCTGGGCGGTGGCCCGCTCGGGGTGGTCCGCCGTGTAGTAGACGGTGACGATGTCGCCCTCCAGGATCGTCCCCGATCCGCCCCGCTCCTCGAAGCGGACGGTACGACCCTCCCGCGTCCTGAACTCGTAGACGTGGTTCAGCCTCGTCCGCACCGACGTGTCCCCGCCGCCGCTGGTCGTCGTGTACGTCCGCAGACAGCGGGCCTCGGCCGTGAGTCCGCTGTTCCAGGCGCTGTTCGCCGCCCGCGCGCGGCGGACCACCGCGACCGCGGCGAACAGCAGCACGACGATGACGAGCACAGGTATGACGTAGAACAGCGCGTCCATGGTGTCCCCCGAGGTCAAGTACCGCTTGGTGGAGGGAACCTACCCCCGGGGGATGCCGAACTGTCTCAAGCAATGCTCAGAACCTCGAGCTCAGAACGTGACGTCCGAGCAGGCGTAGAACGCGTTGGTCGTGTCCGCGATCGTCCACACCGCGACGATCACATGGTGACCGGACAGGCCGGACGGGAGCGTGCCGCTGTGGGAGATCGTGGACGGGGGACGCTGGTTGTTGTAGGGGACGGTGAGGAACGGGGTGGTGTTGAGGTCCGAGCGGGCCAGGTTGTGCGTCTGGTTCCAACCCTGCTTGGTGACGTAGTACTTGAAGTCCGTGGTGGCGTGCATGGCCGTGAACTGCCAGCGGAAGGTGTACGACTGACCACCCGTCACCTTGGTCGTCGGCCAGGCGGCGCCCGACGGGGTCTTCGGCGCGCTGAGTTGGGCGAAGCGGCTGAGGCCGCCGTTGCAGATCTGGCCGTCGGCGGGACCGGCGGCCGGGAAGCCCTTGAGGCCCTCGACGCTCTGCGGCTCGTACTGGATGTCACCGCAGTTCGTCACCGTGCCGTTGGCACAGAGCTTCTGCCTGCTGATGGGGAGGTCGGTGTAGCCGTGGCTGCTCGCGGCCCCGGACGAGAGCACGATGGCCCCGGCCGTGGTGAGCCCGAGCACGCCCGCGTACCACTTGGTCTTTTTGCGCATGCTGCCGCTCCTGGAGAACGTGTGGGGAGTTCCGTGAGCCGTGCAGGTCTAGACCAAGTCTCAGATTATTGCCCCTACTTGACTGTGTCCATACCAAAAGCCGTGTCCGTCTCCAGGTCCGTCACGGCGCCGCCTCTCCCCGTCCCGAGCAGAACGCGACCGTCAAGTCCTTCACGAGCACCTTGCGTTCGTAGTCGTCCAGCTCCACCAGACCCCGCATGGTCAGCCGGGTGACGGTGTCCTCCACCGAGTCGACCACCGAGGTGAGCATCGTCGCCCGCTGCTGCGCGTCCAGCGTGGCGATACGGCGGCGGGTCATCGCGGCGGCGACCTCCGGGGCGTACTCCACACGCACCGGCCGCACCGAGAACACCTCGATGCCGACCGGCGCCGAGTCCGCCGCGACCAGCCGGGTGAGCGCGTCGACGGCCAGATCGGCCGCGCCCTTCGCGCCGCCGCCCGGGGGCTCCACCGGCACCCGGGCCAGCGCAGCCTCCACGCACTCGCGCAGATACGTCTCGTGGTCCTCGACCCCGAGCGTGGCCCGCGCGGTGTCCCGCACCCGCCACACCACGAGCACGACGACCCGCAGCGCCACCCCGTTCGCGTCGGCCGCCGGCATCGGCCCGCTGCGCCAGTGCCGCAGCCGTACGTCGACCCGGCGGCGCAGCAGCAGCGGGTTGACCCACATCAGACCGGTGCGCCGGACGGTCCCCCGGTACCGCCCGAACAGGCCGAGCACCCAGGCCCGTCCGGTACGGCCCCGGGCCAGCCCCCCGAAGCCGAACAGCCCGAGCGCGCCGGCCCCGGCGTACGCGGCCCACTGCGCGGGGCCGAGTCCGGCACCGGCGTAGAACGGCAGTCGTAGGGCCTCGGTCGCGAGTGGGGGCAGGACGCCCGCCCACCACGAGGTGGCGAGGCAGCCGGCCAGTCCGCAGGAACCGGCGAGCACGCCCGCCGAGCCGGGCAGCACCCGGGCCGGGCGCTCCACCAGATCGGGGTCGACCTCCGGGGCCGGGCGCGGCTTGGCCGGGAGGGGGCGGCGGAAGCGCGGCTGTTCGCCGGTGCCCTGTCTGCGGCCTACGACGGCGGGTCTGAGCGGCACCGAGACCGGGTCGGGTTCGTCGCGGAACAGCAGGTGGACGGGGATCTCGGTGGTCGCCTCGTTCTGGATGAGCCGCGCGGGACGGGTCTGTCCCTCGGGCGGCCCCTCGTTGTTCTCGGGCGTCTGTGATGTGGTCGTCGTACTCATGGTTGCCTCCAGCCTCCGCGCCAGATGCGTCACAACGGGTGGGGACGAGCGGGTGATGCGTGTCCTTACGAGAAGAGGCGGCGCCAGGTCTCCGGGCCCGGGTAGCCGTCCGCCGCGCCGCCCCGCCAGCCCTGGGCGCGCTGGAAGGCCTCGACGTTGCGCCGGTCCGGCTCGCCCCAGCGCGGTCCCGGGCCGGTCGTGTAGTACCTGCCGAAGCCCTTCTTGACCAGCTGTTTTCCGAGCTCGGTGACGTACTTGTTGCTCGCGCCCGGGCGGAACATGGCCATGCCCGGGTAGTCGGGGACGCCGTGCGAGGCAGGGGCGGGCGGGCCCGCCGCTCCCACGACCGCGCCGCCGATGCTCTTGCCCTTGCCGGTGACGAGCAGTTCCCAGGTCCCCGGTCCGGGCAGGCCGTCCGCGTCCGCGCCGGTCCAGCCCTGGGCGAGCTGGAAGGCCTGGGTGGCCCGTCCGTCCGCGTCCGACCAGACCGGGCCGGGGCCCGCGGTGTAGTACGCGCCCGCGCCCCGGGCGATGAGCATCGTGCCGAGCTGGGTGACGTACTTGTTGTTGGCGCCGGGGCCGAAAGACGCCGCCCCCGGATACGCCGTCTTCGCGGCGGCCGGGGTCACCGGAGCCGCCGGGGTCACGGGGGTCACGCCCTCGGTGCCGCCCGTCAGACCCTTGTAGCGGTAGGGGACATAGCTGTCCGAGTGGCTCCAGTACGCGTACGGGGTGGACTGGCGGCGGGCGTGCGCGGGGGTCTCCTCCAGGGCGATGTAGTAGGTGTGCGTGTAGTCGGTCCAGCCGCCGAAAATGACGACGTGCGAGCCTTTCTCGGGGTTCACCGGATTGTGGAACAGCAGAATGTCGCCGGGCTGGAGTTCGTCCTTGGAAATACGGACTCCGTACTGGTCGAGACTGCCGGTCCATTCGTTCCCCGGCAGGCCCCAGGCCATCGAGACGAACCCCGAACAGTCCTGTCGGTATCCGTCGGACCAGTACGCGTTCATGCTGTACGGCACCTGCGCGGCGATCCAGGTCTTGGCCCGGTTGATGATCTCGGCGCGGGTGGTCGTGGGGGCCTTGAGGACACCGGACGGCTTCGCCGGTGTCCCACTCGGGCCGTGCAGCGGGGCCTTGCCGCCCTGCGGGGTGGCGGGCTCGTCACCCGTGTCGGCCGCGGGAACGCCCGGGCGGGCCGGGGCGTGCGGGGCGGCCGCCGCCGGCAGCGCATGCCCGGCGGCGAGGGCGGCGGACGCTGCCGACGCCACGACGAGGACCCGCTGGGCGGTGGGGAGACCGCCGCTGCGGCCGGTCGGGGAATGCGCCGAGGCGCGCCGCCGGTGAACACATCCGGGGCAATCGCAATCGCTCGCGGGATCGAATTCCTCGAATACCGGAGTCTCCATGCGATGCCCCTCACACTCCAGGTGGAAATATCCGCGCTCGTGCACATCCGCCAGCTTCTCAACTGTCATCCGGACTCGCATGTTGACGGTCCGAATGATGTACAGCGGCCCGTGCGGACGGGGGAGGCCGGTCCGGAGCACCCCTCGGCGTCCGGTAGAGTTGTGCAGGTCAACACGCGCCGCTAGCTCAGTTGGTTAGAGCAGCTGACTCTTAATCAGCGGGTCCGGGGTTCGAGTCCCTGGCGGCGCACAGACAGCGAGGCCCTCCGCGGTGCGGGGGGCCTTTCGCATGGGTGGAACATCGGTGCGGGCGGAACACAGCTGTCCCCCCGTTTGGCCGGTTACCCTCTGGCCATGACAGCCCGTGACCTGCAGGAGCGGATCAAGAAGCTCATCCTCGACCGTCGGCTGTCCTCCGGGGCCCCGCTGCCGACCGAGCCCGAGCTGATGGTGTTTCTCGGTGCGAGCCGGAACTCGGTGCGCGAGGCGCTCAAGGCGCTCCAGGCGATGGGGATCGTCGAGATCCGGCACGGCTTCGGGACGTACGTCGGCCCGATGTCGCTCGCGCCGATGGTCGAGGGGCTCGCGTTCCGTACCGTCGTCGGGCACTACCGCGGCGAGGACAGTCTGCTGCAGTTGCTCGAACTGCGGGAGGCGGTGGAGTCGGGGCTCGTGGCCCGGCTCGCGGGGCGGCTGCCGGAGCGGGATCTCGTCGAACTGGACGCGCTGGTACGGCAGATGGAGCGGGAGGCCGCCGAGGGCGTGGGGCTCGCGGCCACCGACCGCGCCTTTCACGCCACGCTCTACCGGGGGCTGGACAACGCGCTGCTGAGCGAGGTCCTGGAGGCGTTCTGGGACGCCTTCCACCGCGTCCACACCGATCTCGCGGCCGGCCCGCAGGACCCCGGCGTCACCTGCCGCCAGCACCGGGCGATCCTCGACGCGGTCCGGTCCGGGGATGCGAAACGTGCCGAGAACGCCATAAGAGAGCACTTCGACAACGTGCGTACACGACTGTCCACAACAGCACCGCATGATCCCCACACGCGCCCCAATGAACGCGTATGACCGGTAAACACCGCGTTTCGTCTCTTGCGATCAAGATGAGCACCGTAGAACCCTGGTTTTGAAGATACTGCCGATACATGGCAGTTGAGGGGGTACGGAACCGGTTGCGCGGTTTCGCGGGGAGGAGGGGCCCCGCCCTGGAACAGATGTCGGAGGGGGCATCGCGCAACCGGACGGTCGCAGTCGCATATCTCTGTGCATGGACTGTGTGGTGACTGTGGCCACCACTGACACGTCCGGCGGGGTCGAGGGGGACGCCGACGGGCGGCCGCGACAAACAGACACGCGCGTTTTCGCGTGTGGGGGGATGACTCATGACGTCGACGCCGACGGGCGCCCGGCAGGGCTTCGACCCGTCACAAACCACCGAACTCAGAGTCCCGGGACACCGGACCGGCGGCTTCCGCAGGATCAAGAACACACTTCCGAGATACGACTACGAGCACTACAGCCGCCTGGCGGGACCCCTCACCCAGCCCGCCCCGGACCGGCCGTACAAGGTCCAGTACCGCTCGCTGCTGTCGCAGGAGACCCACCGGATCCGCGCCGCGCTCATGCTGAGCGCGGCGCCGCTGTTGTCCCTGGTGCTGCTGGGCTGGCTGATGCAGCCCAAGCACTGGACCCAACGCGACTATCCCGCCTACGACTTCCTGCCCGCGCTGGACATCGTGATGCTGGTCGCGATCGGTCTGATCGAGTTCTTCCGCTGCATGAACGTGCTGTCCAACGCGCACGCCACGCTGGTCGCCCGCGACCCGGTCCCGGTGGTGCCCGAGACCGGCACGAGGGTCGCGTTCATCACGACGTTCGTGCCCGGCAAGGAACCTCTCGAGATGGTCACCACGACCCTGGAGGCGGCCATGAAGCTGCGCCACCGAGGTCTGCTGCACGTGTGGCTCCTGGACGAGGGCGACGACCCCGAGGTCAAGGCGGTGTGCGGGCGGCTCGGCGTACATCACTTCACCCGCAAGGGAGTTGAGCGCTGGAACCAGCCCAAGGGGCCGCACCGCGCGAAGACCAAGCACGGCAACTACAACGCCTGGCTGGAGGCGTACGGCGACGCGTACGACTACTTCGCCTCCGTCGACACCGACCACGTACCGCTGCCCAACTACCTGGAGCGGATGCTCGGTTTCTTCCGCGACCCGGACGTCGGCTTCGTCATCGGCCCCCAGGTGTACGGCAATTACGACACCCCGGTCACCAAGGCGGCCGAGTCGCAGCAGTTCCTCTTCCACGCCCTGATCCAGCGGGCCGGCAACCGCTACGGCTCGCCGATGTTCGTGGGCACCTCGAACGCCGTACGGATCAGGGCACTTCAGCAGATCGGCGGGCTGTACGACTCGATCACCGAGGACATGGCCACCGGCTTCGAGATGCACCGCGCCAAGAACCCCGTCACCGGCCGGAAGTGGAAGTCGGTCTACACGCCGGACGTGCTCGCGGTCGGTGAAGGGCCCAGCGCCTGGACGGACTTCTTCACACAGCAGCTCCGCTGGTCCCGAGGGACGTACGAGACAATCCTGAAGCAGTACTGGAAGGGCTTCTTCTCGATGCCTCCGGGCAAGCTCTTCAACTACACCATGATGATCATCTTCTACCCGATGTCGGCCCTCAACTGGATCCTGGCGGCGCTGAGTTGCGCCCTGTTCCTGGGCCTGGGCGCCTCGGGTGTGAACATCGACCCGACGATGTGGCTGATGCTCTACGGCAACGCGTCCGCGCTGCAGATCGGCCTCTACATCTGGAACCGGCGGCACAACGTCTCCCCGCACGAACCGGAGGGGTCGGGGGGCGTCGCCGGCATGGTGATGTCGGCACTGTCGGCGCCGATCTACGCCCGCTCGCTGCTGGACGCCGTACTGCGCAGGAAGAGCAGGTTCGTCGTCACGCCCAAGGGCGACTCGGCCAGCCCCGACACCTTGTTCGGGACGTTCCGGGTGCACTGGTTCTTCATCGTGATCTTCGCCGGGTCGCTGCTGGCCGGGTTCGGGAACGGGCACGCGCACCCGGCGATGCTCACCTGGGCCACGTTCGCCCTGCTGATCACCGCGTCGCCGATCCTCGCCTGGCGGTACATGCTGCGCCAGGAGCGGAAGAAGCCTCCCGTCGTGCCCACCGTCCCCCAGCAGAAGCCCAGTTGGGCGCCGGCGGGCAACAACGAGCAGACCCTGCAGATCGCGCTCGGTGCGACGGGGGGTCGTAAGGAATGAGGGAAGCCGGCCGGCGCCGTGCCCGTCGACTCGCGGTCAGCACGGTGGTCGTCATCGCCCTGGCCGGGATGAACGGGCCCTGGCTGTACAGATTCGGGACCGAGAGATACCACCAGTACGTCATCAACAAGCCCGAGTACAAAGCCGACAACGGGCACTGGGACATCATCCAGTTTCCCAAGAAGTACCGGCAGGACACCATTCACGCGGTGCTGCTGCACACCGGGAAAGTGCTGCTGGTGGCCGGTTCGGGGAACAACCAGGACAACTTCGACGCGAAGAAGTTCGAGTCGCGGATCTGGGATCCCGTCAAGGGCACGATCAAGAAGATCCCCACGCCCGCCGACCTGTTCTGCACCGGGCACACCCAACTCGCCGACGGCAATATCCTCATCGCGGGCGGCACCAAGAAGTACGAGAAGCTGAAGGGTGACGTCAAGAAGGCCGGCGGCGTCATGATTCTCTACAACGAGAACCCCGACAAGCCGATGACCGTGCGTCAGGGAACGAGGTTCACCGGCAAGGCGAACGGCAAGACGTTCGTGTCCACGGACTCGGTACTGATACCGCGCGCGAAGAAGGTGTTCGACAAGCAGACCGGCAGGTTCCTGCGGAACAACCCCGGTTACGCCCGGGTCGTCGTCGAGGCACCGAAGGAGGGCACCCGGTACGAGACCGGCGCGCAGGACAACTACCGGATTCTGGGGCTGACCGGCGCGGACGAACGCAACACGTATGGCATCGGGAACAAGTTCGGACTGGACAAGCGGGACTTCGAGGGGATCAGGAACGCGTACGAGTTCGATCCGGTCGCCGAGAAGTACATCAAGGTCGATCCGATGAAAGAGGCGCGCTGGTATCCGACGTTGACGACACTGAGCGATGGGAAGGTGCTCAGCGTGTCCGGGCTCGATGACATCGGGCAGTTGGTGCCGGGGAAGAACGAGGTCTTTGATCCGGCGACCAAGAAGTGGACGTACACGAAGACGAAGCGGCAGTTCCCCACGTATCCGGCACTGTTCCTGATGGAGAACGGGAAGTTGTTCTACTCGGGATCGAATGCGGGGTACGGGCCGGCCGACGTGGGGCGTGATCCGGGTATGTGGGATGTCGACACCAACTCGTTCACCAAGGTGCCGGGGTTGAGTGATCCGAAGATGTTGGAGACCTCGGCGACCGTGCTGTTGGCTCCGGCGCAGGACGAGAAATACATGGTGATCGGGGGTGGAGGGGTTGGGGAGTCGAAGTTGGCGACGAACAGGACTCGGCTCGTCGATCTCAAGGATGCCTCGCCAACGTTCGTGGACGGGCCCTCGTTGGAGAAGGGGACCCGGTATGCGCAGACGTCCATCCTGCCCGACGACACGGTGCTCGTTTCCGGTGGGTCCGAGGATTATCGGGGGCGTAGTGACTCCGACATTCTTCAGGCTCGGATCTATCATCCGGACACGAACACGTTCGAGGAAGTCGCCGATCCGTTGGTGGGGCGGAACTATCACTCCGGGTCGATTCTGCTGCCGGATGGGAGGGTGATGTTCTTCGGGTCCAATCCGTTGTACGCGGACAAGGCGAACACGAAGCCGGGGGTTTTTGAGCAGCGGATCGAGATCTATACGCCGCCGTATCTTTACCGGGATTCTCGGCCGGATCTTTCTGGGGGGCCGGAGTTCATTGCTCGGGGGGATTCGGGGACGTTCGTGTCTGAGCATGCGGCTTCTGTGAAGAAGGTGCGGTTGATTCGGCCCAGTGCTTCTACGCATGTGACCGATGTTGATCAGCGGTCTGTCGCGTTGGACTTCAAGACGGCCGGGAACAAGATCACGGTGACTGTGCCCAAGGACAGGAACCTGGTGCAGTCGGGGTGGTACATGCTGTTTGCGGACGATGATCTGGGGACACCCAGTAAGGCGCTCTGGGTCAGGGTTCCGTAGCGGTTGTGTTGTGGGTGCGGGGGCGTGGGGGCTGGTCGCGCAGTTCCCCGCGCCCCTAAAAGCAGGGGGTTGGGCCGAAGGCTAGCCAGAGGATTTGGCCAAGTTCAGTGCGTAACTGGGCCACCACTCGCCCGCCTTTGGACCGTTCTTGCATTCGCCGTCCGACTCTCCTGGGCGTTTGATCCACAGGTAGGCGTCCACCAAGGGGTCCGCTGTTTTTGTGGTCGGGGTTTCACCCAGGGACCTGCCTGGGGGGTTGCACCAGTTCTCGTCCTCGTCGCCCTCCGTATACGGTCCGTTGCCGTTGCGGCTGGTGTCGATGACGAAGTGTTTGTCGGCGGTCTTGGCCGAGAGCTGTTTGCCGTAGGTGATGGAGTCCTGGGTGGAGTAGAAGTTGGAGACGTTCACCGCGAAGCCGTCGGCCTTGGTGATGCCCGCTCGCTGGAGGGGCCGGTAGATCTCGTCGGGGTGGCCCCAGCCCGCGTTTCCGGCGTCCAGGTAGACCTTCGTGTTCTTCAGGGACTTGAGCTTGGTGATGGCGTAGTTCAGGAGGTCGTAGCGCTCGGCCTGGTGCTCGGCGGGTGTGCAGCCGTCCACCAGGTGGAGCAGGGCGTCCGGTTCCAGGATCACCGTGGCCGGGCGGTCCGCGATGCCCTGGGTGACCGCGTCGAGCCAGGTGCGGTAGGAGTCGCCGTCGGCCGCGCCGCCCTGGGAGTACTGGCCGCAGTCGCGGTGCGGGATGTTGTAGAGGACCAGGAGCGCGGTGCGGCCGGCCCGGTCGGCGGCCTCGGTGAAGCCCTGGGCCTCCGCCTTGGGGTTCTCCGGGCCGATCCATTCGCCGGTGGGCTGTTCGGCGATCTTCCGGATCTGTTCGGCGTCGGCCGTCTTGCCCGCCTTGGCGTAGGCGGCCACCTGCCGTGCCGCGTTGGTGTCCGGGTTGACCCAGATCGGGTCCGCTCCCTTGGGCTGTTGGGTGATCTTCGCTCCCGCGTCGGGTTTCTTGCCCCCGCCTCCGGAGGAGGAGCATCCCGCGACCAGTAGTGCCGCCCCCAGGACCAGCGCCGACGTCCGTGTGCCGAAGGCGACCGAGGTCCCCTGGCTGCCGTACATCCAACTCCCCCTTGGCTGTACCGATCCAAGGCTCAATCGTGACATACGTGGCGTGCCGCCCACGAGGACACCGGGCATGTTGTCGGTCGGCTGTTACACCCCCGCCCCGCTGGACAGGCGCTCGGCCCGGGGCAGGGGAAGGCGGTGGCCGTCATGCACCACGCGACCCGGGAGGACCGGCTCGCCGCGGCGCTGGTGGAGGCCGCCGACACCCTGAGCGAGACCTTAGACACCGGGGAGTATCTGCGGCGGCTGTCCGACCGGTGCGTGGAACCGCTGTCCGCGTGGGCTGCCGGAATCATGTTGATCGATGGCGATCGGACTGTGGCTCTGGCCGGGAGCGGGTGCGGTGGACGGGAAGCGGTGACGCTTGAGCTGCTCGCCGCTCAGCGCAACGGCGGGCCTTGTAGGGAGAGTTACGGCTCCGGGCGGGCTGTTTCACCGGTCGCGATCAGCGTGGCCCATGCGGACGGACGCTGGCCCGAGTTCACCGAGCGGGCTCTGCGGCACGGTGTCGTGGCGACCTTCGCGGTGCCGGTGCGGCGGCTCGACGCTCTGCTCGGCGCGCTCAATGTGTTCGTGCCGACGGTGCCCAACGGCGCCTCGGACGGCGGGAGTTCGGAGGTGTCGGTGGCGCAGGCACTCGCCGATGCCGCCGCTCTGGGGTTGCGAAATCATCGCGCTTACGCCCCATACCGAGCGCTGGCAGGTCGGTGTCGACGAGGCGTTCGGCGCGCTGCGCGGGTATGCGTGACGGCAGCGGCCGCCGATGGACTTGGTCGCCCGGGCGGCGCTCGAACGGGACCTGGGCGACGCCGAGTTGAGGGCGTCGTAGAACCCTGAACGACCTGTGCATATGACAGGGAGCTACCACACCGGGACATGGCGTCATTCGCCCTCTAGGCCCGGGCGCTCATTCGTTCTACAGTCGATTCGAGCGGCCCTGGCCCCTGCCGGTCACACCCTCCACCACGGGGTTTCCCAGACCTCCCGCGTCGTCCGCCGGGTTACTCCCGCAGCCCGTGCGTGCGCGGTCGAGGACCAGCCCGGTCGACGGCTTCCGGGGGGAGCGGGTCGTCGGCCGGGCAAGGTGGTGTCAGAGACCGGTTCCGGTGAGGTAGGCGGAGACGATCACATTCGCCGTGTAGCTGTGGCTGCCGCGGTCGAAGGTGCCGCCGCAGGTGATGAGGCGGAGTTCGGCGCGGCCCGACTGCCGGCTGCCGTAGGCCTGTTGGGCGTCGAAGCGGGCGCGGGTCAGGACGCGTACGTCGTCGACGGTGAACTCGGCGACCTTGCCGTCGTCGCGGATGACTCGGACGGTCTGGCCGGGCCGTAGCGTGCTGAGCTTGTAGAAGACGGCGGGGCGGGTCTCGGTGTCGACGTGGCCGACCATCAGGGCGGTGCCGGCGGCCCCGGGCCGCACTCCGTTGCCGTACCAGCCGACCACGCCCGCCTGGTCGAACGGCGGCGGGTCGATCGCGCCCTGCGCGTCGAGGCCGCGGGTCACCACCGGTGCCTGTACGGCGAGTTGGGGGATGTCGATGCGCTGGGGCAGTGCGTCTCCCAACGGCTTTGCCGCGGGCGGGAGTTCGGCCTCCGGGGGGCGGCCGACCGCCGCCACGTCGCCGGTCGTCGGCGCGGATATGCCCAGCCGTATGTCGGTCAGGTCCTGACCCCACAGCCAGAGCCCGAGCAGCAGCACGGCCCACGCCACCCCGGTCAGCAGCCGCCCGGTGCCGGTGGACCGCTCGTGCTCGGCGGGTCGGTCGTGATCGAACATGCCGGTCAGCCCGTCCTGCGGCTCCGTCGGGCGCTGCGCAGCGCCACGGCCGCCGCGGCGACACCGGCCAGCAACAGACCCACCACCGCCTGCGCGGTACCGGGACCGGCCGCACGCGCGTCCACGGCCGCGAGATGCGCCGTACCGCCACCGCCCGCGTGAACGGGGGCGACGGGTGAGGCGGGTGCGGAAGGCGCCACGGACGGGGACCGCGACCCGCTCTCCACGACCTTGATCGCGCCCTTCACCGTCACGCTGCCGCAGGTGATCTTCACGTCGTAGCTGCCCGGTTCCAGGGCGGTGCGGACGCGGGTCTCGCCGGCGAGGGTGCCGGCCGCGCCGACCAGCTCGGCGTCGGCGACGAACGCGTCCGAGGCCGCCGAGCCCGTCGTAGCGGCGCAGCCGCTGATTTTGAGGGCGACGTCGGCGCCGGGGGCGGGGGACGCGGGGGTCACCGAGACGGTGCCTCCGTCCGCCGCGTACGCCGTCGGGGTGAGTGCCGCGAAAGCCGCCGCACCTGCACAGAGAGTGACTTTGAGTGAGCCCATCGTGAACCTCCAGATAACTGGAGACTCCTCCTCGTCCCCCGGTCACGCATCCCTGGCGGGGCCCTATTGCTCCGTATGGGGGAGGGGGGGGTGGGAGTGCTTAGCATGGTGGCCATGACAGAGCGCAAGCCCATCGAATCGTGGCTCACCGACATGGACGGGGTGCTGATGCACGAGGGCGTCCCCGTGCCCGGCGCGGACGCGTTCATCAAGACGCTGCGGGAGAAGGGCCGTCCGTTCCTGGTCCTCACCAACAACTCGATCTACACCGCGCGTGATCTGCACGCCCGGCTGAACCGGATCGGCCTCGAAGTCCCGGTGGAGAACATCTGGACCTCGGCCCTGGCCACCGCCGCCTTCCTGGACAACCAGCACCCCGGCGGCACCGCCTACGTCATCGGCGAGGCCGGGCTGACGACGGCCCTGCACGACGCGGGGTACGTGCTGACCGACTCCGACCCCGACTTCGTGATCCTCGGCGAGACCAGGACCTACTCCTTCGAGGCTCTCACCAAGGCGATCCGGCTGATCAACAACGGGGCCCGGTTCATCGCCACGAACCCCGACAACACCGGGCCCTCGCCCGAGGGCGCCCTGCCGGCCACCGGATCGGTGGCCGCGCTGATCACCAAGGCGACCGGCAAGGAGCCGTACTTCGTCGGCAAGCCGAACCCGCTGATGATGCGGAGCGCGCTCAACACCATCGGCGCCCACTCGGAGAGCAGCGCCATGATCGGCGATCGGATGGACACGGACGTACTGGCCGGTCTTGAGGCCGGGATGGAGACCTTCCTCGTCCTCACCGGGCTGACGACCAGGGGCGATGTGGAGCGCTATCCGTACCGGCCCACGAAGGTCGTGGAGTCCATCGCCGACCTGGTCGACCTGATCTAGCTCGATGTGACCCGGTCGGGCCCGGGGGTCCGGTCAGCTGTCGGTGGCGGACTGCCAGTCCTCGATGTACGACGTCAGGTTCTTGTCGACGTCGGTCCAGTCGGGTTCGAAGATCTGGACGCCGGTCATGAGCTTGGTCAGGGCGGTCGCGTTGGCGTCGGTGGCCTTGACGTCCTGCCGGGCGCCGAAGCCGCCGCCGATCGCGCTGACCTGCTGCTGGGCGGTGCGGCTGAGCATGTAGTCGAGGAGCTTCTCGCCGCCTGCGCCGTGCGGGGCCTTGGTGACGAGGCCGGCCGCGTACGGGAGGGCGAAGGTGGTGGGCTGCCCGCCCCGCTTCGCCGGGAACCAGATCCCGAGGTTCGGCATGGTCTTGGACTGGGCGTAGTTCATCTGCACATCGCCGTTGGCGACGAGCAGTTCGCCCTTGTCGACCTTGGGCGCGAGCTTGCCGGTGGAGGCGGAGGGGCCGACGTTGTTCGACTGGAGCCTCTCAGATAGGCGAGGGCCGCGTCCTTCCCGCCGAAATCGTGAATTGCCTTGATCAGTACGGCGGTTCCGTCGCCGGCGACTCCGGGCGTGGAGTACTGGAGCTTGTTCTTGTAGGTGCCGGCGAGCAACTCCTCCCAGGTCGTGGGCGCTTGGGTGAGCTGCTTCTTGTTGTAGACGAACCCGAAGTAGTTGTTGACGACGGAGGTCCAGGTGCCGTCGGCCGCCTTGTCGGCTCCCGCACTCCTGGAGCCGGGCCCGGTCCATGACGGCGATCCGGTCGGCCAGTGTCAGCGCCTCGACCTGGTCATGGGTGACGTAGAGGATCGACACGTCGGGCAACTCCCGGTGCAGCCGGGCGAGTTCGGCGAGCATGCCGGACCGGAGCTGGGCGTCGAGCGCGGAGAGGGGCTCGTCTAGAAGGAGGACGCCGGGCCGGATCGCCAACGCCCGTGCGATCGCGACCCGTTGCTGCTGCCCGCCGGACAACTCCCGTGGATGGCGCCGGGCGTAGGCGCCCATGCCGACCATCTCCAGCGCCTCGGCGACCCGGGTACGGATCTCACCGCGCGGCACCTTGTGCGCCTTGAGCCCGAAGGCCACGTTGTCCTCGACCCGCAGATGCGGGAAGAGGGCGTACTGCTGCACCACCATCCCGACCCCCCGCCGGTACGGCGGCAGGTCGGTGACATCGCGTCCGCCGAGGAACACCCGCCCGGACACCGGCCGCACGAACCCGGCGACCGCCCGCAGCGCGGTGGTCTTGCCGGAGCCGGACGGTCCGAGCAGCGCCATGACCTCGCCGGGTTCGACGGTGAGGTCGAGGGAGTCGAGGACGACGGTGCCGTCGTAGGCGACGGTGACGGAGTCGAAGCGGATGCCTTCGGTCGAGCGGATGCCGTCGGTCATCCGAGGACTCCGGGCAACTGTCCTACCCCGTCCAGGACTTGGGTCGCCCCGGCCGCCCGCAGCGCGTCCGCGTCGTGGGCGCCGGTCAGGACACCGGCGACCACGCCCGCTCCGGCGCGGACCCCGCTGAGCATGTCGTACGAGGTGTCGCCGACGACGGCGAGCTGCCGTACGTCGTCCGCGGCGGCCGTCCGCAGGAACGCGGTGAGGACCATGTCCGGGTAGGGGCGACCCCGGCCGCCGGCGTCGGCGGGGCAGAGCGTGAGGTGGGCGAGGTCCTGCCAGCCGAGCGCGGCCAGGATGGCGTCCTGGGTGGTGCGGGCGAAGCCGGTCGTCAACACCACGGTGCGGCCTTGGGACGTGAGCAGTTCGATGGTCTCGCGGGCACCGGGCAGGGCCGCGACCCGGCCGGCATCGACGAGTTCCGCGTACCCCGCCTCGAAGGCCTTGTTGGCTTCCTGGGCCTGCGCTTCCGTCCCGAACAGGTGCCGGAAGACGGAGATCTTGGACTCGCCCATGGTGGCGCGGACGTAGTCGAGCATGTCGGCGGGTTCCGCGCCCAGGTACCGGGCCGCGGCGGCGAACGCCTCCTCGACGAGGCCGCCGTCGGCGACGGTGGTGCCGGCCATGTCGAGAACGACGAGACGGATATCGAGGTTCGTGGGCGTATGCGGGTTCATGGGCGTATGCGGGTTCATGGGCGTCTGCGGGTTCATGGACGTATGCGGGTTCATGGACGTCTGCGGGTTCATGGGTGGCTCACCAGTCCAGTTCGTTCGCGGTGGTTTCGGCGATCGCCGGGGAGCAGGTCATGCCGCGCCCGCCGGGCCCGGTGACCAACCAGACGCCGTCGCGCACCTGTTGGCGGTGGACGACGCGGGCGGGGTCGGTGCACTGCGCGTACACGCCGGCCCAGCGGCGGCGGATCTTCGGGAGGGGACGGCCGAGGAACGACTCGACGACCTCGGCGAGATGGTCGTAGGGGTCCTCGGTGGTGTCGAAGGCGAAGGGGTGCTCGTACTCGTGGGTGTCGCCGATGGTCAGGCCGCCGTCGGCGCGCTGCACCATGAGGAGTTGCATGGCGTGGGCGGCGGCGGTCGGCAACTGCGGTCGGTGGGCGGCCAGTTGATCGAGGGCGGGACCGCGGTAGGCGGGGTAGTAGCGGAAGCTGTCCGCGTCGGCGACCGAGGTGGTGAGGGGCTCGCCGAGCGGGTCGGTCTGCATCATCTGCAAGCGGACGCGGCGGACGGGGAGTTCGGGCCCGGCGAGTTCGCGGACGAGCCCGCCGAGCCAGGCGCCGGTGCACAGGATCACCGCGTCGGAGGCGTGCACGTCCCCGTGGTCGTCGCGTACCGCGTGCTCGCCGACCACCTCGCGGACCTCGCGGCCCGGCAGGAAGGTGTAGTGCGGGGACTTCGACAGCTCGGCGCGCAGGGCGAGTTGGGCGGTGCGGGGTTCGACGGCCGCGTCGCGTTCGCAGTACAGGGCGGCGGTGAAGTCGCCGCGCAGGGCGGGGTTGAGGGCGCGGGCCTCGGTGGGGGTGAGGAGTTTGTAGCCGCGGGCTGCGGAGTCCTCGCGGGCCACGGCGGCCTCGGCGACGGCGAGTTCGCGTTCGCCGCGGACCGGGGTCAGCGAGCCGTTGGCCCGGAAGCCGAGCCCGGGGACGCGAGCGCCGATCCCCTCCCACAACTCCCTTGCCCGCAGGGCGGTTTCGAGTTCCTCCCCGCCCGCGCGACCACTCACCCAGATCTGCCCGAAGTTGCGCAACGACGCGCCGCGAGCCTCCGCCTCGCGCTCGATCTGTACGACCTCATGGCCGCGTTCCACTGCTTGCCAGGCGTGCATGGTGCCCACCACGCCGCCTCCGACCACTGTCACTCTCACGACGGCCACGCTCCTCGGAATCCGGGAACCGGAACGGTCCGGCTCCCAACGAGAGCGTGAACGACCCATCACGTTTGGGCTAGACCCGTTACCTATCCGTGATCAATGTGGAGAGGGTGGCGCGTGGGTGGTTCACCCGGTGTGGCTGCCGCTTCAGCCGGTGTGGTGGGTGGTGAAGGAGAAGCGGTCGCCCCGGTACAGGCCGCGGACGCGTTCGAGCGGCTGCCCGTCCGTGTCCCGCGACACCCGGTGGATCAGCAGCATCGGGAGGGCGGGCGGGGTGCCGATGAGGAGGGCCTCACGCGGGGTGGCGAGCACGGTCTCGATGCGTTCGTCGGCGTCGCCGAAGCGGATGCCGCGGGCGGCGAGGTAGCCGTAGAAGGAGGAGTCGGGCTCGAAGTCCGTGTCCAGGTGCGGGAGTCGGGCGACGGCGACGTAGGTGCTCTCGAGGCCGACCCGCTCGTCGTCGGCGAGCAGGACGCGTTCCAGGTGCCAGACGGGTTCGCCGCGGGTCAGTCCGGTCTCGGCGGCGAGTGCGTCGGAGCAGGGGAAGCGGTCGAGCGTGACGAGGCTACGGCCCGGGGTGCGCCCCTGTCGTCGTACGCCCTCGGTGTAGCTGGCCAGGGACAGCGGCTGTTCCAGCTTGGGTCCCGCGACGACCGTGCCGCGCCCCTGCCGGCGCAGCCTGCCCTCCAGCACGAGTTCGCGCAGCGCCTGCCGCACGGTCTCGCGGGCGACCTCGTACCGCTCGGCGAGGTCGCGTTCGGTGGGGATCAGGTGGCCCTCCCCCAACTCGTCGACTAGCGCGGCGATTTGGGCCTTGACCGCGTAGTACTTGGGGATGCGGCCGTGCTCCGGGATGCCGGAGCGGACGGGGGCGCCGGGGGCCTGGTCGTTCGGGTAGTCCACGCGGAGATCGTCGCAGAAGGGGCGGGCCGCGTTATAGGCGCCTCCGGGCGAGCAGGGCGCCGACGGTGACGAGGAGGACGGACGTGACGGCGAGGACGAGGTGTGCGGTGCCGATTCCGGTGCGGGCGAGTTCGTCGGTGAAGGAGAGGTCCTCGGCGGGGGTCGAGGTCGGGGTGGGGAGGGGGGTCGCCGGGGAGGCGGCGGAGGTGGTGGCCTCGGGGTCGGTGAGGTCGCCGGGGGCCGCGGCCTGGACGTCGAAGCGGTAGTCGTTCGACTGCCCGATCCAGTCCCCGTCGTCGGCATGGCGCTGTACGACGGCCGCGTCGGCGGTGATCTCGTTGGCCACGGTGTCCGGGGCGAGGGCGAGGCGCACCTTCACCGTGAGGGTCTTGCCGGGGTCGACGGTGAACCCGGGAAAGCCGTCGTCGAAGGCGCCGACGAGTTCGGCCTCGTCGGTCCTGTCGAAGTGCACGGGGTGGGGGCGGGGGCTGGTGCCGTCGTAGAACTCGAGTCTGGGCTGGGACGGTTTCAGCGCGTGCTGCCGGTCGACGAGGACGACGACCGGGTGGATCCCGGTGCAGCGGCGGGCGGTGGTGTTGGTGAGGTCGAGATACCAGATGCCGTGGCCGCCGCCGGCCGTGTAGGAGTCGGGGCCGTCGTGGATGCGGGTGGTGAGGGGGAAGGCGCGGGCGTCGGGGGCGGCGCAGGCGGGGGTGGCGTCCGCCGCGTGGGCCGGGGGCGGGGCTGCGATGAGGAGGAGGGAGAGGGGGGCGGCTGCGGCGAGGCAGAGGGGCCAGGACCGGGGCCGGGACAGGGGTGTGCGCAGTGGGGGGTGCGGTGAGGTTCGAGGCCGGGTGCGGGGCGGGGTGCGGCGTCTCAGGGGCAGTCGCATAAGCACATGAGCGTGCCGGACGGGGGCTGTTGATCGGGGGTGCCGTGCCGGTGGGGGGCCACGAATGCCTCGAATGGGCGGGGTGGGGCGGCTGTTCGGCCCCTTGGTTCGCCGGGACCCGTAGACCCCTTGGATCCCGCAGGCCCCTACCCGTCCGCCCTTCCGAACAGTGGCCCCAGCAGCAACTGTGCCGCCCCCTCAGCGACTCCTCGCGCCCCGCCGGAGGCAACCCGTACGGGTACGGCGGCCTCGCGGGCGCCTTCGCGGCGGGCGCGTTCGTCGAGGACAGCGGCGACTCCGCGGACGAAGGGTTCCGGGTCGGCGGTGACGGTGCGGCCGCCCAGGAGGACGAGGTCGATGTCGAGGAGGCCCACGAGGTTCGCGGCGCCCGCACCGAGGACCCGTGCCGCCTCACCCACGTCGCCGCGCGCCACCGCGGCCAGGCACAGGGCCTCGATACAGCCCCGGTTCCCGCAGTCGCAGGGCGGGCCGTCCAGCTGGATCACCTGGTGCCCGAACTCCCCGGCCCCGGTCCGCGCCCCCCGATGCACACCCCCGCCGATCACCAGCCCGGCACCGAGCCCGGTCCCGAGATGCAGATAGGCGAACGACCCGCCCTCCCCAGCGACGGCCAGCCCGAGCGCGGCGGCGTTCGTGTCCTTGTCGACGACCACCGGCACCCCGAGCCGCCGCGCGAGCGCGTCCCGCAGGGGGAACCCGTCCCACTCGGGGAAACCGGTGACGCGGTGCAGGATGCCGTGGATGTGGTCCAGGGGACCGGGGAGCGCCACACCGACACCGAGCAGGAGCCCTACGGCGGGGCGCACCACCACGGACACCGGGTCACCCGTCGTACCGACAGCCTCCGTACCGACAACGCCCGAACCAGCAGGCTCCGTACCGGCAACCCCGCTACCAGCAGGCTCCGTACCGGCAGCCCTCGTACCAGCAGACCCCGTACCAGCAGACCCCGTACCAGCAAGCGCCGAGCCGACAGCCTCCGTACCGGCACCCCTCGTACCGGCAACCCCGCTACCAGCAGCCTCCGTACCGGCAGCCCTCGTACCAGCAAGCGCCGAGCCGACAGCCTCCGTACCGGCAACCCCCGTACCGGCAACCCCCCTACCGGCAAGCGCCGAGCCAACAGCCTCCGTACCGGCGACCGCCGCCCCGACACCGCCCCGCACGCCCACTCCCCCGGCCTCCCCGACCAGTTCCTCGACCTCCCGCCCCACCGCCTCCACGACAACCCCGGCCCCCGCCCCCAGATCCAGCGAAGCGCCCCGCTCCCCCACCACCGCACCCGTGAGATCGACCAGCACCACCCGCAGCTTGTCCCGGTCCAGATGGACCCCCACCGCGTGCCCGGCCTCCGGCACCAGCCTCAGGACCGTGCGCGGTTTCCCGCCCGTGGACGCGCGCCGGCCCGCCTCCGCGACGAGGCCGGAGTCACGGAGCCGAGCGGTGATCTTGCTGACGGCCTGCGGGGTGAGCCCGGTGCGTTCGGCGAGTTCGAGGCGGCTGATCCCGTCCGTGCCGGCCGTCCGCAGCAGGTCGAGGACCAGCGCGGTGTTGTGACTGCGGACGGCGAGCAGATTCGCCCCCACGGGACCTACGGAACCCGCAGGACCCATGGAACCCATGGAACCCATAGGACCTACGGCTCCCGCAGCGCCCGCACTTCCCACAGCTCCAGCCACACCGACACCTCCCGCCACACCAGCCGTACCCACCGCACCAGCCACACCCGGTGCACCCACCGCACGCACCCTCGCCCCTGCCCCGCTCCCGCCCCACACACTGTTCACACCCCCATTCTCCCCACCACTTGCACTTTGGCAACAGCGTTGCCAAAGTGGAGGGCATGACTGGACGCACGACTCGCACACCCCTCCGCGTCGGCCTCGTCGGCTACGGCCTCGCGGGCTCCGTCTTCCACGCCCCGCTGATCGCCGCCACCGAGGGCCTCGCCCTGGACACGGTCGTCACCTCGAACCCGGAGCGGCAGGAACAGGCCCGCGCGGAGTTCCCGGACGTCCGTACGGCCGCGACCCCTGACGAACTGTTCGCCCGCGCCGACGACTTGGACCTCATCGTCATCGCGTCCCCGAACAAGACGCACGTCGCGCTCGCGACCACCGCGCTGAAGGCCGGCCTCCCGGTCGTCGTGGACAAGCCGATCGCCGGCACCGCGGCCGAGGCCCGTGAGCTGGCGGCGCTCGCCGAGGAGCACTCCCTCCTCCTCTCCGTCTTCCAGAACCGCCGCTGGGACAACGACTTCCTGACCCTGCGCAAGCTGCTGGCCGAGGGCGAGCTGGGCGACGTATGGCGCTTCGAGTCCCGGTTCGAGCGCTGGCGCCCGCAGCCCAAGGGCGGCTGGCGCGAGTCCGGCGACCCTGCGGAGATCGGGGGTCTGCTCTACGACCTCGGCAGCCACGTCGTGGACCAGGCGCTGGCCCTCTTCGGCCCCGCCGCCTCCGTGTACGCCGAGTCGGACATCCGCCGCGCGGGCGCGGAGACGGACGACGACACGTTCTTCGCGATCACCCACACGAACGGCGTCCGCTCCCACCTGTACGTCTCCGCGACCACCGCTCAACTGGGCCCGCGTTTCCGGGTGTTGGGCTCCAAGGCGGGCTATGTGAAGTACGGCCTCGACCCCCAGGAGGCGGACCTCCGCGACGGCAAGCGCCCCGGCACGGAGAAGAACTGGGGCCAGGAACCCGAGTCGCTCTACGGCCGTGTCGGCGCCGGGGAGTCCCCCCTCACCGGCGGTGGCCGCCCCGAGCCGACGCTCCCCGGCGACTACCCCGCGTACTACGCGGCCGTCGCAGCCGCCCTCCTTGACGGCGCCCCCAACCCGGTGACCGCCCTGGAGGCGGCCGCCACCCTCGACGTACTGGAAGCCGCGCGCCGCAGTGCCCGCGACGGAGTGACGGTGACCCTGTGACCCAGAACAAGCCCGCGATCACCCAGCGGATCGCCCCGGAGATCACCCCGACGGTGGAGGAACTCGAGGCGCAGGAACGCCGGTTGGTGTTCCAGCGGTTCACCTACGAGGACGCCTGGACGCTGGGTTCGCTGCTCGTGGAACGGGCCCGCGAGAGCCAGGCGCCGGTCGCCATCGACATCCGGCGCGGCGGTCAGCAGCTCTTCCACGCGGCGCTGCCGGGCTCGTCCCCGGACAACGACGCGTGGATCGACCGTAAGCGCAAGGTGGTCGAGCGCTTCGGTGCCGCCTCCTACCTGGTCGGCACCCGCTTCCGCGCCAAGGGCAGCACCTTCGAGGACTCCTCCCGCCTCGACCCGGACGAGTACGCGGCCCACGGCGGCTCGTTCCCGATCAGGGTCGAGGGCGTGGGCGTGATCGGCACGGTGACGGTGAGCGGGCTCCCGCAGTTGCAGGACCACCGGTTCGTGGTGGCGGCGCTGGAGGAGTTCCTGGGCGACGGACGGGATTAAGCAGGAACCGACTCCGGTTGGCACTGTCCATACGTCCGACAGCGGAGGGAACAGCAGCGATGAGCGATACGCCGAGGAAACCGAGGGAAACAGTCGGACGGTACGGCATCTGGAGCGTGGGCCTGCGCACCGAGGATCCGGCCCGGCGCGGTGAACTCGCCGACGCGGCAGCCGAGTTGGAGCAACTCGGTTACGGCGCCGTCTGGTTGGGCGGCAGCAGCGCCGCACGGCACGCCGTACCGCTGATCGAGGCGACCTCGACGCTCGCCGTCGGCACCAGTATCCAGAGCATCTGGCAGTACGACGCGGCCGAAAGCGCCGCGAGCTTCGCGGAGTTGGAGGCGGCCCACCCCGGCCGCTTCCTGCTCGGCCTCGGGGTGAGCCACGCCAAGCTGGCGGACCAGTACCGCCGCCCGTACTCGGCACTCGTGAGCTACCTGGACGCCCTGGACTCTGCCGGAGTCCCCGCCGACCGCCGTCTCCTGGCCGCTCTCGGCCCGAAGACCCTGGAGCTGGCACGGGACCGCTCGGCCGGCTCGATCCCGTACCTGGTCACCCCCGAGCACACGGCCAAGGCCCGCGACCTCCTCGGCGAAACCCCGCTGCTGGCACCGGAGTTGAAGGTGGTCCTGGAATCGGACCCGACCCGGGCCCGCACCCTGGCCCGCGACTACCTGGCCATGTACCTGGCTCTCCCGAACTACACCAACAACTTCCTCCGCGACGGCTTCACAGAGTCCGACATCGCGGACGGCGGCAGCGACCGCCTGGTGGACGCGGTGTTCGCATGGGGCGACGACGCCCGGATCCGCGACAGGATCGAGGCCTTCCGCGAGGCGGGTGCCGACCATGTGGCCCTACAGCTGGTGGACGGCGCCTCACGCGAGTCACTCCCACGCGAGGCCTGGCGCAGGCTCGCCTCACTGCTGGGCTGAGCGGCAGTTGCCTTTGGGGGTGCGGGGCCGTGTCGATATGCGGCTCCGCCGCGTGGGCCCGACCAGCCACAGCACAAGCGCACCCGCCGACAACCCGCAGCCCCCCACCCCCGCCCCTCAGGCGTCCTTGAACTCCTGCCGCTGCTTTCCCAACCCCGCGATCTCCAGCTCGACCACATCCCCGGCCCGCAGGAACGGCTTCGGCTCGGGCTGACCCAGCGCGACACCCGCCGGCGTACCGGTGTTGATGACGTCCCCGGGGTACAGGGTCATGAACTGGCTCACGTAGCGCACCACTTCGGCGACCGGGAAGATCTGCTCGGCGGTCGTCCCGTCCTGCTTCAACTCCCCGTTGACCCACAGCTTCAGCGACAGCGCCTGTGGGTCCGGCACCTCGTCCGCCGTCACCAGCCACGGTCCCAGCGGGTTGAACGTCTCGCAGTTCTTCCCCTTGTCCCAGGTCCCGCCCCGCTCGATCTGGAACTCCCGCTCGGACACGTCGTGCGCGACCGCGTACCCCGCGACATGCGCGAGCGCCTCCTCGTGCGAGGACAGATAACGGGCCGTACGTCCGATGACTACCGCCAGTTCGACCTCCCAGTCCGTCTTCACGGACGTGCGGGGCACGAGCACGGTGTCGTACGGCCCGACGACCGTGTCCGCCGCCTTGAAGAAGATGACCGGTTCCGCGGGCGGCTCGGCGCCGGTCTCGCGGGCGTGGTCGTGGTAGTTCAGCCCGATGCACACGACCTTGCCGATCCCGGCCAGCGGCGGCCCGACCCGGAGCCCGTCGGCGTCCAGCGCGGGCAGTTCCCCGGCGTCGGCGGCGGCGCGGATCCGGCCGAGCGCGGCGGTGTCGGCGAGCAGCGGCCCGTCGATGTCCGGGACGATGCCGGACAGGTCCCGCAGGGTCCCCTCGGCGTCGAGCAGCGCGGGCCGCTCCGCCCCTGCCGTACCGACTCGCAGCAGCTTCATGTTCACCATCTCCATCGATCGTGCGGGGCCGTCGACCGATGGGTGCAGCCATCGGATGACTGGCCGATCCTCCAAGCTCACGGTCCAGTCCGCAATACCCGGTTCACGGACTGGACCGGCACCGCGCCGCTCAGCTGTACGGACTCAGCTATACAACAGGGCCCGTTCGACCGCGCTCCAGGCCGCGCTGGTCGTCACGTACAGCGCGACGGCGAGCGGTACGACGGCCACGGTGACGAGGGTGAGGAAGGACATGAGCGGCAGCACCCGGCCGACGGCGCTGGCGACGGCCGCCGTCCGCCTGGTCCGGACGTAGGTGAAGGTCGCGACCACGGCGACGACGGCGAACAGCCCGACGTAGACGAGCCCGGCCGGCCCGAACACCCCGCCCCCGGCGAGCGCGTCGGCCCAGCGTCCGTCGAGCGGCGCGGCGAACAGCCGGTGGGAGAGGAGGCCGTCGCCGCCGCCGGAGAACAGGCGGTAGAGGAGGAAGAACGCCGGGAGCTGGAGCAGGCTCGGCAGCAGTCCGGACAGCGGGGAGACCTTCTCCTCGGCGTGCAACTCCAGTACGGCGGCGCTGAGTTTCTCGGGCTGCTTCGCGTACCGCTTCCGCAACTCGGCGATACGCGGCTGGAGTCGCGCCCGCGCCCGCTGGCCGCGCGCGGCGGCCCGGGAGAGGGGATGGACGAGGAGTCGTACGAGAACCGTGAACAGGACGATCGCGACGGCGACCGCGGCCGTGCCGAACAACGGGTGGAGCAGGTCGGCGAGTTGGCCGACCGTGCGGGTGAGAACGGACATGGGTGAGCCCTCCGGGGGTCTCGTCGTGCCAGGAGTGGGCATGGCGATGCGACGACCCGCGCGGAGGCGATGAAACGGGATGCCTTACGCGGTGGTCGTCCGGAGGGGGTGTCCCGGGGCTCGGGGGCGTGGGCGGCCCGAGGCGTCGGGGTCGCGCTGGGGCAGGAAGGCCGTACGGCGGGCCCGGTCGCGGATGGCCGTACGGACCCGGGCGGGCGGTACGGCGGGGGCGCGGCGCGCGGTGAGGAGGGCGCGGACGGCGAGGGCGGTGGCGGTCGCGGCGAGCGCGACGGTGACGGCGGCGGGGAGGCCGCCGGTGTCCACCAGCGTCAGTGGGAACAGCAGGAGGAGGAAGAGGAACGGGAGGGTGGCGCGACCGCGGTTCATCGGCTCTCCGTCCCCCAACTGGCTTTTCCGTACCGTCAGTTATACCGGACCGGTCATAGAGGCTCGCTCATGCCGGGTCGGTCTCGATCGGCTGGAGCAGTCGGCGCGGCCGGAGGAGGGCGCGGCTGACCGGATCTCCGGGGTCCGGGTTGAGTCCGGGGCCCGGCACCATGAGGACGTCCCCGGCCGGAACGACGAACCCGCAGGTGGGGCACTCGCCGTAGGGGCCGAGTTCGGTGTCGCAGGCCGTGTGCAGGAAGAAGCGGAGCTGGGGCTCGCCGAACTGCTCGCGGCCCCACCGGCCCAGTGAGCGCAGGGTCGGCCACAGGGCGATCGCGCGGTCGGTCGGGACGTACTCGTCGCGCGGCGGGGACTCCTGGTACCGGCGCTTCTCCAGGATGCCGGCGGTGGTGAGGGCCTGGAGGCGGGCGGCGAGGACCGCGCGCGGGATGCCGAGGTGGACGAGGAAGTCGTTGTAGCGCCGGACGCCGTAGAGGGCGTCGCGGACGACGAGCAGCGTCCAGCGCTCCCCGACCACCTCCAGCGCCCGGGCGATCGAGCATTCCTGTGTCGCGTAGTCCTTGCCCAGTGCCATGCCGCCCACCTTAGCCACTTTCCGACGTCAAGGTTCATTGAACGAACCTATGGTGTTACGGTACTCCACATGACTAGGTTCAGTGAACGAACTCTCAGCCGGACTTCCACGGCTCCCGGGACCTCCGAGGCCCCCGAGGCCGCCCCGGTCTCCGAGCCGAGCGTGCCGCACCCCCGCGCCACCCTCGCCCTGACCAGCGCGGCCACCGCCGTGGCGCTGATGACGTACACCGCGCCGATGGTCACGCTCCCGGACATCGCCGCCGCCCTGCACACCCCGCTCTCCGCCCAGGCCTGGCTGCTGAACGGCACCCCGCTGGGCCTGGCCGCGCTGCTCCTGGTCGCCGGCAGCCTCGCCGACGACTACGGCCGCCGCCGGATCTTCCTGGCCGGCACCTTCGCGCTGGGCATCACCACGGCACTCTCCGCGCTCACCTCCTCGACCCTGCTGTTCACGCTGACCCGGATCGCGCAGGGCGCGTCCAGCGCGGCGCTGCTCGCCAGCAGCCTGGGCCTGATCGTGCACGCCTTCCCGACCCCGCGCGGCCGACTGCACGCGACCGGAGTGTGGGGCGCGTTCGTCAGCGGCGGCATAGCCGTCGGCCCACTGGTGACGGGCGCGATGCCCGACTGGCGCCTCGCCTACGCCGTCCTCGGCGCCGCCGCGCTCGTCGTGGGCGCCCTCGGCATCCGTACGCTGTCCGAGTCCCGCGCACCGCGCGGCGGACGCCCCGACCTGGCCGGAGCGGTCACCTTCGGGCTGGCGCTGGTCGCCCTCGTCGCCGCGCTGACCCTGGGCCGCGACGGCTGGCTGCGCGCCCCGGTGGGCCTGCTGGCGCTGGCGGCCGTGGTGCTCGTCGGCGTCTTCGCGCTGGTGGAGCGCCGGGGCGCGACCCCGATGATCGACCTGAGCCTGCTGCGCCACCGCCTCTTCCTGGCCTCCTCGGCGGGCGGCCTGTTCACGGGCTTCGCAGTGATCGGCCTGTTCAGCTTCCTGCCGGCGCTGCTCCAGCAGACGCTGGGCCTGTCGGCGATGGACACGGCCTGGCTGTTCCTCCTCTGGTCGGGCCTGTCCTTCACGGTCGCCCTCCAGGCCCGCCGCCTCGCCGGCCGCGTCTCCTCCCGGCACCAACTCACCCTGGGTTTCCTGCTGCACGCGGCCGGCGTCCTGACGATGCTCGGCGCGCTGGACTCCGGTTCCTGGCTCCGGCTGCTGCCGGGACTGGTGATCGCCGGGGTGGGCAGCGGTCTGCTGAACGCCGCGCTGCCGCTGCTGTCCGTGGAATCGGTGCCGGCGGCCCGCGCCGCGATGGGCTCCGGCGCACAGCAGACGTTCCGGTACATCGGTTCCTGCGCGGGGGTCGCGCTGACGATCGCGATCGCCACATCGGCCGGGGGCGGTCTTGCCCAGGGCGCGGACATCGCGATGGTGGTGTCGGCGGGGCTCGCGGTGGTGGCCGCGGTGAGTGTGGGGGTGTTGCGGGAGCGGGCGTGACGCCTCAACCAGGCCGCGTCTTCACCGGAGTTGGGCCTTCAGCGGGCTTGGGCCGTCAACGGGAGTGCGTGGAGGTGAGCGTGCCCCACACCGCCATGCGGTACCTGGAGGTGAACTCCGGGGTGCAGGTGGTGAGGGTGATGTAGTAGCCGGGTTGGCTGTAGCCGTAGGACGGCTTGACGATCGAGCGCGGGATCGGGCGGATGACGCCCGAGTCTGCGGCGGAGGTCTGCGGCAGGATCTTGTCGACGGTGTACGTGTAGGTGGCCGTGCTCGTCTCGACCTGCACGGTGTCCTTGAGGCGCAGGCGCGGGAGGTACCGGAACGGCTCGCCGTGGGTGTTGCGATGCCCGGCGAGCGCGAAGTTCCCTGCCTGGCCCGGCTGTTGGGTGCCGGGGTAGTGGCCGACGTACCCCTTGTTGAGCACGTTCTGCTTGCTGACGCCCTCCGCGACGGGGACGCGGAAGTGGAGGCGGGGGATGGTGAGGACGGCGTACGCCTGGGAGGCGCGGGGAGTGGTGGATCCTCCGGCGCCGGTGGCGGTGGTGGTGTTCCGGCGGGACGAACTGCCGCCGGTGGCGCCCGTGTTGTCCGACGGATTCGCGCCGCCCACGGCACCCGGTGCGGGTGCCGATGTCGGCGACTGTGTCGCCCATTGCCGCTCCAGCGCCTCCACTTGATGCTCGGCGCCCTGACGGGCCTCCCGGTTGGTCCACCACAGCTCGTGGACGACGAGGAGGAGCAGGACGACCCCGGCGGTGACGAGCAACTCCCCACCGGTCCACAAGGCGCGTCGGCCCAGCGCACGGCGTCGACGGCCGCGGTGCTGCACGACGGGAACCCGCATGGGCCGCACGATAAGGGCCGGTTCGCGAACTCACCAGACCCGCGGCCCGGTTGACCGCGGAGGCGCCTGTTCGATCCTTCGTACACGGGTTTTAGAAAGGGGTGGCGCAACCCTCGACAACCTCACACGCCGCACCCGATGCTTCCTGGTGGCACGAGCCGGGGGGATGGCCGACGCCGGTGGGACGACCGGCGGTTGAGCGAATCGGGAGTAGAGATGATCCGACGCAGAACCCTGCTGGCCGCAGCGGGCGGTGGGCTCCTCGGCACCGCCCTGGCGGCCGGCACCGCACGCGCCGACGCGACGGTCGCGGTCAACCCGGCGACGAAGTACGGCACTTGGGAGGGCTGGGGCACCTCGCTCGCCTGGTGGGCGAATGTCTTCGGCGCCCGAGACGACTTCGCCGACATCTTCTTCACCACCAAGTCGACGACGTACAACGGCACTTCACTGCCCGGCCTGGGCCTGAACATCGCCCGCTACAACCTCGGCGGGTGCAGTTGGAACACGGTGAGCGGCGCGTCGATGGTCGCCTCGGCCAACATCCCCGCGTTCAAGCAGATCGAGGGCTACTGGCAGGACTGGAACAACGAGGACCCCACGTCCTCGGCGTGGAAGTGGACTGCGGACGCGACCCAGCGGGCGATGCTGGTGAAGGCGACGGCACGCGGGGCGACCACCGAGCTCTTCGCCAACTCCCCCATGTGGTGGATGTGTCTGAACCACAACCCGTCGGGCGCCTCCGGCGGCGGCAACAACCTCCAGTCCTGGAACTACCGCCAGCACGCCTCCCACTTGGCGGCCGTGGCCCTCTACGCCAAGAACAACTGGGGAGTGAACTTCGCGACGGTCGAGGCCTTCAACGAGCCCTCGTCGAGCTGGTGGACGGCGACCGGCACGCAGGAGGGCTGTCACATGGACTCGACCGTCCAGGCCGCCGTACTCCCGTACGTGCGCAGCGAGTTGGACGCGCGAGGCCTGACCAGCACGAAGATCTCGGCGTCCGACGAGACGAGCTACGACCTGGCGCGGACGACCTGGAGCGCCTTCTCGTCCACGACGAAGGGCTACGTCAACCGCGTCAACGTCCACGGCTACCAGGGTTCGGGCGGCCGTAGAGACCTCCTGTACACGGACGTCGTGACGACGGCGGGCAAGGCCCTCTGGAACTCCGAGACCGGCGACAGCGACTCCACCGGCCTGACGATGGCGAGCAACCTGCTCTACGACTTCCGCTGGCTGCACCCCACGGCATGGACGTACTGGCAGGTCATGGACCCGTCGTCCGGCTGGGCGATGATCGCGTACGACCAGAGCACGCTCACGGCCGGCGCGGTGCAGACGAAGTACTACGTGATGGCCCAGTTCAGCCGCCACATCCGCCCCGGCATGACGATCCTGGACACGGGCGTGAGCTACGCGGCGGCGGGCTACGACGCGACGGCGAAGCGGTTGGTGATAGTGGCGGCGAACACGGGCTCGTCCTCGACGACCCTGACCTTCGACCTCTCCAAGTTCACGACGGTGGCGGGCGGTACGAGCGGTCTGGTCCCGCGCTGGAACACTGTGACGGGCGGCGGAGGCGACTTGTACGCCTCCCACTCGGACACCTACCTGAGCGGCAAGACGGTGAGCGCGACGTTCGCGGCCGGGGCGGTGCAGACCTTGCAGATCGACGGGGTGGTGATCTGACCGCTCAACTCAGCGGTGGCGGCGGGCGGTTGGGCCCGCTCGCCCAACTCGAAGGCGGTGGTGGGCAGTTCGGCCTGTTCGCCCTGGCGCTCGGCGGTTTCGGAATCGGTCTGACCGAGTTCGTGATCGCCGGGCTGCTCCCGCAGGTGAGCCGGGGCCTGAACGTCTCGACGGCGGCGGCGGGTTGGCTGATCTCCGGCTACGCCCTGACGGTCGCGGTGGGCGCGATAGCGATGACGGCGGCGACAGCACGGCTGCCCCAAAAGCCGGTCCTGGTGAGCCTGTTGGCCCTGTTCGTGGCGGGCAACCTGCTGTGCGCGATCGCGCCGAACTATCCGACGATGCTCCTGGGCCGCGTGGTGGCGGCCCTCTGCCACGGCTCGTTCTTCGGCATCGGCTCCCTCGTCGCCCGCCGCCTGGTCCCTCCGGAACGGGCCTCCCGCGCGGTCGCGATGATGTTCGCCGGCCTGACGGTGGCGAACGTGCTGGGCGTCCCCTTCGGCGCCCTCGTCGGCGAACGGTGGGGTTGGCGGGCGACGTTCTGGGCGATCACGGCGATCGGTTCGGTGGCGCTGGCGGCGATCGCCGTACTGGTGCCCGGCTGGGCGGGACGGGTTGGTGGAAGTGCAGGCCTGAGGGCCCAACTCCGCTCCTTCCGCTCGACCCAGGTATGGCTGACCCTGACGGCCACGGCGCTCGGCTACGGCGGCATGTTCGGCGCGTTCAGCTACCTCGCGTACACCTTCACCGAGGTCACGGGCTTCTCGACGACGGACGTGGCCTGGCTGTTGGTCGTCTACGGCACGGGCCTGGTCGTGGGCAACATCGCGGGCGGCCGGGGCGCGGACCACAACCGTGACGCGACGCTGCTCGTGTCCCTGACCGGCCTCGCGGTGACGTTGGCGGTGTTCGGGTTGCTGGCGAGCAGCCGCCCCGCGTCGGTGATCCTGGTCTTCCTGCTGGGGGTGTTCGGGTTCGCGACGGTGCCCGGAATGATCACGCGGGTCACGGACGCGGCGGGGGGTGTGCCGCTGGCGGCGAGCGCGAATGTGTCGGCGTCGAATGTGGGGAACGCGGTGGGGGCGTGGGCGGGGGGCCTGGTGATCAGTGCGGGGTGGGGGTATGCGGCTCCCTTGTTCGTGGGGGCGGGGATTGTGGGGGTGGGGTTGGGAGTCATGGGCTGGGCGGCACGGGCGTCGGCGGCACAGAGGTCGGCGGACAGCACCAGAGGCGGGGCAACAGCAGAAGCCGTAGAAGTGCGGCGGTCATAAAACCGGCGGAAACCGGAAAGCCACCCGCTGTTCCCCACGAGGATGCCCGCCGAAGGCCCTCACACCGCTCCCCCACCGCACTCTCACCGGCCGACCTGGGCATATCTCTCCCCTTGCCTCCATCTGTGTCGGCATCGGCAGTACCGTGTCGTTCATGCGCCCCGACACGCCCGCCGAGAACGTCGACCATCCCGCCGAAGCGGCCCGCCTGGAGCGGACCGCCGCCCGCTACCCCGAGGACGCCGAGGCCCTGCTCCTCCAGGCCGCGGCCCATCTGGAACTGGCCGGCGACCGCCCCGCCGCCACCGCGCTCTACGACCGCCTGCTGTCGTCGCCGGACGCCCTGGAGACTCCGCACCTGGTACGGGCCCTCAAGGCCTCGAACCTCTGGGAGTACGGCCACGAGGCCGAGGCCAGGGCGATCATCGACGGGGTACGGTCCGCGTCCCCGCGCGATCCCGCGCCCTGGGTGATCGTCGCGGAGTCTCTCGAATCCCACGACGAGTTGGAGGCGGCGCAGGAGACGTTCACGGAGGGGGTGACTCTGCTCCTGACGGACGTACCCGAACCGCCGTACTCCACCCACCCGTTGCTCTTCGGCCGACACCGGGTCCGCCGCATGCTGGGCGTGTCGCACGACGAGTGGGACACCCTGGCGGATTCCCTGCATTCGTCGTCCGTCTCCTTGGACGAGCTGCACGACCCGAAGAGGGTGTGGTCCCTGGGGTCCGACAACCCGGCGGAGCTGGAGGCCGAGATCTCGCGGCTACGGGCGGAGTTGGGCGCGTTCCGGGAGGCGTTGTCCCGGCCGTTCCCGGTGGCTGTGCTGCATTGGCCCGAGGGGGAGTTGGCGGAACTGGTGGGGGCGTACGAGTCCCTCGCGGTGGAGTATCCGTCGCATGAGGAGCACCTCGCGACGATAGAGGGGTCGCTTCAGGAGCTGGCGGCGAGCGGTACGCCGAACCTTGGGATCGTCACCGGGACTGTGCCTTCTTATGAGGCGTTCGCTGCGTCGGAGGGGGCTTCGCCGGGGGAGGTTGACTTGTTGCCGCAGTATGCGACGACGCTGGCGGCGCGGGGGCGGGCTGTGGGGTGGCCTCCGCAGCGGGGGGCTTCTTGTTGGTGTGGGTCGGGCGACTCGTATGCCGACTGCCATGGGCGCACGGAGGCATAGCGGGCTAGGCGAGCAAGGCCCAAGGGGCACTGCCGAATTGAACGCACGCGGGCGTCCGTAAGAGATCACTCTTTGTTGGCGCGCTCGGTCGTGCCTGCGCGTTACAGGGATCGGGGAGAAGTAGTGGCGGAACCTGAGGACCGACCGGGGCCGATTGCGGGCGTCTACGAGAAGCTGATCACCCGCAGTGTGCGATCCGATCTTGAGCAGTTCGAAGCTGCGGGTTGGAAGGCCATCGATGCTGAGGTCAGCACCGAATCCGCTCCCCATGTCCTAGGTCGATATGTGGGCGAAGCTGTCAGGCATCGGCTGAGTCAACTACCTGTCGGCGACCAGGTAGCCATTGCCAACAAGATCCTCGCGTCACTGTCCTCAGATGGGTCCGACCTCAGTGAAACAGAGGCCGTAGGCAACATCGTCGAAGGCCCGCGCCAGCTGCTCGCGCTCGCCAAGCAGGAGGCACCAGGTGCCTACTCCCTGCGCCCGCTGATTCCCCTCTCCGAAACCTCACTCATCACCAACGCCCCCGAAGACCCCAGTCTCGGCTCGGAATTGAGGGCGGAGTTGGCCACCGCAGACCGTATCGACCTGCTCTGCGCGTTCGTGAAGTGGTACGGCCTCCGCGTCCTGGAAAGCTCTCTCCGCGAGGCCGCCAGGCGCGGCGTCCCCATTCGTGTCATCACCACGACGTACATGGGCGCTACGGATCGGCATGCCCTCGACCGTCTCGTCCAAGACTTCAGCGCCGAAGTGAAGGTCAACTACGAGACCCGTTCAACTCGGCTGCACGCCAAGGCCTGGCTGTTCCGTCGCCATAGTGGCTTCGATACCGCGTACGTAGGCAGCTCCAATCTCTCCAAGGCGGCGCTCCTGGATGGGCTGGAGTGGAATGTGCGCCTGTCGTCCGTTGCAACACCGCATGTCCTGAACAAGTTCGAAGCCAGCTTCGACTCGTATTGGAACGACATGGCCTTTGAGACGTATGACCCGAGGCGCGATGCCCGCAAGTTGGATGAGGCACTCGGCGCCGCGGGCAGCTCAACTTCCAGCCAGGACTCCAAAATCAGCCTCTCGGGTCTTGAGGTTCGACCGTATCCGTACCAGGCAGACATGCTTGAGCGACTGCACGTCGAACGTGAGGTCCGCGGCCGCGATCACAACCTGCTCGTTGCCGCGACCGGAACGGGCAAGACCGTCATGGCTGCCCTTGACTACCGCAATCTCCATAGGGCGTGGGGCGGTAAGCAGTACCCCCGACTGCTGTTCGTGGCACACCGCAAAGAGATCTTGAGACAATCGCTACGGAAGTACCGCGAAGTACTCGATGACGCATCCTTCGGTGAACCGCTCTTCACGGGCGAACTGCCGCGCGACTGGAAGCACGTCTTCGCTAGCGTTCAGTCACTTACCGATCAACGACTTGACCAGTTCGACCCTGAGCACTTCGACATCATCGTCATCGACGAGTTCCATCACGCCACCGCATCGACTTATCGTCGGGTGCTCAAGCACTTCAAACCGAAGCAACTTCTTGGCCTGACTGCCACCCCGGAGCGGGCTGACGGGCTCAACGTGCAGGACGAGTTCTTCGATGGCCGGATCGCCGCCGAGATGCGACTGTGGGAGGCCCTCGACAACGACCTCCTCTGCCCGTTCCACTACTTCGGCATCCCTGACGGTACGGACCTCACCCGCCTCAACTGGCGCTCTGGGACGTACGACCAGAGCCAACTCGGCGAGTTGTACTCCGCCGACCACGCACGGGCCCGCATTGTCATCAAGCAAGTGCGGGACAAGGTGTCCAACCCAACGGAGATGCGGGCACTCGGCTTCTGCGTCAGCAGGAAGCACGCTCACTTCATGGCGAGATGCTTCCAAGAGGCCGGCCTGAAGGCCGCAGCCCTGGACAGCGGTTCAAAGCCGGAGACTCGCGACCGGGTTCTCTCTGAACTCAAGGCAGGCGAAATCCAGGTCATCTTCTCCGTGGACTTGTTCAACGAAGGCTTGGACATCCCCGACGTCGACACGCTGTTGCTACTCCGCCCAACGAGCAGCGCAACCGTCTTCCTTCAGCAACTCGGTCGAGGCTTGCGCCGTACACCGGACAAGCCCGTGCTCACGGTGCTCGACTTCATCGGCCAGCATCGCGCCGAGTTCCGGTTCGAGGAGCAGTTCCGCGCGATGACAAATCTGTCGCGCAACCGACTCCTTGAGCACGCCGAGCACGATTTCCCGCTACTGCCGTCCGGTTGCCAAATCATCCTTGAGGGCAAGTCCAAAGACCTCGTACTGAACAACATCCGCACCCAGATCAAAGCGAACGTCCAGACCCTCGCTACGGAAGTCAGGACCTACGGCACACCCCTCCTCGCCGACTACCTCCGCGAGAGTCGCCGCGAAATCAAGGAGCTGTACAAGTCCAGCAACTCTTGGACAACAGTCCTACGCCGTTCCGGCCTGGCCGACCTACCTGAACAGGTAGGCGAGGAAAACCTGTTGAAGCGCGTCCACGCCTTCCTGCACGTCGACGACCTCGAACGCGCAGAAGCCTACGCCCGTCTACTGAGCGATGACGCCCCGACATATGAAACCCTCAATCCGAGGGACAAGACGTATGCACGCATGCTCTTCTTCAACCTCTGGGACAAAGCCGGTGGCTTCGGCTCCTACGTGGACGGACTTGAATCACTCCGCGAACAGCAAGCCCTTCGCAGCGAACTCCGCCAGGTCCTCAAGTACGTGATGGACCAGGCCGATCACTTCCCCATCCCCCTGGAAGGTCCGCACGCGCATCTCCCCTTGAAGGTCCATAGCGCGTACAACCGCTCAGAAATCTTGGCCGCACTCGGCGTCGCCCGCCTCGGCGGACAGATGCCTGGCTCCTTCGCGCAGGGTGTCTTGTGGGACGAGCCAAACAAAACCGATGCGCTGCTGATCACGCTCGAAAAGAACGAGAAGGACTCCTCACCCACAGTCCGGTACAAGGACTACGCGCTGAGCCCCTCCCTCTTCCACTGGGAGTCACAGAGCACGACCGCGGACACCTCGCCCACGGGCCTTCGCTACCAGGAACACTCCCAACGCGGCAGTCACGTAATGCTGTTTATGCGGCGCTACAAGGACACGGACACGGGCAAGGCCCAGCCGTGGATACTGCTTGGCCCAGCGACCTACACCGAGCACAAGGGCAGCAGGCCCATGGCCATCACCTGGCAACTACGCCACGAACTGCCTGCAGACGTGTGGTCGTACTCAACCATCAACTCGTAGCAAACGCTGACGCAAGTCTTCGAAGGTGAGCGACGTAGGCCTCACTGCTCACCTTCGAAGACCTCGTTACGGACGCCGCCCCAGAGCTGAGCCACCACCGACTGACTCGGCCTAACCTCGGGCTTTCACGAGGTGGTTTGTCCGAGGCTTGATCACAAACGCGAGAAGTGCTCCTGACCTGGAACGATAGGACTTGTCGAGGGTCCAGATCGTGTCGTGGAAAGAAGCACTTCTCAGGTGAAGAAGCGTATCGGGTCGTACCCGCGTGTCCGCGTCGAGGGCAGTGGTCGTGGAGTGGTCTCGCAGGCGGGGGCCGTGCTGCTGGTGGAGACGGTCCGCAAGTCGGGTCTGGATACCGCGATATCGGCGGCTCTGACACCCTGGCGCAAGCCGCGGGCGGTGCACGATCCCGGCAAGATACTGCTGGATGTGGCGCTCGCGGTCGCCCTTGGCGGTGACTGCCTGGCCGACGTCGGCATGCTGCGGGCCGAGCCGGCCGTGTTCGGGCCGGTGGCCTCGGATCCCACGGTCTCCCGGCTCATCGACGTCCTCGCCGCAGCCGGCCCGAAGGCCCTCACCGCGATCCGCACGGCGCGAGCCGAAGTACGCCAACGTGTATGGAAGCTGGCCGGCACGTCGGCGCCGGATGCGACCGGCTCGGTGACCGTGGACCTGGACGGTGTCCTGGTGATCGCGCACTCCGACAAGGAAGACACGGCTGCAACCTGGAAGAAGACCTTCGGCCACCACCCGCTGACGGCCTTCGTCGACCACGGGACAGGCGGGTCCGGCGAGCCGGTGGCCGCTCTGCTCAGGCCCGGGAATGCGGGCAGCAACACCGCCGCCGATCACATCACCACCACCCAACTGGCCCTGGCCCAGCTGCCCAAGTCCTACCGGCGCGGGCGCCGAACACTGGTCCGCACCGACTCCGCGGGCGGCACCCACGAGTTCGTGGCCTGGCTGACCAAACGCGGGCGGTGGCTGTCGTACTCGGTCGGCATGACCATCACCGACGCCATCCACCAGGCCGTACTCAAAGTGCCGCCCGCGGCATGGACGCCGGCCGTCGAGCACGACGGAGCAGTCCGCGACGGGGCCTGGGTCGCCGAACTCACCGGCGCCATGCTCGACGGCTGGCCAGGCGGCATGCGGCTGATCGTCCGCAAGGAACGGCCGCACCCCGGCGCCCAGTTGAGGATCACGGACGCCGACGGCATGCGGATCACGTGCTTCGCCACCAACACCACCGGCCAACCCATCGCCGAACTCGAACTCCGCCACCGCCTGCGGGCACGGGCCGAGGACCGCATCCGGGCCGCCCGCGCGACCGGCCTGCGCAATCTGCCCCTGCACGACACCGCGCAGAACCGGGTCTGGCTGGAGATCGTCCAGATCGCACTCGACCTGCTGGCCTGGATGCCGATGCTCGCACTGAACGGCAAGGCCCGGCTCTGGGAACCCCGGCGCCTGCGACTTCGCCTGTTCAGCCTGGCCGGCCAGCTCGTCACCACCGGCCGCCGCCGGATTCTCCGCCTCGCCCGCCACTGGCCCTGGACCCATGTCGTCACCAGTGCCCTCGAACGGCTCAGCCAACTACCCACCCCAGACTGACCAGCAGCTTCCCCGTCCCTGCGAGCAGAACCACCGTCTCGGAGCAGTGGAATCCGGCGCCCACCCGACACGACAGTCGGGCTACCCTCCTGCCCACCAGCAGCCACGGAACGCGAAACGGTCTGCCGACTCCGTCGGCAGACCGTCAAGAAAGATCGAGGCTAAGGCCGAGCCTTGCACTAGCTGACTGGCTGCAACGGGTCGCGAATTATCTCCCCAGCCCTCTGGAGAAATCCAGCATAAGCCGCCACCATCTCATTTCTAGCCCGCTCAGAACTGGCCCAGTCTGCGTTCCGATCCGCGGAACCCTCAGCTGCAACCCGAAGCAAAGCACCTACAGCACCCGTCGCCTTCCTCATCAACGCGTAGGCCAATTCGCTCGCCTCCTGCGGCCCCCACAGCGCCAACTGACTTGTTTTGTCTTGGAGCGCGAGTGCGCTCGCGCGTAACTCGCTACCTGTCACCTCGCCAAGCCTTGTCCCATTTTGCACTTCAGGTGCAATACGCGCCAATATCTCATCAAGTGCCGCATAAGCCGCAAGGAGACCGGCAAAGGACTGATGCCGCTGACTGCGCACCCATTGCCAATGCTCCACCGCCGCCTGGCCATGCACCTGCGCTAGCGCTGCCTCAACCGCCTTGCGACCGCCAACCTCCGCTCCGCGCTTGGCGTAAATCCCGGCGATCACGGCACCCATGACTGCGGATATGAAAGCGATGACGCTTGCGATGATCGTCCCCGTCGTCTCACTCATCGCACCATCCTCGCCGCAGCCAGGAGCGACTACAACGCAACACGAGTAGGCCTACGTCAGCTGGCGTCCTTCATAAAGGCAGAACCGATTAACCTCACTCCATGACGACGAGCATGTCCGGGTTCCAACCCGGCGAAATCCTTACACGCACTGAGATCCATCCCGTACTCGGCGGTAGCGGATTTTCTGGGATTTGTCCGTCCAGAGAGAAACAAAACGTCCTTATCTTCTCGGATACGAAGATTGGCGAACGTTTCGGATATCACGATGGCTGGCTCGCCGAGGATGACGATCTGGGGCCCGTGTTCACCTACACCGGAGTCGGGAAACGGGGTGATCAGGTCTTTAAAGGCGGGAATGCGTCAATCCTGGAGCATACAGAAAAAGGGCGCACTTTGCACTTATTCATCGCGGTAGGAAAGGTTCCAGGAACCGATACCCGGACCCACAGGTACATCGGGAAGTTCAAGATTGACGAATGGCATCCGTTCGAGATACGTGAAGCAAGGGACGAATCAGGTCACGCTCGTAACGTCATCGTCTTCCGACTGCGACCCATCGGCCCCCATATCCGACTGGCATCCGACACACTTCAACCGGCGCCCGCGCCTCAATCTCGGTTCAACCGGAAAGCCGGTCGCCTCACACGGAGGATTAGACGCCAGAGACGACAGAAACTACCGCAAACCGATGTCACTCGGGTAGCAGAGGCCCGAGACGATCTGGCAGACACTTTCGAGGAATCCGAGTCTGCGGCCGGTCAAAGCATCGGCCAGATGGAGTTGTCGATGCGTGACTCAACATCGCATCTCATCTTCGAGCTCTTCAACCAGACGAACAACACCGTGTACGAACCAGCGGGCAGCACAGCAGGCGAGTCGATCGCTCAGGCCATCTCCCAACTCCTGCTTGCCCGGCACTACTTGGGTCAGCTCAGCCACGCTCAACCCTTCCATCTCATGGTGCTCGCACCAGCACTCCCCCGGCAGGACCTCCGCGGCCTACTCTCCGAGAACGGGATCGGCCTCGTGTACCGCAACGAAAGCGGTGGCTTCTCGGAGTACGAGGGAGGCACCTCCGTCTTCCCCAACGCCCCTCGGACCTCGCGCTGCCTGGAGTGTCCTCTGCCCGCCTGAAGAGGAGTCGCGTCCAGGCTTTCAGTGGGCTATGACGCTCAGGGCCAAGTGAAGAAGACGCAGGCGCCAGTCGCACTTTGTTTGCCTACCGAGCCGCTTGCTCCAGCTGGGCTTCAAAGTGCCGCTGCGCCCGATCGATAACTTCCTCAGGGTCGCAACCATGCGCTCGAAGCCAGTGCAGAAGGTCGGAGATGGCATCGATCGCCGCCGCCTCCGTCGCCACCGCCCGCAATCGACTGGGCTGATGTCCACCGCAGTACCCACCAGACACGTTCAGTCCAGCGTCGAACTCGCACCACGTCACCTTCCGATCGTCATGGAGTTGAACACCCCAACGATCAGTGATGGCCGTTACGAGAGCCATACCCCGCCCCGTTTCGGCATCGTCGGTTGCGTCGACGAGCGTCGGTAGAGAGCGGGGGTCGGGGTCGTGGACCTCGACGCGCAGGTGGGTGCCGTTCATGGAGACCGCGAGGGTGGTCGGCGTACCTACACCAACGTGAGTGATCACGTTGGCAACAAGCTCGCTCACGCAAAGCTGGACCGCGTCGGCCAGTTCCCGCAGGCCCCAAATTCTCAAGTGAATCCCCAACACCTGCCGCAGCACTGCCACTTCCTCGGGCTCCGCCAGAAACGGGAGTTCCCACGCCCGCCTCGGTGTGCACGTTGTGCAGTCCATGCCCCAACCCCTCCACCTGCACAGCAGGTTGCGATGCGTAACTATCTTCACACCTAGAGTTGCATTGGAACTCCCAAAATGGAACTCTCATTTTGAACGCGAAGGAGCGCGCGTCAGCATCGTGCGCCCCCGGCGTGCGCAGCCTTGCTGTTCGATTCGCACAAGCCGCACGATCTGACAGATCAACATGAAAGGCTGAAACTATGCCAGTTGGACCCACCACGCGCAGGCGCCAACTGGGCGCAGACCTGCGCCGACTCCGCGAATCCAAGGGCTTGACCCTGGAGGAGGCAGGCGCTCGCGTCGGCATCTCAAAGGCGACGCTGAGTCGCTACGAGACGAAGGAGGGCACAGTCAAGTGGCCGGCCGTTGATGCCCTTTGCCGCGAATACGAAGCATCCGATACAGAGCGCCTCGCCCTCGTCGAGCTAGCCAAGGGCGCCAGGATCCAAGGCTGGTGGCGATCGCTCGCCGACCCCATCCCCGAGTCCATGAACCTCATGCTCACGCTTGAGGACGAAGTCGTACGCGAAGACCACTACGCGTGCATGTACATCCCCGGGTTGCTCCAAACTCGCGCCTACGCACAGGCAGTTCATCGGGCATCGGAGGTGGAGTGTCCGGAGCGCGAAGTGCAGCACATGGTCGACATCCGCATGAAGCGCCAAGAACTCCTCAACCGAAAGGAACCACCGCACATCTGGTGCGTGATCGATGAGGCAGCGCTCCGTCGCCAGGTTGGCGGTCGTGAGGTCATGCAAGAACAACTCGGCCACCTACTCACTCTGTCCGAACGTCCCCACATCACCATCCAGGTACTTGCCTTCTCAACGGGCGCGCACGCAGCGGCAGTTGGTAGCTTCGCCGTCCTACGCGGTCCAGCTCCAGATCTGGACGTGGTGTACGTGGATCTACTCAGCGGCGGCCTGTTCATGGAGAAGCCACAGGAACTGAGGCGTTATAGGTTGGCGTTCGAGTACCTCAGCGCACAGGCACTCGATTTTGAGTCCTCTACGGACATCATCCACCGCATAAGCAGGGAGTTTTAATGGCGGCGCCCTCGACGCACCAGTGGTTCAAGTCCTCGTACAGCGGGGGCAGCGGGACAGAGTGCGTCGAGTGCGCCTGCACGAGGGACGGAGCCTTGATACGCGACTCGAAGGACCAAAGTGGTCCCTCACTCGTCGTCCGCAGAGAGGCTTGGCTCGCATTTAATCTGGCCTTGCGAGACGGCAAGATGTTGCAGCTCTAGGGGATACGGCATCAGGCATGCCGCCCCACTCTCTCCAGTGAACGACATCCTCCACACCTCGCCGCCGCTCCGCGACACGCCCGCTCTGCTTGGGAACATCCTCGGCCCGGTACCCGACGGTGATCCCCCATGGGGCCGTATTACTCCGGTACCCCGAACTCCGCCCGGAACGGCTGGAGATGCTCCGGCATGATGCCGAAGAAGCAGGCGCCGAGGCCTTCATCGACTGCGGTCAGGAGCATCAGCAGGGAGGCCTGCCCGTGTCGATGTACCAGTACGGCGCGGACCAACGAGCCTCGGCGCGGTCCTCCCAGCCCTTGTCGGGTTCGGCGTAGCGCTCCAGGTAGGCGGCTTTGTGCGCCAGGAGTACGACGAACAGCGGGGCGTCCTGCACGGTCGGGGTATGTTCTCGACCCGATGGGCACGAACGGCCAGAAGCGGGCGCGGTCGGCCGGGTCGATCAGGGCGAGGAACGCCCAACCATGGGAGAAGCTGGCCGAGGAGCTCGTAGCGCGGAGGCGGGGATGCGTTCGGTCGCCTCCGGGGGGGCAGGGCTTACCGGAGTAGTGACGGATCATGCGTAGTCGGCGGACCACTTCGGAGAATTCCATTCCGGGAGGTCCCGCCACGAACTCACCGACCACCGGGCGCTGTTGAGGTGTTAATCAGCCGTCGCGCGCGAAGGGCAGAAGCGGCTAACCCGTCGGCCAAGAGAATGTTCCGGAGACGTTCCAGTCGCCGTAGGGTGAGGACGAGTGGAGATCCCTGAGTCGGTGCTCAAGGAGGCTGTACGTGCTCTTGGACGATGACGAGTGGCGTCGGATGTTTGACGCGTACGAACGTGACGTGTGGCGGTTCGAAGCTCAGCCCACCTACACCATGCCCAGGGAAGCCGAGAACGTCGCCCGCTTCCTTCGCCGTGAGCCGAAGCCCGCCGACCACAATGCGCGCTGGCATGAACGAGTGCGCGGATATGTGGCATCGGGGCGCCGTATTGGGCGAGTTCGGGTCGTCCGGCGACCCTTGACCGACTATCAGCGATACCAGCTCGCGTGGGGAATTCCGGGGAACATAGTCGCTGGCGAAGACATCCGTGTCCTGGACGTCACGCAGGAAGACTACGGGCTCCCCCTGTCGGGAACCGACTGGTGGATGTTCGACGACGAGCAAGTAGTGCGTCTCAACTACCGGCCGGACGGGACACAGATCAGCCGAGAGACGTTCACGGGAGACGCTTCCCCATACCTGGAGTGGAGGCGGATTTCACTGGCCCACTCGGTACCGTTCTCCCAGTACGTGAAAGAGATCGAGTGACCTTCAAGCCAGAGAAGGCGGGTCAGCCAAGAAGTGATCTGGCACCCCAACGAGCTGCGCACTCGAACGAACCACTCACCTGCACCCTGATACGGCGCCTCCGCATCGGTACTGCCCGATACCCCTTGCGCGCAATCCCAGCACACCGCGCTCGATGCGCAATCTGCTGCAATCCCGAGATACGCCCGACTCCCGCTCACGCATCCTGGATCTCCAACAACCGCATCCGGAGGGTGATATGACGCTCAGGTTCCTCGGTACGACCAGTGACGACGGGGACTGCCCCACCCTGTACGAGATCGAGGGCACGGACGAGATCCTTATACAGGGTGAGCGGGAAACCGATCCCGCGCACCTCACCCAACTGCGCGACGTCAAGGAGTCCGAGACCTTCGTCCGTGTGCCTCGCGGCCTGCTCAGTCGCTATGCACCGAAGAGTGACGTGCCTGAACTCCAGCCGTTCGCCTCGATCTCCGGCCTCTTTCGCGACTTCAAGCACACCGCTTGGCGCTTGGAAACCCGCCGTGGTTACGCCTCCGACCGCAACAGCCCCAAGTGGGCTCGGTTCGTCGCGGGTGACGACATCACCGGTGAACCGGACAACTCCTGGCGTGAGAACGTGCGCGTGCAGACCGCACTGGGCAAGCGGTTCGAGCGGGTCCGGGTGGTCGACCAACCGCTCACCCAGGGACAGGACTTTCTCCTCGCGAGCGCGCCCAGCAATGTCGCCGCAGGGGAGGACATTCGCCACCTGACTCGCGCCCAAGCACAGCAACTGCGGCTGCCGGACTACGACTTCTGGCTCTTCGACTCCAAGATCCTCGCCCGCTTCGCGTTCGACACCGAGGACACCACGCTGGGCGTGTACATCACCGAGGACCCGGCCGAAGTCCTCGTCGCCTGCCAGGCCCGGGACGCCGCCTGGCACCATGCCGTCCGTACCGAAGAGTTCGCCAGGCGGGTACGTTCCACCGTGTGAGCACGGACTATCAGACCGCCAGAGAGGCCCTCGGCGCGCGGTTGCGCGAGCTGCGCACCGAGGCTGGTCTGGAGGGCAAGGACCTTGCTGCCAAGCTCGGTTGCCAGCCTTCGAAGGTCTCTCGGCTGCAGAACGGCAAGCAGACTCCGACCGCCGCCGATCTGACCGAGTGGGCGCAGGCGTGCGACCGACCGGAGGCCGAAGCCGAGCTCCAGGGTCTGCGAGCCGGGCTGGAAATGAAGCAGCGGCACCGCTCTTGGCGACGCCAGTTGGCCGGCGGACACCGCGGCCGTCAAGAGATCGCTGTCCGCCAGACAGAGGCCACGACGGCGATCCATGGGCTTGAAGTGTCGCGCGTACCAGGGCTGTTCCAGACTCCGGAGTACGCCCGCGTCATCTTCGACTCCAACGCGGAGTTTCGGGGTATCCCACCGACCACCGAGGCCGCCGTCGAAGCCCGCATGCGCCGCCAGGAGTCGCTGTACGACCCAGCAAAGACCTTCAGGTTTCTCGTCTGCGAGGCCGCGCTCTACCACCGCTCGTGCCCCGCGGACGTAATGGCCGAGCAGTTGGACCGGCTGTACAACTTGGTGGGCCAGCGCCGGATCGAGCTCGGCATCCTGCCCTTCGGCGCGCAGTTGCGGCGTACGGCCCCACACGCCTTCTGGATCTACGACCGACGGTTGGTCATCGTCGAGACGATCAGCGAAGAGCTGTGGCTCACCGGCGAAGAAGACATCCAGTTGTACGAGCGAGCTTGGGAATGGCTCGCCGAGTCCGCCGAGTACGGGCCGTCAGCGCGCCGCTTGATTGGGCGGGCAAGGGCATCTTTGAATCCCTCATAGGCAATCCGCTGCAAGCCCCGCCACTTCATACGCAATCACGCGCAATCACCGTATCCGTGCGCAATTGCGCCGCCTAACGTCCTAGTCATGACCACAAAGCCCGCCTTGTGCGACGGACCTTGGATGGCGACCAGCGCACCCTCCTCACACGGAACGGATGACGAGTCGGATTCACCACTGCTCGGTCGGCTTCTCGTACGGTCTGCTGTCGGGCTGCGCGACCGCACCGCAGTGCAGGCCCTCGTCGAGGAGGAGTTGCTTCTCGCTCGGGACCGCGTGCGTAGAGCCCTCGTGACTCAGCAAGATGGCGTCACGGCGTGCAGGTGGGAGAGCATGGCCGGGCATCTTTACACGCTGGGACTCGACGAAGGCGAGCGAGCATTCCTCGGGTTGGTGTTGTCGATCGTGGGCGTGCAGCAAAGCTATCTCGCCTCGGTGGAATACCTCGATGAGCGCCGCCTGAGAATCGTGCTCCAGGCAATGCTTCGGCTGGCTGACAACAACCAGATCGCAATCGGCACACGAATGTGAGCCTACGAAGCCGGCAGACGCCCTCTGGGACACCCCGAGCTTGATAACACCCCCGCTGCTCCCGCCGTCGATACGCCTTCGCCATGTCGCACGGTGGGCTCCGAGGTCCCTCTCCCAAATGCACTACGCCTATGCCCGGTTCCCGGAAACGGGCTACCCGAAAATCCCTCAACCGCGAGGTGAAGCAGTGCTCCACACAACCCCACCAGGACCCGACAGGCCACCGGGTCCGACCCCGCCCACCCTCGGGACGAGCGCGAAGGAGAGCACGCGATGACCACCGCTGTAGCAACCACACCCCGCACCGGCCGCTCCCTCGTCCCCGACGCCGACTTCCCCATGCTCGCGGCGTTCTGCGCCGACGAGTACGGCCTCGAACGCGCCGTCGCCGACCGGGTCGTAGACCAAGCCCTCGCCCTGGTCTTCGTCATGGGCTCGACAGGCGAAGGCGCTTCCATGGCCCCGTCCCAGCAGGTCGACCCCGGCTGGCACACGCTCATCCTGCACACCGACTGGTACGCCAACTGGTGTCAGGAGCAGTTCGGTTACTTCCTGCATCACCAGCCGAACAGCAAGACCCGTACCGGCGGCCTGATGACCGAGGTCGTCAAGAAGATCCGGGCGGCCGGCTTCAAGGTCGATGAGCGGCTGTGGGGTACGGCAGCGGAGTGCAACCCGCCGGCCTGCTGTGGCGACGGGCCCTGCTGCTGAGTCTTACCCAACTCCACGGGCGGCCCAGCATCCCCCGTGCCGGGCCGCCCGGCCAGCTCCTCATCCCAGAACGGACTCGCACTGTGCCGCTCACCGTGCTGACCGCCACCAGCCGTGTGACTGTGTTTCCCCTCGAAGGCCTCACCGTCGCCTACACCACGCAGTCCAGCGACGAACGCGGACTGGGAGACATCGGGCTGGTCACCGTCGTAGGCAAAGAAGGAAGAGAAGGTGATCAAGACGACGGAGACGCTCTCTGGCAGTTGGCGCGCGGCCTCGGCGGCCGTACGAACGGTGGGGACCAGGCCCGATGGATCATCACGCAGGCGAGTCGCGCGCGGACGGTCAGGGCGTACACGGACCTGCCGTGCGTGAAGTGGACGGCGCACGTCAACCGGCGCTTCGAGCTCGACGCGCTCTTCGCCAATCACGACATTCTGATGACCGGCCGGATTGCGCTGATGAGGCTCTGAGTAGCGATCCGAGATACTCGGCGAGACCTCCCCGCGCCGACGCCGACTCCCCGGCCCTACTGCCCCGTTGCGCACTATTTGCACAGAGGATCTTCACTGATCCCGACCTGGGTTCATATGATGCGGAGATCAACAGGCCCGGCCAAGTGGAGACTTGGGCGGGCCTCTCAGGTTCCTGTGGGGGTTTCATGCGTATACGCGTTGCGGCCGGCGTTGTCTCCGGTGCCGTCGTTCTGTCCGCGCTCGGCTTTCCGGTCGGCGCTCAGGCGGCGGAGCGTAGAGGTGCTGCGACGGGGCTGAGTTCCTTCGCCTCGGCGGCCGTTCAGCCCAGAGACTCCCTGGGCAACACCAAGTTCTCGCACGCCGTCATCAACGGCGGCAAGGACATCGTCCTCGGTACCACCGGCACGAAGTCCGTCACCGTCACGTTCACCGCCACGGACCCGAGCGGCGTCGCTCTCACCGAGGCCTTCCTGTGGCAGGGGACCGACAGTTCGACCACGGACGGCATCACCGGTGGGCTGGGGACGGACGACGACCCCGACTGCACGGAGACGGCGACCCAGGGGACGTACACCTGCAAGGCCGTTTTCAATATCCATCCCGCCACCGATATGAAGGACAACGGGGTGGCCGGGACCTGGAAGCTGTTCCTGGGGGCCTGGGATCTGTACGCGAACGCCAGTTACAACGACGACGTCGCCACCGCCGCGATCAAGAAGGCCTCCACGCTGACCGCCGACGCGACTCCCGAGCCGGTCAAGAAGGGGAAGACCATCGCGGTCACGGGCAAGCTCGCCCGCGCGAACTGGTCGACGGGCAAGTTCGCGGGGTACGTGTCCCAGCCCGTGAAGCTGCAGTTCCGGAAGAAGGGCAGCAGTACTTACACCACCCTCAAGACGGTCAAGACCAACAGCACCGGCGTTCTGAAGACCACCACCAAGGCCACAGTCGACGGTTACTACCGCTACGTCTTCGCCGGCACCGCCACCACCGCCGCGGCGACCGCGCCCGGCGACTTCGTCGACGTCCGGTAGGCGGCTCGGTTCGGATTCGGGCTCGGATTCGGGTTCCATTCAGGTTTGGTTCAGGCAGTCGCGGCTCTCCATTCCTCCTGCCCGTTCCGCCGAGTAAGAGATCTACGTGAACCGGCGGGAGGCCCTCCCGCCGGTTCCGATCGCGTGTGTACCGTCCTCCCTTGTGTCGATCGGTGATCACTCAACTACCGTTCTACGCGCGAAGATTCACCACAGTCAGCGACATCCGCAGCACCCGCACCCCCCGTTCACTCCACCCCCCACTCATGGAATCCCCCCACTTCACGGAGGTTCACCGGATGCCCAGTCTTGGCAAGTTCACGTCACATCGTAGGTTCACCACCGCTCTCACCGTGTTCGGCATGCTGGCCACGGGAGCAGCAGTTCAGGCCGCCACCGTCACCCCCGCCGCTGCGGCCACCACCCACCGCGTCCTCTTCGACGACGGCCACGCCGAAGAAGCGGGCAACGCGGACTGGATCATCTCCACCAGCAAGCCCGACCCGCTGTCCCAGGACTCCTCTCCCTCCTCCGACAAGGACTGGACCGGAGCCCTCTCCTCGTGGGGCATCGCGCTGCAGAAGACCGGTGACTACAGCCTCAAGACCGCTACCGGCGCGCTGACTTACGGGGGCTCGTCGGCGAACGACCTCTCGAACTTCGACACGCTCGTGCTGCCCGAGCCGAACATCAAGTTCACGACCGCCGAGAAGACCGCCATCATGAACTTCGTGAAGGCCGGGGGCGGGCTGTTCATGATCTCCGACCACACCGGGTCCGACCGCAACAACGACGGCTACGACGCGGTCCAGATCCTCAACGACCTGATGACCAACAACAGCGTGGACTCGACCGACCCGTTCGGGTTCTCCATCGACTCGCTCAACATCGGTTCCGGCTACCCGGCCGCCATCAGCGACAGCAGCAACCCGGTGCTGCACGGCTCCTTCGGTACCGTCACCAAGAGTCTGATCGCCAACGGTACGACCGCCACGATCAAGCCCGCCGACAACTCCGCCGCCAAGGGGCTGCTGTACCGCAGCGGTTACTCCGGCAACACCGGCGCCTTCTTCGCGACCAGCACCTTCGGGAGCGGCAAGGTGGCGTTCTGGGGCGACAGTTCGCCGATCGACGACGGCACCGGGCAGTCCGGCAACACGCTCTACGACGGCTGGAACGACACCGGCGCCACCAATGCCGCCCTCGCCCTCAACGCCACGGCCTGGCTCTCCTCGTGAGCCGACACCGGTACTGAGTCGGCGACTCCGGCTCCGGGAAAGCCCCCCGGCGCCGAAGTCGCACCTGCTCATCTCTCTCAGCCGCCGATGTCGGACCTCACCGCCGCCTCGACGAGCTTCGCCGCATCCGCCGGCCTGATCGTCCCGGCGGCGACCGCAGCCGCCGTACGGATGGCCCACTGCCTGACGAACTCCGCGTGGGTGGGGTACAGGGCGGCAAGTCTCGTGCTGGTGAGGGGAGTTGTCGTGCCGAACAAGAAGCAGAACTGCGCCGATCCCGTCTGGCCCAGGCCCGAGAGGGCGGCGACCGGTGCGTCTACCGCAGGGGTGCGGATTCCGCCGGTGGCGTTGCCGTTGGCGTCCAGGACGAAGGCCGGGGTGCCGTCGCTGCTTGTGGTCACCTGTAGCTGAGGGGTCTTGGCTGGTGGGATTCCGGTCAAGACCCAGCTGCGCAGGGCGTGTTGGGCGCCGTTCATGACGTAGTGCGCCGGGCCGGTGTTGATCGGGGCGGCGCAGGAGAAGCCGGGGGTGCCGGTCGGTGGGTCGAGCATGGTCCCCAACTCCCGCAGGGTGACGGTCCCGTCGCCGGTGTCCGTGGCGCCGACGTTGGCTACGTAGTCGTCGGCGTGCGCGGTGCCGGCCACCTCCCAGAACCGTAGGCGTGCCGTGTTCGGTTGACGGGCCGTCAGGTATCCCAGGAGCATCAGGTCCGTCTCCGTCTGCACGGTCAGCACCGGCACATCCGTGTCGGTGCGGAACTGGACGACCGCGGGGGTCGGTACGTCGGCCTGGGGCGCTTGCGAGAGGGCTGCCGCGAATCCGGCCCTGCTGTGGACGAGGTATCCGTCATAGGTGTGCGCCAGGGGCTGGACCGCGTTGATGTACGTGGTGAGGCGGAACGCCGACTGGGACTCGCCCTCGGCCAGCACCGCGCGCGGGCGGAGCCCGTCGAGGATCGTGGCCGCGGAGTCCCGTACGGCCTGTCCGGCCTGGGAGAAGATGTCGTAGGAGTAGCTGTCTCCCGGGTGGGAGAGCGTCGCGTAGCGGGCTGGGTCGGCGGCCTTGGTGGCCGCCACGCCGGCCGCCTGGGCGGAGACGCCGATCCAGGCGTAGCCCTCGCGGATCAGTTCGTTGTGGGTGTAGATCCACTCCGGGGCCACGTCCAGGCCTGCGGAGACGTTGAGCCACTCCACCACGACCGTCCCGTTGAAACGGGATGGATTGGATGGCCTGTTCATGACAATTCTTGTCGTGTACGGCGCGGTGCTCGCAGGTGTCACGGCCCAGCGGCCGTCCGAGCCCAGCGGCGCGGCCGAGCTGTAGGACGTGGCGGTGCCGGAGAGGAAGAACTCCGACTGCGTGTACCCCACGCTCGCCAGGTCGAATGCCGTGCCTTGCAGTACGACTGCGCCCTTGCCGCCGGTGACCGGACCGGTGACCGTCGCCGTACCAACTGCGGTCGCAGCCTGGGTAGTTGGCGCCAGGATCCCCAGGAATCCTAAGAGCAGGCAGACGTTTGCCGCGACAACCAGCAACGAACGCGGGCGACTTCGGGTAGGTGGCCGTTGTCTCGTGTTCATGAGTGATGCCTCCTCATAGTCGAGGCCTCGTAGTCGACGCCTCACGGTTGATGTCTCTACGGCTCGGGAAGTCCCGCCCGCAGTCGCGCCAGCGCGTCGGCCGTCAACTCGGCCAGGTCCAGGCGGCCTTCGCTCTCCAGCCACATGAAGACCGCAAGCCGTAGGGTGTTCGCCGCCACGACACCGGTCAGGCGCGGGTACAGGTCGCTGCTCGCGTCCGTTCCGGTGCGCTCGGCGATGACCACGGTGAGCTGCTCGCCCAGCCGCTCGAAGATCGCCAGTTGCGAACCCAGCAGGGCCCTGCTGGCCATGACCATCCGTACCTTGACGGCCAGTTGATCCAGTTGCTCGGGCGGCAGGAACGCCGAGAACGTCAGCGCGTGCCGTAGCGACTCCCACAGTGGTTCGGCGGGCGGGCGGGTGCGCAGTCCGTCGGCGATGTAGCCCATGCCGTCGACCAACTCGGCCACGATCGCCTCCTCCTTGCCGGAGAAGTAGTTGCGGAAGGTGCGCGGGGACACGTCCGCGGCCTCGGCTATCGCGTCGGCGGTGACGTTGTCCACCCCGCGCTCCAGCGCCAGCCGCATCGCCGCGCTCGCCAGCGCGGTGCGCGTCCGCGCCTTCTTGCGCTCCCGTAGGCCAGTCAGACCTGTCTCCGCCGTCACGCCCCGGACGGTACTCCGACTTGCCGGAAGGGAAAAGATGCCGGGACGGCAAGTTTTTTGGGAGGGGCGAGCCGACCCTCACGTGCTTCAGCCCGCACCCGCCTCTACGGAACCCTGGACAGTGCCGCTCCGGAAGCTGCGGGCTCCGTTGCCTTCGACTGCTCCAACTCCGTTGGTCTGCGCCCACGTTGGCGGACGATCAGCGTCCAGCCGATCGCCGCGACCGCCGTCAACGCGAGCGCTGTCAGCATCCCTGTCGTATGCGAACCCGCGCTGTCCGCCACTCTCGCCACCGGATTCGGCAAGCCCAACCGATCCGCCAGCCAACCCACCGCCGCCGTGGCCGTGATCAGCGCGCCGGTCACCCGTAGCGCGGGCTGTACCCGGAGGCGGGCCAGGACCAGCAGTGAGGGCAACGCCAGGCAGACCAGCAGGAGTTGGACCAGTTCGATGCCCAGGTTGAAGGCCAGGAGGCTGGTCGCCAACTGGGCTGTGGACAGGTGCATTTCGGCGAGGACGAAGGAGAACGCCATGCCGTGGCCCAAGCCGAAGACGCCGGCCACCAGTGCTTCCTTGCCGGGGAACAAGGGGCGGATCGCGTGGATCGCGCCCACCAGGATGCTGGCCGCTATGAACGCCTCCACCGGTCTGCCGGGGATCTCGAAGCGGGTCAGGGCAGTTGCGGCCAGGGCGACCGAGTGGCCGACCGTGAAGGCGAGTGTGATGCCGCCTATGCGTGTGAGTGCCGCGCGGGGGCCTGCCAGGCCCCCCTTCCAGCGGCCGCCGGTTGCCAACAGGGGTGCGGGCAGCAGCAGGATGAGCAGGAACAGGAGGTGGTCGGTGCCGGTGAGGATGTGGTCGCCACCGAGTTCGAGCATGGCGACGAAGCCTCGCCAGGCGCTGCCCTCGCCGAGGTCGACCGTCAGCGGCGGGACCTTCATGTGGCGGACGTCGAGGCGGATGGTGCCGACCTGCGTGGCGCCGTCGCCGGTGACCCGGCCGGCCGACCAGTCCTGACGGACCGACACCAGGGTTATGTGGGTGACTACTTGGTGCACTATCACGTCGTAGTCGAGGGTGAAGTGGCGTACGTCGGCGCCGACGGGCGGGGTGAACACCGCCTTGGCCAGCAGCTCGCGGTACGGGCCGGTGGAGGTCTGTTCGGTGCGGCTGAGGGTCAGCGCGCCGATGGTGACCTGCCAGGCCTCGCCCTTGAGGGTGGTCGGGTGGATGTGGGCGGCGAGGTAGCTGCGGATCGCCTTCGATCTGGTGGGGAGGGCCGACGAGGCGAGGGTGTTGAGGTCGATGCCGCTGGCCGTGGTGAAGTCGCCCACCGGCAGGGCCAGTTGCGCGGTGACCTCGTCCTTGTACACGTCGAGCTGGACCACCGAGTGCGGCATCGGGTGCGCGGCGGCCGGCGACGCTCCGAGCAGGAGCGTCGCCGGTACCGCGATCGCGATCCCGGCCACCAGGCGAAGTAGCGCTGTGGTCAGCCAAGTTCGCGGTGTGGTCATGAGAAGGTGAACTCGCTGCCGTAGTCGCGGGTATGGTCGCGGTACACGGTGTGGTAGTGGATCTGGTCGCGGTACACGACGCCGTTCTGGCAGACGAACTCGACCCAGACGCCGGGTCCGTCGATGCGCACGTAGTCGCCCTGGGTGTCGAGGGCGGTGGTGCCGGAGTAGGCGACGTAGGTCTGGTTCAGCTCGTGTTCGTACGTCTTCATGAGCTTCTTCGCGGTGGCGTCGTCCACGTTGGCGATCCAGGGGTGGATGGCCTTGAGGACCAGTTGCTTCTGCTTGGGCGAGAGCGTGCTGACCTTGATGCCCTCCTTCGTCTCCGGGAACTGGCCGTCCTGGCCCGGGCCGAGGAGTACGTCGCTGAACGACGCGGAGAGCTTCGCGGTGGCCAACTGGTCTGTGTTCAGGCTGCCGGTGAGGGCGAGCAGGCCGTCGCGCATGGTCGCGAGCGGCGCGTACGTGGTGCCGTCGTCGTCCGTCCAGGAGCTCGGCTCGACCCCGACGAAGAACGGGCTGGAGCCTGCGGCCTTGCCCTTCTTGTAGGTGAGGTTGAGGGCCAAGTGGTGGCCGCCGAAGTGCAGTTGCCAGGTGCCGGTCGTCGAGGGGGTGCCGAGGAAGGCGAGGAAGTAGACGCCGCTGCCGTAGCCGCCCATTCCGCCGCCTCCGGTGCCGCCGGAGGGTGGAGTGCCGGTCGGGACGTCAGTCGGCGCGTCCGTCGCGGAAGTGCTGGGGGACGCCGTCGCGGACGGGTCCGCCGAGGCCGTGCTCGACGCGGTGTCCGACGGCGCGGGGCCCGCGGAGCTGGTGCTCTGAGCCGAGTCGAGGATGTCGTCGGCCTTGATGATCTGGGTGATCTGGTCGTACCCGGTGTTCTTGCCGGTACCCGTGGCCAGCTTCAACACCTTCATGGCGGCGGCCAGTTGGGTGTCCGTCAGGGAGCCGAGCTGGATGCCGGGGCGGCAGGACGAGCCGCACGGGAGGTTCGACCACGCGGTGGCGTTCGCCTGCGAGAAGTCGAGCAGGGTGGAGGCCTGCTGGTCGGCGTCCAGCGTGTTCAGGAACGCGTTGGCCGCGCTGACCACGGCGGCGGTGCCGGTGGCCTTCTTGTCGACCGGGCGCTTGACGCCCGCCGCCGACTTGGCGGTGCCGGTGTCCGTCGAGGCATTCGCCACGGCGAAACCGCCGCCGACCAGCACCATTGCCGTGACGGCTCCGGCTATGCCACGCCAGGTCCTTCTCGTGCGCACCAGCCGGGTTCTGTCCTTACTCACGAACGACTCCTTCGATTCCAGTAATTCCGGAAATTCCAGAACGGGATGCCTGCCCATCCGGGCAGCACCCATCGCCGCTCGTCAGCGGGTGCAAGCAGGTTCGCGCGATTGTTGACAACAATATCGACGCTCTTACCTAAATCTCAATGGACCATCACGTAGATAAAATAAGTTTCAGGTTTCATAGCAACGGGACGTCAATTCAAAGAATTCGCCCAGCATTTGACAGGTTATGCTTGTCGCGCGAATTAGGGTTTCCTGCTATCGGAGAGGCACATCATGGCCAAGGTCCCCAGCGTTCCCAGCGCGGTTCTCGCCGCGAGCGGGCTCGTCGGCGGGTACGGCGTCGCCCGCTGGACGAAGAAGCGTCAACTGGGCGGGGTCGTACTGGCCGTTGCCGGGGCCGCCGCCGCGCAGCAGTGGCGCCGGCGGGCCGGCGGAAAGGCGGCCGGTGCGCTCACCGTCGCCTACGTCGCCGCGTTCGCCGGGTCCCACCCGCTGGCCAAGAAGGTCGGCGCCTGGCCCGCCGTCCTCGGGGTCGCCGGCGCCGTGGCCCTCGCGTCCTGGGCGGTCGCCGACCGACGCGACTGACTCCGTCGGCGACCGGAGGGGCCAACTCGCCCACCGCACCCACGCGTTGTCACCAGGAGGTGCGCTCGCTACGGCCGCTCAGCAGCCGTGGGCCGACAGCACGCCCTCCGCCGACTCCTCCTCCTCGCACGGCCGGAGGCGTCTGCCCACCGCCGACGCCACCAGCACCCCCGCGCCGATCACGAGCGTCGCGAACGCCCACTGCTGGGGCCATGCGGTCTCGTCGGGCCAGTTGGCGTACCCCTCGGGGTGCGTGATGTACATCAGGGCGGCCGGGGGCACCGCCACCAGCAGCAACGGCCAGGCCAGGTCGTCCCGGTGGCCGAAATAGCCGGCCAGGAGCAGCAGGAGCAGTTCGAGGACCAGCGCGCCCGGGGCGGACGCCCCCGTCCAGACGACGCAACCGAAGTACGCCGCCGACGCGAGGGCGACGCCGAGTATGCGGGTCAGCCAGCGTTCCGGCCAGGGACGCGTCCGCAGGGGGCTCAGCAGCTTCTCGGTCATGTGTACGAGGGTTCCCCGGGGCGTCGGGGCGCGACAGAGTACGCGTACTCAGATCCGGCGAACCCGGATCTGTCCAACTCGGGGCCGGCGAACTCGGATTCAGCGAACTCGGGGCCGGCCAAGTCGGATGCGGCGAACTCGGATCCGTCCAACTCGGATTCAGTGAACTCAGGTTCGGCGAACCCGGCACCCTCGCCCCTCGCCCCTCGCCCCGCACCCCGCACCCCGCACCCCGCACCCCGCACCGACCAGCCCGACACCGCCCCCTTACGCCGACCCCGCCGTACCCACCGCAGGCGACTTCACCGCCGTCAGCGGCGTGGCCACGTCCTCCAGCGACCGGCCCTCCGCCCGTACCGCCAGCACCGCCGCCACCAGGCCCGCCGCGCACATCAGCCCCGCCCCGATCTGGAACGCGAGCACCGTGTCGGCGACCTTGCCCGTGGCGGTGAGGTCCGCGAAGAGGAGGGGGCCGCTGATGCCGCCGGCCGCCGTGCCGAGGGCGTAGAAGAAGGCGATCGACATGGCCCGGGTCTCCATCGGGAAGATCTCCGAGACCGTCAGATACGCGCTGGACGCGCCCGCCGACGCGAAGAAGAGGACCGCGCACCAGCACGCCGTCATCGTGGCCGCGCTCAGCGAACCCCGGTCGAAGAGCCACGCCGTGCCGAACAGCAGCAACCCCGAGAGCAGGTACGTCGACGAGATCATCACCCGGCGGCCCACCGTGTCGAAGAGCTTGCCGAGCAGAAGCGGGCCCATGAAGTTGCCGACCGCGATGACCGCGAAGTAGTAACCCGTGTTGCCCGTCGGGACGTTGAAGAAGGTCGTCAGGATCGCGCCGAAGCCGAAGGTGATCGCGTTGTAGAGGAACGCCTGGCCGATGAAGAGGGAGAAGCCGAGCGTCGCGCGCTTGGGGTAGTCCCGGAAGATCGTGCGGGCGATCTCCGCGAACGAGACGCTCCTGCGCTGGTGGATGGTGATCTCGCCCTCGGCGGGCGGCAGTTGGTGGCCCTGTTCCGCCTCGATCCGGCGCTCGATCGAGGTCACCACCTCGTCCGCCTCCTTGTCCCGGCCGTGGATCAGCAGCCAGCGTGGGCTCTCCGGGACGTGCCGTCGTACGAGAAGGATCACCAGGGCGAGTACGGCGCCCAGCGCGAAGGTCAGGCGCCAGCCGACGTCCGCCGCGAAGACGCTCGTGTTCAGGGCGACGATGGACAGGAGCGAGCCGCCCACCGCGCCCACCCAGAAGCTGCCGTTGATGATCAGGTCCACGCGGCCCCGGCAGTACGCCGGGATCAGCTCGTCGATCGCGGAGTTGATCGCCGCGTACTCGCCGCCGATGCCGAAGCCCGTGAGGAAGCGGAACGTGAAGAACCACCAGGTGGAGAAGGAGGCGGCGGTGAGCGCCGTCGCCGCCAGGTACACCACCAGCGTGATCATGAAGAGCTTTTTGCGGCCGTAGAGGTCGGTGAGGCGGCCCCAGAAGAGGGCGCCCACGCAGGCGCCCGCCACATACAGCGCCGCCGCGATACCGGTGACCTGGCCGGAGCTGATCGGCAGACCGCTGCCGGGCTCGGAGAGACGGCCCGCGATGTTGCCGACGACCGTGACCTCCAGGCCGTCGAGGATCCATACGGTGCCGAGGCCGATGACGATCGTCCAGTGCCAGCGGGACCACGGGAGGCGGTCCAGCCGGGCGGGGATGGACGAGGTGATCGTCCGGCCGGTACCGGCCGGGGTCTCGGCGCTCCCCCGCCCGCCCGGACTCGCGCCGGCACTCGCACTCGCACTCGTCATGGGGTCCTCCTCGTCGAGCGAACCCCCTCCGGGTGCCCCCGGAAATCGCCCTCTACACCCCGCCTACACCCCCACCACCCGCGTCACCGTATAGATCAACAACCCCGCCAACGACCCCACCACCGTGCCGTTGATCCGGATGAACTGCAGGTCACGGCCGATGTTCGCCTCGATCTTGCGGGTCGTGTGCTCCGCGTCCCAGCCGGCCACCGTGTCCGTGATCAGGGAGGTGATCTCCTTGCGGTAGGTCGTGACGACGTAGACCGCCGCGCCCTCCAGCCAGCCGTCGACCTTCGCCTGGAGCTTCGGTTCGACGGCCATCCGCGCGCCCAGCGACATCAGCGACGCCCGCACCCGCAGCCGTAGCTCACTGCGCTCGTCCTCGGCGGCCGAGACGATCATCGAGCGTACGGACGTCCACGCGCTGGCGATCAGGTCCTGGACCTCGCCGCGGCCCAGGACCTCGCCCTTGAGGCGCTCCACGCGCGCGCGGGTCTCCGTGTCGGACTGGAGGTCGGCGGCGAAGTCGCCGAGGAAGCGGTCCAGGGCGCCACGGGCCGGGTGGGAGGGCATGTCGCGCATCTCGGTGACGAAGCGGAGCAGTTCCTTGTAGACGCGCTCGCCGATCCGCTTGTCGACGAATCTCGGGGTCCAGCCGGGCGCTCCGCCCTCGACCGCGTCCATGACCTGCTCGTCGTGCAAAACCAGCCAGTCGTGCGCGCGGGCGACGATCAGGTCGACGACCCGCCTGTGACCGCCGTCGGCGACGATCTTCTCCAGCGTCTTGCCGATGCCGGGCGCGATCTCCTGGGCGTCGGCGCGGCGGGTGATCGCCTCGCCGACGATCGCCTGTACGTCGGAGTCGCGCAGGACGGTGAGGGCTCCGCGGAGAGCCGCGGACAGCTCGGCCGTCACCCGGTCGGCGTGGTCCGGGTCCGCCAGCCAGGCGCCGAGGCGGCTGCCGATGCCGACCGCGCGCAGACGCTGCCGTACGACCTCCTCGGAGAGGAAGTTCTCGCCGACGAACTCGCCCAGCGAGACGCCCAGTTGGTCCTTCTTGGTGGGGATGATCGCCGTGTGCGGGATGGGCAGGCCCAGGGGGTGGCGGAAGAGCGCCGTGACCGCGAACCAGTCGGCCATCGCGCCCACCATGCCCGCCTCGGCCGCCGCCGCGACATAGCCCGCCCAGGGGCCCGCGCCCGAGCTCGACGCCCACTTCGCGAGCACGTACACCACTGCCACGAAGAGCAGCAGGCCAAGCGCCGTCAGCTTCATCCGGCGGACGCCGCGCTGCTTCTCCTCGTCGGCCTCGCTGAACGTGGTCATCGTGCGGCGGGACGCACCGCCCCCGGCCGCGCTCGCCGCGCCGCGTTCCGCGCCCGCTCCGGTACGTTCCACCCGCTCCATCCGCTCCACCCGTTCGCCGGTACCGTGCATATTGTCCCTTCCTGACCGACTCCTGGAACGGGACAGGAGTTCCCGCTGTCACCCGAAAGTGCAGAATGGCAGGGTCCTGCCACTCACCCGAGGAGATCCGCACCGCGTGACCAAGCGACGTGCCGGGGGCGTGGGGGTGCCCCCCACACAACATCGTGCCCTGCTGTCCGCGATCATCACCCTGATCGTGGCCCTTTCCGTCTCCATCTACGTCGGGGTCTCCGCCGACGACGGCAGCGGCGGGAACTCCCCCGCCGGCGGGCGCGCCCCGCACAACTCCGCCGCCCCCGCCTCGGCCGGTACCTGGGTCGGCGCCTGGTCCGCCGCCCCGGTGGCCGGTGAGCGCGGCACCGAGCGGACCGGGCTCGCGGGCCGCTCGGTGCGCAACATCGTCCACACGAGCGCCGGCGGGACGGGTGCCCGGATCACCCTCTCGAACCTCTACGGCGAGACCCCGCTCACCCTCACGCACGTCTCGATCGCCGTCGCCGCCGGCCACAACAGCTCCGCCGCCGCCCGGGGCACCATGCGCCGGCTGACCTTCGGCGGCGCCACGTCCGTCACCATCGCGGCCGGGCGGCAGGTGCTCAGCGACGCCGTACGCCTCCGAATACCGCAGGGCGCCGACGTGTTGGTCACCACGTACGCGCCCAAGGACTCAGGCCCGGCCACCTCCCACCCGTACGCCCGCCAGATCTCCTATCTCGCCACCGGCGACCGCACCGAGGACACCACCGGCACGCCGTACACCGAACGGACCGCGATCTGGCGCTACTTGACCGCGCTGGACGTGCTGAGCGACGAGGCGGACGGCACGGTCGTCGCGTTCGGCGACTCGATCACCGACGGGTCCACCTCGACCGAGAGCGCCAACCGCCGCTGGCCGGACGCCTTTTCGCAGCGGCTGCGCGCCGCCGTGACCGCCGGGCAGGACGTGCCGCGCTACAGCGTCGTCAACGCGGGCATCAGCGGCAACCAGATACTCGTGAGCCTCGACGGCCGGCCCGCCGAGAACCAGAGCGGCCTCGACCGCTTCGCCCGTGACGTGCTCGGCCGCCCGAACGTCAAGGTCGTCGTCGTCGACCTCGGCGTCAACGACGTCCTGCACGGCGCCCCCGCCGACCGGATCCTCACCGGTCTGCGCACCCTGGTACGCCAGGCGCACGCCCACGGCATCAAGGTCGTCGGCGCGACCCTGATGCCCTTCGGCGGCCACCCCCGCTACTCGACGGGCCGCAACGCCGTACGCCGGCAGGTCAACGCGGCGATCAGGAGCGGCAAGGTCTACGACGCCGTCGTCGACTTCGACAAGGCGCTGCGCGACCCGTACGACCCGCGCAGGTTCGCCCCCGAGTACGACTGCGGCGACCATCTCCACCCCAACGACCGGGGCTACCGGAAGATGGCCCGCACGATCGACCTGGCGGACCTCAAGGGCGGGGTCCCGGCCCGGCTCTGAACCGTGCCCGCTGAAAAAACTCTCAGTCCCAGTCCCGGTGGCGCCGCTCCCGCCGCTCCCGGTGCCGCTCGCGCCGTTCCTCGTGCCGTTCCTGGCGCTCCTCGTGCCGGCGCCGCAGCGCCTCGCGGTGCTCGTCCATGGCCTCGCGGTGGGCGTCGTGCAGACCGGACAGGGCGTCGCGGTGCGAGCCGTGGAGCTCCCTCGCCGAGGAGCCGCCCTCCAGCTTCTGCCGGCGCCGCTCCTCCTTGAGCCGCTGCCGCTCGGCCCGGGGCAGCTTGCGCTCCACTCCGACCCCGCCCCAGAAGGCGAAGCCCGTGACGATCACGCGCGGGGCGCCCGGCTCGCCCGGCACGCCCTCCTGGCTGTGGTCGAAGCCGCCCATGATGCCGATGCCGCGGACGACGACCTCGACGCCCGGCGGCACGATCACCTGCACACCGCCCATGATCGCGATGCAGTTGATCTCGACCTCGCGGTCCGCGAAGGTGGCCTCGCGCAGGTCGATCTCGCCGCCGCCCCAGAACGCGAAGCAGGTGAACCGCTTCGGGACCGTCCAGCGGCCCTTGCGCTGGAACGCGGACATGATGGCCACACCACCGGACGAGGACCCCTCGCCGCCGACGATCCGCCCGGCCCAACTCCCGCTGTCCACCGGGTCCTTGACCATGTTCACCGGCGGTGGGGCAACCCCGGGGGCCGGCAGGTCGCGGGTGATGGGGGTCAGTTCGGCGTAGGTCCGCGCCTTGTACGTGGCCTCAAGACGCTCCTCGAACTCCTCCATGTCGAGGCGCCCCTCGGCGACGGCGTCGCGCAGGACCTCGGCCACGCGCTCACGGTCGGCGTCGGATGCGCGGAGCTCCGGGACTGCGTCGTCGGTCATACGGAGCAGCCTACGAGGTCGCGACACGAAGGGCTACGAGAGGCCGGGAGGCTGCTTTCCCCACCGGTCAGGAGCCGCCTTCTCCACTAGTCAGGAGACCGCCTTCTCCGCCTGCTCCGCGTACATCTTCGCGATCACCGCCTCGATGTCCGGCTCGCGCACCGACAGGTCCACCATCGGATACTCCGCCGCGATCCGCGCGACCAGCGGAGCCGCCGACTCCGACGCCGGGAACGCGAGCCACTGCCGGGGTCCCTCCACCTTCACCACCCGCGCGTCCGGCACCTCGATCGGGGGCAACTCCCGTTCCAGGTCCACGACAAGGGTCCGCTCGCTCTCCCCCGCCTCGTGCAGCCCGGTGAGCGGACCGTCGTACATCAGACGGCCGTGGTCGATGACCATCACGCGGGAGCAGAGCTGTTCGATGTCCTGGAGGTCGTGGGTGGTGAGGAGGACCGTGGTGCCCTGTTCGGCGTTCAAGTCCCGCAGGAACTCCCGGACCTTGGCCTTGGAGATGACGTCGAGGCCGATGGTCGGCTCGTCGAGGTAGAGCACCTCGGGGTCGTGCAGCAGGGCCGCCGCGATGTCGCCGCGCATCCGCTGGCCGAGGGAGAGCTGCCGTACAGGGACGTCCAACAGGGCGCCCAGTTCGAGGAGTTCGACACAGCGGTCGAGGTTCTCGGCGTAACGGGCGTCGGGGATGCGGTACATGCGGTGCATCAGCTTGTACGAGTCGATCAGCGGGAGGTCCCACCACAGGGTCGTGCGCTGCCCGAACACCACGCCGATGCGGTGCGCCAGGCGGGTGCGCTCGCGGGACGGGTCGATGCCGGCCACCCGCAGCCGGCCCCCGGACGGGGTGAGGATGCCGGTCAGCATCTTGATGGTGGTCGACTTCCCGGCACCGTTCGGACCGATGTAGCCGACCATCTCACCGCGTGCCACGGTGAAGGAGATCGAGTCGACGGCCCGCACCTGCCGCCGCTCCCGTTTCATGAACCCGGTCTTCTTGCGCACGTCGAAGATCTTCTCGACGCGGTCGAGTCGAATGAAGTGCTCGTCCTGAATGACGTGCTCGTCCTGATCGGAGCGCTCGTCCACTGGTCCTCAACTTCCCGTGCTTCGGTACGACTTGAGCCCCGCACGCCAGGCCAGCCCGGCCAGCGCACAGCAGACGAGCGCCACCAGCGGCGAGGCGAACTGCGCGCCCGGCGGCAGATCCAGCGGGTACGGCCGCCCCAACACATAGGACGCCGGTACCCAGTTGACGAAGGCGAGCGGCAGCATGAAGGTCACGCCCCGCACGAAGTCCTTGCCGAAAACGACCGGCGGATACGACAGCAGGGTGTTGCCGCCGTAGGTGAACGCGTTCTGCACCTCGGCCGCGTCCTGCGCCAGGATCTGGAAGGCCGCGCCCGCCACGAACAGCGCCCCGAAGATCGCCGCCCCGCAGACCAGCATCACCGGCACCAACAGGAGCTTCCCGACAGTCCAGTTGACGTCGACGTGCAGCAGCGCCCACCCCAGCACCAGGCCGCCCTGGGTGATCCGGCCGAGGCGGCGCAGCGCGAAACGGTCCGCGCCGATCTGGGCCAGCACCGGTGCCGGGCGCACGAGGAGCGTGTCGAAGGAGCCGTCGCGGATACGGGCGCCGAGCACGTCCATCGAGCCGAGCACCAGGTCGGAGATCCCGAACGCGGTCGCCGACAGGCCGTACAGGAAGGCGACTTCGGGCAGCGACCAGCCGCCCAGCGAGTCGACCCGCGAGAACATCAGCAGGATCGTGACGAAGTCCAGGCCGGTCACCAGCAGGTTGCCGACCACCGTGATGACGAAGGAGGCGCGGTAGGCCATGCTCGACCGGATCCACATCGCGGCGATCATGCGGTAGGCGCGCAAACCCTCGCGCCAGCGCGGCAGTTCACCGAAGTCCACGTGCCGGTGGGTCACCGCCTCACTCCTTCGGGTCGTGTCAGCCACCCTGGACCACCACCCTTCGCGTGGCCGCCGACTGGAGCAGCCGGCCGGCCCCGATCAGCGCCACCGCCCAGGTCGCCTGGAAGGCGTACGCGGGCAGCAGGCCGGTCTTCCCCATCAGCACATCCGCGGGCACCTGGAGCTGCGCCGCCCACGGCAGCGCCCGTACGATCTCGCCGAGCGCGCCCGGGAAGGCGTTGAGCGGGAACACCATGCCCGAGCAGAAGATGCCCAGGATCATCGTGGCCTGGTTGACGCCCGTGCCGTCCAGCAGCCAGAACGTGCTCAGCGCGGCCAGATAGCGGATGCCGAAACTCACGAGTATCGCCAGCAGCAGCGCCACCAGCAGAGCCGCCCAGGAGCCGACGTCCGTGGGCAGCGCCATCGGGAAGAACAGCGCGCCGAAGACGAACGGGACCACGCCTCGCCCGAGCAGTTGGAACAGGGACCGCCCGAAGTCGGTTGCCAGGCTCCACAGTTGGAGATCGGCCGGCCGGTACAGGTCGACGGCGATGTCACCGGTGCGGATGCGCTCCATCAGGTCCTTCTCGAACCCGCCGCCCTGGATCGCCAGCGTCGCGTACAGGCACTGCCCCAGCCACACGTACGTCACCGCCTGCGCCTGGTCGTACCCCCCGAGATGCGGGCGCTCGTCCCACAGCGCCAGATACGTGTAGACGAGGACCACGCCGAACACGGTGTTGGTGAACACCCCGGCGAGCGTCGCCGCCCGGTACGTCGCGTACCGCCTGAAACCCCCCGCCGCGACGGCCGCGTACAACCGACCGGCACCCACCAGAAATCACCGTCCCCAATGTCTTGACACCGAAGCGCAGGAGCCTAGTCCGCAGGTGGTGACGCACGCCACGCATTTTCCGGGCAAGTGCGTGCCGATGGGCGGGAACGGAACGCATGGTGCGAGAGTCTTCGTCTGGGGGCGCAGAAGCGCACAAGGCCGTACAGGAACGTACCGGGCGCATGGGAACATGCGGGGCCGTACGGGACGGTACGACGCGAAACAGGAGTCCGTGCACGAGATGAGCGACCAGCCGCAGCCGCAGCAGCCCGCACAGGGCTGGGCACCGAGAGAGCCGGAAGCGGCCACCGCACCGGAGGCGCCCGGGGCGGCCGGGGGCGAGAAGCCCAAGAAGCCGAAGCGGCCCAAGCGCACCGGGTGGCGCCGGATCATCCCGACCTGGCGGATGACGCTCGCCGGGGTCGTCACGCTCGTGGCGCTGCTGATCGGCGCGTTCTACCTCGGCTACTCGATGGTCAAGATCCCGCCGGCCAACGCGCTCGCCACCAAACAGTCCAACGTGTACCTCTACTCGGACGGCTCCCAGCTCGCCCGCGACGGCGAGGTCAACCGCGAGAGCGTCGGCCTCGCCCAGGTCTCCGCCGAGGCCCAGCACGCCGTACTGGCCGCCGAGGACCGGGACTTCTACTCCGAGTCCGCCGTCGACCCCAAGGCGATGGTCCGCGCCGCGTGGAACACAGCCACCGGCAAGGGCACCCAGTCCGGCTCCACGATCACCCAGCAGTACGTCAAGAACTACTACCTGGGCCAGGAACAGACCGTCACCCGCAAGGTGAAGGAGTTCTTCATCTCGATCAAGCTGGACCGCACAGAGTCCAAGTCCGAGATCCTGGAGGGCTACCTCAACACCAGCTACTTCGGCCGCAACGCCTACGGCATCCAGGCCGCCGCCCAGGCCTACTACGGCAAGGACGCCACCGAACTCGACGCCGGCCGCGGCGCCTACCTCGCCGCGCTGCTGAACGCGCCGAGCGAGTACGACGTCGTGGCGCACCCGGAGAACAAGGCCGCGGCGGTGGCCCGTTGGAACTACGTCCTCGACGGCATGGTCAAGAAGCACTGGCTCACCGAGTCCGCGCGCGCCGGCATGAAGTTCCCCATGCCGAAGGAGGCGACGGCCTCGACGAGCATGTCAGGGCAGCGGGGTTACATCGTCGGCGCGATCAAGGACTACCTGACCACCAACAAGGTCATCGACGCGGACACCCTCGAAGCCGGCGGCTACCGCATCACCACCACCCTGCAGAGGAGCAAGCAGGACGCCTTCGTGAAGGCGGTCAACGACCAGGTGATGTCGAAGCTCGACAAGAAGAGCCGCAAGGTCGACAACTACGTGCGCGCGGGCGGGGCTTCGGTCGATCCCAAGACCGGCAGGATCGTCGCGATCTACGGCGGCATCGACTACGTCAAGCAGTACACGAACGGCGCGACCCGCGGCGACTTCCAAGTGGGCTCCACCTTCAAGCCGTTCGTCCTCACCTCGGCGATCCAGAACGGCTCGCAGACCCAGGACGGCCAGACCATCACGCCCAACACCTACTACGACGGCACCAACAAGCGCCCCGTGGAAGGCTGGAGCGGCGGCTCGTACGCCCCGGAGAACGAGGACGGTGTCTCCTACGGCGACATCACCGTCCGTACGGCGACGGACAAGTCCGTCAACTCGGTGTACGCGCAACTGGCCGTCGACGTGGGCCCCGACAAGGTGAAGCAGACGGCGGTCGCCCTCGGCATCCCGTCCGACACCCCCGACCTGACCGCGACCCCGTCCATCGCGCTCGGCCCGTCCACCGCGAGCGTCCTCGACATGGCGGAGGCGTACGCCACCCTCGCCAACCACGGTCAGCGGCACACGTACACGATGATCTCGGAGATCACCAAGGACGGCACGGACAAGATCAAGCTGCCGGCGCAGAAGACCGCCCGCGCGGTGAGCCGCGAGGCCGCGGACACCACGACCTCGGTCCTGCAGAGCGTCGTCGACAACGGCACGGCGACCGCGGCCCAGGCCGCCGACCGCCCGGCGGCCGGCAAGACCGGCACGGCGGAGGAGGACACGGCGGCCTGGTTCGCGGGCTACACCCCCGACCTGGCCACCGTCGTCTCGGTCATGGGCCAGGACCCGACCACCGCCGCCCACAAGTCGCTCTACGGCGCGATGGGTCTCCCCCGTGTCAACGGCGGCGGGGCGCCCGCCGAGATCTGGGCCCAGTACACCAAGGCCGCCCTCAAGGGCACCGAGGAGAGCGACTTCGACCTGGAGCTCCAGGACGGCGCCGAGACCGTCGCACCCCCGAGCCTTCAGCCCTCCCAGCCGGCGACGACCGGCGACCAGGACAACGGCGGCACCACCACCACGGGTGGCCAGGGCGACCAGGGCCAGACGCAGGGCGGCACGACCGACGGGGGGACGACCACCACCGACGGCGGCACCACCACGACCGGCGGCACGACGGGCACCACGACCACGGGCGGCACGACGACGGACGGCGGCACGACCACCACCGACGGCGGCACGACGGGCACGACCACGGACGGCGGGACCACGACGACGGGCGGCACCACGGGCACCACGACGGACGGCACCACCGGCGGCACGACGACCGGAGGGACGACGGCGGGCCCGCAGAGCACGGCGAGGAAGAAGGAGTAGCACCCAGGAGCGCCTTTGGGCGGCCGTCGGTGGCCGTCAGTGGCCGGAGGTCGCCTTCAGCCCCACGACGGCGACCAGCAGCAGCCCCACGAAGAAGATCCGGGCGGCGGTGACGGGCTCACCCAGCACCACCATGCCGAGCACCGCCGCCCCCGCCGCACCGATCCCGACCCACACGCCGTAGGCGGTACCGATGGGCAGCGACTTCGCGGCGTACGACAGCAGCAGCATGCTGGCGACGATCCCGGCGCCGGTGAGCACACTGGGGAGCGGGCGGCTGAACCCGTCCGTGTACTTCATCCCGATCGACCAGCCGACTTCGAGCAGACCGGCGACGACGAGCAGAACCCAGGCCATGACAGGCACCTCCGAGACGTACGTGCTGAACGGGGGTGCGTCGTCTTTCCGTGTCGCTGTCCCGGTACGGCGCGTCTCGTCGGGTTCCCTTCCAACGTAGCAAAGGGCAGGCAAAAGGGGCTGGTGACGATGGTCACCAGCCCCTCGCAGGCCGTTGTTACAGGTACAGCCCGGTCGAGTCCTCGGACCCCTCGAAGCGGTCGGCGGCCACCGCGTGCAGATCCCGCTCACGCATCAGGACGTAGGCGACCCCGCGCACCTCGACCTCGGCACGGTCCTCGGGGTCGTACAGGACCCGGTCGCCGGGCTCCACGGTCCGCACGTTCTGCCCCACCGCGACGACGTCGGCCCAGGCCAGCCGCCGCCCCACCGCGGCCGTCGCGGGAATCAGGATCCCGCCGCCCGAACGCCGCTCGCCCTCGCTCTTGTCCTGCCGCACGAGTACACGGTCGTGCAGCATCCGGATGGGCAGCTTGTCGTGCTGGGTGCCCTGCTCGTCTCTCTTGGCGCTCACGCCCACGAACCTACCTGTCCAGGACCGGTCCGTCCGCCGCCGGGGCCAGCGACGTCAGCCCCTACGGCCCCTGCGGCGCCGGGATCCGAGGACGAACAGGCCCACGACGCCGACGGCGACGAGCGCGACGGGGATGATCCGCTCGACCCTCGGCGCGCCCTCCTCGTCCACGAACTGGCCCCTGACGTCGCTCACGACCCGGTTGACGGCGACGTACGCCCTGCCGAGGGTGTGATCGATGTCGGACGCGATCCTGGCCTTCGCGTCGCCCACGATGGTCTTCGGGTGCACGCGCACCCCGATCTCGTCGAGCGTGTCGGCCAGGACATCGCGGCGACGACTGATGTCCGCCTCGATCTCCGCCGGGGTTCTGGTGTCCGGCGTGTTCGACGTGTCCGCCACCGTACGGCCTCCGAAGTCTGCTGGTACTGGTGCCGGACAGTCTGTCAGCTCTCGCGCGGAGTGCACTGTCAGCACCCCCGGTTACGCTAGCGCGATGAGTGAACGACTCCAGCCCGGGGACGTTGCCCCCGCCTTCACGCTTCCCGACGCCGACGGCACCGAGGTGTCCCTCGCCGACCACAAGGGCCGCAAGGTCATCGTCTATTTCTACCCGGCGGCCCTCACCCCCGGCTGCACCAAGCAGGCCTGCGACTTCACGGACAACCTGGAACTGCTGACCGGCGCCGGGTACGACGTCATCGGCATCTCCCCCGACCAGCCGGAGAAGCTCGCCAAGTTCCGCGACAAGGAGAACCTCAAGGTCACACTCCTCGCGGACCCCGACAAGCAGGTCCTCGACGCGTACGCGGCCTTCGGCGAGAAGAAGAACTACGGCAAGACCTACATGGGCGTGATCCGCTCCACGATCATCGTGGACGAGTCCGGCAAGGTCGAGCACGCGCTGTACAACGTGCGGGCGACGGGCCATGTGGCGAAGATCATCAAGGACTTGGGGATCTAGGCGCCGAGTACCTCTCCCCACCTGAACGAGATCGATCTTCACGTACGCCCTCGTAGCAGCGCACAGTAGAGTAGGCCGCGCTGTGGGCCCGTACCCCAGCTGGCCAGAGGGCGCCGGTTTAGGTCCGGTGTGTCGTGGGTTCGAGTCCCACCGGGCCCACTTCACGAAGGGCGCGCCTCCGGACCGGAGCGCGCCCTTCCCGCCTACCCCAGCAACTCCCGCACCACCGGCACCAACCCCCGGAACGCCTTCCCCCGATGGCTGATCGCGTTCTTCTCGTCCGGTGTGAGTTCCGCGCAGGTTCGGGTGTCGCCGTCCGGCTGGAGGATCGGGTCGTAGCCGAAGCCGTTCGTGCCCGTCGGCGCGTGCCTCAGGACACCCCTCAACCGGCCCTCGACCACGCGCTCCGTGCCGTCGGGGAGGGCGAGGGCCGCCGCGCACGCGAAGTGGGCGCCCCGGTGTTCGTCCGCGATGTCCGACAACTGGGCCAGCAGCAGGGCCAGGTTGGCCTCGTCGTCGCCGTGGGTGCCGGACCATCGGGCCGAGAAGATGCCCGGCGCGCCGTTCAGGACGTCGACGCAGAGGCCCGAGTCGTCGGCCACGGCCGGGAGGCCCGTTGCCTGGGCCAGGGCGTGGGCCTTCAGGAGGGCGTTCTCCGCGAAGGTGACGCCCGTTTCCTTGACGTCGGGGATCTCGGGGTAGGACTCGGCGCCGATCAGGTCGTGGGGCAGGCCCGCGGCGGCGAGGATCGACCTCAGTTCGGTGATTTTCCCGGCGTTGCGGGTGGCGAGGATCAGGCGTGTCATGGCGTTCAGTATTCCAACGTCCTCGATACGGCTATGACGTGCAGACCTTTGTCAGTTCGCCCGCCGCGTCCGTGACCGGGCTGATGTCGGGGGTGTCGTCGCCGTTCCTGACCGCCGTACGGACGTTGTCGACGGCCTTCTTCAGGTCGTCCACCGCCTTGTTGACGTCCGTGTTGTCGGTCTTGTCGCCGATCTTGTCGAGGTCCTTCTCGATGGAGTTGAGGGACTGGTCGGTCTGGGTCGGGTCGTTGGCCGCGTTCTCCACCGCCTGTTGGAGGCCGGTGACGCTGTCGGCGATGGTGTCGGCGGTCTGGACGCAGTCGATGGCCTTGTCGACGGCGTCGCAGCCGGTGGTGAGTCCGGCGGTCAGGCCGATCGCCGCCACGGTGGCGGCTATGGCGATACGGCGACGGTGACTGCGTCGGCTTGCGGCGGCCATGGTTCGGTTTCCTCCCCGTGGGGGTGGGCCCCGGTGGCCACTCCCCGTTTCCGTTCCGTGTGCGTTTCCGTATGCATAGGGACGCGGGTGCGGGCCACCGGGTTGCCCCCGCGGCCCGCTCCTCTTTGTACGCCCTTTACTCGGCCGGCCCAGCCTCCTACTTCTCCAGCGCGGCCTCAAGTGCCTTTCGCTGTACGGCGGTCAGCTCGTCGCAGCCGAGGACCGCGAGGTCGAGGAGCGCGCCCAGTTCGTCGCGGGCGAAGGGCTCCGCCTCGGCCGTGCCCTGGACCTCGACGAAGCGGCCGTCGCCGGTGCAGACGACGTTCATGTCGGTCTCGGCGCGGACGTCCTCCTCGTAGCAGAGGTCCAGGAGCGGGACTCCGCCGACGATGCCGACCGAGACCGCCGAGACCGTACCGGTGAGCGGCTGCCGGCCGGCCTTGATCAGCTTCTTGCCCTGGGCCCAGGCCACGGCGTCAGCCAGCGCGACGTACGCGCCGGTGATGGCCGCCGTACGGGTGCCGCCGTCGGCCTGGAGGACGTCGCAGTCGAGGACGATGGTGTTCTCGCCGAGGGCCTTGTAGTCGATGACCGCGCGGAGCGAGCGGCCGATGAGGCGGCTGATCTCGTGGGTGCGGCCGCCGATCTTGCCGCGGACGGACTCGCGGTCGCCGCGGGTGTTGGTGGCGCGGGGCAGCATGGAGTACTCCGCGGTGACCCAGCCCTCGCCGCTGCCCTTGCGCCAGCGGGGGACGCCTTCGGTGACCGAGGCGGTGCAGAAGACCTTGGTGTCGCCGAAGGAGACGAGGACGGAGCCCTCGGCGTGCTTGCTCCAACCACGTTCGATGGTGACCGGGCGGAGCTGTTCGGGGGTGCGGCCGTCGATTCGAGACATGGCGAAGAGCCTAGTGGTAGACGAGGAGAGGGCTCCTCCCGGATCGTGCGTCGGGAAGAGCCCCTCAGTGCGTGGTGCGCGGGTCAGCGCCGGGGATGATCCCCGCGCTTCACATCAGGTCTTCGATGTCCGCCGCGATCGGGTCCGCGTCCGTGCCGATGACGACCTGGATCGCCGTGCCCATCTTGACGACGCCGTGGGCGCCGGCGGCCTTCAGCGCGGCTTCGTCGACCAAGCTCGGGTCCTTTACCTCGGTGCGCAGGCGGGTGATGCAGCCCTCGACCTCTTCGATGTTGTCGATGCCGCCCAGCCCGGCAACGATCTTCTCAGCCTTGGTGGCCATGTTGTTCTCTCCCTGATCCGAACCGCTTTGTCGCAGTAACCCACAGTTGGCCCAGCTTCGCGAGCGGTCATGTCGTGCGTGCCGAATGATGGTGAACGATCACATCGCCAACTGGTCTACACCACAGGTCTACACCACATTACCGAGGGGCGTCCATGAGTGCCGACAGTGCCGCCGCCCGTCCTGGGCGGACCCTCTGGGGCAGCCTGTTCCAGGGCCTGCAGAAGATGGGCCGCAGTCTCCAACTCCCCATCGCCGTACTGCCGGCCGCCGGCATCCTCAACCGGCTCGGGCAGCCGGACGTGTTCGGGGACGACGGGCTCGGCTGGACCAATGTCTCGAAGGTGATGGCGGGCGCGGGCGGCGCGCTGCTGGACGGGCAGCTCGGGTTGCCGCTGCTGTTCTGCGTGGGCGTCGCGATCGGCATGGCGAAGAAGTCGGACGGGTCGACGGCGCTGGCCGCGCTGACCGGATTCCTCGTCTACTACAACGTGTTGCGCCAGTTCCCCAAGGACTGCACGGGCGGCACGAACGTACTGCCCGGGATCGGGTGCCAGGCCGCCGACCACTCGGTGACGGCGTTGGCGTACCAGAATCCCGGGGTGTTCGGCGGGATCGTGCTGGGGCTGCTGACCGCGTTCTTCTGGGTGCGGTTCCACCGTACGAAGCTGGTGGACTGGCTGGGCTTCTTCAACGGGCGGCGGCTGGTGCCGATCATCATGTCGTTCGTGGCGATCGCGGTGGCGGCGGTGGCGCTGTGGGTGTGGCCGCCGATCGGCAGCGGCCTTGAGCACTTCAGCGACTGGCTGAGCGACCGGGGCGCGCTGGGCGCCGGGGTGTTCGGTCTGGCCAACCGGGCGCTACTGGTCGTGGGGCTGCATCAGTTCCTGAACGTGCCCATCTGGTTCCAGTTCGGCAGCTATACGAAGCCGGACGGGACGGTCGTGCACGGTGACATCAACATGTTCCTGGCGGGTGACCCGAACGCGGGGCAGTTCACCTCGGGCTTCTTCCCGATCATGATGTTCGCGCTGCCGGCGGCGGCGCTCGCGATCGCACACTGCGCGAAGCCGAGCCGCCGCAAGGAGGTGGGCGGACTCATGCTGTCGGTCGCGTTGACGTCCTTCGTGACCGGCATCACCGAGCCCATCGAGTACTCGTTCCTGTTCATCGCGCCCCTCCTCTACGCCGTCCACGCGGTGTTGACCGGTGTGTCGATGGCGGTGACCTGGGGGCTCGGGGTGCACGACGGGTTCAGCTTCTCGGCCGGGCTGATCGACTACGCGATCAACTGGAACCTGGCGACGAAACCGTGGGCGATCATTCCGATCGGGCTGTGTTTCGCGGTGGTGTACTACGTCGTCTTCCGGTTCGCGATCACGAAGTTCGATCTGAAGACTCCGGGGCGGGAGCCGGAGGACGAGCACGAGGACGTCACCAAAGCCTGACGGCGTACGCGAGTTGGGCCCCCGGACCATCGGTCCGGGGGCCCTTCCTCATGCCTGCCTTCATGTGCGCCTTCATGTACGTCGCGTAGCGATTCGGTCGCAGGATTCGCGGGTTCCTTTATGCGGACTTCATCTGCTACAACAGGTCTACACCACTGAGTGGTGTAGACCACCACCCGATGGAGGAAGTCCATGAGCACTGCCACCGCGCCAACGGCGGCACCCACAAAGAAGTGGGGATCCGGCCTGTTCCAGGGCCTGCAGAAGATCGGCCGCAGCCTGCAGTTGCCGATCGCTGTGCTTCCGGCGGCGGGCATCCTGCTCCGGTTCGGCCAGGCCGACATCCACGACAAGCTGAATCTGCCGGACAAGGTGACGGCGGTCTTCGCCACCGCCGGCGGCGCGATCTTCGACAACCTGCCGCTGCTGTTCTGTATAGGTGTCGCGATCGGCTTCGCCAAGAAGTCCGACGGCTCCACCGCCCTCGCGGCGCTCGTCGGCTTCCTCGTCTACAGCAATGTGCTCAAGGCCTTCCCCGTCACCGACGCGCAGATCCTCAAGGGCGCCGACGTACCCGCGACTTACAACAACCCCGGTGTCCTCGGCGGCATCATCATGGGTCTGCTCTCCGCGGTGCTGTGGCAGAAGTACCACCGCACCAAGCTGGTCGACTGGCTCGGCTTCTTCAACGGCCGCCGCCTGGTGCCGATCATCATGGCCTTCGTCGGCACGCTCATGGGTGTCTTCTTCGGCCTGGTCTGGAAGCCGATCGGTGAGGGCATCTCGAACTTCGGCGAGTGGATCACCGGTCTCGGTGCCTTCGGTGCCGGTCTGTTCGGTCTGATCAACCGCGGGCTGATCCCGGTCGGCATGCACCAGTTCGTCAACTCCGTGGCCTGGTTCCAGATCGGCGACTTCACCAAGCCGGACGGCACGGTCGTGCACGGCGACCTCACCCGCTTCTTCGCCCACGACCCGACCGCCGGACAGTTCATGTCGGGCTTCTTCCCGATCATGATGTTCGGCCTGCCGGCCGCCGCGCTCGCCATCGCGCACACCGCCCGTCCCGAGCGCCGCAAGGCCGTGACCGGCATGATGATCTCGCTCGCGCTGACGTCCTTCGTGACCGGTGTGACCGAGCCGATCGAGTTCTCGTTCATGTTCATCGCCCCGGTGCTCTACGCGATCCACGCGGTGCTGACCGCCCTGTCCATGGCGGTCACCTGGGCGCTCGGCGTCCACGCGGGCTTCACCTTCTCGGCCGGGTTCATCGACTACGCGCTCAACTGGAACCTCGCCACCAAGCCCTGGCTGATCATCCCGATCGGTCTGGTCTTCGGCGCGATCTACTACTTCGTCTTCCGCTTCGCGATCACCAAGTGGAACCTCCCCACCCCGGGCCGCGAGCCCGAGGAGGAGCTCGAGGACCTCACCAAGGCGTAAGCCCCTACGCCAACGCCCGATGCCCGGCCCGGAGTCGACTCCGGGCCGGGCATCGTCGTGGACGGCCTACTGGTTTCAGACCGTGAGCACGATCTTCCCGCGCACCGACCTGTTCTCGCTCCGGCGGTGCGCCTCGGCCGCCTCGGTCAGCGGCAGGGTCAGACCGACGCGGGTCTTCTTCTTGCCGTCGGCGACGTCGGCGAGGATCCGGCCCAGCAGCGGGCCGTCGGACCGCGCGCTGACACGGCGTACGTCGACACCGCGCTCGGCCGCGGGCTCCGGCACGACCGCGATGACGACGAAGACACCGCCGTCGCGCACGGCCTGAATCAGGTCGCCGCCGATACCGGCCGGGTCCACGACGAGATCGACCCCGCCGGGCACCGACTTCCGTACCGCGACGGCGAGTTCACCCGCGTCGCGCGCCCACCCGAGGACGATGTCGGCGCCGAGGCGCTGACCGGCCAGGTCCTGACGGTGGACGGCGGCAGCCTGCTGCGCTGAGCGCCCGGACATGGCGAGGCCCCCGCGGCCAGGAGAAAAAGGCGGCCTGCGGGGGCCTTCACATAGGCGCGGTCAGATCTCGTACGACGCTCTCGGCGCCGCCAGTTCGACCGGGCCGGCGTAGACCTCGCGCGCGTCGGCCAGGTTGGCCTGGGGGTCGGTCCACGGTGGGATGTGCGTGAGCACCAGGCGCCTGACCCCCGCCCTGGTCGCCGTCTCGCCCGCCTCGCGGCCGTTGAGGTGGAGGTCGGGGATGTTCTCCTTGCCGTGGGTGAACGCGGCTTCGCACAGGAACAGGTCGGTGTCGCGGGCGAGTTCGTCCAGGGACTCGCTGACGCCCGTGTCGCCGGAGTAGGTCAGCGACCGGCCGCCGTGCTCGACGCGGATGCCGTACGCCTCGACGGGGTGGCGGACCCGCTCGGTGTGCACGGTGAAGGGGCCGACGTCGAACGTGGACGGCTTCACCGTGTGGAAGTCGAAGACCTCGCTCATGGAGGAGGCGGTGGGGGTGTCGGCGTAGGCCGTGGTCAGGCGGTGCTCGGTGCCCTCGGGGCCGTAGACCGGGATGGGGTCGCAGCGGCCGCCGTCGTGGCGGTAGTAGCGCGCGACGAAGTACGCGCACATGTCGATGCAGTGGTCGGCGTGCAGATGGCTGAGGAAGATCGCGTCGAGGTCGTAGAGACCGCAGTGGCGCTGCAGCTCGCCAAGGGCGCCGTTGCCCATGTCGAGGAGCAGCCGGAAGCCGTCGGCCTCTACGAGGTAGCTCGAACAGGCCGATTCCGCGGACGGGAACGACCCCGAGCAGCCGACGACGGTGAGCTTCATAAAGCAGAAACCTCCGCTGGCGGGTAACTTCTGGAGTTGGGTGACGGGGGTCGTGCGGTCCGTCGAGCGTAAGGCGCAAAAGGGCCGGTCGCTCCTCCGCCAAGGGCTGTTGTGGGGGAACTCACCTGTGCTGTCACCGGTTCGGCTGGAACCGGGGCGCGTGGGGTTTACAAGAGGGCGCGCGGCTTGGAATGCGCGCCGGTACCGTCGTCCGCATGAACACGACGTGGTGGCTCGCGCTGGCGGCGGTGATGTTGCTGGCGCTGGTCGCCACGCTGGTGGACGGGTGGGGGCGGGGGCGGCGGCCCGCGCGGAAAGTACGCGGGGACCGGCCGCGGCCCGCCGAGATCTGGTGGGCGAACGTCCCCTACGAGGATCAGCCGGGGACCACGAAGGACCGGCCGTGTCTGGTGCTCTCCGTGCGCGGGCGGACGGCGACGGTCGCGAAGATCACCAGCAAGTACCACGACGAGCGCGGCGGGGTGATCGCGCTGCCCCCGGGGTCGGTGGGGGACGCGCAGGGGCGGGCGAGCTATCTGGAGACCGACGAGCTGCGGTCCGTGCCGGTGGCCGATTTCCGGCGGCGGGTGGGGGTCGCGGACCCGGCCCTGTGGGACCAGGTGCGGCATCTCGCCCGGTAGGCGTGTAGTGCGCAACGGCCCCTGGATCCTTGGCAATTGGGGTGGTTCGCAAAGGGGTCGAACGCCAGTGTGTGGGGATACTGACCCGTATGACCGACTGGCTCGTACTCGCGGGTTGCTTCGTGATCGCGTTCACGGCCTGGCTGCTCGACGACAAGGTGCGCGGCGCTGCCGCCGATGCCCGGCTGGCGGCGTTCGTGGCCGAGGACCGCGACGGCGCCGTCGTCGGACCCGACGACGTGGAACGGCTCGGCCCGCTGGCCCTCGGCGCGCTGAACGGCGAGGCGCAATGGGGGGCACGCACGGGGGCGCTGGCCAGGCTGGTGGCTGCGGGGCGGCTGCACCGGATGCCGCAGGACACACCCGGGCAGGGGCGCTGGGAATCCCGTGACGCACCGCCCTCGGACGCCGACGAGTTCGAGCGTGAACTGTGGGACGCGGCGCGGCCGTTGCATCTGCGCAACCCCGCCTTCTCCCCCGGCCAGGGCGAGGGCGAGTACCTGTGGGAACTGCGGGCGCCGAACTCCTGGCACCTGGTGAAATCGGCGGAGGCGAGGCTGCTCGGCGAGGGCTGGACTCGGGCGCGGTTCGAGATGGTTCCCGGTCTGCCGCTGCGCTGGGGCCGGTGGTCGGCGATCGCCGCGGCGGCCACGGTGCCTGCCGTGACCGTGCTGCTGCTCGACCAGGCCTGGGTCCGGGCCGGGCTGGCGTTCCTCATCGGGGCGATGGCGCTGCGGAAGGTGTTCCCCGACGGGCCGGCCATGCCGCGGAACCTGACCACCGTCACCGGCAAGGGGGAGGCGGTGCTCCGGGTGGCGCGAGAACGCTACGCGGAGCTGGATCCGGCGACCCGCCCGGCGACGGAGCCGTACGACCCGGGTCAGGTGCGGATGGCGGTCGCGCTCTTCGGCTTCGCGGTGCTCGACCGCATCGACGCAAGGATCAAGGACGACTGGGCCCGTGAGGCGGTCGTCTCCTGGGGCCCCGGGGAGTGACCGCCCGGGGCGCTCGGATCAGGCCCAGAGCTGACCCTGAAGGGTCGCGATCGCTTCCTCCGTCGTCGCCGCCGTGTACACGCCCGTCGACAGGTACTTCCAGCCGCCGTCCGCCACCACGAACGCGATGTCCGCCGTCTCCCCCGCCGCTACGGCCTTCCTGCCCACGCCGATCGCCGCGTGCAGGGCCGCGCCGGTGGAGACGCCGGCGAAGATGCCCTCCTGCTGGAGGAGTTCGCGGGTTCGGGTGACCGCGTCGGCCGAACCCACGGAGAAGCGGGTGGTGAGGACGGAGGCGTCGTAGAGCTCGGGGACGAAGCCCTCGTCGAGGTTGCGGAGGCCGTAGACGAGGTCGTCGTAGCGCGGCTCGGCGGCGACGATCTTGACGTCCGGCTTGTGTTCGCGGAGGTAGCGGCCGACGCCCATGAGGGTGCCCGTCGTGCCCAGGCCCGCCACGAAGTGGGTGATGGAGGGGAGGTCGGTGAGGATCTCCGGGCCCGTCGTCGCGTAGTGGGCGCCCGCGTTGTCCGGGTTGCCGTACTGGTAGAGCATGACCCAGTCGGGGTGTTCGGCGGAGAGTTCCTTCGCCACGCGTACGGCTGTGTTGGAGCCGCCGGCCGCGGGGCTGGGGATGATCTCGGCGCCCCACATGCCGAGGAGTTCGCGGCGTTCCTGCGAGGTGTTCTCGGGCATCACGCAGACCATGCGGTAGCCCTTGAGCTTCGCGGCCATGGCCAGGGAGATGCCGGTGTTGCCGGAGGTCGGCTCCAGGATCGTGCAGCCGGGGGTGAGACGGCCGTCCTTCTCCGCCTGTTCGACCATGTGCAGGGCCGGGCGGTCCTTGACCGAGCCGGTCGGGTTGCGGTCCTCCAGCTTGGCCCAGATGCGGACGTCGGTGGACGGCGAGAGCCGCGGCAGGCGCACCAGAGGGGTGTTGCCCACCGCGGCCAGCGGGGAGTCGTAACGCATCGACGATCAGGCCATACCGCCGGCCACGGCCGGCAGGATCGTGACGCTGTCGCCGTCGGTCAGCTTGGTGTTGATGCCGTCGAGGAAGCGGACGTCCTCGTCGTTCAGGTACACGTTGACGAAGCGGCGCAGCTCGCCGCCGTCGACGATCCGGGCCTGGATGCCCGCGTGCCGGGTCTCGAGGTCGGCGAAGAGCGCGGAGAGGTTCTCACCGGCACCCTCGACGGCCTTCTCGCCGCCGGTGTAGGTGCGGAGGATGGTGGGGATGCGGACCTCGATGGCCATGGCAAGGGGCTCCTGTCGGAAGCGGAAGGGGTCTGGTCTCGGTGGGCGCGCGGCATGAGCGGATGCGCCCACGGCACACGGCCGTACGGCGACTGCGCGGGGTCAACAGATGGCGCTGTCCAGCCTGCACAGATCGACGTGCAGCCGCGCCACGAGCAGCGTGCCCGGCGCCTTGTCGCTCACGTCGAGAAGAACCATGGGCTCATCGTATCGATTCCCGGTCCGGGCCCCGGTAAGCGATCTCACAATTCGGACGAAATTCATTCGGGGGGTGAGACGGCGCAGCTCAGGCGGACTGTCGTACGACCAGCCGGGTGGGCACGATCGCCGACGGCGGGTCCTGGCCGGGGTCCTGTTCCGTGCGGCCGAACAGCAGGCGGGCCAGCAGGCGGCCCATCTCGGCGACGTCCTGGTGGACGGTGGTCAGCGGCGGGTCGGTGGACTCGGAGATGGCGGTGAGGTCGTCGAAGCCGACGACGGCCACGTCTTCGGGGACCCGGCGGCCGCGTTCGCGCAGGGTCTGGAGGGCGCCGGAGGCCATGAGGTCGGAGGCGACGAAGACGGCGTCCAGGTCGGGGTGGCGGTCGAGCAGTACGGCCATGGCGTCGGCGCCGCCCTGCCGGGTGTAGTCGGCCCGTTCAACCAGGTGGGGCGCGGTGTCCGGGAGGGCGTCCCGGTAGCCGGCGAGCCGGTCGGCGGCCGAGTTCTCCTGGTCGTAGGGGCCGGTGACGGTGGCGATGCGCTCGCGGCCGAGGGCGAGGAGGTGGCGGATCGCCTGGCGGGCGCCGCCGCGGTTGTCGCCGTCGACGAAGGCCTGGCCGCGCACGGGGTCGCCGTCGCACAGGAGGGGACGGCCGCCGAAGACGGCGGGCAGCGCGAGCCGGTCGATCATCTCGGGCATCCGGTCGCCGGGGCGCAGCGAGAACAGGATCGCGCCGTCGACGTGGCCGCCGCCGAGATAGTCGGCCACGCGCGCGTAGTCGTCGGGTTCGTCCACGAACAGCAGGACGGCCTGGGCGCCGTGCCGGGCGAGTTCGGCGCGGATGCCGCGCAGCAGGCAGTCGAAGAAGGGGTCGAGGAACAGCCGGTCCTCGGGCTGGGCCGCCACGACCGCGACGGCGCCGGTGCGCTTGGTGACCAGTTGGCGGGCCGCCTGGTTGGGCACGTAGCCGAGCGCGGAGACCGCCTCCCGGACCCGGACGGCCGCCTCCGGACTCACCTTGGGCTCGCCGTTGACCACCCGCGACACCGTGGACTTGGAGACTCCCGACCAGCGGGCGACATCCTCCAGCGTGGGGCGCCGTGCGTTCGACCGCTGCGTCAACACCATCTCCGTCAGGGCGGGTTGGGCTGTTGCGTACGCGGTCAGTATGCCTCTACGACCTTGACGTCCTCCTCCGTGACCACGCCTTCCAGGATCTGGTACGAGCGGAACTGGAAGGGGCCCGTCTCGTCCTTGTCGGCGGTGGAGACGAGGACGTAGTGGGCGCCGGGTTCGTTGGCGTAGGCGATGTCGGTGCGGGAGGGGTAGGCCTCCGTCGCGGTGTGGGAGTGGTAGATGATCACCGGCTCCTCGTCGCGGTCGTCCATGTCGCGGTAGAGCTTCAGCAGGTCCTGCGAGTCGAACTCGTAGAACGTGGGCGAGCGGGCCGCGTTCAGCATGGGGACGAAGCGCTCGGGGCGGCCCTCGCCCACCGGGCCCGCGACGACTCCGCACGCCTCGTCGGGGTGGTCCGCGCGCGCGTGCGTGACGATCTGGTCGAAGAGGGCCTGGGTGATGGTCAAGGTCGGCATGGTCGTCAGGATAAACAGAAGGGCCGACGCGTACCGAGTGGTGGTACACGCCGGCCCATATGCCGGGATCGGACGGGTCAGCCGACCTTCTCGAACTCCGGCTGTCGGCGTGCGGTGACCTGCGGGTTGCGCACCTTGAGGGCGATCCAGCCGCCGATCAGGGCGAGGGTCCAGCCCGCCATGACGTAGAGGCAGACGCGGGAGTCGGGGTCGTAGGCGATGAGGCCCGTGACGAAGAGCAGGAACGCGATGGCCACGTAGGAGAACCTCGCGCCGCCCGGGGCCGGGAAGGACGAGGCCGGGAGGCGGCCCGCGTCGACCGCGCGGCGGTAGCGGACGTGGCTGATCAGGATCATCAGCCAGGTCCAGATGCCGGCGGCGGTGGCCACCGAGGTGACGTAGCCGAAGGCCTTCTCCGGGACGACGTAGTTGAGGATCACGCCGATGCCCATGAAGGCGACGGAGATCGTGATGCCGGTCGCCGGGGTCTTGGACGCGGACAGCTTGCTGAAGACCTTCGGGGCCTCGCCGTTGTCCGCGAGGGTGCGGAGCATGCGGCCCGTCGAGTACATGCCCGAGTTGCAGGAGGAGAGGGCCGCGGTGAGGACCACGAAGTTGACGATGCCGGCGCCCGCCGGGATGCCGATCTCCGCGAACGCCTCGACGAACGGGCTGACGCCCGGGGCGAATTCGGTCCACCTGACGACGCAGAGGATGACGGTGAGGGCGCCCACGTAGAAGAGGGCGATGCGCCAGGGGAGGGTGTTGATCGCCTTGGGGAGGGTCTTCTCCGGGTTCTCGGACTCGCCCGCGGTGACGCCGACCAGTTCGACGGCGAGGTAGGCGAACATCACGCCCTGGAGGGTCATCAGGGAGGAGCCGATGCCTTTGGGGAAGAAGCCGTCGAACTGCCAGAGGTTGGCGACGGACGCGGTGTCACCGGCGCTGCTGAAGCCGAAGGTGAGGACGCCGAGGCCGATCACGATCATGCCGATGAGGGCGGTGACCTTGACCATCGAGAACCAGAACTCGATCTCTCCGAAGAGCTTCACCGAGATCAGGTTGGCCACGAAGAGGATCACCAGGAAGGCGAGCGCTGTCATCCATTGGGAGACGGCGGGGAACCAGTAGTTGACGTAGATGGCGGCGGCCGTGAGTTCGGCCATGCCGGTGACCACCCACATCAGCCAGTACGTCCATGCGGTGAAGTAGCCGAAGAACGGGCCGAGGAACTCGCGGGAGTACTCCGCGAAGGAGCCCGACACCGGGCGGTACAGGAGCAGTTCGCCCAGGGCCCGCATGATGAAGAAGATGATCCCGCCGGCGAGGGCGTACATGAGGATGAGGCTGGGTCCGGCCTTGGCGATGTTCGCCCCGGCTCCCAGGAACAGGCCGACGCCGACGGCGCCGCCGATCGCGATCATCTGGACCTGACGGCTGCCGAGCCCGCGCTCGTACCCCTCCTCGGGGGTGTCGTCCGTCGTGACCTGAGCGGAGGTCATGTGTGGTGCGCCTTTCTCCGAATCCCCCCATGGACTGGAGCTGCCCGGCCGAGGTCCGTCGGCCGCATGGCGAACCCGGCGGGACATGGGTGGCGTCCGCCGGGCGGTCGTGAAGATCTATCACGGTCGCCATCGTGATCGACGGGGACATCTGTGGCGCACAGCACAGGAAGAAGCGAACAAAAAGCAGCGACGGCCGGCATTCCCGGCCCTCGCGGTGATGTGATCGTTATCCGGATTTGAGGGTCCGCTGAGCGAACGGAGCCTTGCGAACGGAGCCTTGCCGGAACGGCTGCCGCGGGTCAGCGCAGCAGGGTCGTGACCAGGGTTTCCTGGAGGCCGCCGAGCCAGAGGTACGCCATCACCATCGGCTTGCGCGGGTCCTCGTCCGGGAGCCGGTAGAGGTCGTCGGTGTCGTCCTCGTCGGTGATGTCGAGGCGTGAACCGATCGCCAGGCGCAGGTCGTTGAGCGAGCCGAGCCACTGCCGGGACTCCTCGGCGGTGAGCTTGAGGATCGCGCCGCCGTCGACCGCGGGGGTCAGCGAGTCCAGGGTGCGGACGACCGCGAGGGCGTTCTCGCGCTTGCCGGCCCTGAGGTCGTTCTCGGTGAAGCGGCGGAACTCGGCGGAGTGCGCGAGCTTCTCCTCGGCGTCCTGCGGGGAGTCGGGGGCCTGCTCCGGGTCGGTGTAGGCGTCCGGGAACAGCCGCCTGAGCACCGGGTCGGCGGGCGGCTCGCTCGGGCCCTCGGCGAAGAGTTCGGCGAGGGGGTCGGCGGAGACGTCCTCGCCGGGTCCGGGGCCGATCAGCTCCAGGAGCTGGACGGCCAGTGACCGGATGATCGAGATCTCGACGTCGTCGAGGGCGACGGCGGCGCCGCCGTCACGGAGCGGTTCGAAGTGTCCTGGCATCGGGATGGGTCGCTACTTCCGGTCCTGCTGGAGGGTGGCCCACAGACCGTAGCCGTGCATGGCCTGCACGTCGCGTTCCATCTCCTCGCGGCTTCCGCTGGAGACGACCGCGCGGCCCTTGTGGTGGACGTCCTTCATGAGCTTGGTGGCCTTGTCCTTCGAGTAGCCGAAGTACGTCTGGAAGACGTACGTCACGTAGCTCATGAGGTTGACCGGGTCGTTGTGCACGATCGTGACCCAGGGGACGTCCGGCTCGGGTACGGCGAAGACCTCCTCCGCCGACTCGGTGCGTTCGATCTCCAGGGGTGCGGGTGACGTCACACGGCCCATGCTGCCACCACAAGGGGGTGCCCGCACAAACGGACCCCACAAATCGTCAGAGTGACGAGATGGGAGTACCATCCGTTGCCATGCGGCACACACCGGGGGACAACCCCCGGCCTCCCGGCGGACCTCGGGGGACCCGGAAACTCACGACCAGGAGAGTTCAGTGGACGTAGCGGACCTTGGGCTGCCGGTGGACGTTCCCTCTACGGCGCTCTTCACCGACCACTACGAACTGACGATGCTGCAGGCCGCCCTCAAAGCGGGTACGGCGGACCGGCGTTCGGTCTTCGAGTGCTTCACCCGGAGGCTGCCCGAGGGGCGTCGCTACGGCGTCGTCGCGGGCACCGGACGCGTACTGGACGCGGTGGAGAACTTCCGGTTCGACGCGGACGTCCTCGGCTTCCTGCGCGAGCGTCAGGTCGTCAACGAGGAGACCCTGGAGTGGCTCGCCGCCTACCGCTTCAGCGGGGACGTCTGGGGCTACCCGGAGGGCGAGGTGTACTTCCCTGGCTCGCCGATCATGCGGGTCGAGGGCTCCTTCGCCGAGTGCGTGCTCCTGGAGACCGTGATCCTCTCCATCCTCAACCACGACTCCGCGATCGCGGCCGCCGCCTCCCGCATGGCCTCCGCCGCCGGGGACCGCCCGCTGATCGAGATGGGCGCCCGCCGCACCCACGAACTCGCCGCCGTCGCCGCCTCCCGCGCCGCCTACGTCGGCGGTTTCGCCACCACCTCCGACCTCGCGGCCGGTTTCCGCTACGGCATTCCCACCGTCGGCACCTCCGCACACGCCTTCACCCTGCTGCACGACAACGAACGCGACGCGTTCCAGGCCCAGGTGGACTCGCTGGGCCGGAACACGACGCTGCTCGTCGACACGTACGACGTCACCGAGGCGGTCCGTACGGCGGTGGAGGTCGCCGGGCCCGAACTGGGCGCCGTCCGCATCGACTCGGGCGATCTGCTGCTCGTCGCGCACCGGGTGCGGCAGCAGTTGGACGAGCTGGGCGCCGTCAACACGAAGATCGTGGTGACCTCCGACCTGGACGAGTACGCCATCGCCTCGCTGGCGGCGGCGCCGGTGGACGCGTACGGCGTCGGCACCCAGCTGGTGACCGGGTCCGGGCACCCGACCTGCTCGATGGTCTACAAGCTGGTCGCGCGCGCCGAGTCCGCCGATCCGAAGGCGCCGCTGGTGCCGGTCGCGAAGAAGTCCAGCGGGGGCAAGACGTCCATCGGCGGGCGCAAGTGGGCGGCACGGCGACTGGACGGCGACGGGATCGCGGAGGCCGAGGTGATCGGCATCGGGCCGGTGCCGGCCGAGCTGGCCGACCGGCAGTTGCTCGTCGAGCTGGTCAAGGGCGGCGAGGTCGTGGCCCGCGAACCGCTGGACGTCGTACGGGACCGGCATGCCGTCGCGCGGGGCAACCTGCCGTTGTCGGCGACCCAGTTGTCGCGCGGGGAAGCCGTTCTTCCGACGGAGTACGTGCAACTGCGCTCGGGTGGTTAAAGTCCCGCTGGTTACGTCCCGCCGGCTACGTCCCGCTGGTTAAGACGCGTACGAAAATCAGGGGTGCGCCCTCCCGCGGCGGCGCCGAAGTCTCTAGGCTCGAATCTCACTCACCGTCGAAGGACACCACCATGCGCCGCGCCTTGATCGTCGTTGACGTGCAGAACGACTTCTGCGAGGGGGGCAGTCTCGCGGTGGCCGGTGGTGCGGATGTGGCCGCAGCCGTCACCGAGTTGATCGGGCAAGCGCCTGCCGGGTATCGGCATGTCGTGGCCACCCGTGACCACCACATCGCGCCCGGCGGGCACTTCGCCGACAACCCCGACTTCGCGCACTCCTGGCCCGCGCACTGTGTCGCGGGCACGGAGGGGGTCGGGTTCCACCCGAACTTCGCGCCTGCGGTGGCCTCCGGGGCGATCGATGCGGTGTTCGACAAAGGGGCGTATGCGGCGGCGTACAGCGGGTTCGAGGGGCGGGACGAGAACGGGGTCTCGCTCGGGGACTGGTTGCGGGCGCGGGAGATCGATGAGGTGGATGTGGTCGGGATCGCGACGGACCACTGCGTGAAGGCGACCGCGTTGGACTCCGTGCGGGAGGGGTTTCGTACGCAGGTGTTGCTTGATCTGACGGCCGGGGTGGCGAAGGAGACGACCGACCGCGCACTGGAGGAACTGCGCGCGGCCGGCGTTGAGTTGACGGGGAAGCCGGTCGTCTAGCGGTTCTTTGGCTGCGGGCCGGTGGGGGCTGGTCGCGCCACGCGGCGGAGCCGCATATCGATACAGCCCCGCGCCCCTATCGGGGCGGCGCTCCAGCTAAAGGGGTGCTCCGGCTCGCGGGGTTTCCACTGGCTCCGTTGTCGGATGTTGCCTGCTCAGGCTCTCGCCTTCGATGTCTACGTTCGGGAGCAGTCGGTCCAGCCAGCCCGGTAGCCAGGAGATGCGTTCGCCGAGGATGGCCAGGACGGCCGGGACGAAGGCCATGCGGACGATGAAGGCGTCGAAGAGGACGGCTATCGCGAGGCCGAAGCCGATCATCTTGATCATGGAGTCGCCGGCTGTGATGAAGCCCGCGAAGACCGAGATCATGATGAGGGCGGCGGCGGTCACGACCCGGGCGCTGTAGCGGAACCCGGTCGCGATCGAGGCGTGGGCCGCGCTGCCGTGGACGTAGGCCTCGCGGATGCGGGAGACGAGGAAGACCTCGTAGTCCATGGCGAGGCCGAAGACGATGCCCACCAGGAAGATCGGCATCAGGCTCATGATCGGGCCGGTGGTCTCCACTCCCAACAGGCTTGCGCCCCAGCCCCATTGGAAGACTGCCACCACGCAGCCGAGCGCGGCGAGCACCGAGAGCAGGAAGCCGACGGCCGCCTTGATGGGGATGACGATCGAGCGGAACACCAGCAGCAGGAGGAGCACCGCCAGGCCCACGACCACGATCAGGTACGGGATCAGGGCGCTGCTGACCTTCTGGGCGACGTCGATGTTGAGGGCGGTGGTGCCGGTGACCTCGAAGTTCGCGCCGGGGGCCGCCGCCTCGATGGTGGAGCGGTCGTCGCGGATGGTGTGGACGAGGTCGACGGTCTTCTGGCTGGTCGGCGCCTCGGCCGGTACGGCGGTGAACAGGGCGGTGTTTCCTGCCGAGTTGAAGCGGACCGGCGAGACGGAGACCACGCCCGGTACGGCGGCGATCCGCTTCTCCACGGTGGCCGCGGCGGCCTTGGGGTGAGCGGAGTCCGTGAGGTCCACGACGACCGTCAGCGGGCCGTTGAAGCCGGGGCCGAACGCCGTGGCGAGGTCGTCGTAGGCCCGGCGCTGGGTGGTCGCGGTGGACTTGGCCTCGTCGCCGGACTGGCCCAGTTGCAGGCCCAGCGCCGGGAGTGCGAGGACCACGAGTCCGGCGACCGTGCCGAACAGGACCGGCCAGGGGTGGCGCAGCACGAAGCCGGCCCAGCGGCTGCCCATGTTGCCGGCCACGCCCTGGATACGGCGGCCGGTCGTCTTGTAGCGGCGGGAGAGGACGGCGCGGGGCCAGAAGCCGAGCAGGGCGGGCACGAGGGTCAGCGCGATGAGGACGGCGAGGACGACCGCGCCGGCCGCGCACAGGCCCATCTTGGTGAGGAGCGGGATGCCTACGACGGAGAGCCCGGCGAGCGCGATGACGACGGTGAGGCCCGCGAAGACCACCGCCGAGCCGGCCGTGCCGGCGGCGAGGCCCGCCGCCTCCTCGGTCGTATGGCCGTTGGCGCGTTCCTCGCGGTAGCGGAAGACGACGAACACGGCGTAGTCGATACCGCAGGCCAGGCCGAGCATCGTGGCGAGGGTGCCGGTGGTGTCGGAGAGGCCGAGGGTGCTCGCCAGGGTGGTGATCGCGGTCATGGAGATGCCGACGCCGAGGATCGCGGTCAGCAGCGGGAGTCCGGCGGCGGCGAGCGACCCGAAGGTGATCAGCAGCACCACGGCGGCGATGGCGACACCGAGGATCTCGCCGATGCCGCCCGCCGAGGGCTCGGCGGCCAGTGCGGTGCCGCCGATCTCGACGGTGAGGCCGGAGTCACGGGCCTGCGCGGCGGCGTTCTCCAGGTTCTTCTTGGCGGTGTCGGAGAGGTCGTTGGCCTGCACCGTGTACGTGATCGTCGAGTAGGCGGTGGTCGCGTCCTTGCTGACGGCGCCCGCCTGGAAGGGGTTCACCGCGGAGGCGACCTGCGGTCCCCCGGACACCTCGTCGACGAGCCGGACTACGGCCGCGCGGTCCGTGCCGGTGCTGATCTTCTGCCCGTCGGGGGCGACGAAGACGACCCGGGCGACGGCGCCGTCGGCCTGCGCTCCCGGGAAGCGCTCCTGGATCAGGTCGAAGGCCCGCTGGGACTCGACACCGGGGGTGGAGAAGGTGGTCGCGGGCGCCTCGGCCGCCTTGCTGGAGGCGAATCCGAGGGCCGCGAGGATCACCACCCAGAGGATGGTCACGTACCAGCGCCGGCGGAAGGCCAGCCGGCCGAGTCGATAGAGAACGGTAGCCACGAACGGGCCTCCGCTGCGGTCTAGGGTGCCCCGAGCCATCCCAGGATGCGGTCGATCACCCCTGGCCGCCTGTCGGGGGCGCACGGGTCGCGTGGTGCCTGCGGGGCGGGGGGGCTGGTCGCGCAGTTCCCCGCGCCCCTGCAGGCGCGGCTGGCGCCGCGATGCGTTTGTTGTCTGCGGGCCCGGTGGGGGCTGAGCGCGCCGTTCCCCGCGCCCCCTCAAGCGCGGCTGACGCCGCGATGCGTTCGTTGTCTGCGGGGCGGTGGGGGCTGAGCGCGCAGTTCCTCGCGCCCCTTCAGGGCACGGTTGGTGTCGCGGTGATGCGGACCACTCAGGGTGCGGGCAGCGCCCAAAGGGGCGCGGGGAACGGCGCGCTCAGCCCCCACCGAGCCCGCGGCCAACAACCCACCCCACCCGACGAAGCCCAGCCCCCACCGGACCCGCAGACAAACTCACGCAGCCGCCGGAGGCCTCCGCAGCAGCGCCCGGATCGGATGCCACAACTCCTGCGGCAGCTCCGGCCCCGGAATCACGACAGCGTTGTCAGGTGCCGGTGCCGTGCGCCATATCAGGCCGTCGGGGTGGTGCAGGACGGCCGTGATCTCGTCCGGTGTCGGCGGCTCCGCGTTGCCGCGCAGGTAGACCGCCCGCATGCCGAGGTTGCGGAGCCGGGTCAGCGCCCGGGCCCGGTTGCGTGCGTGGACGAGGACGCGGACGCAGCCGTCACCCTGGGCGCTGGGTCTGGGCAGGTTCAGCGCCACCACCACGCTGCCTGTCGGCAGCCTGCAGAAACCACCTGCGGACAATGCGGTCACACCCCCGGACGAGTCGGTGTCGAAGTCGGTGTCAATAAGCGAAGCACAGGACGCACCTAAACACGGATCGGCGGCGACCCGCCAGGGGGTCACCGCCGATACGTTTCTGACCTGCGCTTTTACCGACTACTTCGCCGAAGGCCCGACCTGGAGCGTGACCGTCGAGCCGTCCAGCGGCTCCTTGACGATCTTGATCCGGGTGTTGGTGTCAGTGATCTTGACACCGGCCGTCGGGTTCGACGTGTCGTAGTAGGTCGACTTGCCGTCGTCGAAGACGGGGACGCCGGGCTGCGACTTGATCTTGGTGGCGACATCGGCCTTGTGCAGCGTGACCGAGTCCGTCCGGTACAGACCGAACGGCGAGTCGTAGGCCTGGATGCGGTTGCGCATCAGCGTGCCGTCGGACCACTTCAACTGCGTCGGGTGCGAGTCGATCGGCAGGATCAGACCCTCACCGGAGTGCTGGCTGGTGTTGTCGTCCGCCTGCGAGGTGTCCCACTTCCAGATCAACAGGCCGTTCTGGTAGGCGTAGTGCTCCACCCAGTCCGGACGGGTCGTCGAGAAGCCGAAGTTGTACGGGCCGACCTTCAACACCTTGTCGTACGACACGTATTGACGGTTCTCGGCGATGTAGTACTGCGCGTAGTCGTCCGTGAAGGAAGCGCCGATGCGCGAGAAGCCCTTCGCGGTCCACGCGGCGTCCGCGGCCTCGGCGTTGTCGGAGAAGAGGGTCGCGCCGTCGGCGGTCACCGTGATCTCGTCGGCCGCGAAGCCCTTCTGCGCCACACCGCTGTCGGTCTGGTAGCGGAAGCGGACGTCGATCTTCTGGCCCGCGTAGGCGTTCAGCGGGTACGTCAGCTTCTGATACGCCGCCGACGTGCCGGTGAGCGCGGGGTTGCCGCTGCCGTCACGCGGAATGGCGGAGCCGTCGGCCAGCGTGCCGTCGATCGGGGTCCAGGTCGCGCCGCCGTCCTTCGACACCTCGGTGTAGAGGTAGTCGTAGTCGGCCTCGATGTCGTAGTAGCCGTCCAGCGTGAGGGACGCGGCCGACTTCCCGGTCAAGTCCACTGTCCGGGAAAGGGTGTTGCTCAGGCTGTTGCCGCTGCCGCTCCACCACTGCGTGGCACCCTGGGCCGGGGTGACCACCTCGGTGGTGACCTCCTTCTGGGGCAACTGCACCACCAGCGCCTGCGCGTTCTTGGTGTTGTACTCCGCGACGCCCAGCGTGTGCTTCGACTTGACGCCCGCCTTGGCCACGTCGTAGTCCAGCCAGCCCAGTTGGAGCTTGTCCCAGGCGTTCATGTCGCCGGGCAGGTTGCCGATGGCGTCCTTGCCGGTGCCGAGCCAGGAGCCGGACGACATCAGCGTCCAGAAGCCGGTGGAGTTCTCGCCGCCCGCGGTGTCGTACTCGTCGGGCAGGCCGAGGTCGTGGCCGTACTCGTGGGCGTAGACGCCGAGTCCGCCGTTCTCCGGCTGGATGGTGTAGTCGCCGATCCAGATGCCGGTGTCGCCGACCTGGGTGCCGCCGAGCCTGTTGGTGTCCGGGCCGGTGGCGCCGGCGTCGGTGCCGAAGGCGTACCAGCGGTGGGCCCAGATCGCGTCCTCGCCCTGCGCGCCGCCGCCGGCGGACTCGTCCTCACCGGCGTGCACGATCTGGAAGTGGTCGATGTAGCCGTCGGGCTCGTTGAAGTTGCCGTCGCCGTCGTAGTCGTAGCGGTCCCACTGGTCGAACTGGGCCAGCTCCGTCTTGATCTCGGCGGCCGTGTCACCCGCGGCCTCGCGCTGGGCGACCCAGGCGTTGACGCCGTCCTGGACCGCGTACCAGGCACCGGTGGGGGCGTCGTTGGAGCCGTAACGGGCCTCGTTGTAGGGGACCTTGACCCAGTCGGTGACCTCGCCCTCGACCGAGTAGCGGCCCGAGGACTGCTTCTCGTAGTACTTCTTGAGCGACTCGGTGTTCTTGCCGGTGCCGAAGTACAGGTCCTGGAAGTGCGCCTGGTTGTAATCCGCCTGCCAGGCCGTGGAGTTGTCCTTCGCCCGGTCGGGCGCGGCTATCTGGTTGTGCAGCGGGCCGACGGTGCCGCCGTAGCGGCTGTCGACCTGGTCGCCGAACTCGACCAGGATCGTGAAGATCTTGTCGGTCTGCTCCCGGCCCAGTTCGACGTACTTGCTCTTGCCGCCCTTGCTCTTGAGCTGGACGACCTTCGAACCGTTGCGGTCCTTCACCGACGCCTTGCCGGATATGACCTGGTTCAGGGCCTCTTGACGCTGCGCGTCCTGCGTCTTGCTCAGCGGGCCGTCGAGGTCGTGCTCCTTCTGTGCGACCGGTGCCGGGTCGTGCCGGTCCACGGTGGTGGACTTGGCCGAGGTGCTGGCTTCCGCCACGGCGAACGTCGAGAACGTGGCGGTGGCCGCCGCGAGGGCCACGCCCACCGCGGCCGCTCTGAACGTCCAGGGTCTGCTGGTCACTTGAGGTCCTCCCCTGCGTACCCGACCGCGCGGAAGGGGGGGTCCTGGAAGTCATGGAAGGTCCGCGCGCGGTGTACGCGTGATAGTCAAGTGACGTTATTTGACTAGAGGTTTACGGGAAAAGACAGACCTTGACTTGAGCAGGACAAGTGCACTATGCGAAGCCGGGGTCCGCTTTACGGACACGCACGGGCGACTCGCGTATCGCTCAACAGGCGCGTGCATCCGTCCACTTGGTGGACGGTATGACTCCGTGCGCCCCCCATGCTCCGGAGCTGTGTGTTAGGTCATGCTTACTGCACGTTCCACTCGGGCATGCAGGCGAATAGAGTCGATTGGCGGATCGCCAGGAACCCGGCGGAAAGCCAGGCCGACATCCTTGTCGCACCCCCCTTTCACAGCTCCCCTCCATCGCCTAACGAGGACTCGATTGCCATGCCTCGTCCGACCGCCGCACAGCTCGCCTACGGTTCGTTCACCGTGATCTTCTCGACGCTCGCCATGCTGCTGCTGTCACAGACGAACTCCGGTCTGGGGATCGCGGTCATCGCATGCGCGGCGCTCGCCCTCGGACTGCTCGTCTCCCTGACGGTGCCGCAGCCGAAGACCCGCGCCCGGGCAGCGGCCCGGACCGCCGTCCAGACCGCGGTCCCCGCCCCCGTGCCGGCCGTTCCGCAGCGGGCACGGGTGTCGGTACGGCGGGAGACCGTCTCCGCCGCCGCCATGTCGTCCGCGCAGCCGGTACGGGAGCGGAGCACTCCCTAGACCAAGCACAAGCCCCGGCTCAAGTTCACGCTCGACCACGCGAATCGGCGGGTCCGTTGACGACGGACCCGCCGATCGCTGTGTACGGCCCCGGGTGGTGCCCCCGGTCCGCTCACCTCGGCACGTGCCGATCAACGCGTGCCGATCAACGCGTGCTGACCACCACGGTCTTGGCCGCCTTGTCGTGCAGCCCCTGCTTGTACGGCTTGTCGAAGAAGCTCCAACCGCCGCTGATCGCCGTCCAGATGCAGGCGCAGCAGAACGCGAACGGGATCCACAGCACCGCCGCGCGGATCAGGTTGGTCTGCACGGACGGCGTCGACCCGCTGTCGAGGTCGGCCACGCGCAGGCCCAGCCACTTCTTGCCCAGCGTCTGCCCCGACTTGGCGAGCATCACGGTGTCGTAGCCGATGTAGAGCACGGCCGCGACGAGCGACTGACCGAGGGACTTGGCGTACGACGCGCCGTCGGAGCCGACGTCGTACTCGTGGACGCCGAAGGCCCAGGTGACCAGCCAGACGACGATGCCGACGAGGATCATGTCGATGATCCGGGCGAGCGTGCGGCGGCCGCTGTCGGCGAGCGGGGGCATGCCGGCGAGGGGGTCGGTGGGGTACGAGCCGCCGCCGTAGGGGTCACCGCCGGCGCCGCCGTACGGAGGGGGCTGGTTCCCGTAGGACGGGTCGTACGGTGAGCCCGATCCCTGGCCAGGAGGGGGCTGCTTCCTGAACGGGTCGTCTTCCGGCGGCTGCTGGCCGGAGCCCGGAGGCGGTTCGGTGCTCATGGGCCGAGTCGACCGCGAACCGTGCGGCTCCGCATCCGGCGAGCGGCCGTCCGGGGTACGGAATCAGGTACCCCGGATGCCGTACCCCGCTATCCCGCCACGAACGTATGTGCTGCCTTGTCGTGCCAGCACTGGCGCCAGGGCCGGTCGAACAGACCCCAGGCGACACCGACGATCCCGATGCCGAGCAGCCCCGGGACGCTGTACACGAGCCAGCGGCGCAGCGCCCCGCCGAAACCGGGCGGCTCGTGGCTCTCGATGCCGCGCACCTGAAGACCGCAGAGCTTCTTGCCCAGGGTGCGCCCCCACTTGGCGGTGGGCAACGCCTCGTAGAGGACGCCGAAGACGAGGATCACGGCGAGGACGATGCCCAGGTAGGCGCCCGTCGTGCCGTCCAGCAGCCAGACCGTCTCGGTACGGCCGGAGAGCTTGGCCGCGTCGATCTTCCCGTCGAGGTGGTCGACCGCCCTGGTGCCCAGCGGTACGGCGGCCACGGCGGTGACCGCGCCGAGCACGACGGTGTCCACGAGCCGGGCCAGCAGCCGCTTGCCCAGCCCCGCGGGCCGCGCCGCCGACTGCCGCCGGGCCGCCGCCTGGAACACGTCCTCCACGGGCGGCTTCCAGGGCGTTACGGGCCCCTCCTCGTCCCCCGCCAGCCGGTGCACCCGCTGCGCCCAGGAGGGCTGTCCGCCGCCGACACCGGGCGCCATGGGCATCCCCGCGGCGGCGCCCTGCGGCTGCGCCGGGCCGGGTTGCTGGGGGACGCCGGGGGCGGGCTGCTGGGGGCCGGAGAGGGCCGTGGAGGCGCCGGGCGCGGAGCCGGCGGCACCGGTGCCCGCCGGGGCCGCCTGGGCCTGTGCGGCGGCTCGGGCGGCGGCGGCTTTCCCGGCGCCGAAGCCGGGGCCGGAGGGGTCGGTGGAGGGCGTGTTGCCAGCGGGGTTCTGCGGGCCGAAGCCACCGGCCCCGTCCGGCGAACCGAAGCCACCGGCACCCGAGTTGGACCCCGCCGCACCTTGCGAGCCGAAACCGCTGCCGGCCGACCCGGACGAGCCGAAACCGCCGGCGCCCGCGCCGGACCCCGCCACACCCGGCGCACCGAAACCACCCGCGCCCGAGCCGGCCCCGGCCGGGCCCTGCGCACCGAACCCGCCCGGTGCCCCCGCGCCCCCGCCCTGCGCCCCCGGCGCCCCACCCTGTTGGGGTGTGCGCGGGGTCGGGCGGCGGAAAGTCGTCGTGCCCTCGTCCTGGGCGGAGTTGTCGGCGGGCACCCTCGGGTCCGCGCCCGCTCTCGGGTCCGGGGCGCCCCAGGACACACGGCGGTCCTGGTCGGTGCCGAAACCGGACTGGTGGGCGCGGTCGGCGCCCCAGGCCGTCGCCGGTTCGGGGCGGCTGCCGTGCGGGGCCTGCCCCGGCGCGGGGTCCTCGTCGAAGAAGTGCGGCCCGGTCTCCTCGACGGACTGGCCCGGCTCGCCGAGGGGCAGGCCGTCCGACGGCGCCGGGCGGCTGGTGCCGGGCACCCAGGCCGCGCCGTTCCAGTACCGGACATAGCCAGGAATGGACGGGTCCGGGTAGTACCCCTCGCGGGGCCTGTCGTCACCGGGTGCCGGCGTTGGGGCGCTCATGTCCGTCGTCCCGTATCTGCTCGGAGGTCGAATGAGGGTGTCCACATCTACCAGACCCGTGCGGCCGCCACTGCCCGTCCCGCCGGACCTGCCCCTTTCCGGGCAACCTCGGGCACGGAGTCCACACACCCCGAAGCCCCGCGAAGCCTTGGCGACGCCGCGCGGAAAAAAAGTTTCCCGAAGTCGCGTAATGCTTCCGCCCGCACGCCCTCTCCACTCGTACGGGCCCACCGCGGGGCCCCGTGAGCGAGAGGGGACGTACGTCATGCACACAGTCGTAGAGCGGGAGTTGGAGCTACAGCTCATCCTGTCGCCGGAGCGGAGCATTCCGGTCCCGGCCCGGCTCAGCTATCGGACCGACGACCCGTACGCCGTGCACATCTCCTTCCACATCAACTCCGAGAACCCGGTGAACTGGACGTTCGCCCGCGAGCTGCTCGTGGAGGGCGTGTTCCGGCCGTGCGGCCACGGGGACGTGCGGGTGTGGCCGACGAAGGTGGAGCGGCGCAGTGTCGTCCTGATGGCGCTGAGTTCACCCGACGGCGACGCCCTCCTCCAGGCCCCGGCGGCCCAGGTGTCGGCGTGGCTGGAGCGCACCCTGCGGGTGGTGCCGCCGGGCTCTGAGGCGGAGCAGCTCGGCATCGACGACGGCCTCGCCGAGCTGCTCGCACCGACCCCGGCCGACGACCTGTGGCTGCGCGACCCGTGGCCCTCGGACGAGTCGAGGGACGGGGAGTGAGCCGTGGCGGGACCGAGGTCGCGGTTCAGAACAACTTGCCGGGGTTGAGGATCCCCAGCGGGTCGAAGGCCGTCTTCACCGCCCGCTGCATCTCGACGCCGACCGGGCCGAGCTCGCGGGCCAGCCACTCCTTCTTCAGGACACCGACCCCGTGCTCGCCGGTGATGGTGCCGCCGAGCTCCAGGCCGAGCGCCATGATCTCGTCGAAGGACTCGCGGGCCCGCCGGGACTCGTCGACGTCCTGCGCGTCGAAGCAGACGGTGGGGTGCGTGTTGCCGTCACCGGCGTGCGCGCAGACGCCGATCGTCAGCCGGTACTTCTCCGCGATCCGTTCCACCCCTTCGAGCATCTCGCCGAGCCGCGACCGGGGCACGCACACGTCGTCGATCATCGTCGTGCCCTTGACCGCCTCCAGCGCCGTGAGCGACAACCGCCGCGCCTGGAGCAGCAGTTCGGACTCGGCCGCGTCCTCGGCGGGCACCACCTCCGTGGCTCCGGCGGCCGTGCAGAGGGCTCCTACGGCGGCCAGGTCGGCGGCGGGGTCCGGCGTGTCGAAGGCGGCGAGCAGCAACGCCTCCGTCGTCTCGGGCAGTCCCATGTGCGCCAGGTCGTTGACGGCCTTGACGGTCGTACGGTCCATCAGTTCGAGGAGGGACGGCACGTGCCCGCCTTCCATGATCCGGCACACGGCGTCGCAGGCGGCCGCCGCCGACCCGAACTCGGCGGCCAGGACCAGCTGTTGGGGCGGCTGCGGCTTCAGCGCCAGGATCGCCTTGACGACGATCCCGAGCGAGCCCTCCGAGCCGACGAACAGCCGGGTCAGGTCGTACCCGGCGACCCCCTTGGCCGTACGCCGGCCGGTACTCATCAGCCGGCCGTCGGCGAGGACGACGTCCAGGCCGAGGACGTACTCGGCCGTCACCCCGTACTTCACACAGCACAGCCCGCCGGACGCGGTGCCGATGTTGCCGCCGATCGTGCACATCTCCCAACTGGAGGGATCCGGCGGGTAGTAGAGGCCGAGTTCGTTGACCGCGCGGGAGAGCGTCGCGTTGATGACGCCCGGCTCGACGACCGCGATGCGGTCGACCGGGCTGATCTCCAGGATGCGGTCCATCTTGACGAGGGACAGCACGACGCAGCCCTCGGAGGCGTTGGCCGCGCCCGACAGGCCGGTGCGGGCGCCCTGCGGGACGACCGGTACGCGCAGTTCGGTGGCGACGCGCATGACGTGCTGGACCTGCTCGACCGTGCGCGGCAGCACGACGGCGGCGGGGGTGCCGGACGGGCAGAAGCTCGCCATGTCGTTGGCGTACGCGACCGTGACGTCCGGGTCGATGACGACGGCCTCGGCGGGCAGCCCGGCCAGCAGCCGGTCGACGAGGGTCCCGGTGTCCTGGTCGCGCGGCGCTTCGATACGGCTCATGATCACAGCGTCGCACTCGCGGCCATCGGTGTGAACCCCGTCCACGCACGGCTTCGGGTGCCGGGATGTGGTCGTCGTACTGACGCAGAGTGAGCGCCATGGAGAACGAACAGCGGAGCCCGGGCACGTCCCTGGTGGCGGAACCGCGCAAGCGCCGCTCCCCCGTGCTGCGCCGGGTGCTGATCGCCTCGGTCGCCGGGTGTGCCGTGGTCGGCGGGCTGCTGTGGCTGCTGCCCGAGGAGCCGCGTCCGGCGCCGCCGCCCGCGCCGGGGCCCAAGGCGCAGGCGCTGACCGCGGTGACGGCGGGGGTGCCGGCCGCGCTGCCGGACCTGGCCGCGCTGATCGGCGACCGGGAGACGCGGGTGCGGGTCCATCCGCGGGACGCGCGGTCGTGGGCGGTGCTCGGCTCGGCCTATGTGGAACAGGGGCGGCGGACCGGGGACACCCTGTACTACCCGAAGGCCGAGGACGCCCTGCGCACCGCGCTGAAGGTGCGCGCGAAGGGCAACGACGCGAGCGCCGTGGCAATGGACGGTCTCGCGGCCCTGGCCAACGAACGGCGGGACTTCCGTACGGCGCGCACCTGGGGCGAGGCCGCGCTGAAGGCGGCGCCGCGGCGGTGGACGACGTATCCGCTGCTGATCGACGCGTACACCGGCCTCGGCGACTACAAGGCGACCAAGCGCACCCTCGACAAGCTGCTGGACCTCCACACCGGGCCCGCCGTGATGGCGCGGGCCGCCGCCGTCTACCGCAACCGGGGCTGGCGCGAGGACGCCGCCGCCCAGCTCGCCGACGCGGCGGCGAAGGCCACCGCCCCCGCCGAACAGGCCGCCTGGCTGGAACGCGCCGGGGAGCTGGCCTGGGAACGCGGGGACCGCGAGGTCGCGCTACGGCACTTCGAGGCGGCCGTACGACTCGATCCCGACCAGCGGGAGGCGCTGGCCGGTGAGGGGCGCGCGCTCGCGGCGCTGGGGCGTACCTCGGAGGCCCTGAATGCCTACCAGGTCGCCCTGGCCAAGCAGCCGACCCCTCAATACGCCCTGGAACTGGGCGAGTTGTACGAGTCCCTCGGTCTCGGCCAGGCGGCCCGCGTCCAGTACGACACCCTGCGCGCCCTCGCCGCCAAGGACGAGGCGGCCGGGGTCGACGACGAGTTGGTCCTCGGCGTCTTCGAGGCGGACCACGGCGACGCGCGGGAGGCCGTACGGCGGCTGCGCGGCGAGTGGACCCGGCAGCCGGGGATCGCGGTGGCCGACGCGCTGGGGTGGGCGCTGCACCGGGCCGGGCAGGACGAGGAGGCGCTGAAGTTCGCGTCGGTGGCGACGGACAGGGTGCACGGGGGCGGGGTGCGGGACGCGCGGTACGCGTTCCATCGGGGCATGATCGAGCAGGAGTTGGAGAAACCCGCGTCCGCGCGCCGGCACCTCCAGGAGGCGCTGCGCATCAACCCGTACTTCTCGCCGCTGCAAGTGCCGTTGGCGCAGCGGGCGTTGGCGGCGCTGGGCGAACCGACCGACGAGCCGCTGCCCTCGGACAAGGACGGCCAGGAGAAGGAAGGGCAGGACAAGGAGCAGGAGAACAAGGCGCGTTGAGGCCCCCGGTCAGACCGCCGCCGTGCCGATCAGCGCGTTGCGGGTGACCAGGGCGGCGAGTTCGTCCTCGGTCAGTGACTCCGTGCCCGCGGGCCGGAGCGGCAGGACCATGTACCGCGTCTCCGCGCTGGAGTCCCACACGGTGATGTCCGTGGGCGCGGGCAGTTGGAGGCCGAACTCGGCCAGTACGGAACGGGGTTCGCGGACCACGCGGGAGCGGTAGGCCTCCGACTTGTACCAGCCGGGGGACGGGCCGAGGAGCCCGAGCGGGTAGCAGGAGCAGAGGGTGCAGACGATGACGTTGTGGGTCGTGTCCGTGTTCTCGACGACCCGGAGCCGCTGGAACGAGCCGTCCATGAAGCCGAGTTCCTGGACGGCGGCCGTGCCGTCGGTCAACAGCCGTTCCCGGTAGGCCTCGTCGGTCCAGGCACGGGCCACGACCCGGGCCCCGTTCGCCGGTGACGCGCCCGCGAGGAACGCGTCGAGCACCTCGTCGACCGCCCCGCCCGCGACGATCCCCTTCTCCTCCAGCAGGGTCTCGAGCCGCCGTACCCGCCGGGAGACCGAGGCGTCCTCGTGGTCACCGCTCATCGACCGCTCCCTCATCGTGTTCCGCTTCGCACGCTTCCAAGTAGCTTTCCCACAGGTCCAGTACGACGTGGTGGTCGCCTTCGCCCCACAGGTCGCGGGCCGCGAACCGCACGGCGTACACCTGCTCCACCGGCGCGTCCCCGCTCCCCCGCGCACTGACGTCGGCCAGCTCCGCGCGCCCTTCCGGTTCGACGACGACGCCCGACTTGCCGCGCGCGTACCGGGGCAGGCGGGTGTGGTGCGGCGGGTCGTGCGGGAAGGTCCGTACACGGGTGCCGGGCGGGAAGCGGTCAGTCATCCAACTCACCTGGTTCGAGTACGCCTTTGCGTTCCAGCAGGGCGGTGATCGCGGTGAACCAGCGTTCGTAGTACGACATCGAGAGGTACGCGGCGGGCGGGATCGCCTCGATCGCGTCGCGGAACTCGTTGGTGTTGAAGATCCCTTGCGCGCGCAGGGCGTTGAACAGCCCGACGACCCGCGCCTCCCAGTCGGCGTGGAAGGGCTCGGGGTCGTCGGTGGTGTCGATGGCACCGAAGCCCTGGGTGCCGCCCACGTCGTTGATCCTGGCCATGGGTGCAGCGTAGGCCGTGTTCGGGGCTACGGCTTGATGCAGAGCGAGAACCGCCGTGTGCCCGCCTCACCGGACGCGAACCCCATGCACAGGCGGGTACTGGGCTCGGTGCGGACGGCGAGGCCCTCCGGTTCGCGGTGGGTGAGGGTGTGGCCGGCCTCCGTGCGGGACTGCTGGACGAGTTCGCCTGTGCGGATGTCGAGGCAGGAGACGTAGGTGTTGCCGTGGCGCGCGGGCGGGTTGGTGGTGGAGTCGTAGGCGGTTCCGGCCAGTTGGTAGAGGTGGTCGCCGTCGAGGGCGTAGCCCTGGAACGGGATCCTCGGGTCCGGGTGGGCGCCGGTCTGCGCGATGTCGGCGAGGGGCGTGGCGTAGTCACGGGCGACGAAGGCGTCCAAGTCCCAGACGCGATAGCGGGGTCGGTTCGCGAGGCGGTAGCGGATGGCGATGCGCTTCGAGGCCATGCAGACCGTGGGCTGGTTGTTGGTGGAGTTCGCGATCGGCTTGCGGATCGCGACGTCGGCGGCGGTGCGGACCGCGCCGTTCGCGAAGTGGAAGCGGGTGACGGCCTGGCCGTAGGCGCCTCCGGAACCGGTCTTCGCGGCGGCCTCGGTCCAGATCCAGACGTCGCCGTCGGAGGTGTTCTGCACGCCCATGCCGACTCCGTGCCCGAAGCCCTGGAGGTGCATGTGGCCGAGCGACCTGCCCGTGTAGTCGAGCTGGTTGAGGCAGAGGTGGCCGGCGTCGGCGCCGCCCGTTCTCAACTGGAGGACGTACAGGCGCCGGTGGACCTCGTCGAAGGCGAACGACTGGAGGACCGTGGGCTCGTGCAGGGTGCCCTTCTGCCACAGCCAGCGCACCGCCGGTGCGGACAGGTCGATCGGCGCGTCGGCCACGGTCCTCCCAAGTCCCTTGCGGGACCCGTGCGTTACAGGTTGCCCCGCTTCTCCTGCTCCCGCTCGATCGCCTCGAACAGCGCCTTGAAGTTGCCCTTGCCGAAGCCCATCGAGCCGTGTCGCTCGATGAGTTCGAAGAACACCGTAGGACGGTCCTGGACCGGCTTGGTGAAGATCTGGAGAAGGTATCCGTCCTCGTCGCGGTCGGCGAGGATCTTCAGTTCGCGCAGGGTCTCGACCGGGACGCGGGTGTCGCCGACCCATTCGCCGAGGGTGTCGTAGTACGAGTCGGGGGTGTCGAGGAACTTGACCCCGGCCGCGCGCATCGTCCGTACCGTCCGCACGATGTCGTTGGTGTTGAGGGCGATGTGCTGGACGCCCGCGCCGCCGTAGAACTCCAGGTACTCGTCGATCTGGGACTTCTTCTTGGCGACGGCCGGCTCGTTGATCGGGAACTTGACCTTCAGGGTGCCGTCGGCGACGACCTTCGACATCAGCGCGCTGTACTCGGTCGCGATGTCGTCGCCCACGAACTCCTTCATGTTCGTGAAGCCCATGACCTTGTTGTAGAAGCCGACCCACTCGTTCATGTGGCCGAGTTCGACGTTGCCGACGCAGTGGTCGATGGCCTGGAACGTGCGGTGGGCGGGCGCCTCGACGAGGGGGTCGGCGGGGGCGAAGCCGGGGAGGTACGGGCCGTCGTAGTCCACGCGTTCGACGAGGGTGTGGCGGGTCTCGCCGTAGGTGGCGATCGCGGCGAGGACGACCGTGCCGTGCTCGTCCTTCAGCTCGTGCGGCTCGGCGAGCGAGCGGGCGCCGTGCTCGACGGCGTAGGCGTACGCGGCGCGCGCGTCCGGCACCTCGATGGCGAGGTCGACGACGCCGTCGCCGTGCTCGGCCACATGGCGGGTGAGGAACGCGCCCCAGGGCGTGGCGGGCCTGATGACGGAGGTGAACACGAAGCGGGCGGAGCCGTTGGTGAGCACGTACGAGGCGGTCTCGCGGCTGCCGTTCTCCGGTCCGGAGTAGGCGACCAGGGTCATGCCGAAGGCCGTGGAGTAGTAGTGCGCCGCCTGCTTGGCGTTGCCCACGGCGAAGACGACCGCGTCTATTCCCTTCACCGGGAAGGGGTCGGCCTGCCGGGCGGTGTCGGGAGTGTGGTGAGTGTTCGCAGAGATGACAGCCATGGGCGCAGGCTCCCGCTCCTTCGCAAGGTGCGCAATAGTTCGCGTATCTGCTGGGCATTGTGTTCAGTGGTACGACCGTTTCGGCGGGCTTTCTGTACAGGATGACCATCCTCGGAGGCGGACACCATGGGCATCGATCGTCTCGACGGCCGGATCATCGTGCTGCTGGCCGAGGAGCCGCGGATCGGGGTGCTGGAGATGTCCCGGCGGCTGGGGGTGGCCCGGGGGACGGTGCAGGCGCGGCTGGACCGGCTTCAGTCGAATGGAGTCATCCGCGGGTTCGGCCCGCAGGTGGATCCGGCGGCGCTCGGCTACCCGGTCACGGCGTTCGCGACGCTGGAGATCCGGCAGGGGCAAGGCCCGGACGTCCGGGCGCACTTGAGAGCCGTCCCGGAGGTCCTCGAACTGCACACCACGACCGGCAGCGGGGACATGCTGTGCCGGCTGGTGGCCCGCTCGAACGCCGATCTTCAGCGGGTCATCGACCGGGTTGTCGGTTTTGATGGCATTGTCCGGGCCGCCACCGCGATCGTGATGGAGAACCCCGTTCCGCTGCGGATCATCCCGCTGGTGGAGCAGGCGGCCGAGGATGTGGACCGGCCGATGTAGGGGTGTGGGCATGTGAGCTTCTGGGAGTACGTGGGCAACCGGCACCAGCAACTGCTCACCGACGCCTACCAACATGCCAGCGCGGTCTTCCAGTGCATGGTCGTGGCCACCCTGATCGGGGTGGTGATCGGGGTCGTGACCTATCGGAGCGAGTGGGCGGGCAATCTGGCCACCACCGCCACGTCGACCATCTTGACCATTCCGTCGCTCGCCATGATCGGTCTGCTCATTCCGATCGTGGGTCTTGGCGTTCCGCCCACGGTGATCGCTCTGACCCTGTACGGCCTGCTGCCGATCGTCCGTAACTCGATCGTGGGGCTGCGCGGGGTCGATCCGTCCCTGGTGGACGCGGCGAAGGGCATCGGGATGTCCCGGCTGATGCGGCTCGCGCGGGTCGAACTGCCGCTGGCCTGGCCGCCGATCCTGACCGGTATCCGGGTCTCCACCCAGATGCTGATGGGCATCGCGGCCATCGCGGCGTACGCCTCCGGGCCCGGCCTCGGCAACGAGATCTTCCGCGGCATCGGCTCGCTGGGCAGCAAGAACGCCCTCAACCAGGTGCTCGCGGGCACGCTCGGGATCATCGTCCTGGCGCTGCTGTTCGACGCCGCGTACGTCCTTCTCGGACGGCTGACCATTCCCAGGGGGATCCGTGCCTGAGCCGGCGACCAGCACCTCCGGTGCCTCCATCGAACTGGAGAACCTGACCAAGAAGTACCCGGGCACTCCGCAGCCGGCCGTCGACAGCGTCAACATGGAGATCAAGGCGGGCGAACTGGTCGTCTTCGTCGGGCCCTCGGGCTGCGGGAAGTCCACCACGCTCAAGATGATCAACCGGCTGATCGAACCGACCGGCGGCCGGATCCGCATCGACGGCGAGGACGTCACCGACATCGACCCGGTGAAGCTGCGCCGCAAGGTCGGCTACGCGATCCAGTCGAGCGGGCTCTTCCCGCACATGACCGTCGCCCAGAACATCGCGCTGGTGCCGAAGATGATCGGCTGGTCGAAGTCCCGGATCAGGAACCGGGTGGAGGAGATGCTCGACCTGGTCGGGCTCGACGCCGGCGAGTTCCAGGGCCGCTATCCGCGCCAGCTCTCCGGCGGGCAGCAGCAACGGGTGGGCGTGGCACGGGCATTGGCGGCGGATCCGCCGGTGCTGCTGATGGACGAACCGTTCGGCGCGGTCGACCCGATCACCCGCGATCACCTCCAGGACGAGTTGATCAGGCTCCAGCACGAACTGCACAAGACGATCGTCTTCGTCACCCACGACTTCGACGAGGCGATCAAACTGGGCGACCGGATCGCGGTGTTGCGCGAACGCTCGCACATCGCGCAGTTCGACACCCCGGAGGCGATCCTCACCAACCCGGCGGACGACTTCGTGTCCGGGTTCGTGGGCGCCGGGGCCGCCCTGAAGCGGCTGAACCTCACCCGGGTACGGGACGTGGAGATCACCGACTACCCGACAGTGACCGTCGACGACCCGCTCCAGACCATCTTCGACAGGCTCCGGGACAGCGGCACCAACGAGATCCTCCTGCTCGACAAGCGCGGCCGACCCTACAAGTGGCTGCGGCGCGGCGACATGATGCGCGCCAAGGGTTCGCTGGCCCGGGCGGGGACGCTGGTCAGCGACACGGTGACGCGGGACGCGACGCTCCGGGACGCGCTGGAGGCGGTGCTCACGGACAACGCGGGGCGGGTCGCGGTCACCGGGCGGCGCGGCGAGTACACGGGTGTCGTCGACATGGAGACGCTGATGAACTCCGTGCAGGAACTCCTGGAGGCCGACCGGCTGGAGGCGATGGAGTCGCAGCACGAGCTGGAGGAGGCCCGGGCCCTCCAGACGCACGCCGAGCAGGAGGGCGCCGGAGGGGGGCGGGACACATGACCACCACTCCCGAGCTGGACGAGGAGGAGGAGACGGAGGCCCCCGTGCCGCCGACTCCCCCGAAGCGCCGGATCACCTGGCAGAAGCTGACGATCCTGCCCGCGTTCCTGGTGGCGGTCCTGCTGGCGACCTGGCTGTGGTTCAACCAGGCGCACCTGGACGCCATTTCGGAGAACGCGCTCTCCAACGGCCAGGTGAGCAAGGCCCTTTGGCAGCATGTCCAACTGACCGTGATCTCCACGTTCTTCGTGCTGATCATCGCGATCCCGCTGGGCATCCTGCTGACCCGCGGGGCGTTCCGGAAGGCCGCCCCGGTGGCGATGACCTTCGCCAACATGGGCCAGGCGACCCCGGCGATCGGCCTGTTGGCCCTGCTGGTGATCTGGCTGGGCACCGGCGAGAAGGCGGCCCTGATCGGCATCATCATCTACGCCGTCCTGCCGGTGCTCTCCAACACGATCGCCGGACTGAAGGCCAACGACCCGACTTTGCTGGAGGCGGCCAGGGGTATCGGCATGTCCCAACTCGGCGTCCTGGGACGGGTGGAGCTGCCCCTCGCGGTCCCGCTGATCCTGGCCGGTGTCCGAACGGCCCTGGTCCTCAACGTCGGTACGGCGACCCTGGCGACCTTCGGCGGGGGCGGCGGCCTGGGCGTCCTGATCACCACCGGCATCACCACCCAGCGGATGCCCGTCCTGGTCCTCGGCTCGATCCTCACGGTCAGTCTCGCCCTGCTGGTGGACTGGCTGGCCTCCCTGGCCGAACTGATGCTGCGCCCACGGGGGTTGGAGGTGGGCACGTGAAGCGGACCTGTCTGGTGACGGTCGGTGCGCTGATCGTCGTCTCCGGCTGCGGACTGACCAGCGGCTCCCCCATGGTCGACGACGTCAGCCCCGGCACGATCGGGCGCGGCGAACCGCTCAAGGGCGCCCATCTCACCGTCACCTCCAAGGAGTTCACCGAGCAGCTCATCCTCGGCGCGATGATGGGCATCGCCTTCGAGGCGGCCGGCGCGGATGTCCTCGACCGGACCGGCATCCAGGGTTCGATCGGCGCGCGCGAGGCCGTCAAGTCCGGTGACGCGGACGGGATGTACGAGTACACCGGCACCGCGTGGATCACCTACCTCGGCAACAGCGAGCCGATCACGGACCCGATGAAGCAGTGGGAGGCGGTCCGGGACGCCGACCTCAAGAACGGCCTGACCTGGCTGCCTCCCTCCGCCCTCAACAACACGTACGCGCTCGCGATGAACCAGGCCAACTTCAAGAAGTACGGCACGAGGACGCTCTCCGAGGTGGCCGCGCTGGCCGCGAAGAACCCGGGCGCGGTGACGGTGTGCGTGGAGAGCGAGTTCGCCAACCGCGCGGACGGGCTGCCGGGCATGGAGAAGGCGTACGGCATGGATCTCCCGGCGAAGAACATCACGCAGATGGACACCGGGATCATCTACACCCAGGTGAAGAAGGGGAGTTGCACGTACGGGGAGGTCTTCACCACGGACGGCCGCATCAAGTCGATGAACCTCGCGGTGATGGCCGACGACAAGAAGTTCTTCCCCAACTACAACGCGGCGCCCGAGATCAACACGAAGGCCCTGAAGAAGTGGCCGGCGATCGCGAAGGTCCTGGACCCGGTCACGAAGAAGCTGAACAACACGGTGGCGCGGACGCTGAACGCGAAGGTGGATGTCGGCGGGGAGGATCCGCATCAGGTGGCGTTGGACTGGATGAAGGCGGAGGGGTTGGTGAAGTAGGGGGCGTCGAGGCGTAGTTGGCGAGGGTCGGTTACCAAGAACTGGTTGCAAAGAAGGTGTTGCAACTAGTTCTTTGCAACGCTACCTTTGTACGCATGCAGGAGCCCGAAGCAGCCAAGTACCGCAATCTCGACGCCCGTTCGCTGCGCGGGCTCGCCCATCCGCTACGGATGCAGCTGCTGAACGCGCTGCGCCGGCACGGACCGGCCACCGCCTCGATGCTCGCCGAGCGGCTGGGCGAGTCCAGCGGAGCCACCAGCTACCACCTCCGCCAGTTGGCCGCGCACGGGTTCGTCGAGGACGCCCCGGAGCGCGGCAAAGGGCGGGAGCGCTGGTGGCAGGCGAGCCACGACGGCATCGGCTTCGACGAGAACCTGCTCCTGGACGCCGACCCGACGGTCCGCGGCGCGGCCGACACCTTCCTGCACGAGGTGGCGACCACCCACTCCCGCGAGCTGTCGACCTGGGTCGGCACCCGCGAGGACTGGCTGCCCAACTGGTCCCACTCCACCGACATGAGCGACTGGACCGTACGGCTGACACCCGAGCGCACCCGTGAACTCGTCGGAAAGATCCACGAGTTGCTCGAGAACTACGTGGACGAGGACGCACCGGAATCGGAAAGGGTGCGCTTCCACCTGCACGCCTTCCCCATCGAATCAGAGTGAGAGGCAACGCCCATGCATCCCGAGACCCATCTCGCGCTGCACCACACCCGCGCCGCCGAGCTCCAGGCCGAGGCCGCGGCCCATCGGCTCGCCGCTCGGGCCAGGCAGCCCCGTGAACTCCGTACCCGGCTCGGCTGGACCCTCGTAGAAGTGGGTCTGCGGCTGGCCGCCGCGCCGAACAATCCGAAGCCGGCCGTCGCCTAGCAGCCCGGCACGGAACCCTTTCCCGTCTCCAACGCCTTCAGCGCACTCACCGCGCCCTTCAGCGAGGTGACCGCAACCAGCCGTAGACCCTTGGGCAGTTCGGACTTGGCGTCCGAGCACTCGGCCTTTGGGACGAGGAACACCGTCGCTCCGTCGCGGCGCGCGGCCTGGGTCTTCAGGGCCACTCCCCCGACCGCGCCCACCGTGCCGTCGGTGCCGATCGTCCCCGTACCGGCGATGGTGCGACCGCCGGTGAGATCGCCCCCGCTACCGTTGCCGTTCAGTTTGTCGATGATCCCCAGGGTGAACAGCAGACCCGCGCTGGGACCGCCGACATCGGCGAGCGTGAGCGTGACCTTCACCTTCTTGTCGCTGAGGTTCAGGTAGGTGAGCGCGGCCGTGGTCGCGTCGTCCTGCGACTCCTGCATCTGCTGGGTGTTGTGCTGCTCGATCTCCTTGACGCTGTTACCGCTCGGGTAGACCGAGTCACGCGGCATGACCGCCCGATCGGTACGGAACCAGCTGTCGATCACATCGCTCAACGAGACGTGCTGATCGGGTCCGGTCGCCTCGATCGTCGTCATGCGCAACTGACCGCTCGTCGTGCGCACCGGCGCCCCGGAGATCGTGATCACCGGGGTGCCCTTGTTCTCGCCGAGCACGTTCGCGGTCAGACCGGGCTGCGCCAGCGAGAAGGGCAGCGGCGCGAGGCCCGCCGTGGCGAGCAGTGCCACGACGGGCAGGGCGCAGACGGCTACGGCCTGGGGGCGCGTGAGGCGAGAGAGGAGCACGGGATCAATCTAACGCGACGGTCACTTCCGGCCGGGCGCCGGTCACCCGCTGTCCGTGAACGGCCTCAGCGCAGCGCCTCCGCGACCTCGCGCGCCGCGTCGACGACCCGCGGCCCCACCCGTTCGGGCACCGCGTCGGCCAGCATCACCACACCGACGCTGCCCTCGACGCCCGTGACCCCGAGCAGTGGTGCCGCGGCGCCACTCGCTCCCGCCTCCAACTCCCCGTGCGTCAAGGTGTATCCGGGTTCGTCGGCGGCCCGGTGCCGGGCGGCGAGTATCGCGCGGCCGGCGGCTCCCCGGTCCAGGGGGTGGCGGAAACCGGCGCGGTAGGCCACGTGGTAGTCCGTCCAGGTCGGCTCGACGACCGCGACGGCGAGGGCGTCCGCCCCGTCGACCAGGGTGAGGTGGGCGGTCGCCCCGATGTCCTCGGCCAGCGACCGCAGCGCGGGCAGCGCCGCCTCCCGTACCAGCGGATGCACCTGGCGGCCGAGCCGCAGCACCCCGAGCCCGACCCGGGCCCGGCCACCCAGGTCACGGCGTACGAGTGCGTGCTGTTCGAGGGTGGCCAGCAACCGGTACACCACGGTCCGGTTGACGCCCAGTTTGTTGGACAGTTCGGTGACGGTCAGCCCGTGGTCCGTATCGGCCAGCAGTTTGAGGACGCGCAGTCCCCGGTCGAGCGTCTGGGAGGTCTCCGCGGTCACGACGCCCACTCCTTAAGTGGTGAGGTCGGCGGCCCCCTCGCGGCGGATGCGTCACCGAGTCCCGTCAGTGACGCGCTACAGAGGCCGCCGATCGGCGAGGCGGCCCGGCGAATCCGGGCCCAGTCGCTTCACGGCTGCGCTCCGCGGCGGCGCTGCCACGGGGCGTGTGCGTAGCGGGACACTAGCGAAGGCGGTTCGCTGAGCGGAAGTCTCCGTCCAGAATCCGGTCACCGACTGGTACGGACCGGTTCACTTGATGCCGATATGCCCTGACCTGGGATATCGGCGGCACGCGTCCGCCGGGCGGGCCGGCTCGGCGGCCGACAGCGGAGGGGGTGCTGGAGGCTGGGGTCATTTCTAACCACTGTCGCGCGCTTTGACCGGTTAGAAATGACCCCAGCCTCCAGAGGGTGCGGGGTCGGACGGGTCAGTGCATGCGCGTGGCCCACTCCTGGACCTTCGCGATGCGCTGCCGCAGCTGCCCGGCCGTGGCCTCGGCGCTCGGCGGGCCGCCGCAGGCGCGGCGCAGCTCGGTGTGGATGACGCCGTGCGGTTTGCCGGTCTGGTGGACATACGCGGAGACCATGGTGTTGAGCTGTTTCCGCAGCTCCATCATCTCCTTGTGCGAGACGACGGGCCGCCGCTCGGCGGGCAGTTCCAGCAGGTCGGCCTGGTCGTCCGGCTTCTTGCGGCTGTGCGCGATCTGCCGGGCCTGCCGCTTCTGGAGCAGCATCTGCACCTGGTCGGGTTCGAGGAGTCCGGGGATACCGAGGTAGTCCTGCTCCTCCTCGCTCCCCGGGTGCGCCTGCATACCGAACTCGGCGCCGTCGTAGAGCACCCGGTCGAAGACGGCCTCGGACTCCAGCGCCTCGAAGGCGAACTGCTCCTGCTCGCCGGTGTCCTCGTCCTGCTCCTTGTTCGCCTCGTCCATCTCCTTCTCGGACTCGGCGTACGGGTCCTCCTCGCCCTCCTTCTTGGGCTTGTCGAGGGCGTGGTCGCGCTCGACCTCCATCTCGTTGGCGAAGGTGAGGAGATCGGGGACGGTCGGGAGGAAGACGGAGGCGGTCTCGCCGCGCCGCCGGGACCGCACGAAGCGGCCGACGGCCTGGGCGAAGAAGAGGGGGGTGGAGATCGTGGTGGCATACACACCGACGGCGAGCCGCGGTACGTCGACCCCCTCGGACACCATTCGAACGGCGACCATCCACCGGTCGTTGCTCGCGGCGAAGTCGTCGATGCGCTTGGAGGCGCCGGTGTCGTCGGACAGGACGACGGTCGCCTTGGAGCCGGTGATCTCGCGGATCAGCTTGGCGTAGGCGCGCGCGGAGTCCTGGTCGGTGGCGATGACGAGGGCGCCGGCGTCCGGGATGCCCTTCCGGACCTCGGTCAGCCGCTGGTCGGCGGCGCGCAGCACGCTCGGCATCCACTCGCCGCGCGCGTCCAGCGCCGTACGCCAGGCCTGACTGATCGCGTCCTTGGTCATCGGTTCGCCGAGCCGCGCGGCGATCTCGTCGCCGGCCTTGGTCCGCCACCGCATGTTGCCGCTGTAGGAGAGGAAGATGACCGGCCGGACGACATGGTCGGCGAGCGCGTTGCCGTAGCCGTAGGTGTAGTCGGCGGAGGACCGCCGGATCCCGTCGTTCCCCTCTTCGTACGTCACGAAGGGGATCGGGTTGGTGTCGGACCGGAACGGCGTACCGGTGAGCGCGAGCCGCCGCGTGGCCGGCTCGAACGCCTCCAGGCACGCCTCGCCCCAGGACTTCGAGTCACCGGCGTGGTGGATCTCGTCGAGGATGACCAGGGTCTTGCGCTGCTCGACGCGGTTGCGGTGCAGCATCGGGCGCACACCGACGCCGGCGTAGGTGACGGCGACGCCGTCGTAGTCCTTGCCGAGCGGCCCGGCGCTGTACTCCGGGTCGAGTTTGATCCCTATCCGCGCGGCCGCTTCCGCCCACTGCTTCTTCAGGTGCTCGGTCGGCGCGACCACGGTCACCTGCTGCACGACATGGTGGTGCAGCAGCCAGGAGGCGAGGGTGAGCGCGAAGGTCGTCTTCCCTGCACCGGGGGTCGCGACCGCGAGGAAGTCCCGCGGCTGCTCCTGGATGTACCTCTCCATCGCACCTTGCTGCCAGGCACGCAGCTTGCCGGCGGTGCCCCAGGGGGCGCGGCCGGGGAAGGCGGGAGAGAGGTGGTGGGAGCTGGAGGAGGCGGCGGTGGTAGTCACGGTCTCCGGGTTCGGGAGTAGGGCGGCTCGGCTACGGGTCACGTACGGCATCGGCTACGTATGACAACCGGGCCACCCTACCGGCGGGCCGACCGTGTCAACGTGCGGACGACGCCGGGGCGGGCGGGGATGGGACTGAGGTCACACCGGTGGTTCAGCCAGGGCCCGCAGCGGCTCCCCGATCGCTTTGACCTCGTCCAGCCCGCACCCGCGTGGTCACCCACGCCCCCACCAGCGCCACCCCCGCCATCGGCAGGAACACGGCCGCGAAGGCACCCGGATGAGAACCACCACTCGCTGAACCGACCGCGTGCCCCACCGTGCCACCCCCCAGCGCGCCGAACGCGGCACCCCCGATCGAGAGCAGCACGACGTTGGACAACCCGTCGGAGATCTGCAGCGCCGCGGAGTTGGCACCGGCCTCCGCCGGGGCGGACAACTGGAGCAGCAGCACGCTGGTGGAGGAGATCACCAGTCCCATCCCGAAACACCCGAACCCCCACGCGACCGCGACGATCCACACGGGCACGGCCGGAATGAGGACGCTCGGCGCCCCGGCGATGGCGGCGGCCACCAGCACCATCCCGAACGTCATCAGCCGTTCCCGATACGGCTCCACCCGCGCCCGTGCCTGCACCCACGACCCGAGCGCCCACGTCCCGCCGCCCGCCGCGAGCGAGAACCCGGCCAAGGTCGGCGACAGCCCCCGCTGGGTGACGAGCATCAACGGCACGAAGGACTCGGCCGAGATGAACGATCCCGCGGCCACCCCGCGCAGCAGTACGACGGAGGGCAGCCCCCGCGCCGCCCGATACGTACCACGCGGCAACAGCCCGAGCACGGCGGGCACGAGCAGCGCGACGCCGGCGACGGCCGGGACGAGGGAGAACCATGTCAGATCCTGAGCGGCGTACTGAACGAGCCCGGCACCGACCGAAATCCCCAGGGCAAGCCGGATACGACGCCGGTCGAAGGACCCGGCGGACCGCTGATCCTTCGGGGACACGGACTCGGACACGGGCCCGGCGGCCCGCCGCCGTATCTGAGGGAGGGCGAGGGCGAGCGGAAAGACGACGAGCACCGGAATCCCGAGGAACACCCACCGCCACCCCAGATGCTCGGTCACCGTCCCGGAGGCCAGCGGCCCGACGACGGACGGCACGACCCAACTCGCGGCGAACGCGGCCATGATGGCGGGCCGCAACCGTTCGGAGTAGGCCCGCCCGACGACGACGTAGAGCGCGACGATGACCAGTCCGCCCCCCAGCCCCTGCACGGCCCGCCCCAGGATGAACACCCACATGACCTGAGCGGTCCCGGCCACCACCAGCCCGGCGGCGAAGGCCCCGATCCCGGTGGTCAACGCCCCGAGCGGCCCCCGCCGGTCCGACCACTGCCCGGCGAACACCATCCCGAACAGGCTGGTGGTGAAGTACCCGGAGAACGCGAACGCGTACAACGACACCCCGCCCAGCTCCCGAGCGGCAGTCGGCATCGCCGTCCCCACCGCCGTTGCCTCAAAGGCGATCAGCAGAACGACGGACACGATCCCGACACTGAGCGCCCGATGCGACCGCCCCAACACGGAGTCGTCGCACTCGTCGGCCAGGTCAGGGGCGGTGTCCGTGATGCCGGCGTCACGAGGTTCAAGGACGGTCATGCCCGCCAGCGTAAGGTCCACAGCCCCGGTTGACCCCTGTCGGAAGACGGTCCACCACTGAGACCTTGGTCGTACGACCTTGGGCCCCGCCCCACCGTTCATGAACGCGGCATGGCAGTCCCGTTGCACCACCCCCGGCCCCCTTGCCCGGACCCACCACCCGCCCCTACGGTCGACTCACCGATCACGGCCGTGTGCCCGAGTGGTTTAGGGACTCGCCTGCAAAGCGAGTTACGCGGGTTCGATTCCCGCCACGGCCTCCACCAGTACGTCTGATCTGCGTGTTCTTGGATCGGACGAGGCTTTCGCTGTCTGGGACTTCCGTCAGAGGCCCAGCAGAACACGGTCAAGTGCCGACCGGCCCACAGGTCCCCAGTTCGGCTTGCCGCCGGGCAGGCCCCTGTCCCCGTTCTGCCCCATGAGCATCAGGAAGAGGCTCTTCATGGCGGCCAGTCCGCGGGCTCGTCGGATCGTCGCCTCGTCCGCGTCCGCGTAGATGTCGAAGAATCGCGAGGCGGTGCCCACGGGGAGCAGCAGCCATGCGGCGGCGAGGTCCCACGCCGGATCGCCGGCGAACAGGGCGCCGAAGTCGACGATGCCCGAGAGCGTTCCGTCCGAGACGACGACGTTCGCGGGGTGGAGGTCGCCGTGCACCCACACCGGAGGGCCCTCCCACGCGTGAGCGGCGACCGCGTCGTCCCAGACGGCCCGCACGTCGGGGGCGATGCCGTCGGGGGCGACGGCCCGGAGGAAGTTCTCGAAGCCCTCCGTGCAGTCCTTGGGATGGGCACCGCGGTCCGTGGCGATCGGCGCCGCGGCGGGTGCCTCCACATGGAGCGCCCGGAGGAAACCGGCCAGTGTGTCGGCCGCGTGGGCGCCGCGGCTGATCGAGCCGTGGTCCAGCGGCTCGCCGGGAACCCACGTCATCACGGTCCAGTGCTTGGGGAAGCGCTCGGACGGTTCGCCGAACCGCACCGGCGTCGGCACCGGGAGCGGCAGGCGCGGGGCCAGCACGGGGAGCCACCGCCGCTCGTTTAGCTGGAGTTCCGGGGTGGGGTCCATACGCTGCATGCGTACGGCCAACTCGTCGCCGAGGCGCCACATTTGGTTGCCCCAGCCGCCCGCGACCTCACGGATGGACAGCCCCGCAAGATCTGGATGTTGCTCCTGCAGCAGGTCACGGACCAGGTCCGCGGTGATCTCGATCTCGGTGTCCGTCATACGACGTCACAGTACCGAGACGACAGACAGCAGGCGGCAGGCGGCCGACCGGCAGACCCGGGGTGACGCGGGGCCTCAACTGGCCAGTATTCCTTGATGAGTTCGGCGTCTCCCTTACAGTGCCGCCATGAGCGACGACTCCGAGGTACCCGTCACGCCCGTCAAGGCCTTTGAACCCCCGTACTACGCGGCTGTCTTCACTACGGTGCGGACCCAGGACCAGAGCGACTACCGCGAGACCAACGCGCGTATGGAAGAGCTCGTGAAGGCCATCCCCGGGTTCCTGGGGATGGACCATGCCCAGACTCCGGGTGGGCTGGGGATCACCGTCGGGTACTTCCGGGACGCCGACGCCCTCACGGAGTGGCGGACCGACGTCGAGCACCGTGCGGCGCAGAAGCGCGGGCAGGCCGAGTGGTACCAGAGCTACACGCTGCATGTGGCGAAGGTGGAGCGGAGCCACGGGTTCGTCCGGGCGCAGGCCACGCAGAGCGCCACGGCAGGCTGACCGGCCACACTCGACCCGCGATGATCCCGACCGGAAAGGGCTCGGAAATCGTACTCGCGTGCGGCACCCAGACCCTATGATCACTCAGCCCCGGCGCCCGCCGCAGTCGCACGCACCCGCCCCGAGACAGGCCGAGAGACGATGACGAGTACCGCCCGCAAAGCCCCCCGGCTCCTTGTCCGTTCCGCACAGGTGGCGATAGCCGCGGCCGCCGTGACGGACGTGTTCCGTACGGTGGCTGTGCGGGATCGCTACCTGCACGACACCGATACGTCCGAGTCGGGCTTCGCCTCCATGGTCTTCGTGTACGTGACGACTCTCGCGATCGTGCTGTTCCTCGTGTGGCTCGCCCAAGTCCGGCGCAACGCCGAGGAGTTGTCGCCCGAGGCCGCGGTTCCGAGTCGGGGCCGGACGATCGGCATGTGGTTCGTTCCGTTCGCCCACCTCTTCGTCCCTCGCCAAGTCGTCCTCGACATCGGGCGCGCGAGCTCCCCGTCGTGGGCGGCGAAGCGGGACACGACCCTGGTGAATGCCTGGTGGGTCGCCTGGATCGCGCACTCGCTGGTGCTCGGGTTCGCGGGGCGGCTGGCCCCGGGCTCCATGACCCTCCTCGTGGTGGAGGAGGTCCTCATGGTCGCGGCGGCCCTGCTGGCAGGGCTCGTGATCGAGCGCATCACGGCGTTGCAGGACGCCGCGTTCGATGCCGCCGTTCCCGCCGAATCCCCCGCCCAGGCGTGACCCGGCCGCCCCCACAGCCACCTGCCCCTCAGAGCACCCCGCTCGCCTCGTCCTGGAACGCCTCCGTCCAGTAGTGCGGGTGGTGGCGGTCGGCTGTCCGGGCGGCCGTCCCCGTCGGGTCCACCGAGGACAGCGTCTGGAGCATCGTCGTCGCCAACTGGTCGTACGCCTCGGCCGTCAGCTCGCCCGACAGGTCCGCGTCGATCGCCTTCTCGCGGTGGAGCAGCCAGAGGGTGAAGGCGAGGGTCGAGACGTCCGTGTTGAGAGGAGCCAGTGTCGCTTCCGGCTCGCTCCAGGTCAGGATCTCGCCCGTCGCGCCGTCCACCACCAGGCTGTTGTCCTCCAGGAGGTAGCCGAGGCGGATCAACTGCTCGGCGCGGGGCGGGAGTTCCTCGGCAGGCGCGTCCTCGTAGAACTCGGCGAGGGTGGGGAGCGGGACGTCCGTGTCCAGTTGGAAGAGGAACGCGTCCTCGGGCAGGCCCGTCTGGCGCAGGAAGCCGCGGGTCGGTTCGTGCGTGAGCGTGGCGGGGAAGTCGACCTCTTCGAAGCGCGCGACCGTGCCCTGGCCGAACTCCTGGTCCAGCAGGCGGGCCGGGATGTCGAGGGTCAGCCCCGATGTCGTGCCCGGGCCCGCGACCAGGGCGAGCGGGCGGATCAGGGCCGCCGCCTTCCAGAACGGGGGCACCTCGCCGTCCGTCTCCGACTCGAACACCGCGAGCAGTTGGCGTGATGCCTCCGCCGCCGTCTTCGTACCGTGCCGGCCCTCGTATGACGCGAACTGGCCGCGCAGGCCCGTCAGTTCGTCCGTCGTCGTCGTGAAGCGGGTCAGCGTCTCGATCGACGGGGCCAGCGGGCCGATCTCCATCAGGTCCGGGCGGTCGTGGAAGAAGTACGTCGTCGCGATCTCGTCCGTCTCGCCGTCCAGCAGGATCGACTCCGCCTCCCCGCCGTCGGGTCCCCGGAGCGCGCCTATGACCAGCTGGTCCCGGAGCTCCTCGGCCAGCGAGCCGGGGTCGCCCAGCGAGTCCGCCACCGTCCGCAGGCCCTCCCTGCGCAGCTCCTCGAACGTCAACAGGGCGCTGTCGCCCGGCAGTCCGGGACCTGTCAGCCAGCGGCGCGTCGACGCGTGCGTGATGTACGGATCGAGGTCGTCCTCGGTCAAAGTGATCGTGATCGCCGAAGAGCCGTAGCCCTGTGCGACGCCGGTCCTGCTCATTAGTCCCCCGTGCATGAATCTTCCCCCGTGTGGCACCCGTGTCCCGCTGTCGTCCCCACTGCCCAAGACACTACGCGGCACCACTGACAATCGCCCTGACCAGCGAAAACACATCGGAAGCGGATCGGAAACGCATCGCGAACGCCGCGCAGGGCAGTGGAGAACGCGAATCGTCCGAAACGTCCTCACCCCCTCAGACGCTCAGACCACCCGGGAACGTTCCCGTCCCTCGACGATCGCGTCCACCGCCTCCCCCACCGTGAGCCCGGAGCTGTCCAGCCACAAGCCGATGCGCGGGGTCTCCGTCCGCAGCCCGGCGTCCAACTCCTCGACCGTCCACGCGCCGTAGCCCTTCTTCGCCCGGCCCGCCTCCCGTGCCGTCACGGTCGCCGGGGTCGGCGCGAGGACGATCACGTGCAGGGGGCGGGTGCGGATCAGGTCGACGTACGTCGGCAACTCCGCGCCCAGCACCACGTCCTGGACGACCGCCGTGAAACCGGCCTCCGCGTACGTGTCCGCCGTGGCCGCCGACAGCCGGTACCGCAAGCGGAGTTGGGACTCGCCCTCGCCGCCCGCACCGGGGACGTAGTCCTCGCGGCCGGAGACGATCATCCGCCGGAAGGCGTCACCCCGGACATGCACCGCCCTCGGCAACCTCCCCCACTGCCTTAAAGGCAATGCCGTTGCTTTAGTGGTCGTGCCACCGGTTGTTCAGGGTGACGACGACCGGCGGGCGGCGGCTGCTGGCGGGTTCGCCTGGGGCTTTGC